>CAURVQ010000056.1:0-2732 GCA_963528625.1 uncultured Leptotrichiaceae bacterium | reverse complement strand
TATTTTGGAGCTTATATAGATATTTTAAGAAAAGAAAATGGGGAAGTAATTCCTATACTAGAGCGATAATGTTTTTTAGTATACCATATAGTGCTCCTTTTGAGATTTGTTTTTCCAAAAAAATAAACCATATTAAAACAAAATAGAAGTGATCTTAATTCACTTCTATTTTTATAATTAAATACACTATTCTAATTATTTAACTTATTTATTTTATTTATTATTTCTTTTATTAGATTTTTATAATCTTCACTTGCTCTGCAGTTTGGAGCTATTTGGAATATAGTTTTTCCTTCTTTTTTAGCGTTTTCTACATTTACATCTTGTCTGATGAAAGTGTTAAAGAAATATCCTTTTGCTTGTTCCACTGCTAACGCTCTATATTCTCTAAAATTTCTTGTGTTAGTAAGAACTTTATTAAAGAAAAAACCTAAAAACTCTAATTTTGGATTATATTTCTTTTTGATATTCACTAAACTTGGGAGCAATTCCTTGATCCCTTCAATGGAATATTCTTCTGCCTCAATAGGAGAAAGCACATAATCTGATGAAGCCAAAGCCATCTATCCAAGTCCTAAATCTCCAGTCAAAGGACGAGGCGGACAATCAATAATAATATAATCAAAGGCTAATTTTTCTCCCAAAATATTAAGCATTTCTCTTAAAATATTTCTATCCCTCTTTGATTTTTCAATATTTCTATCTCCAGCTAAAATAAAAAGGTTTTCGCCCTTTTGAACCATCCTGAATTCACCTGTTTTTTCTAAAAGATTTTTAATTGTGTATGAATAGTCTTTTGGAATTTTGTATCCAATGGATAAATTTCTCTGTGCATCAAAATCAATCAAAAGAACTTTTTTCTTTTTCTCTGCTAGAGCTGCTCCAAGATGTATTGTTGTTGTTTTTCCAACTCCTCCTTTTTCTGTAATAATACTTGCTTATTTTTCTCTTCAGAAGATTTGAGGTTTTATCATATCCTAGTGCTTTATATACATTTTCTATTTTTTGCTTGTTTTCAGGAGATAGTTCTCTTACACTATAAATGTGATATAAGGCTCTCTGACGCTTCAAGGCTTCTAAATCTTCTATTTCTTCAATTTTCCTGATAGCTTCTTTTTTATAATATAATTGAAACTTTATATTTTTGTTTTCAAATGAATAATTAAATCCATAGGCATAATTTCCACTATTAATTTCTGCACGAATTCTTTTCAGATATTCATCTATTTTAGAAGGATAACTACTAGTAAGATCCATTTCTTCTACAAATTTTTGAATACTTATTGTTGTTCCATTGTACGGGATGAATTTAGATAACCAGAAGATGAAAGATAGCGTTTTTACACTTTTCAAATTCATTACGAAATCATTTTCTAATTTTAGAAATTTACTCATGTCCAATAAACTTTCCATTGTTTTTTTATGCATATTGAACTGAATATATTGTTTATTTTTATTCCATTTTACCGCTTCTATGAAAGGTACCAGCTCCACATCCCCTGTTTCTACATCATTGATGATTTGCCAGTTAAGGTTTGATAAATAGATAAAAGCCTCGAAAAGTTCTCTGTTTTTTATGTCTTTATCAAGCTTTATTGATTTGAAATTTACTGTGAATCTTGCCCTCGTATTTTCAGTCCAATCCTGAAAAATATCTTCAAGAGTAATTTGTTTAACAGGTGTTTCTACAATAATTCCAGGTAAAGATGTTTCTTTGATATACTTCTGTTGCTCATCTTTGACCGCACTAAGAATTACATTGATTATTTTGGTAGGTAAAAGAGTCAAATCCTTTTTTCTCATGAAACTATAAAGCCTCTCTGTATAAAGGATTGTACGAATATTTGGATTATCCTTAAATTCTTGGATAATATCATAATTAATTTCTTCAATTTTTATTTTTAAAATCTCTCTTTTTTCCATGGAAATTTTATATATTTGTACCGCAAAAATGATTTCTACGAAATCTTAATTAAACCGCCAATCTATTTGATTTGTGCGGTTTTTTTATGGATAATCTTGTTCAGGTTCCGTTCCTGATATACTCTCTGTTATTATTTTCTCTCCTATTACTTCTTCAAAAAATTTCATTCGTGTATAACCTATATCTCCTTGAACAAATGCTTTATATGCTAAAAAATCTTTGATGTAATCAACAGTTTCTTTACTCAACATGATGGAAGTATCTTTACTTTTATGTTTTACCTCGCTTCCACGACGACCACTAACCAATTTTGTGGGAGTTTCGCCACGAGGAATATCGTATTTTGACTGTAAAATTCCTACTGCTTCTTCTATCGCAGATGTGTTGTTATAAGAACGGTCTCCTAGTTCTACTACTTTGTGTCTTCTAAGATTAATTAATCTATCCCAATCTTTTTCATACATACGGCTACTATAGCGCACTAAGCCCGTTTCTTCTTTTTTTAATAAAACATCTAATCCAAATATATTATCAGACATATTAGTTATTTATTACTTGTTTTGCCAAAAATAAAAAAAATCCAAACATAACAAATAAATTAGTTATTTATTTCAATTATTTTAATTAAAAAATAAATTATTTGAGATAAATAAGTTAAATACTTTATATATAGATTTTAAATTACAATATCCCTTAAATGATGTATATTCTAAATTCTGATTATTTTTTATACTTCTGAACACAAATACTATCCATGATAAAAATCATATTGCATAGAAATATTAAAGTCTATACATTTGTGAATGTT
>CAURVQ010000055.1:0-3057 GCA_963528625.1 uncultured Leptotrichiaceae bacterium | reverse complement strand
CCGTCATATATTAGAGATACATTTGATAGATTGGGTATTCCGGAAGCAGAAAAACAATCGCTTGCAGGAGTTGGAGCTCAATATGATTCAGAAATAGTTTATCACAGTTTGCATAAAGAGTTGTCTGAAAAAGGTGTAATTTATACAGATATAGAAACAGCAATTCACACACACGAAGATATTATAAAAGAATATTTTTCAAAAATAATAAAGGCAACGGATCATAAATTTGCAGCGTTACATACAGCTGTTTGGTCTGGAGGAACTTTTGTGTATGTACCAAAGGGTGTAAAAGTTGATAAGCCGTTGCAATCGTACTTTAGATTAAATGCACCAGAAGCAGGACAGTTTGAGCATACATTAATAATTGTGGAAGAAGGAGCAGATTTACATTTTATTGAAGGATGTTCTGCACCTAAATATCAAAAAAATGCGTTACATGCAGGAGCTGTTGAGCTAATAGTAAAAAAAGGTGCAAGATTAAGATATTCTACAATAGAGAACTGGTCAAGAAACTTATATAACTTAAATACAAAAAGAGCATTAGTAGATGAAAATGGAGTAATGGAATGGATTTCTGGGTCGTTTGGGTCAAGAGCTACAATGCTTTACCCAACAACTGTACTAAGAGGGGAAAGAGCAAGATGTGAATTTACAGGAGTTACATTTGCATCAACAGGACAATATTTAGATACAGGATGTAAAATTATTCATGTAGCACCGTATACAACATCTACTGTACATTCAAAATCTATTTCTAAAAATGGAGGTACAGCATTTTATAGAGGTTATTTACATGTTGCAAAAACGGCACATAATTGTAAATCAACAGTTGAATGTGAGTCATTAATGTTAGATAATCAATCAAGATCAGATACTATACCTATAATTGAAATTAAAAATGATAGCGTAGATATAGGGCATGAGGCGAAAATTGGTAGAATTAGTGACGAGGCAATTTTCTACTTAATGTCGAGAGGAATTAGTGAAGATGAAGCTAAGGCAATGATTGTTAGGGGATTTGTTGAGCCAATTTCAAAAGAGTTACCATTAGAATACGCAGTAGAATTAAATAGATTAATTGAACTGGAATTGGAAGGAACTATTGGATAATTACAACAATGTAGATTATATAAAATAAAGGAGAAAATGATGTTAAACGAAACATGTTTACAAAATCTTGATCCAGCTTTAAAAAGTAAATTTGATGAATATGTAGCTCTTGATAAGCCAACTTGGAAAAGAGTAGACTATAAATATGAAGAGCCAGCACAGTTTAAGGCATTTAATAATGTAGAGTTAAGAAATGATGTTCAAGATGGAGTTGAAGTAAAAAATATAAAAGATGCAGGAAATGAAGTAAAAAAATTAGAAAATGATAATAAATTTGGATTGGGAAAATTCTTTAAATTACAAAATATTGTGATGAATAATGCCGGGAAATATGTGAGAGTTAAAGAGAGAAAAGTATTGGAGCATCCAATTTATATAACTTATACGACAGATAAAGAAAATAATTTTTTAGTAGATAATAATGTTATAGAAGTTGAAGATTTTGCAAAAGCAACTATTATTATTACTTATAATTCGGCAGATGGAACGCCTGCTTATCATAATGGATCAATTCAAGTAAAAGCAGGAGCAAATTCAGAAGTTAAAATTATAAAAATTCAAACTTTAAATGATGAAAGCCAAAACTTTGAAGGATCAAAAATTGAAACTTACGGTCAAGGGAATGTTGGATATTATTCTGTAGAATTAGGAGCAAAAATAAATGGAATAAGCCATACAACTTATTTGATGGAAGATAGAGCAGAAACTTATGTTTGGCCGGGATATTTAGCGGATGGGACTAGAAAAATAGATATAGAGTATTCAACAGTATTTTATGGTAGACAGACGATAGGAGAAATTCACGGAAGAGGAGCAGTTAAAGATACTGCAACAAAAGTGTTTAGAGGAAATATGTACTTTAAGCGTGGAGCAGCTAAATCTGAAGGAAGAGAAGGAGAATTTGCAATTTTATTAAATAAAGATGTAAATGTTCACGCAATTCCTACATTGTTCTGTGATGAAGATGATGTTATTGGAGAACACTATGCTTCTATTGGTAAAGTTGATGATGATAAGCTATTTTATTTAATGAGTAGAGGATTGTCAGAAGCAAGAGCAAAAAAATTAATTGTAGAATCGTCATTTAGACCTATATTAGATAATATAGATGATGAAGAGTTAAGAGAACACTTGTTTGAAGAGTTGGAGAGAAGAATATAAATAGTATAAAAAGATACATTTGTAAAAAATGTATTTTTTTATTCATTGATAATTTTAGTTAAGATATAGTTTGAAATTAAAAAATGAAGATATAAAATTATAAATTAAAATAATGTTTATTTTTATGAATTAACTTTATTATATTTATATCTAATACAAATATAAATAATATATATATAATTTTATTTTTTTTACTATTGTTTTTTCTCAAAAATATGGTATAATTTAGTAAGAACCAAAAAGCAAGATTCAGTAAGTAAGTATAAATAATAATAAAATTAAATAAATATATCTAGTTATGCATCATGTTTGAGGTGAAAAAATATTAGGAGGTATCATTTTGTTAGGAAATGTAAAATGGTTTAACGAAAAAAAAGGATTTGGATTTATTTCTGGAGAGGATGGACAAGATTATTTCTTACATTTTTCAAAAATTAATAAAGAAGGATTTAAAACAGTAGCAGAAGGAGAAGCTGTAAGCTTTGACATTGAAGAAGGTCCTAAAGGTCCTCAAGCAACTAATGTTGTTTCACAATAATTTATTAGTAACAATATTTGAAATAATAAAACTGTCAATTAATGACAGTTTTTTTTATAAATTATGGAAAAATAAGTATTGTAGATAGCTATTATATAAAAAATATAAAAAGAAAAATTATAGAAAATATTGAAAAAATATAGAAAATAATATATAATAACAATTAATAATATTTCAACTAAGCTTTTGCAAAAAAAAAAAAGATAAAACAAAGGATGATACTAAGAAAGAGGTATAAATTAATG
>CAURVQ010000054.1:0-3192 GCA_963528625.1 uncultured Leptotrichiaceae bacterium | reverse complement strand
CTGTCGCACCGCCGAGAATAATGATGCTATCTCCTTCTTGTGGTTTTTCCCTTTTTACCCAATCCACTGGCACCGCTCCTACTACGAATCCCACCTCCATTCTTTTCGCTTTATAATCTTCATTATAAATTTCAGAAACAAGAGTAGTTGCTAAACCAATTTGGTTTCCATAAGAAGAATAACCATTAGCCGCCTGTTTTGTAATGGTTCTTTGAGGTAGTTTTCCTCTCAATGTATTTTCTATCGGTTCTAAAACATCTGATGCTCCACTCAATCTCATCGCTTGATAAACAAACGAACGCCCAGATAATGGGTCTCTAATCGCTCCCCCTAAACATGTAGAAGCCCCTCCAAATGGCTCAATTTCCGTTGGGTGATTATGAGTTTCATTCTTAAACAACAGATACCAAGGCTCTTTTTTTCCATCATACTCTACCTCTATCTGAATGGTACAAGCGTTTATTTCCTCAGAAACCACCAAGTTTTCTAATTTTCCTGTTTTATGAAAATATCTTCCACAAACCTTCGCTAAATCCATCAAGGAAATCGGTTTCGCTTCCCTGCCTAAAAACTTTCTTTTTTCTAAATAATCAGCGAAAATTTCTTCTAAAGTCTCTCTGAATTGTCCTTCAAACTGAATATTTTTTAATTCCGTCTCAAAAGTAGTATGCCTACAATGGTCACTCCAATAAGTATCCAGAACTTTTAGTTCAGTTTCTGTCGGATTTCTATTTTCAGATTGAAAATATCTCTGAATGGATACTAAGTCATCAAGTCCAAAGGCAAAACCATGTTCATTATAAAATTCCTCTAATTCTTCATCGTTCAACGAATTGAAAGAATCGTAAGTAATGATACTTCTCGGAGCCTCTTCTTTTGGATATTCTATTTTTGATAGGTCTTTTTCTTGACTTTCTATTTTATTGATGAGTAAATCTTTTATCTTCAATAAATCCTGCTCTGTCGCCCCAAAAACCTCTATCAATTTACCGCTACATACTTTAGCATTTTCGGTTTGAGTGAGCAGAGCGATACATTGTTCTGCTGAGTCGGCTCTTTGGTCATATTGCCCAGGTAGAAACTCCATTGCAAAATATAAGTTCTTCGCTGGATTTTCGTAATGCAAAATATCGGTAACAGGGTCAGCAAAGGTATTATTTACTACTTTCTTAAAATCTTTCTCAGAAAGCCCAAATACATCATAAATATTATAAACTTTTACTCCTTTTATATTTGGAATTATCGTTTTTATTTCTTGTAAAACCTTTGGACTTTCTACATCAAAAATCCCTTTTTTTTCGGTGTAAATTCTTTTATTCATATTATTTAAAATTATAAAAAATGCAGCCCCAAAAAGACTACACACACTATTATTCTTTTAGATTTGAAAACCTAAAAAATCATAATTTTTATGTTTTTGATTTAATATCATTTTTATTAAAAACTCAACCCCAATTTTAATCTATACCCTATGGCATTAGGCTTATTGGTATAATTAAGACCTTACCAAAGCGATATTTGCTAAATGGTCGCCTACCATAAAATTAATTCCTATTCCCAAACTTACACTCTTCCTATATGAAAAGTTTTTACCTAATTTCAATTTAGGTCCCATATTAAATTACTCTACTTCATCTCTCATTGTTGATTTACTTTCGCTTTCATAATCTACATTAGTCAAATTAGATTTAAGAATATCATCATTTAAAACTCCAATCACTTTTTCTTTAGAAGTTTTAGTATCTAGTTTTATTTTGTCTTCTGTTTCATTAAATCTAATTTGCCTTGATAATTTAGGATGGTCTCTAATAAATTTTATCATATCACTTTTTTCTAATTTAAAAACTGGAGATTCTGAATTTATCTTTAAAAATTTTTTTGCATATCTAGTATTATTAACAAACTCTGCTAACTCATGTATATTATCTATCAAATCTAAACTTTCTATTAACTCTATTTTTTGCCTTGCTTGATTTTTAATAATTTCATCATATCCATATGCTTTTGTAAGAGTAGCCAAATTATTAACTATTAATAACTGATTAATAAATAAAAAATCTATAGATGTATTTATTTGTAATATATCACTATTTAACTTTTCAAATTCATTACCAATTCGAATAAATCTCATCATTGTATTTTCTTTCAGAATAGTAATAGGATAAATATGTTTATATATGGAAAAATAATTATCTTCATTTCCAAGAGTAATTATCATTGCTTGTATAGAACTCATATTATTATCTGATGAAAATGAAAAACTAGGATAATTCTCAAAAGGATTAAAATTTCTTAAAACATTAAGTTTTTCTGGAAATTCCTCTATATCATAAAAAAAACAGAATTAGATGTTTCATGAGCAGATGATATATTTCTAAAATCAAGTTCTTCGTTATCTAATATTTTTTCTCTAATAGAATTTATAAAAGTTTGTTTAATTTCTTCAGCCAATTCCCCTGAAATATTAGCATTAAAAATACTATAATCCTCTTTTTTAATAATATTTATAACTATACCAATATTGGGGCTTTCCCCACTTATAATACTTAATTGTTCTCTTAATGATTGTAAGTTCATTTGTTTATTTTTTTTGCTATATAAACATTATCACTCAAAAAAATCAATTTTATCTCATTTGCCTTATATAAAACATCTTTTGAAATAACTATTATACTCTCCCTATTTTTAGTAGATAATTTATAAATATGATATCCAAAAATTACTAAAACAGGATTAGTATAATACATATTTGTTTTTATAAATATATTTCCTATAATCAACAATATTAAGAAAAAAATCAGTCTATTTTTTCCCTCACCAAAATTAAAAGATAAAAAGGGAATAATGTATGTTACTAAAAATGTTAAGTTTTCCCAATTTATATTTTCAATTTCATTTATCTTTTCAGGAAGACAACCGTTACTTTTAAATAAATATTTGAAAATAAAATAAAAAATCAATCCTAATAAAATCAAAATCAAATAACAAATAGGATAAATATTTAATTTAATAATTTCTCCAAAACCTATAAAACAACAATTCTCCTGAAAACACATAGGAATTTCCACCTCATTTATAAATAATAATGAGAATAATAAAGATAAGGACAACAAATAAAATCCTATTTTTAACATTTCTACACTTTCAACTCCGCTTCTAAACCTAACAAATCAGCATACTTATCCAAAATCG
>CAURVQ010000053.1:0-4176 GCA_963528625.1 uncultured Leptotrichiaceae bacterium | reverse complement strand
TAAGATGGACAATATTAAATTATGAGGCATTAGTAAATAAAGAATAGATGTTGCCTACATAATGGTTATAAATACATTTAAAAACCTTTTAAAATAAAGGGTTTTAGTGTATTTGGTATTATCAAAGAGATAGAATTATATCATATTTTACAGAAAAAATTTCACAGTCTAATTTATTATAAAAGGATAAGATTTAGAGAAAGTACAACTCATTTTTCTTATCCTTTTTACTTTATTAACTATTATAATTTCTTTAATATTTTTTTCTTACAATTCTCATTGCATTAAATATTGCAATTAATGCTACACCTACATCTGCAAATACTGCCTCCCACATTGTTGCAAGCCCACCTGCTCCTAATACAAGTACAATTATTTTTACTGCAAATGCAAATATTATATTTTGAAATACTATTTTTTTAGTAAATTTTGAAATTTTTATTGCTGTTAATATTTTTTCTGGTTCATCATTCATAATTACAATATCTGCCGCTTCAATCGCTGCATCTGAACCTATACCACCCATAGCAATTCCAATATCTGCCCTTGTCAATACAGGTGCATCATTAATCCCATCTCCAACGAATACTATATTTCCTTTATTATTTTTATTTTTTATTATATCTTCTAATTTTTGAATTTTATCTTGTGGCAGTAACTCTGAAAATACTTTTTTTATTCCAAGTTTTTCTCCTATAAAATCTCCTACTTTTTTATTATCTCCTGTCAACATTACAATATCTTTTATTCCAAAATTATATAACTCTTTTATTGTTTTTTTTGATGTTTCCTTCAATTCATCAAAAATCACGACATTTCCTACATATTCTCCATTAATTGCAACATATACAAGTGTTCCTACACTATTATTTTTTACAAAATCTATATTTTTATCATAGAACATTTTACTATTTCCTGCAATAATGCTTTTACCATTTATATTTACTTCTATTCCATATCCTGACTTTTCTACAAAATTTTGAATTTTATTTTCTTCTATTATTCCATTATTATTTTTATACTTTCTTACTATTGATTTTGCAATCGGGTGATTTGAATAAAATTCAGCGTGTGCAATATAATCTAAAAGTTCAAGTTCTGTAATTTTATTGTTAAAAACATTAATCTCTGTAACATTAAATACTCCTTTTGTTAGTGTTCCTGTTTTATCAAAAACTATTGTATCTACATTATTTAATGCTTCCAAATAATTTCCACCTTTTATTAAAAGTCCATTTTTTGAAGCTCCTCCAATTCCACCGAAAAATCCTAATGGAATAGAAACAACTAAAGCACAAGGGCATGAAACTACTAAGAAAACTAATGCTCTATAAAGCCAAATATTAAATACATTTATCCCAAAAATAATTGTTGGAATAATTACTATCATCATAGCCACTATAACTACAACTGGAGTATAATATCTTGCAAATTTAGTAATAAATTTCTCTGTTTTTGATTTTTTACTTGCTGCATTTTCTACTAAATCCAAAATTTTTGTAACTGTTGACTCACCAAACTCTTTAATAACTTTTAATGTCACTAATCCTGATTTATTTATATATCCACTTAGCACTTTATCATCTACCTTAGCTTCTTTTGGTAATGATTCTCCCGTTAAAGCCGATGTATCAAAAACTGAACTTCCTTCAATAATTACTGCATCTACCGGCACTTTTTCCCCTGGTTTTACAACAATAATATCTCCCACCTTTATACTTTCTGGTGACACTTTTTGAATTTTATCTCCTATTTTTAAATTAGCATAATCTGGTCTTATATCCATTAAATCACTAATTGATTTTCGTGAGTTATTTACTGCTATACTTTGAAATAACTCTCCTATTTGATAAAATAACATTACTGCCACAGCTTCCGGATATTCACCTATAACAAATGCACCTACCGTTGCTATCATCATCAAAAAATTTTCATCAAATAACTCACCTTTAGTAATATTTTTTAGTGCCACTGTTAATATTTCTCCACCTATTACTAGATAACTAATAAAAAACAATATAAATTTTAATATATTTTTTTCTGGCATTAAAAATCCTATAATATAAAAAACTACTCCTATTAATATTTTTTTTATTAAATTTTTTATTTCTTTACTATAACTGACACTATTTTCTTTTTCAAATGAAAATTTAATATTTTTACCCATTTTATCAACTAAGATTTGAATTTCTTCAATCAATTTGTCTTTATTTTTTTCTGTTGAATTGACAATCAATTTTTTATTCACAAAATCTATTGTAGCTTCAGTTACTATACTCATTTTATTTATCTCTTTTTCAACTTTAGCTGAACAACCAGCACAATCAATTCCATTTACATTTAATTTATATTTTTCTATTTTTTCCATAAATTTCTCCTATAATATATGAATATGTGTTCATATATTATATTATCACTTTTTTTATTTTTTGTCAATTTTTTATTTTAATATATTTACATATTTTTTAAAAACAATTAGGCTCTATAATATATATGGGGTGGAAAAAGAAATAAAAGATGTAAAAAATAAAAAAAGTGAAACTTATCTGTGACACCTACCATGTATATGGAATAAGAGTATGATACAAACCATATCCTAATAGATATTTTAAAGGACAGGAAATCATCAACCATAAGGAAATTCCTTCTCTGTCATAAAGACAGTATAAAAAAGGTTGGAATGGATATGTTCATGCAGTTCAGGAATACAATATACTCCTGTCTTCCACATCTCCTAATGACAAAGCACGAATTACTGTTGTTGAAGACTATGCTCCAGCATTCCCCCCCTGTATCCATAAGCATGGGAATAAATGAAACGAGTACTACTCTACTACCGACTGAAATACATCTTCATAACTTTTTATAATTCTTCCGGTAAAAGTTGCAGAAATCATAAGAACTACAAGCCACATTATTCTCTGTCTCGCCATTGTAAATGCACTTATCTTTAAATAAGTTTCTTCTACAGGAAATGATATCCCTGCCATTCTATGAAAATCTTCTGTGTCTTCCTGCTCAATTACATCAATATATCATCTATTGTTATCATTCCAAGAAGCCTATTTTCAATATCCACCACCGGCAAAATAATCAGATCATATTTTTTCTTATTTCATATGAAATAAATATTCATTCTCACTGATTTTCCTATTTTTTTAAATTTTTTTCAAGAACAGAATAAAGCTGATCCAGACGCCATTGTTCCTCATAATTCATCTTTGGATTCTCAAAATAATATTTTTCAATAACCGGTAAAAATACCTCTGCAATTTCTTTACTGTTCATCCATAAATTCATTTGTTCATTAAATTCAGGATTGGAAGAAAAAGAATACGAATAGTAAGTATAGCTTTCAGTATAGTAGTACATCATTTCTTCAAAATGCCACAATACATTTATATTTTCACTTGCTTTTTTCCACATTTTAATATCAAATAGATGCTCTATTTTCAGTCCTCCCAGATTAAACATAGTCATATAAACTGAAAAATTTTCTATTCTTGCTGTTTTAGGATCAGTTTTAAGCACTTCAAACATAAACTCATTTGAAAATCTATACATGAAATCAAGTTCCTCATCACTCCAGATTTTCTTCTCAAAGTGGCATTTATCAAGAATAAGTGAAGTGTCCAGCCTTATTTCTGCATATTTTACTATAAACTCAAGTATTTTGGGAAGAAAATGTTTTATCTCAAGTCCTGTTTCATCTAGATTTACAGCATCCAGATACTCCCACATTAACTCCCTTGATAATTCTCTGACCGGTATCTTTAGGAGTTTTTCTACATTTTCTTCACTTACACAGCAAGGTGTACACACAGTCAGTTTTCCATTTAAATCATGAGTAAAAATTTTATATGCTTCTTCCAGCATTTTTTTCATATTTTCACTTATCAATTTATCATCAAGTTCACCATTTATTGCCATCATAATTTCTTCAGACGGTCTAGTTTTTATCTTAAATTTTTTCATCAGAATTTTTCTCCTGCTAGAAATATATTTATTATAACATATTTTAGGCATTTCTCTTATTATTTTTAAAAAATTTCCAATAGAAAAAACTATATTTATGAGTGAAATTTTAATACATAAAGGCTCTATAATGTATATGGGGGTAGAAAAAGAAATAAATAATATACAAAAATATAATATAAATAATGGATTTGTTGAAGG
>CAURVQ010000052.1:0-4241 GCA_963528625.1 uncultured Leptotrichiaceae bacterium | reverse complement strand
ATCCAACCAGGGACGCCATCTATTTACTTGAAGTTTTTTAACTTCATTTTTTTTTTGCAATATTTTATTTATTAAAATTTTAAATTTGATTTTATACTTAAATATTTCATTTATATAAGATAAAATAATTTATTGTATATATTAATAATATTGAATTGTTATAGGATGTTTATTATGAATTAAAATAATTTTTATAGAATAACATTGTTATATTTAACTATAATAAATATGATATGATAAGAAATTTAAAAAATATAGCGCTTTGAGTTACAATTTACACAAAAATAATATAATGTGAAAATAAATAAGTTGACAAATTATAATAAATATGTTAAAATTAACGAGCTAGTTTATTCTGGTAATACCAATATTGTTATTGGGAGGGATAGAAGTCATGAGAGTACAAGTGATTTTAGAATGCACGGAAACAAAGTTGAGACATTATGTTACAACTAAAAACAAAAAAACTCATCCTGAAAGATTAGAAATGAGAAAATACAATCCAGTGCTAAAAAGACATTCTCTATACAGAGAAGTTAAATAGTAAAGAAAGATTGTTGTGAAGTAAAATAGGTCAGTAGTTCAATTGGTAGAGCGTCGGTCTCCAAAACCGAAAGTTACGGGTTCGATTCCTGTCTGGCCTGCCATTTTAATTTTAGGAGTGTTTTTTATGAGTAAATTTAAATTAAGAGAAGCTTATAAAAACCTAATTAATGAATATAAAAAAATCTTTTGGCCGGGTAAATCAGAAGTTTTTCATGTAACAGTTATAGTTTTATTGATTTCTATGTTTGTTGCATTGTATTTGCTTTTATTTGATACGGCATTTAATTTTATATTGACAAGATTAACTGCAGTATTAAAAAGTGTTTTAGGAGGAGCTTAAGATGGCTACAAAAGAGAATGAAGAGATAGTATATGAAAAAAAATGGTATATAATACATACTTACTCTGGTTATGAAAAAAAAGTTGCAACTGATTTAGAAAAAAGAATTGAAACTTTAAATTTAACTGATAGAGTTTTTAGAATATTAGTGCCTGAGGAAGAAGTTTTAGAAGAAAAAAGAGGAAAAATGGTAAAAGTTCCTAGAAAATTATTCCCAAGTTACGTTATGATAGAAATGTTATCAGTTAGAGAAGAAAATGAATTAGGTTTAGGGTATCGTGTGGATAGTGAAGCATGGTATGTAATCAGAAATACTAATGGTGTAACAGGGTTTGTTGGTGTAGGAAGTGATCCAATACCACTATCTGATGAAGAAGCAGAAAACTTGTTGGCAAAAGTAAATTCTGATGAAAAAGAAAGACTACATATTGATTTTGAAATAGGAGAAAATGTAGTAGTTAAAAATGATTCGTTTATGAATCAAGTTGGAGAAATTGTTGGAATAGATTATGAACACGGAAAAATAACTTTATTGTTAGAAGTGTTTGGAAGACAAACTCCAGTGCAAGTAGATTATACAGAAATATCAAAAACAGAATATTAAAAATTTAAAAAGTATTTAAAGAATAACGATTAGCAAATTAATTTAGAAAAAGTGGGAGATTTAAAAAATTCAATTACCACAGAGGAGGAAAAATGGCTAAAGAAGTAATCGGAAAAATAAAATTACAATTAGAAGCAGGAAAAGCTAACCCTGCACCACCAGTAGGACCTGCATTAGGACAACATGGGGTAAATATACCTGAGTTTTGTAAAGCATTTAATGCACAAACTCAAGATAAAATGGGATTCATAATTCCAGTAGAAATTTCAGTTTATGCAGATAGAAGTTTCACATTTGTATTAAAAACACCACCTGCATCAGATTTATTAAAAAAAGCAGCTAAAATTCAAAGTGGAGCTGCAAATTCAGTAAAAGAAGTGGTAGGAACTATTACTAAAGCTCAATTACAAGAAATTGCTGAAACTAAAATGCCTGACTTAAATGCAGGATCAGTTGAAGCAGCAATGAATATAATTGCTGGAACTGCTAGAAGTATGGGAATTAAAATAGCTGAATAATTTAATTATTGAAGTTATTATGTAGAAAATTAAAAGAACTTAAAATTGATTATTAGATTAAGTGGAAGGCAGTAAAGCCAATGACCACAGAGGAGGAAATAATAAATGGCAAAAAGAGGAAAAAGATATAATGATATCTCTCAAAAAGTAGATAAATTAAAAGTATACACTCCAGAGGAAGCATTAGATTTAGTTTTTGAAACAAGAAGTGCTAAATTTGTGGAAACTGTAGAATTAGCGGTAAGATTAGGAGTAGATCCTAGACATGCTGATCAACAAGTAAGAGGAACAGTAGTTTTACCACACGGAACTGGAAAAACTGTAAGAATATTAGTAATCACTTCAGGAGAAAATATTCAAAAAGCATTAGATGCTGGAGCTGATTTCGCTGGTGATGATGAATATATTAACAAAATTCAAGGTGGATGGATGGACTTTGATTTAGTAATTGCAACTCCTGACATGATGCCAAAATTAGGTAAATTAGGAAGAACTTTAGGAACTAAAGGATTAATGCCTAACCCTAAATCAGGAACAGTTACTACAAATGTAGAACAAACTGTAAATGAATTCAAAAAAGGTAAAGTAGCTTTCAAAGTTGATAAATTAGGATCAATTCATTTACCAATAGGTAAAGTTGATTTTGCTAAAGAGGCAATAGTTGAAAACTTTAAAGTGGCTTTAGACCAAATTATTAAATTAAAACCAGCAGCTTCGAAAGGACAATATTTAAGAACTGTTGCAATTTCATTAACTATGGGACCTGGAATTAAAGTTGAACCTTTATTAGCTGGAACATTTGTAAGTAAATAAATTGTAAAAATATAATGAGAAAAAGAGAAGTTTTAAAACTTCTTTTTTTTTTTTTTTTTGAATAAAAAATAAATAGTTATATTGTATAGAAAAGTATTATACATAATAGACATAAATTAAATTGAAATATAAAATTAATAATAAAAATATGGAAATATGAAAAATAAAGTATTGAATTGTAAATTTTAAATTAATAAAGTTATAAAAGGGGAAATTAATATAAAATACTCTATATTTTTAATTTGAAATCATTACAATTTTATGGTATAATTGTATATATAAATGAATAATTAGAGAATCAAATAAATTGATAATAAAATTGGAGGTAATAAAATATGAGTTTATTAAAATTAGAAGGAGTTAAGTCTGAAGTTGAAGGCAAAGAGATATTAAAAGGATTAGACTTAACTATAAATAAAGGTGAAGTTCATGTAATAATGGGTCCAAATGGTGCTGGGAAATCAACACTTGCAAGTATTTTAGTAGGACATCCAAAACATGAATTAGTAGCAGGGAATATTATATTAGAAGGCGAAAATATAAATGAAGCTGAAGTTGATGAAAGAGCACAAAAAGGGATTTTCTTATCATTCCAATATCCAGAAGAAATTCCTGGATTAACAGTGGAAGACTTTTTAAGAACGGCTAGAGAGGCTGTTACTGGGGAAAAACAATATTTAATGCAATTTCATAATGAATTAGTTGAAAAAATGGAAAAATTACATATTAATCCTGAATATGCTGAAAGACATCTAAATGTTGGATTTTCAGGGGGAGAGAAAAAGAAAAATGAAATTTTACAAATGGCAGTTTTAGAGCCTAAATTAGCAATTTTAGATGAAACTGATTCAGGATTAGATATTGATGCGACAAAAATCGTATTTGAAGGAGTTACTAAATTAAAAACAGATGACACAGCATTGTTAATAATAACTCACTATGATAAAGTGTTGGATTACTTAAATCCAGACTATGTTCATGTTTTAATGGATGGAAGAATAGTGAAAACTGGAGGAAAAGAAATAGTTGAAGCTATTGAAAAAGATGGATATGGAAAAATGAGAGAGGAATTGGGATTATAATTATAATCTTGAAAGAAGGTGATTATAAGCAATGGAAGAAAGTAGAAATAAAACATATGTCGCAGATATTGAAAGAGGAGTTTACGACATAAAAGATAAAGTACATCATAAATTTACGACAGGAAAAGGGTTAAGCGAAGATATTATAAGAAAAATATCGGCTAAAAAAAATGAACCTCAATGGATGTTAGATATAAGATTGAAAGCATTTGAGATTTTTAACTCAAAACCAATGCCAACTTGGGGAGCAGATTTATCAGATTTAGATTTAGATGATATTGTTCATTATTTAGAGCCTGATTCAAAATTAATGAGTGATAATTGGGATGATATACCGT
>CAURVQ010000051.1:0-5374 GCA_963528625.1 uncultured Leptotrichiaceae bacterium | reverse complement strand
ATCCAACCAGGGACGCCATCTATTTACTTGAAGTTTTTTAACTTCATTTTTTTTTGCAATATTTTATTTATTAAAATTTTAAATTTGATTTTATAAAACAGTTTTAGTATAATGAATATATAAATTGTTAATTAAAATTTATATATAAATATGAATAGGAGAATAAAAATGAGAAAGATATTTTTAAGTGTGATATTTTTAATTTCAATAAATGTATTTTCAGTAGAAACAGAAAATATAAGAAATGAAAAAGTAGAATTAAAGGCTTTTTCAACATTAAAAGAAGCCGCAGAAAATTATTTAGAGATAATTCAAATTGAAGCAGATACTGAAGCTTTGAAAAAAATTCAAAGTATAAATCCTGATGTGGATGCATATGTTTTAGAAAGTGATAATGTTGAATTGAAAAGAAAATGGGCTGAAATAAATATAGCAATGATAGGTGATGTTGAATACTCTATATATAAAATAAATGAATTAAAATCATTGGGAGAAGTGAAAATTTTAGTTTTAAAATATGATAAAGATAAAATGAAAGAGTATATGGATAGAAATAGTGAAAATTATTATATTTTGAATGAAGAAACACAAGAAAAAGAAGTTTCAGTTGAAGCTTATGTAGATATGCTTTATGAATATTTGGCTTCAACACCAAAAATTCAAGTAGGAATTGCGAATATAGATTTTGTAAAAGGAAAAAATGGTTGGAAAATTATAGAAAAAAATAAATAAATTTTGAAAGGAAAAGAAAAGTGTTAAGAGATTATCACATGCATTGGGAATTTGGAAGTTATGATGAAGAATATGTAAAAAAATTTTTTGAACAAGCTGAAAAAATGGGATTGGAAGAAATAGGTATAACGGAGCATACACACGGTTTTAAAGAATTTGAAAGTTTGTATTATGATGAATTAATTTTAGATGATAGTGAAATTGGTAAATTTCAAAGAGAATGGTTGAAGCAAAAAACGAAATTTTGTCATACATTGGATGAATATCAAAAATTTGTAAAAGATTTGAAAGATAAAGGATATCCGATAAAAATTGGATTAGAAGTTTGTAATTTTAGAAATCAAGAAAAAGTTAAAGAAATATTAGATAAATATAAATGGGATTATTTAATTGTATCTATTCATTACATAAAAGGTTGGGGATTTGATTTTAGTGCTTTAAAGCATCATTTTAATGATATGCCATTAAAAGATATTTGGGAAGATTATTCAAATGAGATAAAATTGGTCGCAAAAACAAAATATTATGATGTTTTAGGGCATCCATTTAATCTTAGAATGTTTAAAAATATTCCTAAAAAAGAAGAAGTAGCTAAAATATTAGAAAATACAGCTAAAATATTGAAAGATAATAATATGATAGTAGATATAAATACAGGGACAGAACATAGATATCCAATAAAAGAGATAACTCCTTATCCAGATTTTATGAAATTAGTAAAAAAATATAATATTCCAGTAATTTTATCTAGTGATGCACATTATGCAGAACATGTTGGGTATAAAATAAAAGAGGCTAAAGAATATGCAGAAAAATTTGGAATAAATGAGTTTGTAAAATTTGATAAAAAACTATGATACAGAATATAACGAAAATAACGGAACTACATTTAAAATTTTAAACAATAAGTTTATAATGATGGATGTAGTTTTTTAGTAGAAATTTAAAACTTAAAAAAATTAGAAAAAATGAGAAAAATAAGAAATATTGTTTTAAATGAGAAAAATAGGCGAAGGTAAATTTGAGGTTTTGTTATATTGCTTTATAGCTACTTCGTAAAAAGTAAAAAAATTTGATAAAATTTCTGTGTAAAATAAAAAGAAAAAATTAAATTTGGAGGTAGCAAAATGAATGGTATAATATTAGTAGAGGTATATTTAGTAATTGTAGGATTTTCATTATCTTTATGGGGAATATATGGAGATGATGTTATGAAAAAGATAAAAAAAGATAAAAATGAAAAAAGAAGAGCTAAAAATATTAAAATTATAGAAGATAATAAATTAAATTTTAATCGTAAAAGCTTAAATAGTAAAAATAGTAAAAATATAGCATAATATTAAATAAAATGTAATACTTTGATCTGAAATAAAAAAATGTAGTATAATTATAAAAAAACTTGAAAGAAATTAAAATATAGTGTAGGATATTGCAATAAGATAAATAAGAAAGAGAGAACAAATTGAAAGTGTATTGGAAATTATTTTTAATATTTTTTAAGTTAGGAACATTTACATTAGGTGGTGGTTATGCGATGGTACCACTTATACAAAATGAAATTGTAGAAAAAAACAAATGGATAGAAAAAGAAGATTTTTTAGATATGTTAGCATTAGCACAGTCATCACCGGGAGCTTTAGCTGTGAATACAGCAGTTTTTGTAGGCTATAAAGTTAAAGGATATTTAGGAGCATTTGTTACAATTTTAGGAAGTTTACTGCCATCTATTTTAATAATTTGGTTATTAGCAAAATTATTTACAAATGTTCAAAATAATATATATGTAATTAAAATGTTTAAAGCTATAAGACCTATGGTAGTTGCATTGATAGGAGTTAGTGTTTATAAAATAGGGAAACAAGCAAAAATAAATATAAAAACAGGATGGATTGTGTTATTAGTTGCAGTACTTGTATCGTACTTTAAGTTTCCTCCAATAATTGTAATTATATTAGGAGCAGTTTTAGGAAATATCGTTATGATATTTTTTAAAAGAGGAGGAGATAAATAATGATAGAAAAATTAATTATATTATTTATAACTTTTTTTAAAATAGGACTGTTTAGTTTTGGAGGAGGATATGCAATACTTCCGCTTATAAAAAAAGAAGTTGTAGATATTCATAATTGGATAACTGTTTCACAATTTACAGATATGGTTGCCGTATCGCAAGTAACACCGGGTCCTGTATCTGTGAATACAGCGACTTATGTTGGTTATGTAGTTATGGGAAATGGAGTGGGAGCAGTTATCGCCACTTTGGGACTGGCTACACCATCAATTATAATAATGTTAATTTTTAGTAGATTTTTTCTAAAATTTAGAGATAATAGATATATTTCAAATGCTTTTGTTGGGTTAAGAATAGTAGTTGTAGGTCTAATACTTTCTGCGACATTACTTTTGATGGATAGAAGTAATTTTATTGATTGGAAAAGTTTTATTCTATTTGTGTTATCAGGATTAGCAATGTTGAAATGGAATGTAGATCCAGTAATTTTAACAGTGATTGTTGCAATTTTAGGAATTTTAATTTATTGAAATAGAGTAAAGCGTATTTTAAATAATAGATTTATTCTTTTATATTTGATGAAATAAAAAACTAAATTGTATAATTATAGCAAAAATAAAAATAAAAATGTTTAAAAAGAACATGTACCAACAAACTGGACAGAAAAAATAAAAACAGTTTGGAGGTACATTTTTTTATGAGAAGAAAAAGTAAATTCACATTAGAAGAAAGAATTTCTATGTGTAAGGATTATTTAGAAATGGGACTGAGTTGTAAAGATATTTATATTAAATACGGTGTTTCTAATCGTGTATTTTATCGATATATTAATAGATTTAGAATACATGGTATAGAAGGCTTAAAAGAAGTAGAATCTAGAAATAGAGCATATACAAAAGAATTTAGAACTAAGGTTATTAATGAAATTTTTAAAGGGAGTTCTATAGATATATTATCTGCAAAATATTTATTGCCTAATACTATTGTAATAAATTGGATTAATCAGTATAATAAATGATTACATACCTAGAGGTGAAATATATACTATGAGAAATCCTAAATTAAGTAAAGATAAAAAATGATTATTGCTAATGAATGTATTGAGAATGGAAGAAATTACAAAGAAACTTGTATTAAGTATGGTATTAAATATTCTAATCTATACTCATGGGTTTCTAAATACCAAGATAAGATAGTAAAGTCATCAAATTATTTAGAAGAAGATAAATATAAGATATTGTATGAGTTATCATTACAAGAAAATAAGATGTAATTCCTTAAATTATTGATTTTAAATTTCGTGTCCAGTTTGTTGATACATGTAAAAAAAAACTCTCTTTTTATGTTATCTAAATTTTATCATAAGATATTTTTTCTCAGGTTGAGTTATAATTTTCAATATTTCAAATCCAAGTTTTTTATATAATTTTATTGCATTTATATTGTAGGTAAATACATTTAATGTAATAGAATGTATATTTTTATTTTGGAAAATGAAATTTATAAACTCAGTTAAAGCTATTGTTCCTAAACCTTTTCCAGTAAGTAAAGGATTTATAAGAAATCGTCCAATATGAATATTATTATTTTCTTCTCTTATTTTTTGGATAATTCCAATAAATTCCTCATTAGAAAAAATAGAGTAAATATTCTGGAAATTAAATTCTTCTAATGTTAAAGGGAAATTAAAATTTGCTCCAGCCCATTGATTAAGAAAAATTTGATTATAAGAATTAGTCCAGTTAATCACAGTTTGCTTATCTGAATTAGTTATATTAGTTTTTATAACAATATTATTATTCATTTTTAAGTCTCCATTAATATATTTTATTGAATAATAACATCTTTACAGAAAAAAATCAAAAATATTTTGTAAATTGTAAAATAAAGTGTCACACTTTGATAAAAAAAACATAATATAATTTTCTATGCTATGATTGGTTTAGAAAACAAAATACCAAAGGAGAAAAAAGGTTATGACTCAAACTAATTATATAATAAAAAGAGAAAAATTCACCGTGTGTAGCATTGGAAAATACTAAAAAAGCAAATATAGAAGTAACGATATGAGAAAAAACATTGTATAATTATATAAATTCAGGATTATTTTTAAATATAAATAAATCACATATTCCGTATAATAAAAAAGATAAATTGATGAAACCTAAGGAAAAAAGTATAAGAAAAAAAGGTGGACGAAGTATAGAGGAAAGAGGGATAAAGTATTTTTATGCCCATAGTTATTATTCGGGGGAAAGAGGAAGCGATGAGAATAATAATAAATTGATAAGAAGATTTTTACTGAAAGGGAGAGATTTTAAGAAAGTAACGGAAAAAGAAATAAAGCAATTAGAAAAATATATAAATGAGTATCGACGAAAATTATTTGGTGAAAAAAAATCAAGAGAAATATTTGAAATGGAGTATTCAAAATATGAAAATTAATGCAACACTTTGAGTTGCAATTTACAATTCATTATATACAATTAAAAAATAATAAAGAGCAAAATAAAATATGGGAGTTTAAAAGCTTCCATATTTTAATATCTTATTATTTGTAATCTTCAAGACTGTGAAAAAAAGTCTGTAAATATTTAAAAGAATAGTCTTCTATGATAGAATATAAAATAT
>CAURVQ010000050.1:0-5785 GCA_963528625.1 uncultured Leptotrichiaceae bacterium | reverse complement strand
TATTGGTCCTGAACCTATTACAAGTATAGTTTTTATATCTTTTCTTTTTGGCATTTTACTCTCACTCCTAAAACATTATTCTTTACAATTCTTATTTTAATTTATTATTAAAAATACATTTCATAATTATTTATTTTTTATATTTTCATCTATATTTTTTATAAATTCATTAAACAAATAGCTCGAATCATGTGGTCCAGGTGCTGCTTCTGGGTGATATTGAACAGAAAATACTGAATATTTTTTATGTCTTACTCCTTCACAGCTTCTGTCATTTATTGCAATATGTGTTAATTCTAAATCTGTATTTTTTAAAGAATCTATGTCAACAGCATACCCATGATTTTGAGAAGTAATATCTACTCTACCTGTTATAAGATTTTTTACTGGATGATTTGCCCCTCTATGCCCGAATTTTAATTTATATGTTTTAGCTCCACAAGCTAGGGAAATTAGTTGATGCCCCATACATATTCCAAATATTGGGACTTTCCCTATTATCCCTTTTATCATTTCAATGCTTTCTTTTGCATCTTCCGGATTTCCAGGTCCATTTGTAAGCATAACTCCATCTGGCTCTAATCTTAAAAGTTCTTCTGCTTTTATATTATGAGGAACTACTATTACATCACAACCTCTTGTTGTTAATTCTCTAACTATACCTATTTTCATTCCTAAATCAACAAGCACAACTCTTCGCCCACGACCTAAAGCTGGAGATATTGATTTTGATGAAACTTGTTCAATTTGATTTGTCGGCAAGTTAGTTTTATTAAGTTCTGCTACAACTTCTTTTACATTTCTATCAATAGAAACTAAACACCCTTTTATAACTCCCTTTGTTCTAATTTTTCTTGTTAAGCTTCTAGTATCTATTCCATATATTCCTGGAATGTTAAATGCTTTCAATGCTTCGTCCAATGTTTTTTCATTTCTAAAATTTGACGGCGTATCACATAATTCCTTAACAATCATACCTTTTATACAAGGTCTCATTGACTCAAAGTCATCTCTATTTATTCCATAATTTCCTATTAATGGATAAGTAAAAGTAACTATTTGTCCGTTATAAGAGGGGTCGGATAATGTTTCTTGATACCCTGTCATTGCTGTATTAAAAACTACTTCCCCTACACTTTCAATATCTGCTCCAAAAGCATATCCTTTATAAACAGTTCCATCTTCCAAAATTAATTGTTTATTATACATAAAGCAACTCCTTTATAATTATTCATTTTATTTACATTTCTTTATAAACTATTTTTCCATTACTGATTGTTAAAACAGGTATTCCGTATACTTTTTCTCCAGCGTAAGGCGTGTTTCTTCCTTTGCTTAAAAATTCATCTGGATTAATTATCATTTCTTTTTCTAAATCTATTACAACTATATCTGCAATTTCATTTTCTTCTAATTTCCCATAAGGTAAATCAAATGTTTTTGCTACATTCTCTGACATTAATTTTACTAATAATTCCAAAGAAAATATATCTGTTTTAACAAATTTCGTATAAAGCTGTGCGAATGCTGTTTCAGATCCCACTATTCCAAACGCTGATTTTTCTATACCCCGTTGTTTTTCTTCCAATGTGTGTGGAGCATGGTCTGTCGCAATAATGTCTATTGTCCCATCTAAAATTCCAGCTATTAAAGAATTTCTATCTTCTCTTGCTCTCAAAGGAGGATTCATTTTCCACATTCCATCGTTACTTGGTATATCATCTTCACAACTTAATAAATGATGTGGTGTAACTTCACAAGTTACTTTTATTCCGTTCCTTTTTCCATCTCTTACTGCTCTAACTGACTCTTTTGTTGAAATATGACACACATGATAATGACAATTTGCTGCTTCTGCAAGTAAAATATCTCTTGCTATTTGAACTGACTCACATATTGACGGAATTCCTTTAAGTCCTAGCTCTTTGCTTCTTTTACCTTCGTGCATTCCACCACCTCTTATAAGTGAATTATCTTCACAATGTGCAACTATAGCTTTATTCAATTTACTTCCCATAAGCATTGCTTCGTACATCATGTTTGCACTTTGAACTCCACGACCATCATCTGTAAAAGCAAAAACATCATTTGCAATGTCCTTCATGTCCGATAATTTTTCTCCTGCTTCATCTTTAGTTATTGCTCCATAAGGAATAGCTCTAATCACAGAATCTCTTTTAATTATATCTAACTGTTTTTTTAAAGTTTCTACACTATCAGGTACAGGATTTAAGTTAGGCATAGTCATAACAGTTGTAAATCCTCCCCTTGCTGCAGCTCTTGAAGCCGTGTAAACTGTTTCCTTTTGTGGAAATCCCGGTTCTCGCCAATGCACATGAGCATCTATAAACCCTGCCGTTACAAATTTATCTTTTACATCTATTGTATTTTCATCTGTAATATCTATATTTTTTGAAATTTTTTCTATTTTTTCTCCCTTTATTAAAATGTCTACCTTTTCAAATTTACCATTTTTTAAAATTTTACAATTTTTTAATAACATATTTCCTCCTAAATTTCATTTTTTTCAATTATATATTCAAGTATTGCTTGTCTCATAAACATCCCATTTTTCATTTGTTCAAATATTCGCGATTTCTCGCTTTCAACTAAATTATCTGCAATTTCAACATCTCTATTTACTGGAGCGGGGTGCATTATAATTGCTTTCTCTTTTAATCTTTTGTATCTTTCTTCTGTCAATCCATAATTTTTATGATAATTTTCTTTTGAGAACTTAGATTTTTCTTTACTTTCTGTATGTCTTTCGTGTTGAACTCTTAAAAGCATACAAATATCAACTTTATCTATCACATCATTAAAGTCTACAAATTGTCCTAAACTTTCATCTTTCCATATTTCTGGTGCAATGAATTTTACATTTGCACCTAACCGTGTCAATGCCTTTTGATTACTTCTTGCTACTCTTGAGTTTTTTATATCTCCAGCTATTACAATTTCAAGACCTTCAAATTTTCCAAAGTTTTCATAAATTGTCATTAAATCTAAAAGTGATTGTGACGGATGCTCTCCACTCCCATCTCCTCCATTTATAATAGGAATTTTTAAATTTTTAAGTTGTTTATAGTATTCATTTTCTCCATGCCTTATTACTAACATATTAACGCCTATCATTTCTAATGTCTTGCATGTGTCATAAAGAGTTTCTCCTTTTTGTACTGATGATGTAGATACCTCAAAATCAATTACATTCAATTCTAGCTTTTTCTCCGCCACTTCAAAACTTTTTTTCGTTCGAGTTGAATTTTCAAAAAATAGATTTGATACAAAAATATCTTTTCTTTTTTTATTTTTAGCTCCATTTTTTAACTCTAAAGCTCGTTTAATTAAACTTATTATTTCTTCATTTGTTAAATCTTCCATTGACAATAAATTTCTCATAAAAAAACCTCCTAAATAGTTTTCAATCCTATTTAGAAGGTCAAAATTAAATTAATAAGCATTCTAAATAGGTTAAAATAATTACAATATTATGACTTCCTCTTTATCATCCATTTCACGCAAATAAACTTCTATTTGCTCAGAACGTGAAGTCGGTACATTTTTCCCTATAAAGTCTGCTCGAATTGGTAATTCACGATGTCCTCTATCAATTAAACAAGCTAATTGTATTTTAGATGGTCTTAATTTATTAAGTATAGCATCAAGTCCTGCTCTTATCGTCCTACCCGTATACAAAACATCATCTACAATTACTACAATTTTATTTGTTAAATCTGTCTTAAATTTTATATTTTTAATATCTAGATTAAAATTTTTCCTATCAATATCATCACGATAATAAGTAATATCAATAGTTTCCAATGGAACATTTATATTTTCTATTTCAAAAATTTTATTTTTAATTCTTTCAGCTAAAATATCTCCTCTATTTTTTATTCCCACTAAAACGACATCTTTTACTGATTTATTTTTTTCAATAATTTCATACGATATTCTCGTTAATGCTCTTTTTATTCCACTTTCATCTAATAATATTTTCATTTTTTATCTCCATTTTTAAAATAATTTTTATATTCTTTTTAAGTTTCTAAAGTTTTTTTATTTTTGTTTAATGCATTTGTAAAAATATTTTAATTTCTAAAAATTTTATTATCTAAGTGTATAAAATAAAAAACCTAAAACATCAAGAGTTTTAGGCTATACGCGATAAAATAAAAACTATACAAATAGTTTTTCTATTCTTTGTTAGCCTCTCTGGACTTCCTTAAAAGAAAAATATTTACTTTTGACTATCTTATCATGTTTTTTGTTTGTTGTCAACTATTTTAATTTATAATATGAAAATTTTGTAAATTACAACTCAAAGCGTCATACTTTTATGAAATATATTTTTAATAAAAAAGTACAATAATTTTTTATTGCACTTTATATCTTTCTATAAATTATCTATATAATTTTTAATTCTATTTACTGCTTCTTTTAGTATAGGTTCATCAAAAATGATTGATATTCTTACATATCCCTCCACTTTAAATGTTGACCCCGGCACTATTCCTACTTTTTCTTTTTCCAATAAATCCATTACAAAATCTAATGATTTTAAATTTTTCAATTTCTCAATTCCTTCGTATGAAGCAAATACATAAAATGCCCCTTTTGGCTCTAGTACTTTAAATCCTATTTTTTCAAGCTCTGAAATCATATATTTTACTCTTCTTTTATAAATTTTTGAAAATTCAGAAGTATCATAACAATGATCTAAAGCTGTTATTACCGCATATTGTGAAAGTGTTGAAGGACTCGCTATATTGTATTGACTCACTTTTTTTACATGTGCTTGCGTTTTTTCGCTCGTTATAGTGTAACCCACTCTATATCCAGTCATTCCATGTGATTTTGAAAAACCACTAACAATTATTAATTGGTCATATAATTCTTTTGAAAATTTTGCAAACGAAGTATATTCATCAAATGCAACTGATGCATAAATTTCATCACTTACTAAATAAATTTCTTTATCTTTTAGTAAATCTACTATTTTTCTCATTTCCGTTTCAGGCATTATAGTTCCAGACGGATTATTAGGATAAGTCAATATTATTAATTTTGTTTTCTCTGTAATATATTTTTCTAATATTTCTCTTGTTAAATTAAAATCATTCTCTCTTAAATCCATAAATATAGGTGTCGCTCCATAAATTTTGATTAATGGTTCGTATCCTACATATGACGGTGTCGGTATTAAAACTTCATCTCCAGTCGTTAATATCGTTTCCAATGTTGATGATAATCCTTCTGTTGATCCAACAGTAACAATTACATTATCTCCGTTATAATTTCCACCAAATTTTTTATTATAAAATTCTGCTATTTTTTTTCTTAACTCTGGCAATCCTCCTACTGGAGAATATTTTATTTTTGTGCTTAAAGCATGATATGCCACTGACTCTTTTATCACTTGTGGAACTTCTAAGTCAGGCTCTCCTATTGTCAAATTAATTTCATCTTCAGTTCCATTCATTTTTTCAGCTATTTTTCTAATATCTGACACTTCTATCTGTTTTACAACTTCTTTTATAAACATTTTTTCACCTTCTTTTCATTTTTTTACATGTGTATATTATAATAAAATTTTATAAAAATTACAAATTTATTTACCTTTTAAAATTATATTATATTTATGCTTTTATTATTATAAAAATGTTTTATATTTTATTAAAAATTTTAAATATAAATATAAATTATTTTAATTAAAATCTCTTTTTCATAAAAAATAGAGCAAAACTATTGTTTCACTCTATTTTACTTAAATTCATTTAAC
>CAURVQ010000049.1:0-5940 GCA_963528625.1 uncultured Leptotrichiaceae bacterium | reverse complement strand
ACTCCGGGTTTTCATCCCGGCAACAGGGGTTCGATTCCCCTAAGCCGTACCATTTATTTTACCAGAAATGGTATTTTTTTATTTATAGGAAAAATATATCAAAAATTTTAAAATTAATTTTGAAAATAGAAATTAAATTAAAAATACGAATGAAAATTATAAAATGAAGTGTGATACTTTGAATAATAATTTATATAAAAAATGATAAGATAAAAATTAAAAAATAATAGAATTATTAAAGAAAAATATAAGATTATGTTATACCAAGTTTTTAATATTATAGAGGAAAAGAAATTCGAATGTAAAAAATTCGTCTTTTTTTATTTATGTAATAGAGGTATTTAAAAAATTTGAAAATTAATAAAAAATAAGATATAATAATACTATAAAATTAAATCAACTAAGCTTTTGCAAAAAAAAAAAAAAAAGATAAAACAAAGGTATATGCTAAGAAAGAGGTATGAATAGATGAGTAATAATTTGAGAAAATTAGAGAAACAACTTAGAAGTTATGCTAAAAGAGTTAAAGGTATAAGCTATACGAGTGGACTTTTAATTGCTTTTTTATTGACAGGAGTTTTAAGTTTATCAAATGCAACACTAGATAAAGAAATATCAAAATCAAAGGCAGAGATAAAAGATACGACAACAGAAATAAACGAGTTATTTAAAAAGGCAAAAAAAGAAAATGAGAAATTACTAAAAAATAAAAGTATAGAGTTAATTCAATTAATGGAGCAAGGAGATCAGGTTGTAAAATCACCTTGGAGCTCTTGGCAATTTGGGGCAAATACTTTTGTTGGTAGTAACAAAGGGAAATATAGTGGAAAAGGAGATAAAGATGAGAAATATCCTTATGAGGGAATATTTGTTAGAGATAATTGGGATGTAGCTACATTGAGTGAAACAACAAAAGAATATGAAGAATTAAAAAAAGAGTCTAATAAATTATTAGCTTCAACATCTTCAAGAAATAATATTGGAGAAACTAAATATGGTATGATAGACAGAAAGATACTTTCTGAACAACCATTTGAAATAAAGTTACAAGCGAATGTAACACCAAGAGAAGTTACATTTACTCCTATTAATATAGAACCTAAAAATGCAAATTTATCAACTAAATTGGAGATTCCTGAAATAGAAGTACCCACATTTTCACCACAAGAGCCATCAATAGAAACACCAATAATAACAGAAGCTCCTATTTTAGTTTTTAGACCAACTGGATTTGGACAACAATGGCATCCAGCATATTTTCCTAATCCTAAATATAGTAGTTTATTTGGATATAGAAATATATTAGTTCAAAATTTCGCTTCTTATGATACAGAAGGATTACTTGAAATAAATGATACAGAAGGATTTAGAGGAACTTTTAAATTTAAAGATATTAATGAAACAAATTATCAAATTGAAAAGGATCCAAATTATCCGTTTCAAAATGCTTTTATAAGTGATACACATGATGGTGATGTTGAAATTAATGGTAATTACAAATTAAATTTTTCAGACATATATAGTTCGAAATATTTTGTAAGTCTTAATCCATATGAAGTTAGAAAAAGAAGAGAATTTAAATTTTTAGGGAATTTAGAAATAAATTCCCAAATAACTAATAGTACTGGTGCAGCAATAGCTTTTGAACATCAGTTACTTTCTTATGGCCCAGGAGGACATTCTTATGGTAGTTCAGGAAATAACGGTGGAGCAACAGATGATCCACATCAACCAGATGCACAATCTGTACTTATAAATGAAGGAAATATAAAATTAGCTAGTGGAAGAAATATGGTAGGTATAGTTATAGATACGGAAGGGACACAATTTCTTAAACATGCAGAAACAATAAATAGAGGTAAAATAGAAATAGGAGAAAATGCTAGTGAAAGTTTAGGAATAGATTTTGGTTCATATGAGGATAATGCACCGTATGATAAAATTTATTTAGGAAATATAGTAGTAAATGGGAGAAAAAGTTATGCCTTTCGTTTACAACCACAAAATAATTTGAGATACTATGAAAAAGCTCAAGTTTATGGTGGAGATGACTTAGGAAATAAAAGTAAAATTGAAGTATATGGAGAAGAAAATGTAGGAGTTTCTATTTCACAAAATATGAATAACGATCCGACAGATAATACAAAAAATGCAATTGAGGAAATACATGGTTTAAATATTTTAGTGGGAGGAAATAAAAATGTTGGATTTTTAAGAAGATACGATTATGTTTCGAGTCAAAATAACAATTTAATATTAAACGATACAACGTTAGATAAAATATCATTTGCAGATACATCAAATCAAGGAGTGTTAGTAAGGACAGATAAATATAAAATTACTTCAGAAAAAGCAATAGAAACTAAAACAAAAGGAGATAATAATATTGTATATCTTGCTAATGGAAAAGAATCTGAAATATATAATAAAGGTAATATTACTATAAATAAATCAGAAAATATAGATAATGGTAAAATAAAAACTGTAGCTTTATTTTCTATGAATGGTGCTAAAGTTACAGGAGATTCAACTATAATAAAAAATGAAGAATTGACTTCTATCGGTATTGGTGCAATATCAATGAATACAGCTTCGGATATTTCTGAAGCAGAATTAAAAACAAGTAAAATTGAGATGACAGGTGAAAAATCAGTTGCCGTTTACAATGAAAATTCTAAAGTAAATGTTGAAAATTCTGAAATAACTGTAAATGGAAAGAATACAATAGCTTTTTATCATAAAAGTAGTATACCTTTAACAATAAAAGATACAAAAGTTAATATTAGTGGAAATGCAATAGGATTTTACCCAACTAAGTATGGAACAAATTTAGATGCATCTGGGAAATATTCAGATAAGTCAGAAATTAGTTTAGAAAATTCAACTGCGGTTGTATCTAATGGAGGATTATATTTTTATTCATATACAAATGAAATAGGTCATGAAAAAGAACTTTTAGGAAAATTAAAATTAACAACAAATAATAAAATGATACTTTCTAATGAGGGTGTTGCATTTTATAATAGAGGTAATATAAATAATATTCCAAGTTATTTAGATTTCATTGAAGGTGTTGGAGGATTAAAAGAATTAAATATTGAATTAAAAGAGGGTGCAAGAGTATTTGTATTAGATGACCCAAGTACAGTATTTAATTTATCATCTTTACCATCTGGAACAGGAACAAGCACATTAACAAATGCTTCGGGAACAGCAAGAATAAACATTACAGTGGAACCAGGAATAAATTATAAATATTATACAGCTAATGGTGGAACATTAAATATTGATACTGATGTCAATTTAGATAGAAGTGATGATAATTATTTTAAAAATGATATCATGTCGGTAAGTGTAAATGTAATTAATCCTATAACAAATAATGGAGAAAATATAGCAAATGGAACTAAATATGCTATTGCTGAGAAAAATTCAGATCCAGCAAATATATCTAAGGTAAAAGTAAAAGTAGATAATACAATTACTTTAACTAATAAAGAAGGATTAACTGGAGTAGTTGTTGATGCAGGTCAAATTGAAAATAATAGTATTATAACTGTAACCGGTGATAAAGGAATAGGGTTGTTAGGAACAAATAAAACTGAAATAGTAAATACTAAAGATATTTTAATAGGTAATAAAGGGATAGGAATATTTGGTTTAAATAAATTAACTTCATCATCAAATTCAGAAGGATTTAAAATTAAACATAATGCAAATTCTGTTATAGAATATAAAGGAGAGAATGATAGAAGTTATGGAATTGTTGCTTTAAATAATACAAATGGAACTATTTTAGAATCAACAAATCATTTAGCTTCAGTAGAATTAGGAGATAATTCAAAAATAGATTTATCTAATTCAGAAGAAGGAATAGGAGTTTTATTAAAAGGAACTAATATAACATTTAAAGATGATGGTGCTAAAATAAATATTGGTAGAAAAGGAAAAGGAATTTTTATAGATGATTTAGGAACTAATACTTTTAATATTACATTAAATAAAGGAAATATAAATGTAATTGGTGATGAGGGGATTGGAATATATTCAAATGATGATTTAATGAGTAGAAAAGTAATTAATGTAAGTGGAAAAAAATCTACTGGATATTATTCAAAAGGAAATTTACAAATATTAGGTAAAATAAATGTAGCTGACTCTACAAATAATGAAAGTGAAAGAACTTTAGGAGTGTATGCAGAAAAAGATGTAACAGTAGATTCAGAAATAGAAGTAGGTAAAAATTCTATTGGAATTTATAAAAAGGAAAATACTCTTTCAACGGATAGTATTCGATTAAATTCAAATTCAAAATTAAAAATAAAAGATGCAGATATTAATGAAAATAATGGAGGGGTAGGAGTATATGCTGAAAAATCTAATATTATTTTAGATGCAAATTCAGAAATAAAAGTAGGAGATAATAAAGTAAAAGGAATTTATGGTGCAAAGGGAAGTGTAATTACAAATAATTCTACAAAATTTGAAATAGGTGAAGATTCTTTTGGATTTGTAATTGATTCTAATTCAGTATATAACGGAACAAATGAAAAAATAGAATTAAATAAAGATAAAAGTTTATTTATATATGGTAAAGATTCAGTAGTGAATATTGGAAATGATATAAGAGGAACTGGAAATGAAGTGATAGGAATTTATGGTGTAAATTCTAATATAACAAGTAATAAAAATATAGATTTATCTAGTGGAAAAGGGAATGTTGGAATTTATGGAGATAAAGGGATTATAAACTTTAATTCAGGAAATATAATAATAGGGGAAAGTATTATAAAAAATGAAAATACAGATAATGAAAAAATATCTAATGCAGTAGGAATTGTAGGTAAAAATGGAGCCATAGTAAATGTTTCAAATGGTGGTGAGATAAGAATAAAAGGAGATCAAAGTGTTGGATTATTTGGGACAGGAACAGGGACTAAAATAGAGAATAGAAAAAATATAGTGTTTGAACCTGATACTTCAAAAGTTACAAAAAGAATGATTGGAATATTTGGAACAGAGGGAGCAGAAATTATAAATTATGGAAATATTTCAACAGCAAATAATTATATAGGCAATTCAAATGTAAAAGGTATTGTAGGTATTGGAGTAGTAAATTCTAAATTAGAAAATCATGGAAATATAGCAATTGAAGCGGATGAAAGTACAGGAGTGGTACTGGTAAATTCTCTTATAAAAAATTATGGAACAATAACAATAAAAGGAAATAAAAGTACAGGAGTGGTGTATAATGGAGCTTCAAAAGGGAAAAATGATACTATTTTAACGAAAGCAAATAGAGAGAATGAAATTAATGTAGCAGGAGGAAGTGTAGTAGCAGCAAATGGAGCTAAGGAATACGATATAAGTAGTGGAAATCCAAATAAAGCATTAGGTGGAGTTAAAATAGAGAAAGATGTAAATGAAAATTTAAAAGTAAAAAGAGAAGGAGTAAATCAATTAATTGATCCAGAAATAGTTAATTTACAAGGAAATGCAGATATAGTGGGAGTTTCAAATTTATCACTATATGTAGATACTTTAGGTAAAACATCACCACCGGTAATAGAAGGAGCAATAGGTCGTACAGGAGAAAATAATTTAGTGATAGGATTAGAAGCTTCTAATATAACTAATAGTAGAGATATAAAACTTAGTAATGATATGATAAATAAATTTATGAATAATACATTTATAAAAAATTCATCAAAATTAAATATAAATACAAGTTCATTGACATGGATTTCAACATATAATGAATTAAATAATGCTGGGGAAAAAGAATTGGTATTGTCTAAAATACCATATACTTCATATGCTTTAAATAAAAATGATAATGTGTATAATTTCTTAGATGGTTTGGAACAAAGATATGATAAAAATGCACTTGATTCAAGAGAAAAGAAAATTTTTAATAAGTTAAATGGAATAGGTAAAAAT
>CAURVQ010000048.1:0-6420 GCA_963528625.1 uncultured Leptotrichiaceae bacterium | reverse complement strand
AAATCTGATTTCATTCCAAATACTTTAAGTTTATTATTTTGTTTTGAAGGGTTATTCCAATCTTTCATTAAGTGTTTAAACTCTTTATTTAATTGACTTCCTGTTATTTGTATTCTTTGTTGTGTATTTGTATATTGACGACCCATCATTTCATCAAATGATTTAATTAAAACTTCTGGTTCACCTTGTCCTATTGAATTTAACTTATTAAATACTTCTTTCTCTTTACTATTAATGTCATTCCATTTATATCTTTGTTCTAATCCTTCTAAGAAATTATAAACATTATCATCAGTAGAGAAATTTGTATAAGGATATTTAACTAAATAAATATTATTTAATAGATTACCATTTCCTATATTAGAATTTACCATCCAAGTTAAACTTGCTGATTTTAATTCAAACTTAGTTCCATCATTTAATACTGCCATAACGTCATTATATGGTTTTAATATATTTTCTCCAACTTTTATATTTATATCGTTTGTATATCTTGAAGCTTCATTACCTAATATTAAGTTAATTTGTTGTAATCCATTTAATTTTTCTAGTCCATTAATTGGTTTAGTGTAATTTATTCCTGAAGTATCAATATACATTCCTAACGAAGTTATTTTAGTATTTGATGGCTTAACTATATCCTCTTTTTTTATTATTATATTATTCCTATCTACATTTACTATTTTTGAAGCTGGATCAACCGAAACTGTATCCACAGAAACAGGTGTAACTACAATACCATTTCTTGTAATTATTCCAGTTCCATCTTCAAGTACTTCAATTTTTAAATTTTTAATTTCTTTTTTTGTAGGTTTTATTTCATCAGAAGCTCCATTAGGACTTGTTTCAGATAAAATTTTTCCTATTGTAGTTCCGTCATCAAAAAATTGCCCTGTTGGTTTTTCTACAGCGATATTTTTTGATCCAATTATATTTATAGTTCCATAATTTTTTAATATAGCATCGTTTGCAATTACAACTCCTCTAATTCCATCATTTTCAGCTGTTGGAGTAGTTGTTATTTCTCCGTAATTTATCCCTAATGCTTTATCTGTTAAATACATTCCTATTGAATTTTTTGCACTTAATTCTATCTTACCATAATTTTCTGCTTTTGAGCCACTACCAACTGCATACATTCCTATTGAATTTTCATGTTCGACTTTTATTGTTCCATAATTTTTAATAGTACCTATTGCTTCTAGAACGCCTTCATTACTTACATATCCCGAAATCATACCTGCTGAATATTTTTCATTTTTACTATCTGATTTTCCAACTTTTATAATAGGTCTAATTCCACTAGCTCCGGAAGTTCCATTTTCAATAATTCCACCTACACTATACAATCCTTCCCCAGCAATTACATCACTAAAATCGATATCCCCTAAATTTAGAACATTTCCTGCTGAATAAATACCGACAATATCTTTACCTAACCCATATAATGGTGTTTTATTTTCAATTGTACTTTTTTTATCATTTGAATATATAAATTTAGAATTATCAATTAATTTAAATTGTGTAGGATTTAATGATTTAAATGTATTCTCTTTTCCTTGTAACAAATAAGCATAAGAATTTTTTCCCATTTCTATTGTTGAATTACTTTGAATATTTTGTTTCTCACCACTTACAAGAACTGATATAGAATCATCACTAACTTTAATTTTTGAATCTGATACTAAATCAATATTTGGTGCTATAGGAGTTGTGTTAAATTCTGCATTTAAATAAATACCTACAGAATTATTTTTTAATTCAATATTACTTGTATTTTTAATCACAACATCCTTCCCATAAATTCCATATGTATAATCTTCTCCTATTATGTCTTTAGAATTTATAAGTTTTGTATTTTCATCTGTTGTATACATACCTATATTTTCTTTATTAAGTATTCCATTTTTTAATTTTATTGTTCCATTATTAGTTATTTCAGAGTTCTCTATTCCAAATAGAGCTATTCCTTGTTTATTGGACATTTCTATATTACCTTTATTCTCTATTTTCGATTTTTTAGAGAATAGTCCAACTGAATTATCACCTTTCATTATTATATTTCCACTAGTATTATTTATTAATATTGACGTTGTGTTATTTGCATTATCATTATTATTATCAATAGCTATACCTGTTGATTTTTTACCAGTTAAACTAATAGTTCCTTTATTTTCTATTGAAACACTTCCTTGATTTATGGCATTGTTACCAAATTGATTTACAAATACATTCCCACTTTGATCTAAACCATAAGCTAAGCCAACTATTCCAAAAGATGATTCTCCACCGACATTTATTGTTCCCTCATTTTTTACTTCTGTTCCATTTACTGCATATATTCCTACTCCATTTGTATTTTCCATATTATTTTCTTTTTCAACATTTATCTCTGATGTGGCATCTGTAAATATTTTACCATAATTTGTGTAAAGTCCCACAGCACCTCTTCCAGAATCTTCTCTATCTGCAATAATTTTAGAATTAGAATTTAATGTTATTCCTGTTTCTGAATTACTAGTAGCATTTGTACTTGATATTGATGATAATGCTATTATGTTATTTTTATTAAGTTCTAATAAATCATTAGAATTTAAAACTGATGTTACTATTTTCCCTGAGTTTAAATTTATTTTAGCTCTTTGAATTTCATATCTTCTATAGAAATCATAAGATGCTTTTTTTTCTGCATCTAAACTTGATTCATTACTATCATCTATACTATATTTTGAATTTAAGTTTGTGTCAATATTTAATGATCCAACTCCATCAATAAATGCAATTTTATATTTATTATATGTAGTACTTCCCTCTTTACCATTTAATATTTTTAAGGTAGACGGTATACCTAATGATGTACTTATATTTGAAGCATTAATTGTTGAAATACTTCCTAAATCAAATGGTATAGCTTTATTAGACATCATTATAATATTTGTATTATTTGTTGAAATATTTCCTGTACTTAAATCATTTAATTTAAATCCTACTGTATTTTTACGCAATACTATCATACTATTATCTACATTTATTTTTCCACCATTTTTAGAGTATAATGCATATCCTTTATTCGTAGAAAAATCCAAATATGAATTACTTAAATCAATACTTGATGTTCCGTTTTCAGAATAAGCTAATGTTGCCCCATCATTTAATTTTATTTTTAAATTTTTTGATACTATATTTGAACCTACTGAATAAAATCCAATACTATTTTCACCTTCAAGTGTTACATCTGGTTCAGGTAATGTATCATTATTTATTGTATCTGAATTTCTAAATACAGGAATAGTAAATGTATTATTTTTAATATTTATTGAACCATTATTTTTTGCATATCCTAATACAGAGTTATCACCTTTTTGGTTATATTTAATTCCATTTTCAAGATTTATTTTACCGTTATTTGAATAAAATCCAATCAATCCCTCTGATTTATCTACACTAAAATTAAATTTATTTTCTAATTTAATTTTTGAATCATTTTGTGCTGCAAATATTACATTGTCTTTTGTATTTTCAGAAATTTCAATTGAATTATTTATATTTTTGTATATTAATTCTCCATTATTAGAATTTTCAGATAAAATTCCAACATTTCTATCACCTTTTATTGTTATTTTTGAATCTATATTTGTATCATCTAATTCTATCTTAGCATTTTTAACTCTAATTGCAACAGAATTTTCAGCATCTTTCTCTAAAGATATATTATAATTTTTTACACTAACAATATCTTTATTTGTCGTTAAATCAAGTGGAGCTACTTTATTGTTATCATTTTTTGTATAAAAATCAAAATATAATCCCGTACTATTTTCAATTTTTTTAGGTGAACCATCACCTTTATTCCCATACCTTAGATTTTGTTCTTCATTATTTTCAGTATCTAGTCCTCCTATTTTTATATTCCATTTTGATTTACTAAAATTATCTACTTTAACAATATTATCTGATTCATCAAGAGGTTTTACTGAAATATACGCACCCGCCGATTCATCTCCTAATATTTCTAAAGGTTTATTTAATTGAATATTTGCATATGCTACTGTTGTTGGAACAGTAAAAAACTTAGAAAAATTAACTCCTACACTTTCATAACCATAAAGTTTAAATATACCATCATTTATTACACTTTTTTTAGCTTTATTTATAATATCGTTTGTCACATCATTTTCTCGTTCTCCATGCAATACTTCAGAGAATTTCCATCCTACACTTTTAGGAGCAAAAAATTTTATTTCTCCTCTTTCACCATTTTTAATTATATGTTCATCATCTCTTGACCAATCATATCCAGGTAGAGTATTTCCAGAATTAAAAATACCAAAATTATGGTTTGCATATTCAGTTTGTAAAGTCTCAAAATCAGAGGTATCCGCCAACCAATTTATATCAGTGTTATTTATTTCTTTATCATCTCTTATTTTACCTTCATTTTCAAATACAATTTTTCCGACACTATTTCTAGCTTCAATTTGTACTACACTAGACATACCAGCGAATAGATTAATATTTCCTTCGTTTATTAATTTGGATTCAGGAAGTGCTCTAGAGATAGATTCAGATAATGGCTCATTTTCTTTTTCTTTTCTAATAATATTTCCTATAAGGAATAAATTTGGTATATTAGCTATTTTATCACTATTTGGTACATTTCTACAATACGACGCATAGTCTCCCTCCGAAGCCCCATCTATATCACAAGTATCCGTATCAGTTTTAGTTGAATATAGATTCATTGTAACATCTTTACCAATAATCGTTTCTTTAGTTGATGCATGTCCATAAAAACTATAAACATCCATAAATTTTTCATTATCATCAACTATTTGATTTTCTTTTAAATACATATTCTGGTATACTGGTAATCCTAAATTTTTTAATAATTCATGCATTCCTTTATATTTTGCTCCCTGTCCTCTAGTTCCAGGACCGGGAACAATTCTTCTTCTATTTAACTGATATTTATCTGTAATTAAATTTTTATAAAAATATCTGTTGCCAGCATTAGTATTATAAAATATCTTAAATTCTCCTGCTTTTAGTCCTACTTCTCCTATACTTGGAGTTTCAATATATGGATTACAATATCTAGTTTCTGTTGTTGGTATTGATAAATCTTCCGTACACATTTTTGATATTCCATAATTTGCATCTGCACGTATACCACTATGATTATCTGAACCAAATATTTTTGCAAATTCATCATTATAAAATTTATCAAGCTTTTCTATTCTTATATTTTCATCTGTATATCTCCTTTTTATATCTTTTACAGCCTTTTTTTTATCATTCAAAAGCTTAGAAGAATAATATTCTACAAATGCATTATTAGCATTATTTTCTAGAGCATTTTTTAATTCTAATATAAATTTTTCTTTTGTTCCATCAGGAATTGTATAATTAGATCGTTTATTTTTATTCACTTCCCCAGGACTATAATCTAATATAATACTCATATGAACTCCAATATCCTTTGGTTCTGGAACTGGTTTTATATCTACATTTTTTTCTATTTCTTTAGGTATTGGAACTGAATCAACTGAAAAATTAGGAACACTGATATCTTGGATTTCGATTTTTTTATCTACATCTTTTTTATTTTCAAATTTAATTTTTAAATTTATTTTTTTTGCTTTTGTTAGCTCTACAATAGGTTCTTCTATTAATTTTAATTTCAATGTTCCATAAGAAGTTTCTTTTTTTGAAAATATATATTTTTCTAATGGATCAGTATATAATTTATTTGGTGCAATTTCAGTTACTTTTTTATAAGTTCCATTATTTTTTTTAAAATAAGTATTTATACCTATTTGCCAAGAGCTCCAAGGTGATTTTACAACCTGATCTCCTTGCTCCATTAATTGAATTAACTCTATACTTTTATTTTTTAGTAATTTCTCATTTTCTTTTTTTGCCTTTTTAAATAACTCGTTTATTTCTGTTGTCGTATCTTTTATCTCTGCCTTTGATTTTGATATTTCTTTATCTAGTGTTGCATTTGATAAACTTAAAACTCCTGTCAATAAAAAAGCAATTAAAAGTCCACTCGTATAGCTTATACCTTTAACTCTTTTAGCATAACTTCTAAGTTGTTTCTCTAATTTTCTCAAATTATTACTCATCTATTCATACCTCTTTCTTAGCATATACCTTTGTTTTATCTTTTTTTTTTTTTTGTAAAAGCTTAGCTGATTTAATTTTGTATTATTATATCTTATTTCTAGTTATTTTTCAAATATTTTAATTATCTTTATTATCAAAAAATTGTATAAAAAAAATACGCATCTCCGATTTTAAATCTTTGATGCAATATTTTCTAATAAACCGTTCTAACTCCAATTCCTCCTCTTACATTGTGTCCTTTCGTATCATAACCGACATTTAGTGTCAACCCAAATCTATTTTTTTCTAATC
>CAURVQ010000047.1:0-7079 GCA_963528625.1 uncultured Leptotrichiaceae bacterium | reverse complement strand
CATAGATTCTCTATGAGTTTTTTGTGTTGCACTTAATATGATAATTTATCTATATTAAAAGTAAAATTATTTGATTGACAAATCAAATAAAAAAAGGTAAAATAGTTCGAGAGTTGTCATAAAATTAACTCTATATTATAAGGAAAGGAGAGTATGAGCTTATACAAGCTAGTATAAATTTATACTTAAAAGATGAAAGAAGAAAAAAAGAAGAAAATACTGAAATACTTATTACAAATAGTAATAGTATTATTTGGGATTAGCTTTTTTACATTTTGTTTAATTTATGTTTCACCTGGTGATGCAGCTGAAATAATGTTGACAGAATGTGGACAACTTCCGACGCCTGAATTACTAGCACAAACTAGGCATGAATTAGGATTAGATCAACCGTTTTATGTTCAATATTGGAAATGGCTAACTAATTTATTATTACACGGTGATTTTGGAAAATCATACTCACTTAGAATCCCAGTAATATCTAAAATACAAAGTGCATTTATTCCAACTTTATCGTTATCGTTTATGTCGTTATTATTTATGTGTGTAATATCATTTCCATTAGGAATTTTAGCGGCAGTAAAAAAAGATAAATGGCAAGATTACTTAGTTAGAGGATTAACATTTTTTGGGATGTCGGTACCGAGTTTTTGGATAGGATTAATATTCTTAATTATCTTTGGTGTTTCGCTTAAATGGGTTGCAGTTTCAGGTGGAAAAACAGATTTAAAATCTATGATTTTGCCAGCTTTAACAATAGCAATATCAATGTCGGCAAGATACATAAGACAAATAAGACATATTTTTATTGAAGAGCTAGGTAAAAGTTATGTTAGTGGGGCTAGAATGCGTGGAATTAGTGAGAGAGATATTTTATGGAAACACGTATTACCGAACGGAATGTTACCTTTAGTTACTTTGTTAGGACTATCATTAGGAGCACTTTTAGGGGGGACAGCCGTAGTTGAAATAGTTTACAATTATCCTGGAATGGGAAGTATGGCAGTAAAAGCTATTGGTCATAGAGATTATCCGTTAATACAAGCTTATGTATTAATAATCGCATTTTTATATTTATTAGTAAATATTACTGTTGATTTATCATATAAATATTTAGATGCGAGAATAGAGGAGGTTGTTTAATTGGATAAAGTAGTAAGCTTTTTAAAAAAATATGAGAAAAATGTAAAAAAAATACAATTAATAGCATTTTTGATATTAGCGATATTAGTTGTTATTATAGCAATTTTAGCACCTTATATTGTTCCAAAAGATCCGTTTTTAGCTGAAATGGGAAAAAGTTTACAAAAACCATCAACAGAACATATATTTGGGACAGATATATTAGGAAGAGATTTGTTTTCAAGAGTAATTTATGGGTCGAGATATTCGTTATTTATTACATTAATTTTAGTTGCAACAATATTTGTAATAGGAACATTTTTAGGAGTGATAGCTGGATATTTTGGTGGAATAGTAGATATGATAATTATGAGAATTGGAGATATGATGATTGCGTTTCCAGGACTTATATTAGCAATCGCAATTGCAGGGTTATTAGGACCGAGTGTATCAAATGCGATTATAGCGATATCGTCTGTAGCTTGGACAAAATATGCTAGACTATCAAGAAGTATGGTTATAAAAGTTAAACAAGAATTATATGTTGAAGCAGCAAAAGTTACAGGAACAAAAGATTTAAAAATATTGTTAAAATATATTATTCCTAATATGATAACAGCTATGATAGTTACAGCAGTTTCAGATTTAGGAATATTAATGCTAGAAGTGGCAACGCTATCATTTTTAGGGTTTGGAGCTCAACCTCCTATACCGGAATGGGGAGCTATGTTAAATGAAGGGAGAACTTATTTAGCTAAAGCACCTTGGATTATGATGTATCCTGGCGTTGCGATAGTAGTTGTCGTTATAATATTTAATATGCTTGGAGATAGTGTAAGAGATTTAATTGATGAAAAATAAAAATATATAAAAAAGGAGTTTAAAATGTTAAAAAAGAGTAAATTATTAGTTTTATTTACTATGTTACTAGCTTTAGTAGTAGCGTGTGGTGGGAATAAAGATGGAGGTACTGTAAGTAGTACTCCAAAAGATGAATTAGTTGTAGGAGTAACATCGTTTGCTGATACATTAGAGCCAACTGATCAATATTTTGCATGGGTAATTACTCGTTATGGAGTGGGAGAAGGATTGACAAAATTTGGTGAAAGTGGAGAATTAGAACCTTTATTAGCTGAAAGTTGGTCATTAAGTGATGATAAATTAGAATGGACATTTAAAATAAGAGATAACGTTAAATTTTCAAATGGAACACCTTTAACTGCTGAAAGAGTTAAAACTTCATTAGAAAGAGTATTTGAGAAAAATGGTAAAGCAGAAGGGTACTTTAAATATAAAAGTATAGTAGCTGATGGACAAAATTTAACAATAAAAACAGAAAAACCTATAGCTATTTTACCGGAAATTATGGCAGATCCAATGTTTTTAATAGTAGATACAACTGCTAATACGGAAGAATTTGCACAAAAAGGACCAATAGCTACTGGGCCATTTGTAGTTCAAGAATTTAAACCGGGAGAATATACAGTAGTTGTTAGAAATGAAAATTATTGGAATGGAAAAGCTAAATTAGCAAAAGTAACATTTAAAGATATAAATGATCAAAATACTAGAGCTTTAGCTTTGAAATCGGGAGAAATTGATGTTGCATATAATTTAAAAGTAGGAAATCAAGCTGATTTTGAAGGAGATAAAAATATTGTAATTCAAAGTTTAAAATCACTAAGAAATACATATGCTTTCATGAATGAAACAGGGCCGTTAAAAGATAAAGTTTTAAGACAAGTTTTAATAAGTGGAGCAAATAGAGAAAGTTATACACAAAACTTGTTACATGGAGGAGCTTCAGCAGGTAAAGCACCAGTTCCACCAACATTAGATTATGGATTTGATCAACTAAAAGACGAAAATGCGTACAATCCTGAAAGAGCTAAAAAATTATTAGAAGATGCAGGATATAAAGATGTTGATGGTGATGGATTTGTTGAAAAACCTGATGGTTCTAAATTAGACTTAAATTTTGTAATTTATACAAGTAGAGAAGAGTTAGGAGTTTATGCTCAAGCACTTCAAGCTGATATGAAAAATTTAGGAGTAAAAATAACATTAAACCCAGTAAGTTATGAAACATTATTAACGATGAGAGATGCAGGGAAATTTGATTTATTAATTTGGAATGTATTAGCAGCAAATACAGGAGATCCGGAAACATTCTTAAGACAAAACTGGCATTCAAAAGAAATTACTAACCAAGCTAAATATTCAAATCCAGAAGTTGATAAATTAATTGATGGTTTAGGGAATCAATTTGATAAAGCACAAAGAAAAGCAGATATTATAAAAATTCAACAATATATTATGGATGATGCTGCAACATTATTCTTTGGATACGAAACAACATTCTTATATAGTAATAAAATTGTAACAGGATTAAAAATGTATCCAATGGATTATTACTGGATAACAAAAGATGTAGCGAAAAATTAATTATGAGAGGAGATATACTAAATAATTAGTATACGAAATATGTTAGAGATTAAAAATTTAGCTATACAATATGGAGATAAAAAACCAGTCGTAGAAAATTTTTCTTTATCAGTAAAAAAAGGTGAAATAATAACAATTGTTGGAGAGAGCGGTAGTGGAAAATCTACTGTTCTTTCTGCTATATTGGGATTACTTCCTAATGATGGTAGAGTTGTGAACGGCGATATTATATATGATAATGAAAGTTTAGTGAATAAAAATATACAACAATGGCGTAAAATTAGAGGGAAGAAAATAACGATGATTTCACAAGATTCAGGTGGAACATTAAATCCGATAAAGAAAATAGGGAAACAATTTATTGAGTATATTCAAACACATTCCAATTTAACAACTGAGGAAGCCGAACAAAGAGCTATGGAATTATTAGAAAAAGTAAATCTAAAAGATTCGGAAATTATAATGAAAAGCTATGTTCATCAATTATCAGGAGGAATGAAACAAAGAGTGGGAATAGCTATGGCACTTACATTTGAGCCAGAAATTATACTAGCTGATGAACCAACAAGTGCGTTAGATGTAATAACTCAAGCTCAAATTGTTAAAGAAATTATAAATTTGAATAAAAATAGTGAAACAGCAATAATAATGGTTACTCATAATTTAGGAGTGGCAGCTTACATGTCTGATAAAATAATTGTTATGAAAAATGGAGAAATTGTAGATTCCGGAAATAAAGATGAAGTTATAAATAATCCTAAAAGTGAGTATACAAAAAAATTATTAGATTCAGTTCCGGAAATAGGGGGTAAGAGGCTTGTTTAGTGAAAGTGAAATAATAATGGAAGTTAAAAATCTTACTAAAATTTATCCAAAAGATAATGGGAAAAAAGTTATAGCGTGTAATAATATTAATTTAAAGATAGAAAAAGGTAAAACTTTTGGAATTGTTGGAGAGTCTGGTTCAGGAAAATCAACACTCGTAAAAATGCTGATGGATTTAGAAAAACCGACAGAAGGTGAAATTTTTTATCGTGGAAGAAATATTACACACTTTACGCCTAAAGAAGTTTGGGAAAATAGACAAAATATTCAAATAGTTTTTCAAGATCCTTGGTCAGCTTTTAATCCAAAAATGAAAGTACTTGATATTTTGACAGAACCTTTAATGAATTATAAAAGACTTGAAAAAAAACAAAAGGAAGAAAAAGCAAAAGAATTATTGAAAATGGTAGATTTACCAGAAGATTTTATACATAAATATCCACAAAATATGAGTGGGGGACAAAGACAAAGGTTAGGTATTGCAAGAGCATTATCGCTAGAACCTGAAATATTAATATGTGATGAAGCTACAAGTGCGTTAGATGTGTCAATTCAAAAAAATATAGTAGAATTATTGATAAAATTACAAAAAGAAAAAGGAGTGACTATAATATTTATAGGTCATGATATAGCTTTAGTAGATAGTTTTGCACATAAAATAGCTGTAATGAATGTAGGGAATATTGTAGAAATAATTGATGCTGGTAATATCGTTCAAAAAGCAGAACATCCATATACGAAAGCATTATTGGAAGCTATTTTTCCAATTAAATAAAGCAAAAAAGTGATTAAAGTTTTAGGCTCAATCACTTTTTTAATAGGAAGAAAGGAAATATAATGAGTACCAAAAATATAGAAAAAATTTATAATAAGCAATATTTTAAATTAGTTATAGGTTTTACATTATCAACATTAACAACACCTCTTTTAGGATCGATTGACACAGCAGTGGTAGGACAATTAACAAATCCAGCATATATAGGTGGAGTTGCTTTAGGTGGAACGATTTTTAATACTATATATTGGATATTAGGATTTTTACGTGTTAGTACATCTGGTTATTCGGCTATGGCTTATGGAAGTAAAAATAAAAAAGATCAAACTTTGACATTATTTAGACCTATGATAGTTTCTATAATTATTGGACTGTTATTTTTACTATTTCAAGATACAATATTATGGAGTGCAACTCATTTTTATAATTCAACACCTGAAATTATGGAAAATATGAAAAAATATTATAAAATTTTAATATGGGGAGCTCCTTTTGTTCTTACAAATTATTCAATTTTAGGCTGGATAATGGGAAGAAAAAAAATAAGAGAATGTATAATTTTACAATTTTTAACAAATATAATAAATATAGGATTAGATATATATTTTGTAAATGGATTAAATTTAGCAGTTGAAGGTGTAGCATATGCGACTTTAATAGCTCAAATTTTTACAACATTACTTTCATTTATTATAATTTTTTTTGAAAAAAATAAAGATGAATTAGAAATTATAAAAAATATAAAAAATATTCAATTAAAAGATATATTAGATATAAAGTCAGCAAAAACAGTTGGAAGAGTAAATACAGATCTTATAATTAGGACAATTTGTTTAATGACAGTAACGAATATTTTTATGGAACAAGGTTCTTTATATGGTCCGATAGTATTAGCGGCAAATTCTATTTTATTTCAAATTCAATATTTGATTTCGTATATTTTTGATGGTATCTCTAATAGTAACAGTGTCTTTATTGGAAATGGGATAGGAGAAAAAAATAATTTTAAAATAAATTGGGTAATAAAAAAAGCAAAAGAAATGTGTTTTGTTATTTCAATATTTTTAATGATTATAATTTTATTTTTTGGAGATAGATTAATAAGTTTATTTTCAAATAATCAAGAAGTAATTTTAACAGCAATAAAATTTAAAATATGGCTTTTAATTTTTATTCCGTCAATAAGTGTTGGACTTGTGTTTTATGGAATTTTCACTGGTGGAGCAAATACGAGATTTGTTAGAAATTCAATGTTATATTCGTTAGGATTGTTTGTGTTTATCTATATAATTTTTATACCAAATTTACAAAATCACGGACTTTGGCTATCATTTGTATTATTTTCATTAGGAAGAAGTTTATTTTTATATAGATATTTGGAGAGAATGAAAAAATTAATATTTTAAAATTTAATAATAAATTATAATTTTTTATATTTTAGAAATATTCATATGAATTGTAAAATAAAGTACGTACTTTGAATTGCAATTTAGATTCAAAAAATAAAACTTTACAAAATATTTAAAATACGATATAATATATACAAGATAGAGGTGCAGTTAATAAGAGTACATTTATGGAGAATAGTCAGTTCAATGAAATAAATGGAAAGGAGTGATTGCCGAAGTACAAGGTTTGACGAACTTTGATACTGGGTTTATAGAAAATATCTATAAAACTGTCATTATCAAAAAAAGATAATGTTGAGCTGTCAGAATATAATGTAGTTTTTTATTAAATTAAATAAATACTTTATATACTGATATTAACTATCGGTATTTTTTTTTATGATTTAGGAGGTAATATGAAATTATTTGGTACATCAAAAATTAATGAAAAAGGAAATTTATCTATTGGTGGAGTAGATACAATAGATTTAGCAAAAAAATTTAAAACACCATTGTATGTAATG
>CAURVQ010000046.1:0-7470 GCA_963528625.1 uncultured Leptotrichiaceae bacterium | reverse complement strand
AAAAAGAAATAAATAATATACAAAAATATAATATAAATAATGGATTTGTTGAAGGGAAAAATAACAAGATAAAAGTAATAAAAAGGCTATCTTACGGGATAAAAAAATTCTATAACCTTAAAAAGCTTATTCAGCTTAAAATTTCTTAAGGTTATCAAACTTTTTTCCACCCCCACTCTTGACAAAGAGCCTATTTTTTAAAAATAATTATAAAAAAATAGATATTCTAAATCAAGAATGCCTATTTTAAATTTTATTCATTTCCAATTAATTTTTCTATTTCTTTTTCCATCTCTTTTGGATTACACTTATCTATTTCTGTAAAAGTTTTTATTAATTTCCCATGTTTAAATAAAACAATTTTATCACACAAATAATAACATGCTTCAAAATCATGAGAAATAAGAATATAAGTTAAATTCCATTCATCTCTAAGTTTTGCCAATAATTCCAATATTTGAACTTGTATTAAAGGATCAAGACCACTCAAAGACTCATCAAAAATAATAATCTTGGGTTCTAAAATCAAAGCTCTAGCAATACAAACTCTCTGTAATTGCCCTCCACTCAAATTTTTTGGATTACTCGTCAAATAATCTTCCGACAACCCAACATGTCGTAACATTTCTATTATTTTCTCTATTTTCTTCTCTTTCGGCATATTTTTTTGATGAATTTCCAACGGCTCTAACATTATTTTTTCAACTGTATATTTAGGATTAACAGCGTTTAATGAATTTTGAAATACAAATTGTATTTCTTTATTTAATCTCAAAATATCAATATTTGTCAATTTTTCATATTTTATATTTTCATATGTTATCATTCCAGTATGTTCTTTTTCAAGTCTAACTAATAATTTTGCCAATGTACTTTTACCTGAACCACTTTCTCCCATAATTCCAAGGCATTCATTTTCATTAAGTTCTATGTTAATATTTGACAAAACTTCTTGCTTTCCATAACTTTTACTCAAATTTTCTATTTTTAATATCATTAAAATTCCTCTTTATAATTTTCATTATTATATCTTTTGTATTTTTTTCTTAAAATTAACTGTTTTCCATACTCAGTTTTTGGATTTGACAATATTTCTTCCGACAGTCCTTCTTCCATAATTTCACCATTTTTAATTACAATCATTTTTCCAATTAATTTTTTTGCCATTTCATAATCATGAGTTATAATTATTAAAATTCTATTTTCTTTTTGAAAATTTAATAATAATTCAATAATCTTATTTGTATTAAAAATATCAAGTGCAGAAGTCGGTTCATCAACTATTAAAACATCTGGATTTAACTCAAACATCATTGCAAACATAATTCTTTGAAGCATTCCTCCACTAAGCTGAAATGGATATTTTTTTAATATTTCATCAACATTATCCAAATTTACTTTTTCAAAAGCTTCTTTTATTTTTTTAATACATTCTTTTTTTGATATATTAAAATGACTTTGATAAAGTTCAATAACATGGGATTCTATCGTTTGAAAATCATTAAAAATTGCCATGGGATTTTGAGAAATATACGCTATTTGTTTTCCTCTTTTTTCCATCCATTCTTTAATTGATAAATTCAAATAATTTTTATCATCAAATAATATTTCACCACTTATATTTGCATTTTCTGGCTTAGACCCAACTAACAATTTAGATAACATTGTTTTTCCAGAACCACTTTCACCTATAATAGTTAGTGTTTCGCCTTTTTTTATATTTAACGATACATTTTTTAAAATTTTTCTGTTTTTTATTTCAACATTTAATTCTTTTATTTCTAATCTTTCCATTTATCTTTTATTCCTTTACTGTCAAAATATTCACTTAATAAATTAAATGCTAAAACTGTTAAGAATATTGCTAGTCCGGGATACATTACAAGCCCCGGTATTCTTCTAAAATACGGTTTTGCATCGTTTAACATCATTCCCCATTCAGCTATATTTGGTTGTACTCCAATTCCTAAAAATGAAAATCCTGAAATTATAAGAATAACATTTCCTATATTTACTAATGCTATAACTATTATCGGTTTTAAAATAAATGGTAAAATATGTTCCTTTATAATGAAAAATGTTGGTGCTCCAATTAATTGTGAAAACTTAACATATTCTTCATTTTTTACACTCACAACCATATTTCTAAGTATTCTTGCATAGTAAATCCACTCAATTACTGTTATCGCAATTACTATATTAGTTATTCCTTGCCCTAAAATTCCAATTAAAGCCATCGCAAGTAAAAAACTTGGAAATGCCATTAATATTTTTACAATCCATAAAAATATTTTATCTGCAAGTCCACCATACCAACCTACCATAATCCCAATTGGAAAACTTATAGCTAGCGTTATTATTGATATTAATAATGCAATTGATATAGAAAGTCTAGTTCCATATATCAGTCTTGAGAAAACATCTCTCCCCAAATGATCTGTTCCCAAAATATGTTCCTTATTCGGTAATACTAATTTTTTAGTAATATCAACATATTGTGGATCAAATTTTGTTATTTGACCCGCAAATAATGAAACAAATACTAATATTCCTATCAAAAAACACGAAAAATACAATATTTTTTTATTTCTCATTTTATTTTTTCACTTTCATAATTTTATTTTTATTATTTTCAATTATTTTTGTTTTTGGATTTATTTGTTTAACTACAATTTGTGTAATTTCATTTACAATTATTGACAAAACTCCAAAAAATAAAAGTTGAATTTGGATAAGAGGTAAATCCCCATTTTTAACAGCTGTTGCAAATAACTTTCCTATTCCAGGCCATGCAAATATTTCCTCTATTAAAACACTTCCTGACAATACATACATTACATTTGAACTAAATACTGTCAAAATAGGAACTAAGCAATTTCGTAAAAGATGATTTTTTACTACTTTAAATCTTGAAACTCCACGAATTAAAGCATATTCTACATGAGGTTTTTCAATTTCAAGTAATATATTTTTTCTAATAAAGAAAGTTGTTTGAGCAATTAATGGAATAACTATAGTTACACTTGGTAAAATATAGTTTTTAAAATCTCCTCTTCCTGAAACTGGTAATATTTTGAATACTGTTGCAAATACTATAATCAATACATATCCTATCCAAAATGTTGGTAATGAAACTCCAATATATGAAAAAAATTGAACAATCTTGTCAATCCATGTATTTTTATAAATTGCACTTAATACTCCTAAAACTGGAGAAATTATAACTAAAATGGTTAAAGCAAAAATCCCTAATTCAAATGTTGGCATTATTGCCATTTTTATCATTTCAAATACAGGCTTGTTTGTTATATAAGATTTCCCGAAATCTCCTTTAAAAATATTTCCAAGCCAATTTAAATATTGAATTATATAAGGTTTATCCAATCCAAATCTTTCTCTTGTTACTCTTAAATTTTCATCTGTTATGCTCATATGAGCTACTCTCAAATAATTCGTAGCAGGATCACCTGGTGATAACTTTATTAAAGTAAAAGTTATCACCGATATTGCTATTAAAATTGAAAATAATGACAATACTTTTTTAAACATATTTGTAATCCTTTATTTTTTATTTATTTTACTCTAACTACTGTATTTACTGGTAATCTATTTTCTTCTGGCATAAATTTAACTCCATCCAATTCTCCAGTTCTATAAACACTTAAAACTGATTGATAAGTCAATGGAATATAAACTGCTTGATCATGTAATGTCGTCAATACATAATTATACATTTCATCTAATTTTTTCTCATCTGGTTCTACTAATAATGCTTTTATTGTTTTATCAATTTGAGCTTTCATCGGTAATCCTAATTGTGCTGCATAATCTGGTCCACCATTACTTGAATCAGCAGCTGTCATAGATGTTAAGAATGCATGTGGATCCCAAGGAGCTCCCCAAGTAGCGTTCAACATTACATCATAATTTTTAGTCAATGCATTTGCCCAATAAGCTTTTTCTTCCATTGCATTTAATTTTACATTAATTCCTATTTTTTTCCATTCACCTTGTACATATTCTGCAACATTTTTATCTGTAACTTTTGTAGCGATATAAGGGAATGAAATTTCAAATTTTTGTCCATTTTTCTCTCTTATTCCATCTGCTCCTTTCACCCATCCTGCTTCATCTAACATTTTTTCAGCTACAGCTAAATCATAGTTATATTTTTCTAATTTAACATTTGTATGTGGTACATTAGGCGCAAATATTGTATCTGCTGGTTTTTCAACTCCACCAAATATATTTTGTGCGATACTTTCTTTGTCTATCGCATGACTTAACGCTTTTCTTATATTAACATCATTTAAAATTTTACTTGTTGTATTTAATAATAATATTCTTGATGACATTGGTTCTGAACTAGCTGCTGTATATTTAGGATCTGATTTATATGTATTAAATCTATCTAAACTTATTAATCCATTTCCATAAATTAAATCAATATTCCCTGCTTCAAACTCTAAAGCTAAAGTTTCACTATCAGGAATTACTTTTATCATAATTTCTTTAGCTGCTGGTTTTTTTCCCCAATAATATTTATTTTGTTCAAATACTGCATATTCATTATCTTTATGTTCTTTTAATACCCAAGGTCCTGTTCCAATTGGAGCTTTAATTTCTTTTGCTGGATTTTTCCCTGCATCCGGGAATCCTGCGTCACCTAAAAATCTTATTGGTCTTATCATTGCTAAATCATATAATGTTGCTGTATACGGAGTATCTAACTCTATTTGGAATGTATAGTCATCCACTGCTTTATATGATTTTAAATGATTTGTAAATGCAAACCATGTATGATTAGATTTATTTTCTTTTGAAAAAATTGTATCAAAATTTCTTACAACATTTTTTGCATTAAAGTCTGAACCATCAGAAAATTTAACATTTTTTCTTAAATTAAAAGTATATGTTTTTCCATCTTTAGATATTGTCCAAGATTCTGCTAAAGATGGTTTTATTTCACCATTTTCTCCATAATAAACTAATCCTTCATAAACCATATCTTGTGTTATAAATTGGCTTGGTGAATACTCAAATGGATTTAAATTTCCAACTGCTTCTTGAGTATATCCCAATTTAACTATTTTTGGTACTTCTCCTTTCACCTCAGTTTTTGAATTTTGACAGCTTACTATTAAAATCAACGATAACAACAAGCTAAGTGTTGCGATAATTTTTTTCATCTTTCCTCCTATAAATTTATTTCATAACAAAATTCTAGTTACTTTTTTGAAAATGTCAATAATTAGAATTTAAAAAGTTATTTGTATGTAGTATTTAGTATAACACTATTTTTTAATTTGTCAATCAAATTTTTTTATACATTGTCAAGTATCATTATTGTAAATTCATTTATTATATCTTATAACTTATATCGTTACTAGAAATAAAAAAAAGTGCTATATAACTTATTTGTTATATAACACTTGTATTTCTACCATTTATATTCAAAACCTAAATCAAATTTATTTTTATTTTTTCTAATTTTACTTAAATTTGTTTCAAATCCTGCTTTAATTTTAAAGTTATTAATAGGACTTAAACTTAATCCTAATTTCATATTTGTTTCAAAATATTTCTCTTGTTCATCTATATTTTCTTGTCCCATTAATTGTGTATGCTCGTTATTATATTTGAATTTTGTAATAAAATCTATTCCCATATATTTATTTTCAGCACTTATTCCAGTTTCATAATATATACTAGATAATTCAGATTTAATTTTATTATATTGTATTTCATTATCATTGATTTCTTTATCATTCAATGGAATATAACTATAACCTAAATTATTAATATAAGTCAATTTAGTATTTTCTCCTATTTCATATTTTGGATTTATACCTACATTAATATTATTTATAAATGATACTGTTTGAACTTTATTTCCAATATTTATTTTGTTTTTAATTACTCCTAACGATGTAGAAATATCAAAAATTCCATTTTTATACCCTATTTTTGGAATTACTGCAAATGTTTTATATTTAGCTTGATTACTCTCAATTTTATCATTTCCAGTAATATCTACTTTGTTATCTAAATATATAAATTCTACATTATATGCTAAATTTTTCTCTTTATTTGTTTGATTAATTTCAACTGAAATTCCTTTAGAATTTATCTTATCCGTATAATTTGAAACGATATTATTATTGTTTATATCATTTTGATTCAAATATTTTGCATCAATGAAATTACTATATGAAACTTTTGAGATCATATCTACTAAATTCATATTACTATCTATAATTGAGAATAACCTCATATCATATTTTCTTAAAAGCTCATCTAATTCATAGTGTAAATAATAATGTCCGGCTTCATTTGAAAGTAGTACCTTTTTACCATTTGCTCCATGTAAATTATCTAAATTCAATACATTAAATTTCCTATTTGTATTTGCTATACGCAATTTTTGTTGCCCTAATTTATTTAAAACATCAGCTGAAAGGTTTAAATTTACATTTATATCTTCATTTGAATTATTAATAGTTAAAGCATCCTCTAACATTTTATTTAATGTCACTTCAAAAATTCCAGTACTAATATAATTATTTATTGTTAATCTTTGATCAAATAATTTAACTGTTCCATTATTTGTCAATTCACCAATATTATTATTTTCTTGTGTAAATGTTAGTTCACTATTTTGAGCTACACTTATTTTAGCATCAACTTTATTCAATGAATCTATATTCAAGCTACCTGAATTTACACTTACTGTCATATCTTTATACATTGTATCATTCAATAATTTTAATTTACTATTTCCATCAAAATTATAATTTGAATTTAACGCTTTATCATTATCTAATGTTAAATTAACATCTGTAAGATTTATATTTCCTCCAAAGTCTGATGTATCTTTTATATTTAACTCTGCTGAAACATCTTTTGTAACATTAAATGCTCCCGTTCCTTTTAATTTTGCATTAAGAATTTTATCTCTATCAAGTTTAACATTTAATGCTCCACTGTCAATCACAATATTTCCACTATTATTTAATTTAGACGCTTCTATATCAACTTTAGTAGTTCCAGTTTTTATTAAATCTCCAGTCCCTGTAATTTCTGAAGTTATTGTCCCATCATTTGCTAAGTTTAAATCAAGTTTTGTATCATTAGATAAATTTAAGTTATCTACATTAACATTTTTTGTTAATTCAAGTGTTCCTGCTTTTACATCAAGATTTTTATAATTTACTATATTTACATTTTCTCCTAATGTTAATTTACCTAATCCTGTTTTTTCTAATTTATTTGTTTCAGAACCTTGATTTTCTACATTTAATTTCGCTAATATTTTATCTCCTGTTATATCTAAAGTTACATTTGATGTTCCTTTAGCTTTTATCTTAGCTTCTGAATCTAATGTTTTATCTTCTTTTAATGTTAAATTTGCATTATCTAAATTTAAGTTTCCACTAAAGTTTTCTATATCTTTTACTTCTACATTAGAAT
>CAURVQ010000045.1:0-7821 GCA_963528625.1 uncultured Leptotrichiaceae bacterium | reverse complement strand
TAAATCTAGTGAAAAAGATGGATTTAAAATTAGAAGAAAAGCTACTGAACATGGAATAATGTGCTTTACTTCTCTGGATACGGCAAATGCGTTATTAAAAGTAATTGAATCAATGAGTTTTAGCGTGAAAGAATTATAATAAAAACAGATTATAGAAATAGGAGAAAGTTTATGAAAATAGAAGATTGTATTGTTGCAGAAAATAAAAAAATAGCAAAAGATACATTTAAAATGAAGATAAATGGAAGTTTTGTGAAAGAATGTAAATCTCCTGGACAATTTGTGAATATTAGAATTGGTGATGGAAAAGAATATATGTTAAGAAGACCTATTTCAATTTCTGAAATAAATAGAGAGAAAAATCAGATTACGATTATATATAAAGTTGTTGGGGAAGGGACAAAAATTTTATCAAAACAAAAAGAAAATACAAAAATAAATATAATAGGCCCTCTTGGAAAAGGATATGATATTTTATCGTTAAGAGAAAATCAAGTTGCACTTTTAGTCGGTGGAGGGATTGGTGTACCTCCTTTGTATGAACTTGCAAAACAGTTTCATACAAAAGGGGTAAAAATTGTAGCAATTTTAGGATTTAATTCAAAAGATGAAATTTTTTATGAAGAAGAATTTAAAGAATTTGGAGAAGTATATGTATCAACAGTTGATGGAAGTTATGGTACAAAAGGATTTGTAACGGATGTTATTAAAGAAAAGAATATTAATTTTGATAAATTTTATAGTTGTGGTCCTGTTCCAATGTTGAAAGCTTTAGTTGATAATATTGGAGAAAATGGATATATTTCTCTTGAAAATAGAATGGCTTGTGGAATAGGAGCTTGTTATGCTTGCGTGTGTAAGAAAAAAATCAATGAAGATATGGAGTCTTATGATGAAAAAAAAGTACATTATACGAGAGTTTGTTATGATGGACCTGTTTATTCGGCAAATCAAATTGAATTTTAAAAAGGGAGAATAAAATGAGTGAAAGATTAAGAGTGCAAATTCCGGGATTAGATTTAAAAAATCCAATAATGCCTGCGTCAGGTTGTTTTGCATTTGGAATAGAGTATGCAGAACTTTACGATATTTCTCAACTTGGAGCGATAATGATAAAAGCAGCTACAAAAGAGCCAAGATTTGGAAATCCTACACCTAGAGTGGCTGAAACTTCAAGCGGGATGTTAAATGCGATAGGACTTCAAAATCCGGGAGTTGATGAAATAATAAAAAATCAATTAAAACAATTAGAGAATTATGATGTACCAATAATTGCAAATGTTGCAGGAAGTGATATTGAAGACTATGTGTATGTGGCAGATAAAATATCTAAAGCACCAAATGTTAAAGCGTTGGAGCTTAATATATCTTGCCCTAATGTCAAACATGGTGGAATACAGTTTGGAACAGATCCAGATGTTGCAAGAAATTTGACAGAAAAAGTAAAAGCTGTTTCATCTGTTCCTGTTTATGTAAAATTATCTCCAAATGTGACAGACATTGTCGCAATGGCAAAAGCAGTTGAAGCAGGTGGAGCTGACGGACTTACAATGATAAATACTTTAGTTGGAATAGTCCTTGATAGAAAAACAGGAAAGCCGATAATTGCAAATACAACAGGAGGATTATCGGGACCAGCTATAAAGCCTGTAGCAATTAGAATGGTATATCAAGTAGCTCAAGCAGTGAATATTCCAATAATTGGAATGGGTGGAGTTATGGATGAATGGGATGTAATTGACTTTATCTCGGCTGGTGCAAGTGCAGTAGCTGTAGGGAGTGCTAACTTTACAGATCCGTTAGTTTGTCCAAAAATAATTAATAATTTAGAGGAAGCACTTGATAAACTTGGAGTAAATCATATTTTAGAGTTAAAAGGGAGAGCTTTTAGATGAAAATCATTTTTAAAGACTATTTAGATATTTTTGAAAAATATCCAAAAGATGAATATTTAACAAGAGAAGAAAGAAAATAAAGATATAAATTATTACAAGAATATGAAAAAAGAAATTATCAAGATGAAATAAGTGTTGATGAATTTCAAGATTTTATTAACTTATATATAGATAAAATTGATATATCTTCACAATTTATTGGAAAATTTTTAGAAGTAATAAAAAATGATATAAATAATGGCGAAACTTTTGCTTTAAAATTTTTAATCGGAGATAAAGATGAAAATGATAATTATCTTAAATTTTTTAACTTACTTTATGATGAATTTGGTGACAGAATTAATTTAATAAATAAGCTTTTAGAAAAAGAACCAGATTATTTACCAGCTATAAAGCAAAAATATATAATTTTATCAAATTATATAGATTTTTCTATACATGAGATGCCTTGGGGACTTTTACTTGATAAACCTATTTCAGAAAAAAATGCAAAAATAGAAGCTTTAGCTGACTTAGAAGAGTTTTCAAAATTTTCAAAAAGTTAGGAAAAGACAATGAAGAATATATAGAAGATTGTAAAATTTACTATAATGCTTGGTTTGATTTTTTAGATAATAAAGATAAATACAAATCTTATGAGGAATATTTAGAAAAACATGACATAGAATATTGATAAGGAGTGTGGAAATGAAAAAAGAAGTTATAATAGCATTAGATTTTCCAACATTAGAAAAAACTTTAGACTTTTTAGATAAATTTAAAGAAGAAAAATTATTTGTAAAAGTTGGAATGGAATTATATTTGCAAAATGGACCGATAGTAATTGACGAAATTAAAAAAAGAGGACACAAAATCTTTTTAGATTTAAAATTACACGATATTCCAAATACAGTTTACTCAGCTGCAAAAGGTTTAGCTAAATTTAATATAGATATTTTGACTGTTCATGCGGCTGGAGGAAGCGAAATGCTAAAAGGTGCTAAAAGAGCTATGGTAGAAGAAGGAGTGAATACAAAGGTTATTGCTATAACTCAGCTTACTTCAACAAGTGAAGCAGATATGCGAAAAGAGCAAAATATTCAAACGAGCATAGAGGAATCGGTATTAAATTATACAAAAATTGCAAAAGAAAGTGGAGTTGATGGAGTTGTAGCTTCTGTACTTGAAACAAAGAAAATTAGAGAACAAAGTGGGGACAATTTCATAATAATAAATCCGGGAATACGATTGCCTGAAGATGGAAAAGGGGATCAAAAAAGGATTGCAACACCAATAGATGCAAATAGAGATGGAGCAAGTTATATTGTAGTTGGAAGATCAATAACAGAAAATGAAAATCCGGAAAAAAGATATAGACTTATAAAAAATATGTTTGAATTAGGAGAGGAATATGTTAGATAGAGAAATTATAAAATTATTATTAGAGATTAAAGCAGTAGAGTTAAGAGCAGATAAAGAAAATTGGTTTACGTGGACATCAGGAATAAAATCGCCAATATATTGTGATAATAGACTTACAATGTCGTTTCCTAAAATAAGAAAACAAATAGCAGAAGGTTTTGTTGAAAAAATAAAAGAATTATACCCTAAAGCAGAATATATTGTAGGAACAGCAACTGCTGGAATACCGCATGCAGCTTGGATAAGTGACATTATGGACTTACCAATGTTATACGTTAGAAGTTCTGCTAAAGGACATGGAAAAGCAAATCAAATAGAAGGAAAGTATGAAAAAGGGAAAAAAGTTGTAGTTATAGAAGATTTAATTTCAACAGGAAAATCATCAGTTATTGCAGCTCAAGTACTTCAAAAAGAAGGAATGGAAGTGTTAGGAGTTGTCGCAATATTTAGTTATAACTTGAATAAAGCGAAAGAGAAATTTGATGAAGCTAAAATACCGTTCACAACTCTTACAAATTATGATGTATTACTGGAACTTGCAAAAGAAACGGGGCTTATTGGAGAGAAAGAAAGTCAAATTTTAATTGACTGGAGAAATGAGTTGTAGATAGGGAAAAGTACTAAAAATTTATATATTTGATGTAAAAATTATAAAAATGAAATGATAAAAATTCTATTGAGTATTTATGGACAAAATAAATTTAATGTGGTAAAATTTTTATAAATCAACAACAGGAGATGATAAAAATAAAATATACATTTATGTTAAAAGATAGATAAATAGGAAAACAACAAGTGTGAAAGTGGAATCAAAAACACGTGACGAGGCAAAAGCTAAAGCATTGGTACTTTATGGTGTTGCTTATGAGGTGAAATAATATAATAAAAGAACATGTATCTCCAAACGGTTTTTATTATTTCTGTCCGGTTTGTTGATACATTTTTTATTCTACTTTAAAAAATTTTATGTATTTTAATTATATAATTTGGTATAATTATATAGAAATATTTAATTTAAAAAAATAGAAAAATTAAATGGATTTAGTTCAAGAAAATGTTAAAAAGTTAAAAGAAATTTTTCTGGAAATATTTATAGAAGAAAGAATAGATTTTAATTTATTAAGACTACAAGATTTAGAGGATTCTAAGGAAAGATATTTGATTATGTTATTGTGATGAAATATTTATTTTTAGATGATGAGGATTGGAATACTTATGTTTTATCAAGATTTGAACATATTTTGAAGTTTTTAAAAACGATATTGATTTAAAATGTATAGGTTTTTCTATTGATTGGAAAAATATTTTAACTAAATAAAAATAAAAAATAATGAGGGAAAAGAGATGAATATACTGGAATTAACAGCAGATGAAGTGAAAAAATTTTTTTTAGAACATGAAAATTATTTTTCTTTAAAATTACCAGATTATATAAATTTTCAAGAACTTTTAGATAAATTATCTGATGAAATGGGATAAGAGATTTACACAAGTATTTTAGAAAAAGACACTCTACCAGATAATTATGATGATATTAATTACACACTTTATAGTAATAAAGATGGTAATTACGATTGGAGACCATTTCAAATAATAAATCCAGTAATTTACATTTCATTGATAAATATTTTGTCCAAAAAAGATAATTGGGATGAAATTTTAAAAAGATTTAAAGTGATAGACAAGATTTCTGTTATAAAATGTGAAAGTATTCCTGTGGTTGAAGAGGAGAAAGAAAAAATTTTAAATAAACAATCTTCTCAAATATTGAGTTGGTGGGATAAAATAGAGCAAAATTCAATAAAACTTTCTTTAGAATATAGTTATATGTTTAAAACAGATATAGTAAATTGTTATTCAGAAATATATACTCATTCTATTGCTTGGGCTTTGCATACTAAAAAAGTTGCAAAAGAAAAAAGAAATGATAAAAAACTATTAGGAAATATTATTGATAAACATCTGCGTGCAATGTCTAATGGACAGACGAATGGAATACCACAAGGAAGTGTTTTAATGGATTTTATAGCTGAGATAGTTTTGAAATACTCAGATAAGTTAATAAGTGATGAAATAGAAAAAAATACTGAATTGAAAGGAAAATTTAAAATTTTAAGATATAGAGATGATTATAGAGTTTTTGTAAAAGAAATAGAAAATGGAAGAAAAATAATGAAGATAATAACAAAAGTTTTATCAAGCCTTGGATTAAAATTAAATACAACTAAGACAGGATATTATGATGATATAATTCTTTCATCAATAAAAGAGGACAAACTTGAATATTTGGAAAGAAAAAAAGAAAGTAATTTACAAAAGAGATTAATTTCTCTTTATAAATTTTCATTAAAATATAAAAATTCTGGTAGTGTCATAAAAGAAATTTCTCAGATAAGGGAAATAATAGAAAAGAAAAAAGATTTTAGTAAAGAAAATGTTGAAGTACTAATTAGTATAATTACAGAAATTATATATAAAAATCCAAGAACTTATCTTGATGGAAATACAATCTTAAGTTATTTATTTCCATTAATTGAAGAGAACGAAAGAGAAAAAATAGTAAAAAAGGTTTTTATTAAATTAAGTGGAATTTTAAATTCTGGTTATTTTGAAATTTGGTTTCAAAGAGCAACTTTAAAAGAAGAATTATTGGATATTAGTTATAATGAAGAAATTTGTCAACTAGTTAATGGGAAAAAAATTAAATTATGGAATACAGAATGGGTAGCAAGTAAAAAGATAAAGAATATTTTGAAAGAGATGAAAATAATAAATCAAGTGAGAAAGGAAGAAATGCCCCAAAAGATATCTAGTGAAGAAGTTAAAATTTTTGATAGTTATAATGAAGTTTAAAGTATAATTCTTTCAAATTTAAAAGAACTAAAAATAAAGAGGGAGTGAAAATATGGAAAAATTAAAAGGAACAAGTATGGATTTAGTTCAAGAAAATGTTAAAAAGTTAAAAGAAATTTTTCCAGAAATATTTATAGAAGGAAGAATAGATTTTGATTTATTAAGACAAATTATCGTGGGGGGCGGGTACAAGATTTAGAGGATTCTAAGGAAAGATATTCTTTAACTTGGAAAGGAAAATTAAAAGTAAGACAAATGACCGGTAAAGGAAGAATCAAAGAATTGGGATGATACAGAAAATATCTATATAGAAGGAGATAATTTAGAAGTATTAAAACTATTACAAAAATCATATCATAGAAAAATAAAAATGATATACATAGATCCACCATATAATATGAGAAATTAAAATCTAGTACTGGAAAACTAGTTATTAAAAATGTTGATGAAAGAAAGAAAATAACTTTAAATAAAAAAATATTTTTAAGTGATGAATTTAAAGAATTATGGGATAAAGTAAAATATAAAACAACATATCAAGTAAATTTTAATGGAGAAGAATTAATAGATAAATATATAAAAAATTTAGATGAAGTAGTATATATTCCAAGTGAAAAATTTTTATATGATAAAAAAAGACTCTCTATTACAAAGGGTGGAATAGAAAAAACTGGAGCTTATGAACTAGAGGAAAATATAGAAGTCTTTAATAACTATAAATTACCTGATATAATTACTTATTTACAAAATGAAACAAATCTTACAAGAAAGAATATAGTAAAAATTTTAACTAAATCTAAAACTTTGAATAGTTTTAAGAAAAATCCTCAGTTATATTTAGAGCAAGTTAGTAATATAATTAAAAGAACGATGAGATTATTTATAGTAGATGGTATTAAATATGAAAAACTAGGAGAAACCGAATGTTATGCTCAAGAATTATTTGAAGAAAATGAAATTTTTGGTTATCTTAAAAATGAGATGATTAGACAAGGAAATATGGTAGAAACAAAAAAAACACCATATAGTAGTATTGTTATTGATTCGGAGATAGAAAGAAAATTTGCCAAAGGATTAGAAAAAAATGGAAATATCAAGGTTTATACAAAACTTCCATATTGGTTTAAAATACCAACTCCATTAGGTAACCATAATCCAGATTGGGCAATATTAGTAGAAGATCCAAATCAAAATAAAGAAAAATTATATTTTATTGTTGAAACAAAGGGAACGACTTTTGAGGAAGGTATAAGAGGGTTAGAGGATTCAAAAATTGAATGTGGAAGGAAACATTTTGAAGTATTGGAAGTTGATTATTCAGATTGTGCTATTATGCGTGATTTTAAAGACTATATTGAAAAAATAAAAGAAAAAAATATAGAGTTCTAAATTAGTTCTTTCCTGATTTTAATAATAAACTTTCAATTTTATATTTCTATTTTTCATTTAAGTATTATTTTTGTTTTAAAATATATTATTATTAGTTATGGATATACGGTTCCTTTCTTTATATTTTTTGGTATTTAAGATTGTACTGTATATCCTATTTTTTCAAGTAATTTTGTGACACTCACTATTTTAATTTAGAGTGACTTAGGTTGTAATAGCTTTTTGTTGTATTGCAATATATGATATAAAATGATAATATACATCTGTACAACATATGGGAGGT
>CAURVQ010000044.1:0-8000 GCA_963528625.1 uncultured Leptotrichiaceae bacterium | reverse complement strand
TCAATAGACAAATAGCATTCTAACATATCTCTTTTTCTTTGTCAACTACTTTTTTTAAAATTTATCTGATTTTTTCAATATTTTTAATTTTTTTCTTTTATCAATTCAATTATCAAGTCTTCTCTCAATACTTTTTCATCTACTTCTGCTGGTGCTCCAGTCATCAAATCTTGACCTTTATTCGTTTTAGGAAACGGTATTACTTCTTTTATTGAATTTTCTTTTAACATTGCCATAAGCCATCTATCTATTCCAAATGCAAGCCCTCCATGTGGTGGAACTCCATATTTTAACACTTCTAAGAAGAATCCAAAGTTTGTTTCCAATTCCTCTTTTGTAAATCCTAATTTTTCAAATACTTTTCCTTGCAATTCCTCATCGTGTATTCTAATACTTCCTCCACCAATTTCATATCCATTTAACACCATATCATAAGAATCTGTCTTAATTTTATCTAATTCATTCGTATCTAAATATTTTCTGTCCTCTTCTTTAATTGATGTAAATGGATGGTGTTGTGCTTTATATCTATTTTCTTCTTCTGACCATTCAAACATTGGGAAATCAACGACCCATAAGAATTTAAAGCTATCTTTATCAATTAAATTTAACTCTTCTCCTAATTTAAGTCTTAAAGCTCCAAGTCCATCATGAACTATTTTATAAGTATCTGCCAAAATTAATGCAATTTCATTATTTTTTATTCCTAATTTTGCAATTATTTCATTCAATTTTTCTTCTGTAAAGAATTTTGCAATTGGAGAATTAATTTCTCCATTTTCATTTAATTTAATGTAAGCTAACCCTTTTGCTCTATAATAAGTTTTAACAAACTCTTCTAAATCTTTAATATATTTTCTTGAAAATTTTTCTCCATTTGGAGCAACAATAGCTTTAACATTACCTCCATTTGCTAATGCACTTTCAAATACTCCAAAGCCACACTCCGTTACTTCATTTGATAAGTCAACTAATTTCATATCAAATCTTAAATCTGGTTTATCTGAGCCATAAAAATTCATAGCATCATCATACGACATTCTTTCAAATTTTTCTGTTATTTCTATACCTGTTACATCTTTAAACACTGATTTTGCAAGTGCTTCCGTCGTATTAATCACATCTTCCTGTTTTACAAACGACATTTCTAAATCAAGTTGAGTAAATTCAGGTTGTCTATCTGCTCTCAAATCTTCATCTCTAAAACATTTTGCTAATTGATAATATTTATCTACTCCAGCTACCATTAATATTTGTTTAAATAATTGTGGCGATTGAGGTAAAGCATAGAAATCTCCTTTATTTATTCTGCTTGGAACTATAAAGTCTCTAGCTCCTTCCGGTGTAGCTTTAGCCAAAATTGGAGTATCAATATCTAAAAATCCATTCTCATTCATAAATTTTCTAATTGAAAATAACATATCATTTCTTTTTATAATATTATCCAACATTTTTGGTCTTCTAATATCTAAATATCTGTAAGTTAATCTTGTATTTTCGTTTAAATTTCCAGTTTCATCAATCTCAAACGGTAACTGTTTTGCACGACTCAACACTTCTATTTTTGTAGCTTGAACTTCTACATCTCCAGTTGGAATATTTTTATTTTTACTGCTTCTTTCCATAACTTTTCCAGTTATTTTTATTACCCATTCGTTTTTATATTTTTTACTTTCTTCAAATAATTCTACTCCTGAAATCTCTTCATTTAATAAAATTTGTGTAATTCCATATCTATCTCTCAAATCAATAAACACAAAATGCCCTAGATCTCTAACTTTTGAAATCCAACCTGATAAAACAACCTCTTCTCCTACATTTTCTATTCTCAATTCATTTAACTTATAATTTCTATACATCAATATTCACCTCATTTTTTATTTTAAAATTTCTAAAATTTCCTCAAATGTGTACTCTTTTTGCTCTCCAGTACTAAACTTTTTCATTGTTATAACATTTTTATTTTGTTCGTCTTCCCCTAAAATCAACACATACTCAGCATTAATTTTATTCGCTTTTTTCATTTGAGCTCCAAAACTTTTTGGATTGTAATCAAAATTTACTTTTATTCCATTTTCTCTCAATCGACTTACCGTATTTATAAAATAATCTTGTGTATTTTCAAAATAAATTGCAAATATTTTTTCTTCTTTATTTTCAATTAAACTTTCATCCATTAACATCGCAATTCTTTCCATTCCTGCTGCAAATCCTATAGCTGGAACTTTTGCATTCCCTAGTATTTCAAGCAATCTGTCGTATCTTCCTCCACCTAAAACTGTTGCTTGTGATCCCAATTTGTTTGACTTAATTTCAAAAACAGTGTCCGAATAATAGTCAAGTCCACGAACCAATTTGTCATTTACAACATAATTTACTCCTAATTGCTCCAATATTTTTTTAGTTTTTTCAAAATATTCTTTACTTTCTGTATCTAAATAATCGTACAATTTAGGGGCATTAATAAATTGTTCTTGATCACCTTTATCTTTACTGTCTAAAGCTCTTAGCGGATTTTTATCATATCGTTTTTTAGAATCTTCGCTTAATTTGTCTAATCTTTCAAACATAAATTGTTTTAGATCTTCAATATATTTTTTTCTTGATTCAAGATTTCCAAGACTATTTATTTCTACAACTAAATCTTTTATACCTAATTTTTCTAAAAATTCACAACCCATTTTTATAATTTCAGCATCTAAAAGTGGATTTCTAACTCCAAACATTTCTGTCCCCATTTGATGAAATTCTCTAAATCTTCCTTTTTGTGGAGCTTCATACCTATACATAGGCCCATTATAATACCATTTCACTATAGGGTCAGCCTTATGTAATCCTGCTTCTAAATATGCTCTAACAACTCCTGCTGTCCCTTCTGGTCTCATCGTTACATCTCTATTTCCTTTATCTTTAAAATCATACATTTCTTTAGAAACAACATCAGTTTCATCACCGACACCTCTTCTAAAAAGCTCAGTTTCTTCTAAAATTGGTGTAATTATTCTTTCATACCCATATTTTTCAAAAACATTTTTTGCTGTTTTTACAATGAAATCATACTTTTTAGCATCTTCAAAATATCTATCTTTCATTCCTTTTAAAATATTTACCATCTTTTCACTTCCTATTTTATAATTTCTAAAACTTTTTTAAGTATTTCGTCATTTATTTCATCTATACTTTTTAATATGTCATTTTCTACACATTTTATTATTTCCCATTTTTGATCTATCGCTAATTTTTTTGCAGTTTCATAAGATTTTCTCATATATTTTTCATCTCTTTCGTGTATATCTTTTTGAGCTTCACCCGTTATTTTATTATCACGATTTTTCATTAATTTTTGGCTAAATTCATAAGGCATATCTAAGAAAAATACTACATTCGGTTTTGGAATACCTATTTTATTCCATTCCAAGTCCTTAATCCAATCCAAATATTTTTTTTGTTCTTCCTCATTTTCAATCTTTGGTAATTGATGAATCATGTTTGAAGTTGTGTAACGGTCACTTATTACAACTCCACCTTCTTCATAAAATTTCTCCCAATCTTTTTTGTACGACGCAAATCTGTCTACTGAGTAAAGAACTGAAGCTGCATAAGCATTTACATCTCCTGTATTTTCGCCAAATTCTCCCGCAAGGTACATTTTTACAGGCTCTGACGCTTTGCTTTCATAATTTGGAAACGACACCTTTTTTATTGAAATTTTTGTTCTTGTTTGTAATCTTTTATACAATTTTTCTGTCTGTGTCTGTTTTCCACTACCGTCAGATCCTTCTATTATTATAAGTTTTCCCAACTTTTTACTCCCATCTAAAAAACTTTTATTATTTACAATATACATCATTATATCAAAATATACAATTTTTTTAAAGTAAAATTGAAAAATAGAAACTTTCGCTCTCTACTCATTTCTATTTCAATTTTTTCTATTTTATTATTTTACTAATCCCATTGATTTTAACGCTGCATTCCACTCTTGTATTCTACCTGAATATTTTTCTAACAATTCTTCAATTCCATCTCCAGACACTGTAACTTCTATCATTTTATCTCCATTATACAAGTTTTTAACAACATCTAAATCATCTTTACTTGCAACTTCTCCAAAAATTGTATGATTTCCATCTAGCCAATCTGTTGGAACTGTCGTTATGAAAAATTGACTTCCATTTGTTCCGGGTCCAGCATTTGCCATAGCTAACTTCCCAGCTTTATTAAATTTAAGTCCGTTATTTGTTTCATCTTCAAATCTATATCCGGGTCCACCCATACCTGTTCCTGTTGGATCTCCTCCTTGAGCCATAAAGTCTTCAATTACTCTATGAAAAATTACTCCATCATAATATTTTTGTTGAATTAAATTAACAAAATTTGCCACTGTCAACGGTGATTTTTCTGGGAATAATACTAAATTTATGTCCCCTTTTAAAGTTTTAATCGTTACATTCATTCTTTTTTCCTTTCCCTTACTGTACGATTGGATTCCTAAAAAACAAAGTAATAACATCATTGTTAATATTTTTTTCATCATACAATTCCTTTCATTTTAATTTTTATAATTTAAACAATACATTAAAAGCATTTTTGCTTACTTCAATAAATTTTAACAACTCATTTTGTGTAAAAGTCGCTTCTTCTCCTGTTCCTTGCAATTCAATAAATTCTCCTTTATCATTCATTACAACATTCATATCAACTTCTGCCTTTGAATCTTCCTCATATTCCAAGTCTAGTAAAACTTGACCGCCCACTTTTCCAACACTTATAGCTGCAACCTTTGATTTTATAGGAATATCTGTCAATTTCCCCTCATCTATAAGTTTTTCAATCGCAAGTTCTACAGCTAAATAAGCTCCAGTTATAGACGCTGTCCTTGTTCCTCCATCTGCCTGAATTACATCACAATCAACTAAAATTTGTCTTTCTCCTAATTTCTCTAAATCTACAGCCGCTCTCAACGCTCTCCCAATCAACCTTTGAATTTCCATAGTTCGACCCATTATTTTACCTTTTGATGCTTCCCTTTGCACTCTATTATTTGTAGCTCTCGGCAACATACTATACTCAGCTGTTATCCAACCACTTCCTGTCCCTCGTAAAAATGGCGGTATTCTCTCTTCTACCGTTGCATTACAAATTACTTTTGTGTTACCAAATTCTATCAAAACAGATCCTTCAGGATGCATTATATAATTTCTAGTAACTTTAACTTCTCTCATTTCATCGTTTTTTCTTCCGTTATTTCTCATGTTTCTCCTTTATAAATACAATGGAAATTTTTTTGTCAATTCTACTACTTCTTTTTTAACTTCAGCAATTTTTTCTTCATCATTTATATTTTCTAACACTTTTACAATCATTCCAGCTATTTTTCTAGCTTCTTCTTCTTTCATTCCTCTTGCTGTAATTGCCGGTGTCCCAAGTCTTACTCCACTCGTTATAAACGGTTTTTCTGGATCATTCGGTATAGCATTTTTATTGCAAGTTATTCCAGCTTTTTCCAACGCCTCTTCTGCCGCTTTACCCGTTACATTTTTTGGTCTTAAATCAACTAACATTAAATGATTGTCAGTTCCTCCACTTACTATTCTAAGACCTTCTTTTACTAACTCATCTGCCATAGCTTTTGCATTTTTTCTCACTTGTTGTTGATACTCTTTATATTCTGGTTGCAACGCCTCTTTAAATGCCACTGCTTTTGCTGCAATTATATGAACTAAAGGTCCTCCTTGAATACCCGGGAATATCGTTTTATCTATTTTTTTAGCAATTTCTTCATTATTTGTTAAGATAATTCCACCTCTAGGTCCTCTTAAAGTTTTATGCGTTGTAGATGTAACGACATCAGCGTACTCTATTGGATTTGGATGCTCTCCAGCAGCAACAAGTCCTGCTATATGTGCCATATCAACCATTAAATAAGCTCCAACTTCATCTGCAATTTCTCTAAATTTTTTAAAATCAATAATTCTTGAATACGCACTCGCTCCAGCTACAATTATTTTAGGTTTATGTTCTAAAGCTAAAGCTCTCACTTGCTCAAAATCAATTAATTCCGTTTCTGCATTTAATCCGTACTCAATTCCTACATAATTTTTACCAGAAAAATTAATTTTATATCCGTGCGTTAAATGACCTCCAGCACTCAATCCCATTCCTAAAATTTTGTCTCCAGCTTCAAGCAATGAAACATAAACACCCATATTAGCTTGTGACCCTGAATGTGGCTGTACATTAGCATACTTTGCCCCAAACATTTCTTTCAATCTTTCAATCGCAAGACTTTCCACAACATCGGCATTCACGCAACCTCCATAATATCTTTTCCCAGGATATCCTTCTGCATATTTATTTGTGAAAACTGATCCAGCTGCTTCCATTACAGCTTTAGACACAAAGTTTTCAGAAGCAATCAACTCTATTCCTTCCTCTTGTCTTTTAGCTTCCTCCACTATCGCATTATACACTTCTACATCAACATTTTTTATATAACTCATCACATCTCTCCTTTTGTTTTTTTATTTTATTTCTTCTGCCATTGGATAAATTTCTTTTATTTCTTTAATAATTTTATCTATTTTACCCATTATTTCATCTTGTTTATCACGAGATCCTTTCATCGCCACTCTTACATGAACGGCTTTTTCTTTCGCATAAGGTGCAACTGTCGGATTTGACATTTCAAAATAATTTTTTAATCTATCATCAATAGTTCCTTCAGGCACTCCTTTTATTTCCAATGTTTTCATAAGTAAAATCGTTTCTGAATACTCACTTAATAACGATAAAACTTCATTATCAATCATATAAGTCAATTCTTTTGGAGGCCCCGGCAACACTATTATTTTTTTCCCTTCTTTTTCAAAGAAAAATCCGGGTGCAAGTCCAGCTCCATTTTCTATCAATCTTGACCCTTTTATTATTGAAGCTTCTTTTGATGCTCCACTTGGTAAATCTACTATACCTTTTTCATTATATCTTTCTTTCAACATATTAAAATATTTCGGTACTACTTCCAATTTTTCTCCAAAATAATATGCAACTGCTTCTTTCGTAATATCATCAAGCGTAGGTCCTAAACCTCCCGTTGTAATTACTAAATCTACTCTATTAAATGCTATATCTAAACATTCCTGAACTCTTTTAAAATTATCGCCAACCGTAGTTTGATAATACAAATCTATTCCAATATTTGTCAATTTTTCTGATATATATTGAGCATTTGTATTTACAATATCTCCAACTAACAACTCTGTTCCTATACATAAAATTTCTGTTTTCATTACATCAACTCACTTCAATTTTTATCAATAAATATCTTTTCTATGTCCGATTTCAAGTGCTAAAATTATTAGTTCCTTATCTTTAATTTGAACTATAATTCTATACATTTTTTATAAACCCAACTCCTCAACTAATTCTAAAAATGTTTTTTCTTTTCCATCATTTGCCAAATATTCCTCATACTCTGCAAGTCGTTCATCTGCAATTCTTGCATCGTTTTCATCCTCTATCTTTTCAAGTAACGCTTGTTTCAACATCTCCTCAAAAGAAACAGAACTTTTTTCCAAATAACTATTTATAAAATTTTCTTCTTCCTCTGTAAAATTCAATATCACATTCATTTTTTCCACTCCCTTTTCTCTTTCATTTCACTATATATATTACCACATTCTTTAATTTTTTTCAATTTCATTTAAAATTTGCAATAACATTATAAAATAAAAAAAACTAGCAACATAACTTTAATTTACGCCTTTCTTAACAATAATTAATTATTTTTTATTGTAAATACAATAGAAATTTCCTAATTTTTCTAAAAATAATCATTGAAAATTTATATATATTAAGGTATAATATAATGAAAAATAGTCTTACATTATTAAGTGTATTTTATAAAAAAATCATATAAATAAAAAAAATAATTTTTTAAAATTATCTATTGATTTTCTTTTAATTTTATTATAAAATACATTATACAGTCATATATATAT
>CAURVQ010000043.1:0-8441 GCA_963528625.1 uncultured Leptotrichiaceae bacterium | reverse complement strand
ATTATATTTTTGTATATTATTTATTTCTTTTTCCATCCCCATATATATTATAGAGCCTAAATTAATAAAACTTGCACAAGTAAATACTGATGCAAAAGCTAGAATAGAAGCAATGCAAAAAGCAGAAAAAATATTAGCAGAATCATTTGTAATTTCACCGTTATACTACTAAGAAGGATTATATTTAAAAGACCCTTCATTAGATGGATTAACATTGAGAGCGTTTGGAAATGGATATGATTTCCATAAAGCATATATGAAATAATAAAAAAATACACACTTTTGAGTGTGTATTTTTTATTTATATAATTTTTAATATTATAAGTATTAAAGAAAGATTAATATATAGTTTTGTTTTATATATATATTTTCTATCTTTTATTTCTTTATACAAATTTCTGTAATATTCTATTTTACTAACTTAGTCAATATTCCAACTACTTCAATATGATTAGTTTGAGGGAACATGTCAACAGCTTCAACTTTTTCAAGATGATAGCCGTTTTCAACTAAAAATTTACAATCTCTAGCAAATGTAGCTGGATTACATGAAATATAGACAATCTTTTTAATATTATTTTTAACTGTACTGTATAAAGCTTTTTGGTCGATTCCTTTTCTAGGTGGATCAAAAATAATAGCTTCTACTTTTTCAGCTTTTAAGACATTTGGTAAAACTTTTTCAACTTTTCCATGTAAAAGATTTACGTGTTTGATATTGTTTTCTTTAATTGTAATATTTCCTGCCTCAACAGAACTTTTTACACTTTCTATTCCAATAACTTTATTTACATTTTTAGACAATATCATAGCAATAGTTCCAGTACCGGAAAAAGCGTCAATAACAGTATTTTTAGCACTTTCACCTAAATATTCTATTCCTTTATTATAAAGTTTGATAGCTTGTTTTTTATTGATTTGAAAAAAAGAATCGGGATAAATTTTAAAATTAATGCCGTTAATTTCTTCTTCTAAATAGTCATTTCCTAACAATAATTTATTTTCTTCACCTAAAATAACATTATTTTGTTCATTTTTTATAGAAATATAAATAGAAATTATTTCATTATTTTCATTATATAATTTTTCTAAAACTTTTTTAAGTTCTTTAATTTGTGATTTTTTATTAATAACTATTGTAAGTAAAACTTCATTTTTTTCATTATTTCTAATAACAATATGTTTTAAAAAACCACTATTATTAATTTCGTTATAAACTTTAAATTCTTTTTTTGTACCTTGATATGAATTTATTTCTAGTAAGAAAGCGTTAATTATTTTCTCTGCAACTTGTGAGCGTAATAAATTTTCTTTTGCAGTAAAAACATTGTGTGATTTTTTAGAATAAAATCCAGTTGTTATTTTTCCATTTTTTTTCACTAAAGGCTCTGCCGTTTTATTTCTATAATTTATGAGTGTATCACAACCGATTATTTTTTCAATAGTAGTATTTGTTAAATCAAGTTTTCCAATGTGAGTTAAAACTTCTTCTAACATTAAATTTTTGTAATATAATTGTTTTTCATATTTTAACATAGCAAAATCACAACCATCAAAATCTTCAAAACTAATTTTTGATAAATCATCAATTCTGTCAGCTGATGGCTTTATAATTTTTGTGATTAAAGCACGAGCATATGTTTTTTTTAATGAAATAATCTCAACTTCTAAAATATCTCCCGGAACACTCATAGGTACAAAAACAGTAAAACCGTCGATGTGTCCTAATCCTTCTCCACCAAAAACAATTTTTTTAATTTTAATTTCATATTTTTTTCCAATTTTTAATTTTATATTATTCATAAGCTTTTCCTTATCTAATTTTTATTTAAAATGCTTAAAATATTTTTTAATTGAAGAGCAATTCCGTATTTTAAACTTTCTTCATCAATATTGAATTTTGGATGATGTAAATCATAGACAATGCCTTTTTCCTCATTTCGTGTTCCCAATCTAAAGAAACACCCTGGAATCTCATTTAAAAAATATGATACATCTTCAACATCCATTCGAGCTTCTTTAATTATCTCTAAATGATTTTGACCAAACAAATCAACAATATTATCTTCAACCATTTTTGTTATTTTATCATTGTTTATAACAGGATCATATCCGTATTTAATATTAATTTTAGCTTTTCCTCCTAAAGATTCAACAAATTTTGGGACATTACTTTCAATATAATCTTTAATAAAAGAACGAGTTTCATTTGACATAGTTCTAATTGTACCAAGCATAGTAACTTTGTCACAAATGACATTGTTTACTTCTCCCCCTTTAAATGAACCAATTGTAATAACGGCTTCTTCACGAGGGTCAATGTTTCTGCTAATAATACTTTGTAAAAATTCAACAACTTTCGCTCCAATAAGTATAGCGTCAACACCTTTGTGTGGAAGGGCAGCATGAGCAGAAACACCTTCAATAATAAGTTTTAATTGAGCAGAACAAGCATGAGCTTTACCATATTTTATTCCAATTTTTCCAACAGGAATTTCAGGAGCCATGTGCAGTGCGAAAAAAGCATCAATTTTTTTATTTGGAAATTTATCAAAAATTAATGCACCGTTTTTTATCATTCTATCAGCTCCACCGTTTGTTTCTTCAGCAGGTTGAAAGAAAAATCTTACAGTTCCAGACCATTTATCTTTATTTTCTGACAAAATTTTAGCAACACCTAACTGAATAGAAGTGTGTGCATCATGTCCACAAGCGTGCATTTTTCCTATATTTTTTGATTTGTAATTAATATCATTTTCTTCAAAAATAGGTAATGCATCAATATCGGCACGAGTAGCTACAATTTTTCCTTCACCGTTATAAATAGTAGCAACAACGCCAGTATTTATGATTTCTTTGTACTCAATACCACAGTTATCTAAAAATTGTTTTATTTTTTTACTTGTTTCAAATTCCTCATCACCAAGTTCTGGATTCATATGTATTTCTTGACGAATTTTAACAATTTCATCATATATTTTATTGACATTATCTTTTATAAATTTATTTATATCCATAAAAATTCCTCCAATTTTATATAAATAAGTATATCATATTTTAATATAAAAATATATTATTAATTTTATATATAGATAATTAAGAAATTTATATAATAAATTTGATTTTATAACTTGAATTTATTAGAAAAATATTATAATATATATGTTAGATTGATATAGAAAAGGAGAGATAATTTGCTAAAAAGCAAATTGTAAGAAGATATGGCGTTAATTATTCAAAAATATGGAGGAACTTCAGTTGCAAATGCAGAAAGAGTTAAAGAAGTTGCTAAAAGAGTATTAAAATATAAAAAAGAAGGAAATGATGTAATTGTAGTTGTGTCAGCACCTGCAGGAGTTACAGATTCATTAATAAAAAGAGCATATGAAATTACAGATAAACCTAATAAAAGAGAACTAGATATGTTGCTTACATCGGGAGAACAAATTTCTATAGCATCACTTGCGATGGCGATAGAAGCGATGGGAGAAAAAGCTGTATCGTTAAATGCGTTTCAAGTAAACTTTAAAACGACAGATGATCATACAAAAGCTCAAATTTTAGGAATTGATACAAAAACGATAGAAGAAAAATTAGACGAAGGGAATGTTGTAGTATTTGCAGGATTCCAAGGAATTACAGATAGTAATGAAATAACAACTTTAGGGCGTGGAGGTTCAGATACGACAGCAGTTGCATTAGGTGCAGCATTAAAAGCAGATGAAGTTGAAATTTATACAGATGTGGACGGAGTTTATACGGCAGATCCTAGAATGGTTAAAAATCCTAAAAAATTAAAAACAATTTCATATCAAGAAATGTTAGAAATGGCTGCTTCAGGAGCAAAAGTATTACATCCAAGATCGGTAGAAATTGCAGCAAAATATGGTATAAAAATACATTTAAGATCATCGTTTGATGAATCGATAGGAACAATTGTAGAAGAAAAAGGAGAAGAATCAATGGAAAAAGCAAAAATAGTTGGAGTAACATCTTCTAAAAATGAAGGTAAAATTACATTATCTGGAGTACCTGAAAGACCGGGAATTGCGGCAAAAGTATTTACAACATTAGCAAAAGAGAAAATAAGTACAGATATAATTTTACAAAGTTCGAGTGTAAATAAAGAATATAATAATATTTCTTTTACAGTGAATATAAATGACTTAAAAGAAGCTGTTGCAATTTCGGAAAAAATAAAAGAAGAATTAGGAGCAGACGGAGTTACAGCTGAGGAAAATATAGCAAAAATTTCTGTAATAGGAATTGGATTAAAAACACATAATGAAACAACAGCTGAAATTTTTGATACATTGGCAGAAAATGGAATAAATATAGATATGATTTCATGTTCTGAAATAAATGTTTCGTGCATTATAAAAGAGGAAGATGTAGAAAAAGCAGTAAATGCGTTACATACTAAATTTATTGGATAGTAAAAAATTAATTTTATTAGTGAAAATTATGAAAAAATAAGGAGAAATACAAAAAATGAAAATAGGAATAATCGGGCTAGGGACTGTTGGTGAAGGAGTGCTAAAAGTTTTAACTCAGGAGAAAAAAAATATAAATGAAAAGTCAAGAGCAGAAATAACAGTTGCTTATGCGTGTGATTTGAATATTGATAGAGAATTTTCGTTTGAATTTGATAAGTCTATATTAATTAAAGATTATAAAAAAATGTTGGAAGATCCAGAAGTAAAAATAATTGTAGAGTTAATTGGTGGAGAAACGATTGCTAAAACAATGATTTTGGATGCTTTTAAAGCTAAAAAAAGTGTTGTTACAGCAAATAAAGCGTTGATAGCAAAACACGGAGTTGAATTATTTCAAGTGGCAAAAGAAAATGGAGTATCATTCTTATTTGAGGCGGCTGTAGGTGGAGGAATACCTATAATTACTCCATTAATGGAAAGTTTAGTTGCAAATACAATTACTGATATTAGAGGTATAATGAATGGAACTTCAAACTATATTTTAACTAAAATGAAAGATGAAAATTTATCGTTTGATGAAGCGTTAGCACTTGCAGCTGAAAAAGGTTATGCTGAGGCAGATCCCACTTATGATGTAGATGGAATAGATGCGGGACATAAAATTAATATTTTAGCTTCACTTGCTTATGGTGGAAGTATAAAATTTAACGATATGCAATTATCTGGAATTAGAGAAATTACGCCAGTAGATATTTTGGCTGCAAAAGAATTAGATAAAACGATAAAATTGATTGCAAGTTCAAAATTAATTGATAAAAATAAGGTAAAAATTTCTGTTGAGCCGACATTAGTTTCAAATTTTGAAATTTTATCAAAAGTGGATGGTGTTTATAATGCTATTGAAACGACAGGGTCTTACACAGATAAAACATTATTTTATGGACAGGGAGCTGGAATGGATCCGACAGCGTCAGCAGTAGTAGCTGATATTGTGAAAATAGCAACAAGAACACATATTGAATCAGATTATTTCTTTAATTCAACAAAAGTATTTAATGTGGTAGATTCAAATACGACTGTGGAAAAATATTATATAAGAGTATCAAAAGATTTTGATTTAGAAAAAAGTCCATTTGAAATTACAGAAGAATTAGATAATTATTATATAATTATTTCAGAAAAATTATCAAAAAATGAAATTAATAAAATGTTAGAGTCGGCACAAGAAAAATTAGTGTTGAGAATAGGATAAAAAGTATAAAAGTAAAGAAAAATAAAGATGGAAGGCGATGTAAAAAGTCGTCTTTTTTGTTGTTTATATTTAAAAGATTAACAATATATATATATATATATCATGTATTTGATTTATAAATATTTAAGGGGTAAAATGAAGTAGTATGTTTTTATCTGAGATGAGGAGGAGTGGATGGAAAATATAGAGTATAAAAAATTTGACAATGATCAAAACAAAGAAATTTTTTATGAAATGTATATTAAAGAGTTAAATGAAGGGAAAAATAAAGATAGTAATAATTCAGAAAAAAAAATTAATAAGGATGAATTCAAAAAAAAGCTAGAAGAATGTAAAAAGACTTATGAAGGGAGTAGCCATTATTATTATGATAGTTCTAATATAACTGGTATTAAAAATGGTAAAATATTAGAGAAATATATAGAATTTTATATTAATTTCTTTAAATTTAATCAAAATTATATATATTATAATTATATGAATAGTCAAAAAGATTTTTATTATGGATATTACAGTAGTGAAGAAGATTATGGCGAAGAATTTAAATTTTATACATTAAATTATAGTGTAGGTTATTTTAAAAAAAATGAATGGAAAATACATTATATAAATGTAAAAGAAACAATAAACTTTATAAATAAAAATAAGTTTGAATATTCACAAAGTATTAAAAATATGGAAGAAGATTTGGAGATTTTAAATGAAATAAATAAAGAGTATAATAATGAATATTTAATATATAAAGTAAAAAAAATATACGAGATAGAAAAATTTAAAAAATATTTAAAAGAAAAATGTGATGAAATTAAAAATAAAGATTTTAAGCAATATGCATATGAAAGTATAACTAATAATAAAAGATATGTAGATGAAACACTTACTTTACATATAGAAGAAACTTCAAGAGTCTCAACAGAAATAGAAAAATTAAAAGAAGATAATAAAGAGTTAAAAAAACAAATGGAAAATGATAAATTTAAAATTATAGAGATGATGGGATTATTTTTATCAATATTTGCATTTTTAGGAATTAATTTTAACGTTTTACCTAAAATAATAGAAGATAGTATTACTTATGAAATGATAAAAAAAGAAACTGAAAAAAATGGAATAGGTATAAATGTAGTATATTTGCTAGTAGCTTTAAGTTTAATTAATTTTATATTAGTAAGTTGTATAAAAATAATATTTAAATCAATAAAAAATATGAAGGAGAAATAAACTTATGAAAAAGTATTTGATTTTAGGATTTATTGTGAGTGTTTTAAGTTATGTTGCAGGAGCAAATGCGTATGAAGCAGGTGGAGGGAGTGCAAGTGGAGAAAATTCAATAGCGATAGGAAAAGATACAAGAGCAGAAGGAACTGAATCAGTAGCAATAGGAATTACTGCAAAAGCAAAAGAAGAACAATCAGTATCTATAGGTAAAAATGTACAAACTGCCAAAAAGGCTTCAGTTGCTATTGGACAAAATGCATTCACTGATGATATTGCTTCTGTAGCTATTGGACAAAATGTAATGGCAAGAAACGTATTATCGACTTCGATAGGGATGTATACTGTAGCTGAAAAAAGTGAATCGACAGCAATAGGAAGTTTTGCACAATCAAAAGGGGAAGGATCACTTTCAATGGGAAATACAACAATATCAGAGGGGAAAAATTCAGTATCAATTGGAAATAATTCAAAATCAGAGGGAGAAAGATCACTTTCAATGGGGAATTTTACGATATCGGAAGGAGAAGGTTCAGTATCAATTGGAAATTCTACAAATTCAATAGGAGAAGTATCTGTTTCGATGGGAAATAGAACAATATCGGAGGGAGGAAATTCAGTATCAATTGGAAATTTCTCAAAGTCTAAAGGGCAGGGATCTGTTTCAATGGGGAATCGTACACAAACAGAAGGGACACATTCAATAGCGATAGGAATTGGATCAATAACTAAAGAGTTTGCTTCTATATCATTTGGATTTGATTCTATTTCTGAAGGACAAGAATCGATAGCAATAGGTAAGGGAACAAAATCAAAAAGTAAAAATAGTGTAGCGATAGGATCATATTCTATAGCAGATTCATTAGAAATATCTGGGAAGACAAAAGGAGAATCTGAGTACAAAAATACAATTATCTCAGTTGGTAGTAAAAATATAGAACTTAAAAATTTTGCAGGAGGAAACCCGTTAGGAGTATTTTCAATAGGGGGAGGGTTACCAAATTATACAGATAAAGAAAATACTAGAAGATTACAGTATGTTGCACCTGGATTAATATCAAAAGATTCTACTGATGCAGTAAATGGAAGTCAATTATATTCAACAATAGAAGCACTAACAAAAGAAATAGATAAAATTTCAGGAGGTAGTGCTGATATAACTTCGTTGACAAATAAAGTAAATACATTAAATGATAAAGTAACATCTAGTGAAACTAAGATAACAACATTACAAAGTGATGTATCAACAGCAAAAAATGACATAACGACATTAACGGGGAAAGTGACAACAGCTGAAAATAATGTGACAACTTTAACTGGGAAAGTAAATGGAGTAGAGACAAAAGTTGGAACTATTGAAACAAAAGTAAATTCGAATGAAACGAAAGTAAATGCTTTAGATGGAAAAGTAACAACATTACAAAGTGATGTAACGACAGCAAAAAATGATATAACGACATTAACGGGGAAAGTAACAACAGCCGAAAATAATGTGACAACTTTAACTGGGAAAGTAAATGGAGTAGAGACAAAAGTTG
>CAURVQ010000042.1:0-10143 GCA_963528625.1 uncultured Leptotrichiaceae bacterium | reverse complement strand
ATGATATAGTTGAAGAAGGATTCAATGCATTAGTTAAAGAAAAAAATCAAGTTAAGATACTTGTTTCACCTAAATAAATAGCAAAAAGATAAAATATGTACCTCCAAACTTTTTCTAGTTTGTTGGTACATATTCTTTTTTAATCTAACATTTATTTATTTCTATTAATATTTTAATTTAACATTTGAAGATTCAGGTCTTGTAATTTCTCCTCTAGCTTTAATGTATTCAATAAATGCTGTTTCAACCCCTAAATATGTATTTACTCCCGGTCTTTCTGCATTTACTTTTCCAAATGTTGTATATCCATCTTTACCTGCTGCTAAGTATGAGTGAGTTCCAACGTGATAAACTTTATTGTTATCTATTTCTTCCCACGCTTTAGTTTTTTCATTATAAATTTCTAATTTTTTAATTCTTGTTCCTAAAGTTCCTTCTTTTGTAGCTTCGTATCTTATTCTAGCTCCATAAGGGAAAGCTCCAGTTGATCCTCCTGTAAATACAAAGTTTAATGCATCTTCTAATGTTTGTTTTACTTCAGCACCTGTCATTTTCATTACATAAATTGTATTTGTTGTAAATGGCAATAATGTATACGCATCGTCATAAGAGAATTTCCCCGGTTTAATTGTAGTTCTAACTCCTCCTGAGTTAATAATTACAAAATCAATTTCTCCTGTTCCCATATTTTTTAATTTTTCATAAATTGATTCAGCTACTATTGTTGTTGCTACCGAACCTTCTGGATATTTATCACTCGGTATTCTTGGTGCTGATCCTCCCGGCATTTCATCTCTAACTGTTCCAACCGGTTTTTTAGCAATTTCTTCTTTTTCTTGTTTATATTTATTTAAAATATTTTTAGCTGTTACATCCTCTTTTACAAACGATATATCATTTCTTGACTTAACAAATTTTATTACATCTTCCTTATCTTTTCCTGTTAATTGAACATTTTTCCCTTCAGCATCTTTTACTTCAAAGAAATTATCTCCAATTATAATTTGTGGATTTGGTACTAATTCTGTAATTACACCTTTTTTATTAAATTTCACTTTCATATTTCCAACTAAATAAGAATAGCTATAAGCTTCAGCTACATAAACTGGCTCTCCAGCTGGTGACATTATTTTTTTAGGATATTCTGCTACAGGTTTTAATCCATATTCTTTATATTTTTCACCTAATAAATAATGAGTATCTCCTGTTATAATCAAATCAATTCCCGATACTTTTTGTGCAATTTCAACATTTCTTTCATATCCTGCATGAGATAATAATATTATTTTATTAATTCCTTGTTTTTTCAATTCATTTGCCATTTTTTGAGCTGTTTCTATTTCATCTAAAAACTTAATATCTTTTCCCGGACTTGAAGATTCAATAGTTTTTCCAACAACATCTAATCCAATAATTCCAACTTTTTCTCCTCTTATTTTTTTAACCATATAAGGTTTCCATTTTCCTTCTAAAATACTTCCTTTATCTGGAATTACATTTGCTGAAATTGTTGGAACTTTTAATCCATTTAAGAAGTCAAGTAACACTTTGTTTCCATCATCAAACTCATGATTCCCTAATGTAAAGGCATCAAAATCTACTGTATTCATTAATGCCGCATCAGCTTTTCCTTTAAATAAAGTGTAATATAAAGTCCCAGAAATCGCATCTCCTGCATGTAAAATTAAGGCATTATCAGCTTTTTTGTATCCTTTTACTTTAGGATTTCTACTTAATTCCTTAATTTTTGAAACTACCCTTGGAAATCCTCCAATTTTTACATTTACATCTTTTCCATTCAATTTTAATTTCATTGTTTCTTCTTCTAAATGTGAATGATGGTCATTTATATGTATCACATTTAATTCTAAAGTTTTTGCTGCTTGTACATTTACTGCTAAGATTGCTGTCAATCCTAATAAAAATAATTTTTTCATATGTTATTCCTCTTTCTTTTTTAAGTTTTTACATACTTTAGCTCATTTACTTTCTATTTCTCAACATTTCTATATTTGTCATATACTTATTTAATGCTGGTGAATTTATTTTATCAAGCCATTCTTGATTTGGAATTTTACAATAACGACTATAATAAACAGTCGTTACTTCTACAGGATCTTCAATTTTATCAAAATCTGCTTCCAACTGTATAATTCTTCCGTAAGTTTTTAGTGAATCTTCAAAACTTTTAATCATATCTGTATTCCCATTATCTGTATGATATGATTTTAATAATATCTGTTTTGAAATAAATTTACAACGGTAATCATCTCCAAAAATCGTCCCTACATTTTCAAACGCATATTTAAAGTTTTTGTTTTCAAAAGGATTCTTATGATTTCCAAAACTTACCAATACACTTAACATCAAAGATGTTAATATAATTTTTTTCATTTCAATCACGCTTCTTTTCATAGAAATTTAGCTTTATTTCATACAATTTATATGAATTTATTTTTTGTTTTTGTTAAAAAAAGTATTAGCACAACAAAAGTTATACCAATACTTCAATTATATTAATGATTTCCGCATCCGCATCCACATGTTTTTTCTGATATTGCTGCTACACCTGGTAATACTTTTCCTTCTAAGTATTCCATTGAAGCTCCTCCACCTGTTGAAATGTGAGAGAATTTATCTGCAAATCCTAATTGAATTGCCGCTGCTGCTGAATCTCCTCCACCAATAATTGTTTTAGCATCTTTTAATTCAGCAATAGCTTTACATACTCCAATTGTTCCTTTAGCATAGTTAGACATTTCAAACACACCCATTGGTCCGTTCCATACTACTGTTTTAGCACCTTCTAATGCTTTTTCAAATAACTCTATTGATTTTGATCCTATGTCTAATCCCATCCATCCATCTTCAATTTCATCAACTGAAACTGTTTTAAATTCTACATCATTGCTAAATTCTTGAGCTACAACTGCATCAACTGGTAATAATAATTCTACACCTTTATTTTTTGCTTTTTCTAATAATGATTTTGCTAAGTCAACTTTATCAGCTTCTAATAATGATGATCCTGTATTTTTTCCTAATGCTTTTAAGAATGTAAACATCATTCCACCACCGATAATTACTTTATCAGCTTTTTCTAATAAATTATCAATAACTCCAATTTTATCAGATACTTTTGCTCCTCCTAAAATTGCAACTAATGGTCTTTCAGGGTTATCAACTGCTCCTCCAATAAAATCAATTTCTTTTTCAATTAAGAATCCAACTGCTGATTCTTTAATATTTGAAGCTATTCCTACATTTGAAGCATGTGCTCTATGTGCAGTACCGAAAGCATCATTTACAAATACATCTCCTAATGAAGCCCAGTATTTACCTAATTCTGGATCGTTTTTAGATTCTTTTTTACCGTCTAAATCTTCAAATCTTGTATTTTCAAACATCAAGATTTCACCTTCATTTAAAGCCGCTACTGCTTCTTCTAATTCTGCTCCTCTTGTAGCTGGAACAAATTTAACTGGTTTCCCTAATTTTTCAGATAATCTAACTGCAACTGGTGCTAATGTTTTTGAAGCTTTATCTTCTTCAGCTTTAACTTTTCCTAAATGAGAGAACGCAATTACTTTCCCACCATTTTCTAAAATGTAGTTTAATGTTGGTAATGCCGCAGTTATTCTGTTATCATCACCAATTACTCCATCTTTTATCGGTACATTAAAGTCTACCCTTACTAACACTTTTTTCCCTTTTACATCTAAATCTTTTAATGTTTTTTTAGCCATACTTCCTCCTAAATATTTATAAATTTAATCATTAACTTTTACATTATAATTATACCATTATTTTTACTATTTTTTCAAGTTATATCAAAAAGAATTTTTTTAATAGTCTTTTATATATCAAACAAAAATAACTCAATATATAAAAACTTATTTTTTATAACTTATACTATAACTTTACTTTATTAAACTCCTTTTTTATTATATATATTTTTTAACATTTCATCATTTGATTTATATTCTTCAATAAGTTGTTTCAATTTTTTCATTCCTGTAATTTCATCTTCTTTAGCTAGCTCTTCTCTTAACTTCCAAATTTTTTCAAGATTTTTTTTAGAAATTAAAAGTTCTTCTCTTCTAGTCCCGCTTTTCAAAATATCAATAGCTGGAAATATTCTTAACTGCTGTAATGTTCTACTTAATATTATTTCCATATTTCCTGTACCTTTAAATTCTTCAAATATTACTTCATCCATTTTACTTCCTGTATCTACTAATGCTGTTGCAATTATCGTTAAACTTCCTCCATTTTTTATATTTCTTGCTGCCCCTAAAAATCTTTTTGGATAATATAACGCGTTTGGATCAATTCCACCTGTTAAAACTTTTCCACTTGATGGAATTACAATATTATATGAACGAGCTAATCTTGTCAAACTATCCATTAAAATAACGATATTTTTACCTTTTTCCACTTCTCTTTTTGCCATTTCTAATACATTTTCTGTAACTTGTATGTGAACTTTAGGCTCTTCATCAAATGTCGCTGCATAAACTTCTGCATCTTTCACATTTTCACGAATATCAGTTACTTCTTCCGGTCTTTCATCTATCAATAATATCCATACATCTAAATCTGGATTGTATTTTATTATATCGTTTGCTAATGTTGATAATAATGTAGTTTTTCCTACTTTTGGAGGTGAAACAATTAAAGCTCTTTGCCCTTTTCCTATTGGTGAAATTATATCAATTATTCTGCTTGAAATTTCACCTTCCCCAAGATTAACTTTTTCATTTGGATAAGAAGGTATTAAATCATCAAATATAGGTCTTTCTTTAGATTTTTCAGCTAAATCTCCATTTATTAACAATACTTTTATCATACCATAATTTTTCTCATCTCCAACAGGTATTCTTAATTCACCAAAAATAATATCATCATTTCTCATATAAAATCTTCTAATTTGTGAGGCTGAAATATAAATATCTGCCTCTACTGTCGTTTCACGCAAAAAACCATAACCGTCATTGAATCTTTCTAATTTCCCAAAACCATAAATTTTACCATTATCATTTCCTTTTTCAATTAAAATATGATTTATTAAATCAGTTTTATTCATTGTCGTATAATTTTCAATCTTATATTCTTTTGCCATTTTTTTTAAAGTCGTAATATTCATAGACAAAATTTCTTTTATTAACTCTTCATTAGTCATTATCTCAACTTCAACCTGTTCTTTTTTTACCATCCAATTTTACTCCTATTTTTTTCTTATTATAACATATTTTCCCCATCTATTTAATATTCTAATATTTTTATTTAAAACATATTAAATTTAAAATAAAAATACAGAAAGTATTTCTTTCTGTACTTCATATTTTTTTATTGCCCAAATAATATATAATTTTCTCTACCTTTCAGATTTTCTTCAGGTATTATATAATTATTTACTTTATAAACTTCTATTACACCATCTGAAGTTACTCTTCCAACAATTTCTAAATTTATTTTTTGATCCTCTTTAACTTCATAATTTAATTTTAAATAATTAAAAATTCTTTCTATTGAATCATCCATCGGTTTTACAGTATAAATAACTGTTTTATCTGGAAAAATCAAATTATCTTTTTTATAAGTAAATGTATTACTTGCTTTTATATAATCACCAGTAAAAACTTTAGTTACTATTTTTTTAGTTTGATTTTTTGCAGAAAAACCGAATGTAAACACTGTACACATTAATAAAAATAAAATTAGTTTTCTCATTTTTCCTCCACAAATCTTAACTTTTTTATTAGTTAAATTTTTATTTTATGAAAACTACTTATGAAATCCTAAATCTGCAGGATTTACATCTCCCGATATTTTTTTTATTATTCCACCTTTATTTTCATAATCTTTTCGCATTATAGCTACTTTTGTTATTAAATCTATTGTATCTTTATCAATATTTTCTTCATTATATTTACCTAAAGACCAATATTTTATAATTAAATTGCTATCACCACAAATAATTTTTTTATTATATTTGTTAGCAAATTTTAGTGCTGCATAAAGTCCAACTAATTCCCCGAAATTATTTGTTCTGCCGTCTGATAAATAATAGTTTCCAAATTCATTTAATTTTGATTCGCCCAATACTTTATTTAACAATGAATTTCCATCATAATCAGAGATTCTTACTTCTACTCCGTTACCACGACCCGTTCCTGCATCAAAGTAAACTGCCTCTCTATCTAATTCTGCAAATAAATCCGACATTTTTTCTAATTTTTGTTCCTTAGTTTCATATTCAGCACCATTTTCCAGCCATTCAATGGCATCTTTCTCTGTTTTAAATGATTTATATCTTGTCTTTTTTCCACTTACTTTTTTTTGACATTCATCCCAATTCGTTAAAATTCCTCGTTCTAAGCTGTCAAGCATATAATAAGCGTAATATTTTATTTTTGGCATAAATTATAAGTTTAACCCTCCATCAATTCTTATAACTTGACCTGTTATGAATTTTGAAGCGTCACTTGCTAAGAATAACGATGCTTCTGCTATATCTTCAGCTGTTCCCATTCTTCTTAAAGGAGTTTGTGCTAATACTGTTTCTATTACTTTTTCTGGTAAAACATGTGTCATATCAGTTTGAATAAATCCTGGTGCTAAAGCATTTGATCTTACATTTTTTCTACCAAATTCTTTTGCCCAAGTTTTTGTCATTGCAATAACTCCACCTTTTGTCGCCGAATAGTTTGTTTGACCGACATTTCCATCTAATCCAACTACAGAAGCCATATTTATAACACTTGCAGATTCACTTTTAAATAATAACGATACAAATCCTTGCATCACATTAAATACACCTTTTAAGTTAATATCAATAACTAAATCCCAGTTGTCTTCCGTCATTCTTTGTAATAATGAATCTCTTGTAATTCCAGCATTATTTACTAATATGTCTAATTTTCCGTATTTTTCTTTAATTTTTTTTGCGACTTCTTTTATGTTTTCTCTATCTGTTACGTTTAACTTAATATGCTCTACATTTTCATGAGTATAGTCTGCATCAATTAAATCTCCGGAAATAACCGTTGCTCCATTTTCAGCATATTTCAACACGATTTCTTTTCCTATTCCTCTTGAACCACCTGTCACTAATGCTATTTTACCTTTTAACACAATTCTTCCGCCTTCCTCAATATTTTTTGTATCTTATTTTAAAATTTCTAATTTTACTTTTGCTACACCACGACTAACATTCTCTATTGCAGAAAAAGCTGCATGGCTTAAATCAATAACTCTTCCCTTTATAAAAGGTCCTCTGTCATTAATTTTTACAACTACTGATTTCCCATTACTTAAGTTTGTTACTCTTACTTTAGTTCCAAATGGTAATGTTTTGTGAGCTGCTGTCATTTGTGAAGTATTGAATATTTCTCCACTTGCGGTTCTTCTTCCATTCCATTTTCCTCCATAGAAAGAGGCTCCACCAGTTTGAAAATATGTATCTTTAACAGTTTTTTCTGTTCCTTCTACATAATTTCCACTAGATTTTTCTACTCTAGGCTCTAACTCCTTTTTAATTTCTTTAGCTAATTTCTCTTTATTACTCTTTGATTTACTAGCTGCATTTAAAGACATAGATATAGCCAACACCATAAGTATGGTTATTATCTTTTTCATATTTCCTCCATTTTTTAAATTTTGGGCAAAATTATTATAGCACATTATGCTTTGTTTAATCTTAGATTAAATAAAATCAAAAGCTATAACGCACAGAACATGTACCAACAAACTGGACAGAAAAAATGAAAACAGTTTGGAGGTACATTTTTTTATGGAAAGAAAAAGTAAATTCACATTAGAAGAAAGAATTTCTATGTGTAAAGATTATCTAGAAATGGGATTGAGTCATAAAGATATTCTTATTAAATATGGTGTGTCTAATCGTATATTTTATCGATATATTAATAGGTTTAGAATACATGGTATAGAAGGGTTAAAAGAAGTAGGTCCTAGAAATAAAGTATATACAAAAGAATTTAAAACTCGGGTTTTTAAATATTAAGATAAGATAGTAAAGTCATTAGATTATTCAGAAGAAGATAAATACTGGAGAAGGTAAACTATACATTAGTGGTGTAATTGATATTAATTCTAAGATGTTAATAAGTTATGAAATAGGCAATCACAATAATAATGAATTAGTTATGAAAACATTTAAAGATATAACTATTAATGATGTTGATATATTACAAAGTGATAGAGGATTTCAGTATACATCATATATGTTTAAAAATATAACAAAAGATATTATGCATAGTATGTCAAGACCGGGACATTGTCCTGATAACTCTCCTATAGAGTCATTTTGGGGTATTTTTAAATCAGAGTGTTATTACAATAAGTTAAATAAAGATAAGTTTAGAACTAAAGAAGAAGCAATTAAAATAATTAAAGAATATATAGAATTTTACAATAAAGTTAGAGTAAATTTAAAAGGAACTACACCTTATCAAATAAGATGTAATTCCTTAAACTATTAATTTTAAACTTCGTGTCGAGTTTGTTGGTACATATTCTCAGTTTTCTCTTTTTTCATTCATCTATCTTTATTCTATTCTTTGACCATTTCTATAAGTTCCTTCTTCTATTATTATTTGACCATTTTCATAATATAATTTTATATGGACCTTCTCCCCATTTCTATAAGTTCCTTCTTCTATTATTTGACCATTTTCATAATATATTTTATATGGACCTTCTTTTTCCCCATTTCTATAAGTTCCTTCTTCTATTATTTGACCATTTTCATAATATTCTTTATATGGACCTTCTTTTTCCCCATTTCTATAAGTTCCTTCTTCTATATTTCTATTGTCATCCAAATAAGTATATAAACCTTCTTTTATTCCATTTTTTAATGTTACTTCTTCTATATCTCCATATCCATTTTCATTATAAAATAAATATTCTCCATCTTTTAATTCGTTTTTTAAAGTTATTTCTTCTAGATTACCATCATTATTATAAAATATATGTTTATCTTCTTCATTTATATTTTTTAAAATTACACCTTGCCCATTTTTATTATATATTTTATGTAATACTTTTGTTCCATTATTTTCAAATATTCCCTCTTTTATTATTTGCCCATTTTTATAATATTCTTTATATGGTCCTTCTTCTTGCCCATTTTTATAAGTTACTTCTTGTCTTATTTGACCATTTTCATAATATTCTTTATATGGTCCTTCTAAATCCCCGTTTCTATAAGTTCCTTCTACACTTATTTGACCATTTTCATAATATTCTTTATATGGACCTTCTTTTACCCCATTTCTATAAGTTCCTTCTACACTTATTTGACCATTTTCATAATATTCTTTATATGGACCTTCTAAATCCCCATTTCTATAAGTCCCCTCTATTCTTATTTGACCATTTTCATCATATACTTTATATGGACCTTCTTCTTTATTATTTTTATAAGTTCCTTCTCTTATTATTTGACCGTTTTCATGATATTCTTTATATGGTCCTTCTTTTTGCCCATTTCTATAAGTTCCTTCTTCTTTTATTTGACCATTTTCATCATATAATTTATATGGTCCTTCTCTTTTACTATTTATATAAGTTCCTTCTTCTATAAATCCATCTTTAAAATAATATCTATAAGGACCTTTTTTCTTGTTATTTTCAACAGTTTTAACCAATTCTGCATCGCCATTATTATATTTAATGTATTTGGGTTTTGCTAAAATATTTAATGATATAAAAAATATAAAAAATAATAATAACTTTTTCATAATAATTCTCTCCTTTAAATATAATTAATTTATAAACTTTAATAAAGTTATAGCTAAATTGTTATAATTTGTCAATTAATAACTTAATTTTATATTAGTTATTTTTGGTTTCATTTCAAAGAAATGCGAAAGTGCAAGTGTCACTTCTTTAATTTTAGAAGTTCTATAAGACACAAAAATAACTAAAGGAAGTTATTTAATATCTACTCTAATTATTCTTAATTTTATTTTTATTTTTATCTCAATTATTTTTTTATCTTTCTCCATTTTCTCTTTATCAAAATCATAAGACACTGTATTTACTTTTATCATTATTGTATCAATTATTTTTCTTAAAGGAGGAAAATATGAAGATATATTTTTTATTATATTTAAT
>CAURVQ010000041.1:0-10478 GCA_963528625.1 uncultured Leptotrichiaceae bacterium | reverse complement strand
AATGTCGGTTATGATACGAAAGGTCATAATGTAAGAGGAGGAATTGGAGTTAGAAGTATTTTCTAATAAGAATTAGAATAATTTAACGATTTTACTATAATAAAATAGTGTAATTAGTTATAAAATATAAAATCATATTCACTTCGGTGAGTGTGATTTTTTTTTGAAAAAAAATAGAAAATATAGTATAATATAGAAAAGTTTTAAATAGATGTAGTATAAAATAAAAAAAGAATGGTTGAGGTAGAATGAACTTAATTTTGGAAAACAGTATAAATTATGATTTTAATATAAAAGATATGGAATTAGATCCGGTAACTAAAAGAATAATAATTACTGGGGATAAATTAGCGTTTATAAGAGATAATAAAATTGAAAAAATTATTACGGGCAAAAAAGCAAAAAATACAGAAAAAGTAAAATATATAAAAGAGTCAAATCAACTTTTTGTATCGGGAATGTTTTTTGTGTCAACATTAGTAGGTAAAGTGTTGAAATGTGATAGCACTAAAAAGAAAATATTAGATACAGTTTTTGATATAAATAAAGTAGTTGAATTTATTAATTTTACTACAAATGGGAAAATAATATATGTTGAAAATAATATTTTATGTTCGTATGATACGGTAACAAATAAAATTATAAAAAGTGAATTATTATCGTGTGAAGATACAAAAGGGAATTATAAAATATTTATAAGTGGTGAAAATATTATATTAAAATATAGAGAAATTCATACACAAAAAAATATAATCAAAATATTTAACGAGCAATTAGCTAAAATTTTTGAAATAAAAGTAGAGCATAATCATATACATTCGGCGATTTCACAATTTAAGTATATTGCAGGAACATTAAACGGAGAACTTGAAATATGGAATATTTTGGAAAATGAATTGTATAATTCAATAAAAATATCAGACAATAAAATATCGTATATAAAAAAATATGAGCAAAATTATTATGTGGGAACAGGGAATGGAGAAATAATAATTCTTGATGAAAATTTTAAAATTTTAAGTAGAGAAAATGTATTTAAGTATGAAATAGTAAAAATATCAGTTGTTGGAGATACAGCATTTGTACTTGATGTGAATAATACAATAACGGAGTATAAAATAATTGATGTGACAAAAAAAGAAAAAGATAAGAATTTTAGAGAGAATTTTTTAAATGAATATAATATAAATAAAGAATATTTTGAATTTTTCACAAGTGAAAAAATAGTTTCAATTTTAAATTTTTTGAAATTAATGGAAATAAACGGAGTAGAATTTACACCTGAAAAAGATAAAATTTTTAAAGCGTTTAGAAGTAAAATTTCAAGTAGAAAAGTATGTTTAATTGGTAAAGACCCTTATTTTCAAAAAGGTGTAGCAACAGGACTTGCATTTGAAGTAAAAAAAGAATCTTGGAGCGATCCGGAAGTAAATACATCGTTAAAAAATATGTTAAAATTAATTTATAAAACTTATATGGGGGAATTAAAAGATATTAATGAGATTCGTACGGAAATTGAACGAGGGAATTTTGAAATATTACCTCCAAATAAACTTTTTGATAGTTGGGAAAAACAAGGAGTGTTATTAATAAATGCAGCACTTACAACGATTGTTGGAAAAGCTGGGGAACATCACAGTTTTTGGAATAAATTTACACACGAATTAATTCAATATATTTCTATGAAAAATAATAGTATAATTTATTTTTTATGGGGGAAAGATGCGGAAATATTTGAAAAAGATATTTTAGCTGGAGATGTTATAAAACATAATCATCCTGCGATTTGTGGCAATCTTGCAAATGAAAAAGATTTTTTGAATGGAAATTCATTTAGAAATACGGCACACATTATAAATTGGACAGGATATGAACGAGATATAGAACAAAAAATTGAAAAAAAGGAAGATAGATTGTTTTAAGGTAAAGCTATGGAAAATAAAATAAAAATTGATATTGTTGTTCCGCCATATAGTGGACATATGAATCCGATTCTTGAGTTAATAAAACCATTTATAAAAAATGATAAATATGATATTTGTGTTTATACGGGAGCGAAAAAAAAGGAATTTTTAGAAAATTTAGGAGTAAAGTGTAAAATTATTTTACCGAATAAACCCGAAATTTTTGAAAGTATTGTGAATACATCAAAAAAAACAAATATTTTTGTGTCATTTAATCAATTTAAAGAAAATATAAAATTAATTCCTGAAATAATGGAGCAGTTAGATAGGGAGTTTAAAGAGAGAAAACCTGATGTTGTAATTGCAGACTTTATTGCTGTACCAGCAGGAATGAAAGCAGATGAATTAAATATACCGTGGATAAGTAGTATGCCAACGCCGTTCATTATAGAAAGTAAAACTACAACGCCGACATATATGGGTGGTTGGTACCCAAAATCTGGTATTTTTTATAAAATTAGAGATAGAATTGGTAGAAGTTTTATAAAAATGTTTAAGAAAATAGTAATAAAATTAGCAAATATATCAATAAAAAATTTGAATTGTAAATTGTATAATGAAAAAGGAAATGAAATATTTTATTCATCTCACTCAATTTTAGCTTTAGGAATGAAAGAGCTAGAATTTAGAGATGATTTTCCAAAACAAGTTATTTGGACAGGGCCTTGTCTTTCTGAATTTTCAAATGGAGAAAATGAATTTGTAAAAAAATTAGCGTTTAAGAAAAAAATATTAGTTACAATAGGTACTCATTTACTTTGGGGAAAAGATGAACTTATTAAAATGGTAGAACAGTTATCAAAAATTTTTAGAGATACAGCTTTTATAATTTCACTTGGAGATGTAAGTGGAAAAGATGAAGATGTGGAGAAAATAAATGAAAACACATATCTTTATAAGTATATTGATTATGGAGAAATATTGCCGGTTGTGGACTATGTAATTCATCACGGTGGAGCGGGAATACTTTATAGTTGTGTGAAATATGCAAAACCTGCGATAATAATTCCGCACGATTACGATCAATTTGATTTTGCGGTAAGAGCAGATTTAGCAAAAATAGGGATGCCTGCGAATGTAAAAAAAATAGATACAATAATTTCGGCAATAAAGCGAGTACAAGAAAAAGAGAAATGGACTGAGCTTGAAAATTTATCAAAAAGATTACGGGAATATAATCCGAGTAGAGTTCTTGAAATGGAAATAGAAAGATTATTAAAAAATAAATAAAATAGAAATAAAAAGAAAGAGAGAGAAAATGTTTATAGATGAAAGTGTAATAACGGTAATTTCTGGAAAAGGTGGAGATGGAGCTGCCACTTTTAGAAGAGAAAAATTTGTACAGTTTGGAGGTCCAGACGGTGGAGATGGTGGAAAAGGTGGAGATATTATATTTATAGCCGATCCTAACATTAATACTTTGGTAGACTTTAAAAGTAGTAAAAAATTTCAGGCTGGAGATGGAACAAAAGGAAGTGCTGCAAGATGTACAGGTAAAAATGGTACAGATTTGATAATAAAAGTACCAGTTGGGACAATGATTAGAGATTTTGAAACAAATAGATTATTACTTGACTTAGATAATCCGGGAGAAGAGGTAATATTTCTAAAAGGTGGAGATGGAGGACGAGGAAATATACATTTTAAATCGTCAGTAAGAAAAGCACCAAGAATAGCAGAAAGTGGAAAAGAAGGTGCAGAATTAAAAATAAAATTAGAATTAAAATTATTGGCTGATGTAGCGTTAGTTGGGTATCCTAGTGTTGGAAAATCCAGCTTTATAAATGTAGTTTCGGCAGCAAAATCTAAAGTTGCAAGTTATCACTTTACAACGCTTAAACCTAAATTGGGAGTAGTGAGAATGGGAGATGAAGAAAGTTTTGTAGTGGCAGATGTTCCGGGACTTATTGAAGGGGCACATGAAGGTGTAGGACTTGGAGATAGATTTTTGAAACATATAGAAAGATGTAAAGTGATTATTCATATTGTTGATATTTCTGGGATTGATGGAAGAGATCCAAAAGAGGATTTTTTGAAAATTAATAAAGAATTAGAAAATTATAGCGAAAAATTATTTAAAAAAAGGCAAATTGTCGTGGCGAACAAAATTGATATGCTTTATGAAGATGAAAAATATAACGAATTTGAAGCATTTGTTAAAGAACACGGAGCAGAAGTTGTATATCCTGTTTCAGTAATTGCAAATGATGGAATAAAACCTGTACTTGCTAAAGCTTGGGAACTTATTCAGGAAACTCCGAGAGAGGAATTGGAAGAAGAATATTCAGTTGAGGACTTGTTGAGAGATATGAATAGAAAAGATGACTGGATTATTACGAACCCTGAGGAACATGTATTTATGGTTGATGGAAGAATTGTTGACGATGTGTTAAGAAAATATGTGTTTACAGGGGAAGAGGGAATTATTAATTTCTTACAAATGATGAGAAATCTTGGTATGGAAATTGAACTTGAAAAAGCTGGAGTTGAAGAAGGAGACATGATAATTATAGCAGGGTATGAGTTTGAGTATGTAGTTTAATTTTTGTTAAAATAAAAAATAATACATCGTTGAGTGTAAAATATGTAGTATTGTAAAACGATTAATTTTAAGTTAAAAAACAATAAAAAGAAGTTTGATTTTCTTTTTGTTATTTGTAATATGCTATTTTATAAGGTATACTAAAATGGAAAGAAAAATTTAGAAAAGGAGAAGTATATATAATTTATTAGTTATGAAAGATGTATTATATATATGAGTGAAAGAAAGTTTTTTTTAATATTAAGTTTATTAATTTTAGGGGCAGTAGGTAAAGCAGATACAACACCTACTAATTATGAGTTAAATCAAAAAATAGCAGATTTACAAAGAGAAATAGAGGAATTGAAAAGGAAACACGCTAATAATTATTATGTTAAAATTAAAGGTGATGTGTATGATACTACTGTAAATACGCCTAATGATCCTGCAGATATTGGAGATTTAGGGGTAGCAGGAGGATTAACCAATTTACAAACAGGTATAGCAATTGGGGAAAACATGAAAGTTTTAAAAGATAATAATGTTACGTTAGGATCGGAGTCTATAGCTAATACAGAGAAAAAAGTTTTGGGGTATAATCCTTATGAAATGTTTAATAAGACAGTTAGTGAAACAGATAAAAATAAATTTATTGTAGATAAAGCAGCGGATTATAATAGAATAGATGCAGAAATCACACAACTTGAAACTCAAAAAATGACATTGGAAACTGAACTTGCTGCAATAGAAAAACAAATGGAAACTACTTATGATACTACGGAATATTATAAATTAGTGAGACAATAAAGTCTAAAAAAATGGTTTATTAGTGAAAAAAATAAAGAGATTGAAGCTAAAATAGGAGAAAGAAACGGACTATATACTCCTTGGATGTTCAACATCAGGGGCAGTATCTGTTGATAATGTAGACAATGGGGTATAACAATAAAAATTGATAATGATGGAAATGTTAGAATAGGACTTGCTTTAAAAGGTAGTGGAGATATAGTAGTAAAAAATGAGGATAATCAAAATGTTCCGGGAAATATTAATCCTACTCCTAATCCTGTAACAAAAGTTATAGATTTAAGCAAGGCTGTTAAAGCTAAAATTTCTAAGATAGGGACAGGCTATTATAAAGAAGAAAAAGCAATTGTGTTGGGAATAATGGGAGTTTCTGATGGTGGAAGAGTAGTATATAAAGCTTCAGCCGCTATGGATAGTCAAAATCAAACTACTTTAGGACTAGGAATAGGATATCAATTTGGTAAAAGAGATATTGAACCAAATGAGTTAGATAGATTTAGAGCTCAATTAGATTTAGTAAATAGTCAAAAAACAAGTTTAGCTCAAAAACTTAAAGAAGAAACTCAAAAAGTTCAAGAGTTAAATAATAAAGTTGAAGAATTAGAAAAACAAAATAAAATGTTAAATGAGAAAATGGATTTAATTTTGAAAAAATTAGGCGGGAAATAATTGTAGAAAAGATTGATAAAAAGTTAGAGTAAAATCTAACTTTTTATTTTAATAATATTATTTAAAAATATGGATAAAAACTAAATTATATATATTGTAAATGTATTATTTAAAAAAATGAATAGGAAATAAGCAAAAAAAGTTTGAAAAAATGTAGGGAAATAGGTATAATAAATTGATTAAAAAAATACTTTAGGAGGAATGGAATAAAGAAATTATTATTATTAATGTTATCATTATTGGTATTAATGGTAGCTTGTGGTGAAAAGGCAACAGGAAATAAAGTTGTATTCAATGCAGAAAATGAGCCAACATCATTAGATCCGCAAATCTTAACAGACTTTACAGCATTTGTTATTACAGACAATCTATATGAAGGATTAGTTAGATTGGATGAAAAAAATGAAATTGCCCCAGCAGGAGCAGAAAGTTGGACAGTTTCTGAAGATGGAAAAACTTGGACATTCAAATTAAGAAAAAATAAATGGTCAAATGGAGATGAAGTTACAGCTAAAGACTTCGTAAGAGGAATTGAAAGAGGATTAAATCCTGCAACAGCTTCAGAATATGCGTTTTTAGAATATTATATTGAAAATGCACAAGAATATAACGAAGGAACTGAAAAAGATTTCAATAAAGTAGGAGTTAAAGCATTAGATGATTATACATTAGAGTTTAAATTAAAAGCACCAACTGCTTATTTTGATAAATTGTTAGTTATGCCGGTATTTTTCCCAGTGAACGAAAAAGCAATAGCTGAGTTTAAAGAAAAATATGCAACAGAAGCTAAAAATTCAATTTATAATGGAGCATATACATTAGAGGAGTGGGTACACGATAATAAAGTTGTTATGAAAAAAAGAGCTGATTATTGGGATGCAGCAAATATAAAAATTGATACTTTAGAAGGAGTATTTGTTTCAGACTTTGAAGCAGCAACAAATTTATTTAAAAATAAAGAGTTATTATTCACAAAAATTAATGTTGAAAAATTATCTGAATATAAAGATGACCCATCGTTTGTAGCAGCTCCAGATGGAAGAGTACAATTCTTAATATTCAATCCTACAAATCCAGTATTAAAAAATGATAAAATTAAAAAAGCATTATCATTGGCAATTAATAGAGATGATTTAGTGAAATCTGTATTAAATGGAGCAGGAGTTAAGGGTTCAGGAATTGTTGCTGGTGGTGTTCCAGGTGTAAATGGAGATTTCAGAGCTGAAAATGGAGATTTATATGAACAATATAAAGATGTAGATGTTAAAGCGTTATTTAACGAAGGATTAAAAGAGTTAAATATGACAGCTGATCAAGTTAAATTATCATTATTAGTTGATGAAGTTGGAACAGGTAAAAAAGAAGCTGAATTTTATCAAGCTCAATGGAAAGAAAAATTAGGAATTGATGTTTCTGTAGAAGTACAAACTAAAAAAGAAAGATTATCAAGAGCAAAAGAAGGAAACTATGATATCGTAAGATATGGATGGGGACCGGACTATGCTGATGCAATGACTTATTTAGAGTTATTCTTAACTGGTGGAACAATTAATGTGCCTAAATATTCTAATCCAGAATATGATAAATTAATAAAATTTGCACAAGTAAATACTGATCCAAAAGCAAGAATAGAAGCAATGCAAAAAGCTGAAAAAATATTAGCAGATTCATTTGCAATCTCACCTTTATATTATCAAGAAGGATTATATTTAAAAGACCCTTCATTAGAAGGATTAATATTGAGAGCATTTGGAAATGGATATGATTTCCATAAAGCATATAAAAAATAATGAAGTTAAAAATACACACTTTTGAGTGTGTATTTTTATTTATATAATCTTTAACATTATAGGTATTAAAAAATGGTTAATATATAGTTTTATTTTATATATATTTTCTGTTTTATATTTTTTTGTACAAATTTATAAAATGCTTTATTTTATTGATTTAGTCAATACTTCAACTACTTCTACTTGCTCATCATTGTCCAAACTTATATTTAGATTTTCATTAATAATAGGTAGCTTAAAAGTAATGGATTTTAGCCATTACCCATTCGCCTGTTTCTTTTCATAAATTTGAACTTCTGAAATGAGTGCTTCTATTAACTGTCTGCGTTCAACATCGTTCATGACTTTATAAAGTTTATCAAAATAAATCAAAACCTTATATATATTATCACCTTATAGGCTCTATAATATATATGGGGGTGGGAAAAGAAATAAATAATATACAAAAATATAATATAAATAATGGATTTGTTGAAGGTAAAAATAACAAGATAAAAGTAATAAAAAGGCTATCTTATGGGATAAAAAAATTCGACAACCTTAAAAAGCTTATTCAGCTTAGAATTTCTTAAGGTTATTGAACTTTTTCCACCCCCACTCTTGACAAAGAGCCTATTTTTTTAAAATTTGACTCTAAATCCTTTAACTCCTGCTGTTTTGCTTTATAATTTAACTTGTAATCTTTTATAGAATCTATAGTTTCTTGATTCTGTTCCAGAAATTTTTTTGTATCTTGTCCATCAGCTATATACTTTCTAGCTTCCCTTACAACTTCTCTGTATTCAGTATCGATTTTTTTATCAAAATTTTGTCTTAGCTGAACTTTTTCTTTTTCCTATTCTTCCTTGCTTTTTTTTATAATTGGCTCAATAATTAAATTATTGTCTTTTATTTTTTCTTCTTGAGATTTTATAAACTTGTCATTTTTTTCAAGTTCTTTCTGTCTTTCATCTATTTCTTCATCTATTTTTCCAATCTTTTGAAGCTTTTGAGAAATAACGTTATTAAATCCTTCTTCCAATTTTTTTGACTTGCTGTCGATAAAATGGTACACTTCTTCCTTTTCTTTTATGTTTTCAAGCTTCTTTTTTGGCATTGTAAGCTCATAGTCGCTTCTTGCCTTTTCTCCGCTTTGGTTGTATATAAAGTCGCTAATTATATTGTTTTTTGAACTGTTGTATTCTTTTGTTAAGTTATTTATAAATTAATAGGTTCACGCCCGCTTATGCGGAAAAAAGACCTAAAATTAGTACTTTAATCTAATTTCCCTTTAATCACCTACTATTTAAGTATACAATATTTCTTAAGAAAAATCACTAAAATAAAAAAAATGATAAAAGTGTTGACACACTTTTTTATTTATAATAAAACATAATCATAAATAAAAATCATAAATAATAACAAAAAAGGATGGTGTGTTATGAAAAAATCATTAAAGCTATTTGCCACATCAAAATGGTTTGATTTGTTAGGCGTTGCCTTAGTTGTAGGAATCGCCATTGCATCAGGTTATCTTAACTCACGTTTAGACAAATTTGTAGATTGGGGGCCTTGGACCGCTCTTGTTCCATTTGGATTAATCTCTGTCACAAACGTAGGAATTTCAATGTTATCAACTCGTTTTACTGGAAAATTAAGTAAGTGGGGAAATTACTTTGGTATTCTTAATACAGTTTTATCAGGGACAATTGATTACATTTTAGGGAATAAAGCTGCTATCATCACCTACCCTGTCACATTTTTGATTTACACTTTTGCTATTCAAAAATGGCAAAAATCGCAAGAAGGTAAACCAAATAGCCTTAGCAAAGCACAAACAAAAGTTATCGCAACTATTGCTATAATCTTAGCTTTTGCATTTTCTTACGGTACAAATTACATTGGTTACGGTGGAAATATGAACACTTTAGCTTACATCACAACCATTGTTTTTGCACTATCGCTTGTTGCGAATATTCTAAACTCCTTGAAACTTACAACGCAATGGGAATTTTGGTTGGTTTACAATATTGTTCAATTAACTAAAGCTGGGATTCAAGGTAATTTTGCTAATGTAGGAAAATATATCTTCTACATCATTAACTCATTTGGCGCATTATTTGTTTGGAATGACCAAGAAAGGAACTAAAATATACAATTAAATCCGACGCAAAATTTAGCTGTTGAATTATTGATTTTAACATTTGATAAATCAAACAACGGTGTCAAAATATTCACACCAACTCATAAGGATTCAAAAAATAAAGCCTTACCAGGAGTTCTTTTAAAACTAAATGAATCTATCTCAGACGCAGTAAAACGGACACTTGAAATAAAAACAAGTTTTTCAGAATTAATATTTTGATTTTTATACTGCCTATGTTTTCTAAAAATATGGTCAATAATTGAAGTATAATTTGACATTTTTAACTTTTTTATATTAATAAGGTTATGTGCTTTTTCCATAAAAAATTTCTCCTTTGTTGGTTCACTCGCTCTTGTAGAGAGCTAAAAAATATTATTTTTTATAAAATTAAATAAGAAATTTTATAAATAAAGGCTCTTTGTCAAGAGTGGGGGTGGAAAAAGTTCGATAACCTTAAGAAATTCTAAGCTGAATAAGCTTTTTAAGGTTGTCGAATTTTTTTATCCCATAAGATAGCCTTTTTATTACTTTTATCTTGTTATTTTTACCTTCAACAAATCCATTATTTATATTATATTTTTGTATATTATTTATTTCTTTTT
>CAURVQ010000040.1:0-10513 GCA_963528625.1 uncultured Leptotrichiaceae bacterium | reverse complement strand
TGGTATGGGTGTAGAAGGAGAAGAAAAATATAAAGAAAATGGACAAATTCAAGATAATTATAGAATAGACTTCTTTAAAGAACATTTAACAGAGTTACATAAAGGAATAGAGGCGGGTTCAAGTTGTTTTGGATATTTAGTTTGGACTACAATAGATTGTTGGTCTTGGCTAAATGCTTATAAAAATAGATATGGTCTAATAGAATTAGATATAAATACTCAAGAAAGAAAAATAAAAAAATCTGGAGAATGGTTTAAATTATTAAACGAAAATAATGGATTTTAAATAAAAAAATATAAAATGTACCAATAAACTAAGCAAAAATAAGATTAAGTTTAGAGGTATGTTTTTTTTGTTTGAAAAAAATAAAAAAATAGAATTTTGGTATTGCAATTTATATTAAAATTTGATAAAATAAATAAGCCTGCTCTATTTTAGATGAATAGGGCTAAGAAAAGCCAAAGGAAAGGAGATAGAAAATGAAAAATTACGAAATTATGTTTATTCTTTCAACTCAGTTAACTGAAGAAGAAAAAAAAGCAAATGTTGAATTAGTAGAGGCAACTTTAACTAAAGCAGGAGCAACTGAAGTTAAAACTGAAATTTGGGGAGATAGAAAATTAGCTTATCCAATTCAAAAGAAAGAAAATGGATACTATGTATTAACAACATTCCAAATTGAAGGAACTCAATTAGTAGAAGTTGAAACAAAATTAAATATTACTGAAACAATTTTAAAATATATGATTGTTAAAAATGATTAATAAAATAATAAGGGTATAGCCGAGGTTATAAAATAAAAAAATAAGATATAGGGGGAATTATTATGAATCAAGTAACATTGCTAGGAAGATTAACTAGAGATCCGGAGTTAAAATACACACCAAGTGGGAAAGCATTCTGTAGATTTAGTATAGCAATAAATAGAGAGTTTAATCGAGAAGAAACAGATTTTATTAACTGTGTTGCGTGGGATAAAAGAGCCGAAACAATAGCAGAATATTTGAGAAAAGGTAGAAGAATACTGCTTCAAGGGAGAATACAAACAGGAAGTTATGATAAGGATGGTCAAAAAGTTTACACTACTGATATTATAGTAGATAAGTTTGAGTTTATAGATTCAGCTAATAGTAATAATAATGGACAATCTAATTCTTCAAATTTTGGAGCACCGGCACAAACAGCTAATAATTCTTATGTAAATGATGATAATGATATGGAAGATGAAGATTTTCCATTTTAAAAATAAACTAGGAGGTGCGAGATAAATGAAACCGTCTAACGATTTTAAAAGAAGAAAAAGAAGACCAAAAGTTAAATTTAAAGTAGAAGATATTAACTATAAAAATGTGGATTTATTAAAAAACTTTATGAATGATAAAGGAAAAATCTCTCCAGCAAGAGTAACTGGATTAGATGCTAAAATCCAAAGAAAAATAGCTAAAGCTATTAAAAGATCAAGACAAATAGCTTTAATGCCTTATACTAAAATAGAAAAATAAGAATTAGTTTATATAGCTATCTCAAATGTATGAGGTAGCTTTATTTTTATATAAAGGTGAAAATATGAAAACAAATAATAAAATAAAAATAATTTTATTAATAACATTAATATTTATGACTATCTTATCTTGTGATTTAAAAACAGAAAAAAATGATAAAGATACTTTGAAAAAAGAATATAATAATCAAGATATTTTTAAAGATTTACCACTTGAAAAAGTGAGTGAAAGATTTGATATAATGTCTAAAAAGAATAAAATTAAATTAAAAAAATTTGAAAGATTAAATTATGATGGGAAAAGTTTTTATTACAGTGAAGTTGTTAATAATGAAAGAACGAGTTATACGATAGAATATATTGGAATAGATGTAAAAGGATTATTTTTTAAAGTAAATTCAATAAATGCTGAAAATTTATTTGTCATTCAAAATTTTATAATTAATTTAATTGAAGTATCAGATACAAAAATCAAAAAAGCAGAAGCGAATGCAATTTATGAAGAATTACTTGATAAAATGCAACAAGGAGAACTTTTTAGTAGGACAGATTATAAAAATGGAATAATTTATGGGTTACAAATAGATAGTCAAAAAGGAGAATTAATCTTCTTTGCTCAGTAGAGTTTTAAAGAAAGAGGGAATAAATGAATTTAGAAAAAAAATCACAAATACATTTTATTATTTCAATGTTAATATTTGGAACTGTTGGACTTTTTGTTAAATTTATACCGTTATCAGCTGGAATAATTGCATCAAGTAGAGGTATTTTAGGAGGATTATTTATTTATATTTTAATTTTATTAAAAAAAGATAAAATTTCAATAGTTTCAATAAAAGAAAATTTTAAAATTTTATTGTTATCAGGTTTTTTAATAGCTTCAAATTGGATATTTTTATTTGAAGGCTTTAAATATTCAACAGTTTCTTTAGTAACAATACTTTATTATTTATGTCCAATATTTTTATTAATATGGTCAGCATTGTTTTTTAAAGAAAAAATATCAATAAAACAAGTGATTTGTATAGTTATAGCTTTAATTGGTGTTGTATTAATTTCTGGATTGTTAAATGGAAATGGAAAAAGTTTAAATCAAATAAAAGGAATTGTATACGGTATTTTAGCTGGAGTATTTTATTCTTTTGTAATTTTATGTAATAAAAAATTGAAAAATGTTAAACAACCAGAATCAACAATGATTCAAATATTTATAGCAGGATTATTTGTATTACCACATGCTTTGTTTACGACTAAAGTTATAAATATTTCAATGAATATGTATAGTGTTTTTATGCTATTAATTGTTGTGATAGTACATACTGGAATAGTGTATATTATGTACTTTGATGCAGTTTCTAAATTAAAAACAGGAACAGTTGCAATTTTGAGTTATTTAGATCCAGTGTTTGCATTAATGATGGCAGTATTATTTTTGAAAGAGAAAATGGGAATTATTGAAATAATAGGAGCATTATTAATATTAAGTTCAGCTTATATTAGTGAAAAAAATAAAAATTAAAAAGGTTTTTATCAAAAAAAGATGAGAATATGTACCAACAAACTGGACAGAAAAAATAAAAACAGTTTGGAGGTACATTTTTTTATGGAAAGACTTTTTGGTTTTTACAATAAAATATAATTTTGAATAGAATAGTTTAATGTGGTAAAATATAAATATAAAAAATAGGCAGGTGTTAAAGTGAGTTTAGTTCAATTTAATAAAGTATATAAGCAATTTGCAGGAGAATATATATTAAAAGATATAAATTTTTCAATAGAAGATAAAGATAAAATTGGGTTAGTTGGATTGAATGGTGTTGGTAAGTCAACGATAATTAGAATGATTTTAGATAAAGAGCGAATTGATGGAAATGAAAATAATGTAAATGAAGTTGGAGATATTATAAAAAATCCATCAATGAAAATAGGCTATTTATCTCAAGAACATAAATTTTCAGATGAAAAAAATACAGTTTATGAAGAAATGTTGACAGTATTTGAAGAAGAAAGAAAAATATATAATGAATTACAAAAAGTAAATATGTTATTAGGAAGTGCCCGTGGGGCAGAATTAGATGAATTAATAAAAAAATCAGCAGAATTATCGTCGCTTTATGAAGCGAAAAATGGATATGAAATAGAATATAAAATAAAACAAATATTGACAGGACTTGAGCTTACAGAAGAATATTATAATTTATTTATAAAAGATTTAAGTGGTGGAGAGAAAACAAGAGTTTCACTTGCAAAATTACTTTTACAAGAACCGGATTTGTTAATATTGGACGAACCTACAAACCATTTAGATTTAGTGTCAATAGAGTGGTTGGAGGAATATTTAAAAAAATATAATAAAGCATTTTTACTTGTTTCACACGATAGAGTATTTTTAGATAATGTGTGTAGTAGAATTTTTGAAATAGAAAATAAAAAATTGTATAAATATGATGGAAATTTTTCTTCGTTTATTATTCAAAAAGAGATGATTTTAAAAGGAGAAATTAAACGATATGAAAAAGAGCAAGAAAAAATAAAAAAAATGGAAGAATATATTGATAGATTTAGAGCTGGAATAAAAGCAAGACAAGCTAAAGGTCGTCAAAAAATATTGGATAGAATTGAGAGAATGGATGATCCGGTATTTAATCCTCAAAGAATGAAATTGAAATTTGAGGTAAATAGTGCGACTGGAGATAACGTTTTAAAAGTTAAAGGCGTTGAGAAAGAATTTGATGGGAAAAAAGTTTTAAATAACATAAATTTTGAATTATTCCGTGGAGAAAGAGTAGGAATAATTGGGAAAAATGGAATTGGGAAATCAACTTTATTAAAAATAATTATAGATAAAATAAAAGCGGATAAAGGGGAGATTGAATTTGGATCACGAGTGAAAGTGGGATATTATGACCAAAACCATTATGATTTAACTCCAGAAAATAATATTTTGCAAGAGATTAATAATTCTTTAAATATTACGGAAGAATATTTAAGAAGTTTAGCGGGAGGATTTTTATTTTCAGGCGAAGATGTATTGAAAAAAATAGACAAGCTAAGTGGTGGAGAAAAAGTAAGAGTATCATTTTTGAAACTTTATATGGAGAAAGCAAACTTTTTAATATTGGATGAGCCAACTAACCATTTAGATATTTATTCAATAGAAGTTTTAGAAGATGCACTTGAAAACTTTGAAGGGACAATGCTTGTCGTTTCGCATAATAGACATTTTTTAGATAGTATTTGTAACACAATTTACTATTTGGATGAAAATGGATTAACTAAGTTTAAAGGAAATTATGAAGATTATAAAGAAAATCTTAAAATTCAAAAAAATAAGATTCAAGCAAATGCTATTGAAGTGAAATCAGAACAGAAATTATCTTACCAAGAGCAGAAAGAATTTTCTAAAAAGGTATCAAAGTTAAAAAGAGATATAGTAAAATTGGAAGAACGATTAGAGAAAATAACGATAGAAAGAGAAAATTTGAATGTTGAATATGAAAAAGCCGGAAGAGAAAATGATTTAGAAAAACTTATGAAGATTCAAGAACAGTTTGATAAAATTGATGAAGAAGAAATGCAAATTATGGAAGATTGGGACACTAAAAGCGAAGAATTAAATGAGCTAGAAAAATAATATAAATGTAAAAAAAGCTAGAAAAAATCTCAACGAGAGAGTATTCTAGCTTTTTTGTCTTAAAGATAAATTGTTATTAAAAATCCAGAAATTATAGAAACAATCCATAAAGTTATTCCAAATAAAAGATTTTTTCCTGATAATTTTTTTAATGTATTTGTATTTAACGCAGTTCCTATTAGATAAAGCGATAATGAAAGTAACATTTTACCGATTAATGTAAGAAATTTGTATAAAGCAGGTAAATGTAATGTACTACTTATAATCGTTGCACCAATAAAGTAAAGAATAAATGTTGGAAATGTTATTTTATTTTTTTCGCTTTTCGTAAAAATACAAAGTCCAATAACCATAGGAATTATCCATAAAGTACGAGTAAGTTTCATAATAGTTGCAATTTTCAATGCTTCATTGCTGTGAGTTGCAGCAGCTGAAATAACAGAACTCGTATCGTGAATGCTTAAAGCTGACCAGATTCCAGCTTGTGTTGCGTTAAGATTTAAGTATTTAATAAGAAATGAAAATAGAAATAATGCTACAGTGTTAAGTATAAATACAACCCCTGTTGAAACAGCAATCTCTTCATCGTTTGCATCAATAACAGGTGCAGTTGCAGCAATAGCACTTCCTCCACAAATTCCAGTTCCAAATATTATAAGTTGTGAGGATTTGTTTTTTAACTTGAATAAGTTTGCTAGTAAAAATCCGGCTAAAATAATAATTGATAAACTAATGGCAGTTTGTAATAAGCCTTTACTTCCAATTGAAATTACACTTGAAATGTTTAAGCCAAAACCGAATAGAATAACGGCAAGATTTAATGTTTTTTTACGAATTTTATTTGTATTTTTGGGAACAGTAATTAAAGATAAACTAATTAGGGAAATTCCCAATATTAATGCAATTCCGGAAGCTAAACTTTTTGTTGCCGAAAAAAGTGGGAGTAATAAAGCGATAATACAGCCTGTATAAAAATTAAATTTTTTCATATAATCATCTCCGTTTTAAAGTATATAAATAATATAGCAAAAAATAAGATAATTTGTCAAAAATATTTGTTTTTATAATTAAAAATGGTATACTAATGGTGAGTTGTTTATTATAAAAATAAAGAGGAGTAAAGATTTATGAAAAAAATATTAATTATATTGTCGTTGTTAGCATCAGTACAATTATTTTCAGCAAATTATAAAGTAGTTGTACAAAGTAATTTAACACAACAAGAAATAAATAAAAACAATGCGCAAATAGAAAAAGCTCTACAGAGAGATTATGGGAGAATGTACTCAGAAATTTCAAAAAAAGCCAATAAAGAGGGAATAGATTCTATATCTGAAACGTTTTTATCTGTGTTAGAAATTGAAAATGAGGACTTGGAGAGAGTAATTGACTTAGAAATAAAAAAAGGGTTTAATAAAATTTTTGATTTAATAGAAAGTAAAAAAGAGTTTGAGATTATTAAAATAAGATATGCTGCTAGTAATGTAGTAGAAGTAACAGTAAAATTAAAAGAACTAAACATTAATGAAGTATTATCGCCTGGTTCTTTTATAGAAAATTCCATAATAAAAACAATAAGTATGTTGGAACAAAAGAAATGGTCGGAAGAAGATACGAGAAAAGAATTTGTTAAAATATTATTTAATAATAAAAAGCAATTAAAAGATGTTACAGAAGTTGAATTTTCTAAGAAAATGATAGAATTAATGATAAATGACTTTACAGTTAATATAGAAAAATTATTAAAAGAAAAAGCAAATATTTATGAATATGAAGATAGTTTTTATTTAGAAAAAAATGGAGATAAATGGGAAATACCCGAACTTGAAGAGAAAATAAAAAGGTTGCTAGAGATTGAATTTTAGGAAAAAAATTAAAAATCAATAATATATTCTTTTTATCTTAAAAATACAATGTATATATAATATAAGTTTTGGATTATAAAAAAAATGAAAATGTTATGAGATAATAGATATGTGACAAAAAAAGAAAGGTTTCTGATATAATAAAGTTACGACACTAATTATGAAGGAGAAACCTTTCTATGAAAAGTATAACAGAAAAAGCTAAATTTTGCAAACGAGTAGTTGAATATGTGATAAAAGAGAATAATAATGCTAAAGCAGCAAGATGATATCAAACAACAAGACAACAAGTAAAACATTGGAGAGATAAGTATGATGGAATAGTTAAGTTGTTAGTATATAAAAGTAAACGACCAAAAAGTCACCTAAATTAACATACAGGGCAAGAAATGAGATAATTTGTCAAAAATAAAGAGGAGCGAGGATTTATGAAAAAAATATTAATTATGTTGTCGTTGTTAGCGTCAGTACAATTATTTTCTGCAAATTATAAAGTAGTTGTACAAAGTAATTTAACACAACAAGAAATAAACGAAAATAATGTACAAATAGAAAAAGCTGTACAGAGAGATTATAGGAGATTTTTAACGGAAATTTTATTAAAAATTGAGAAGAAGGAAATATTACCAATAATTGGAGCGGCGATGTCTTTGATAGAAGTAGAAAATGAAGACATAAAGACAATGATCGGAACAGAAATGTTGAAAAGGTATGATGGAATTATTAGTTTAGTGTCAAGTAAAATAGAATTTAAAATTTTAAAAGTAAGATATACAGCGAGCAATGTAGTAGAAGTAACATTGAAAATAAAAGAACCAGATATATTTAACATATTGGCAAAGGCATATGACTCTGATTTGGAATCATCTAAAATGAAAAAAATAGCAATGTTAGTACAAAAAAATTTATCGGAAGAAGAGTTGAACAAAGAAATTGTTAAAATATTATTTGATAATAAAAAACAATTAAAAGATGTTACAGAAGTTGAAATTCATAAGAAAATGGCAGAATTAGTGATGAATGAGTTTACAGCTAATGTAGAAAAATTGTTAAAAGAAAAAGAAAATATTTATGAATATTATGAAGATAGTTTTTATTTAGAAAAAAATGGAGATAAATGGGAAATGCCAGAACTTGAAGAGGAAATAAAAAGGTTTCAAGAGATTAATTTTTAGGAATAAAAAGTTAAAAATTAACAATATATTTTTTTATCTTAAAAATATGATATATAAATATAAGTTTTGGATTATTAAAAAAATGAAAATGTTATGAGATAATGGATATGTGACAAAAAAAGAAAGGTTTCTGATATAATAAAGTTACGACACTAATTAAAAATGATATACTAATGGTGAATTGTTTGTTATAAAAATAAAGAGGGGGTGAAGATTTATGAAAAAAACATTAATTATGTTGTCATTGTTAGCGTCAGTACAATTATTTTCTGCAAATTATGAAGTAGTTGTACAAAGTAATTTAACGCAACAAGAAATAAACAAAAACAATGTACAAATAGAAAAAGTTGTACAGAGAGATTATGGGAGAGTTTTAACGGAAAGTTCAAAAAAAGCCACGAAAGAGATAATAGATAGTATATCTAAAGCGGCGTTGTCTACGTTAGAAAGTGCAAATGAGGAGTCGGAGAGAGTAATTGACTTAGAAATAAGAAAAGGGTTCAATAAAATTTTTGATTTAATAGAAAGTAAAAGAGGGTTTGAGATTATTAAAATAAGATATACTGCTAGTAATGTAGTAGAAGTAACAGTAAAATTAAAAGAACCAAATATTATTAAAATATTCTCATCTAGTTCTTTTTTTGAAAATTCTATAATAGAAAAAATAAGTATGTTGGAACAAAAAAATTTATCGGAAGAAGATACGAGAAAAGAAATTGTTAAAATATTATTTAATAATAAAAAGCAATTAAAAGATGTTACAGAAGTTGAATTTTCTAAGAAAATGATAGAATTAATGATAAATGACTTTACAGTTAATATAGAAAAATTATTAAAAGAAAAAGCAAATATTTATGAATATGAAGATAGTTTTTATTTAGAAAAAAATGGAGATAAATGGGAAATACCCGAACTTGAAGAGAAAATAAAAAGGGTGCAAGAGATTAATTTTTAGGAATAAAAAGTTAAAAATTAACAATATATTTTTTTTATCTTAAAAATTCAAAACATATATAATATATAAGTTATGGATTGTTAAAAAAAAGAAAAAACATTGACAAATAGGCGTAAATGTTATAAAATAGACAAGTTATAACTCATAAACTAAATGCTGAAAAGATATGTAACTAATGGCTACATAACTTTTAGAGTGATTTTGGAGTAAATCGTGTGTTTTGGAATAGGCATACATTATGTTCTAATTCCTTAAAAATAAGTTTTAGAACATAGATTGAAGCAATGAGCTTGTAAGAGTTTTAGTTTAGAATGATAACGGAAAATATATATAATTTAAAAGAAAGAATTTGGAAGGAGGAAGAGATATGCCTACTATTAATCAGTTAGTAAGATTTGGTAGAAGTACATCTGAGAAAAAGAAAAAATCACCTGCGTTAAAAGGTAACCCACAAAAAAGAGGAGTGTGTGTGAGAGTTTATACTACTACACCTAAAAAACCTAACTCAGCGTTAAGAAAAGTAGCAAGGGTTAAATTAGTAAATGGAATTGAAGTAACAGCTTACATTCCAGGAATCGGACACAACTTACAAGAACATAGTATAGTTCTTTTAAGAGGGGGAAGAACAAAAGACTTACCAGGGGTAAGATATAAAGTAATAAGAGGAGCATTAGATACAGCAGGAGTAGCTAATAGAAAACAAGGAAGATCAAGATACGGAGCTAAAAAAGCGTAAGGTAAAAATTTTTAAAAAGTAAGGAGGACGAATAGTGTCAAGAAGAAGAAGAGCTGAGAAGAGAGATGTATTACCTGATTCTCAATACAATGATAAAGTAGTTACTAAATTTATAAATGGATTAATGATAGATGGGAAAAAATCAATAGCTGAAGGAATTTTCTATACAGCATTACAACAAATTACTGAAGAAACTCAAGAAGAAGGAATTGAAGTATTTAGAAGAGCAATGGAAAATGTAAGACCTCAATTAGAAGTTAGATCAAGAAGAATTGGAGGAGCAACTTACCAAGTTCCAGTAGAAGTTAGAAAAGAAAGACAACAAGCATTAGCAATTAGATGGTTAGTTAAATATACAAGAGAAAGAAAAGAATACGGAATGATTGCTAAATTGAAAAAAGAATTAATTGCAGCTTCAAACGGTGAAGGTGGATCAGTTAAGAAAAAAGACGATACATATAAAATGGCAGAAGCGAATAGAGCGTTTGCACATTATAAATGGTAATTTTTATAAAACAGAACATAAAAGAGTAGTTTAATAGTTTTTATTAAGGAGGAAATACTAAAATGGCAAGAAAAGTTGCTTTAAAGGATACTAGAAATATCGGTATCATGGCACATATAGATGCTGGTAAAACAACAACTA
>CAURVQ010000039.1:0-10916 GCA_963528625.1 uncultured Leptotrichiaceae bacterium | reverse complement strand
ACATAGATTCTCTATGAGTTTTTTGTGTTGCACTTAATATGATAATTTATCTATTTAAAAAGAATATGGAATAGATATATTAGGAAAGATTATATTTGGGTATAGTCTTTTTTTTTGTTTTATAGGCTCTATAATATTTGTGATGACTGAAAATTTAAAAATAAAAATAGCATAAATGACAATTTCGTTGTATTATCCTTTGAAAACAAAATTCACAAAAATTTTTATTTATACAAAGATATTGTAACACATGTAAATTAAATGGAGGTATATTAAAAAAGGTAAACACTTAATTTACATTTTACGATTGAAAAAAATGCTATCTAGTGATATAATCTTAAATTGGGGTAAAGTATAAAATGGAGAAATTATATTATGAAAACAAAAGTATTTTATGAAGTATTAGGATTAGAGAGTAATAAAAATGAATATAGAAAAATAGAGATAAGTAGAATTGTAATGAATTCAAAAGAAATAAGGAATAAAGATTTATTTGTAGCAATAAGAGGGGGAAATAATTTTGTTAATGAGGCATTAGAAAAAGGTGCTTATGTCGTTTATGATAATAAAAATGTTATTATTGATGAGAAATTTAAAAATAATATTTTTTTAGTGAACGACAGTGTACTTTTTTTACAGCAATTTGCAAAAAAATGGCGTGAAGCATTAGATCTAAAAATAATTGGAATAACAGGAAGTAATGGGAAAACAACTGTAAAAGATATAATTTATCATTTATTAAGTAAAAAATATAAAGTAAAAAAAACAGAAGGTAATTATAATAATCATATTGGATTACCGTTTACACTATTAAGAGCTGAAAAAGATGATGATTTTATGATTTTAGAAATGGGAATGAGTGATTTTGGAGAAATAAAGTTATTAGCTGAAATTGCAGAACCAAATGTGAGTATTATAACTAATATTGGAGAATCACATTTAGAATTTTTGAAAACTAAAGAGAATGTTTTTAAAGCAAAAACAGAAATTTTACCGTATACAAAAGAAGCCGTAATTATAAATGGGGACGATGAATATTTAAACGGTATAGAAAAAGTAGTGAATAATGCAGAAAAGGAAATAAAAACTATAAAAGTATTGAATATGAAAAAAAATAAAATTATGGAAAATACTTTGAATTTTTATTATGAAATTGTTAAATTTAATGAAATTAAATCGGTATTTAATTTAAAATATTTTGAAGAGAAAGATTTTAAAATTATTGATAAAAATTATGAAACAAATTTATTGGGTGAACATAATATTTTAAATGAAGTGCTTGCGATAGCTGTGGGAAAACAGTTCGGGTTAGAAGATACTTATATTGAAAATGTGTTAAAAAATATAAAACTTACAGATATGAGATTTCAAAAAGTAGAAATTGAAAATAAAATTTATATAAATGATGCGTATAATGCAAGTCCATCATCAATGAAAAAATCTTTGGAAACATTCTCAAAAATATTCAATGATATTGAAAAAATTATAGTTTTAGGCGATATGCTTGAACTTGGGGAAAAAGAGATAGAATATCACGAGAATTTGTTAAATGATATACAGAAAGCTCAAATAAATAAAGTATATCTATTTGGAAATAGAATGAATGCATTATATAAAAAATTATTAGAGCAAAAAGAAATTGATGGAATTAAACAAAAAGAGATAATTTATTTTGAAAATAAACAAGATATTATTAATAAAATAAATGAAAGTAATAATAAAAAAGTTATATTGGTTAAAGCTTCAAGAGGAATTAAGTTAGAAGAAATAATAAAATAAATTTAAGAGTAAAAAAGTGAGGTGTTTTAGAAAATGTTATATTTATTACAACAATTATTTATAAATCAATGGGGAGTATTGAGAGTTTTTAAATCAATATTAATTAGAGGATCAATAGCTTTTGTTATAGCATTTTTATTTATGTTAGTATTTGGGAAGTCATTTATTGCTTGGCTTAAAAAGAAAAAATATGGAGATACTGCCAGAGAAGAAGGACCAAAATCGCATTGGAGTAAATCAGGGACACCTACAATGGGAGGACTTTTAATAATTGGAGCAATACTATTTTCAACATTGGTTGCAGGTAATTTTACAAATAAATTTATAATATTTTTAAGTATAATAACGGTATTATTTACTTCGATAGGATTTTATGATGATTATTTAAAATTAACGAAACATAAAAGTGGATTATCAGGAAAGAAAAAAATTGTGGGTCAATTAATTATAACGGCATTGACATTTTATTTTATTAATAAATATGGAATTATAAATTCTACAATAGATTTTTCAATTGTTAATCCTATTATTAAAAATTCGTATTTATATATAACACCAGTATTGTTTTTTGTGTTTATGGCTTTTGTAATAATTGGCTCATCAAATGCTGTAAATTTAACAGATGGACTAGATGGACTTGTGAGTGGACCTATAATTATTGTAAGTATAACATTGTTGATAATAACATATTTAACAGGACATTATGAGTATGCTAAATATTTAAATTTATTTTATGTGAGAGATTCAGCTGAAATAGCAGTATATTTAGCTTCTGTAATTGGAGCATTAACAGGATTTTTATGGTTTAATTTTTACCCAGCTCAAGTATTTATGGGAGATACAGGGTCTTTAACATTAGGTGGAATTTTAGGAATTATAGTAATATTTTTAAAACAAGAATTAATATTGCCAATAGCAGGATTTGTATTTATAATGGAGGCATTGTCAGTAATGATACAAGTTTGGCATTTTAAAACATTTGGGAAAAGAGTATTTAAAATGGCACCAATTCATCATCACTTTGAGATGTTAAATATTCCTGAAACAAAAGTTACGATTAGATTTTGGATATTAACAATAATGACTTGTTTATTATCATTTGTGTTACTAAAATTAAGATAGATAAAAAAGAGGAAGAAAAATGGGAAAAGTTATAGTGTTTGGAGCTGGATTGAGTGGAATTGGAGCTAAACAATTACTTGAAAAAAATGGATTTGATGTTTATTTAGTTGATGATAAAATTGGAATTTCATCAAAAGAAGGAATTAAAATTTTAAATAGTGAAGACATAGAATTTATAGTGAAAAGTCCGGGTATTTCTTGGCAAGTTGAGTTATTGAAAGTGGCTAAAGAAAAAGGAATAAAAATAATATCGGAGATTGATTTAGCGTATAAATATATGAATAAATCAATAAAAATAATTTCTATAACAGGAACAAATGGAAAAACAACAACAGCAACAAAAATATTTGAATTATTAGAATTTGCGGGGAAAAAAGTAAAATTAGCAGGGAATGCAGGATTTTCTTTTGCAAAATTAGTGGCAGATGAGGAAGATTTGGAATATGTTGTGTTAGAGCTTAGTAGCTATCAACTAGAAAATAATCCACAAATACATTCAAATATAGCTGGAATTATAAATTTAACGCCAGATCATTTAGCGAGATATAAAAATGTTGAAGAATATTATATAACAAAATTTAATATATTTGAAAAACAAAGTGAAAAAGATTTTGCATTAATAAATCTTGATGATAAAGAATTTTTAAATTTATATGAAAATAAAAAGTTAAAAGAAAAAATAAAAGGTAAAAAAATATATTTAAGTAAAAAGAAAAAAGGAAATGTGTTTGTAGATAATGGAAGTATTTTTGTGATGAAAAATTTAGAAAATACGATAGAAACAACAAATGAAATTATAGAAAATATAGCTGAAAAAATAATAGATGTAAAAGATTTAGCTTTAAAAGGAATTCATAATTTAGAAAATATGTTATTTACGATTTCGGTTGGAAAAATATTAGAAATTGAAAATGAAAAAATCGTACAATTTCTAAAAACAACAAAGGCGTTAGAACATAGACTTGAAAACTTTTATGTGAAAGATAATACAGCATTTATAAACGATTCAAAAGGAACGAATGTTGAATCAACATTAAAAGCAATTGATTCTTTTGAAAATAAGATTATCTTAATATTAGGTGGCGATGATAAAAAAGTTTCTAATAAAGAGTTAGTGAAAAAAATTAAAGAAAAAGTGTCGTTTGTTTATTTAATAGGAGTAAACGCTTCAATTTTAATAAATGATATGGAAAAAATTGGATATAAAAATTATAAAAATCTTGAAACTTTAGAAAATGTAATAAAGTATTTACAAGAGAAAGAGGATTTTACTGAAGATAAAACGATATTATTATCTCCAGCGACATCTAGCTGGTGTCAATTTAAAAATTTTGAACATAGAGGAAATACATTTAAAAAATTAGTTTTAGATATAATAAAATAAATAATATTAGGAGAGAATTAAATTGAAAAATGAAAAATGGTTAGGGACAATATTTTTAATAACTATATTAATATTAGTTGCGATAGGAATATCAAATCTAGCAAGTATTAGTTATCCAATAGGACAAAAAAATACTGGTAAAGGTTATTATTATTTGCTTATACAAACAGTGTGGTTTGTATTAGGATTTATTTCATTTTTTGTTACTTCAAAAATTGATTATAAAAAATATAGAGGGAAAGAACCATTATATTTTTTTACTGGAATAGTACTATTAATATTGGTTTTAATAATGGGAATAAAAGTAAATGGGGCGATAAGATGGATAAAGATAGGGTCAATTAGTATTCAACCTTCGGAATTTGTTAAATTAAGTTTAATATTATTTTTATCAGGATTGATTGCAAATTATAAAAATAAGAAGCAAACAGAAAAAAATATAAGAAAAATGGTAAGTACAGCTTCTATATTAGCTTTATTTTATATAATATTAATAATATTAGAAAAATCATTTAGTAGTACATTACAAATAATAATAATATTTTTAATAATTTTATTTGCAGCAGGTGTTAGCTTGAAATATTTTGCTACTATATTAGGTTTTTTATCAACAGCAGCTATTATATTTGTATTAAAAGAACCTTATAGATTACAAAGAATTATTACTTTTTTTGGAAAAGGATCAAAAGATGATGAATTTCAAATAAATCAAGCTCTTATAGCGATAGGAAGTGGAGAAGTTTTTGGAAAATCATATGGAAGAGGGCTTCAAAAATATTTTTATATACCGGAAATACATACAGATTATATTTTTTCAGGATATGCTGAAGAGTATGGATTTATAGGGACAATGTTTTTAATTTTACTTTATTTAGTATTATTAGGTGTAATTTTTAAAGCAATATTAAAAATAAAAGATGTATATGGTAAAATGATATTAATTGGAATTTTTACAATGCTAGCTACACAAATATTAGGTCATATTTATATAAATTTAAAATTAATTCCATCAACAGGGATAACACTACCATTGTTAAGTTATGGAGGAAGTACCACTTTGGTTGTTATGGCTTCGTTAGGAATAGTATATAATATAATAAAATCAATATATAAAGAAGAAGAGATAAATGAATAGGATGGAGATAGGTATGAAAAAAATAATATTTACGACAGGTGGAACGGGTGGACATATATATCCTGCTTTGTCAATTGCTAAAAAAATAAGAGAAAAAAATAATAATACAGAAATATTATTTATAGGAACAGAACATAGAATGGAAAAAGATTTAGTTCCAGCTGAGGGATTTAGATTTATAGGGTTAGATGTAATACCGTTAAAGACACCGATTTCAGTTGTTAAAATATTATTTGCAATAAATAAAGCTGTAAAAATATTGAAAGAAGAAAAACCAACAGAGGTGATTGGATTTGGAAATTATATAACTTTACCAGTATTAATTGCGGCAATAATTTTAAAAATTCCTTATTATTTACAAGAACAAAATTGTACAATGGGAATGGCAAATAAATATTTTTATAAAAAAGCTAAAAAAGTGTTTATCGCATTTGAAAATACGCTAAATTCTATAAATGAAAAATATAAAAATAAATTTGTTGTAACTGGGAATCCGTTAAGAAAAGAATTTTTTATGAAAGAAAAAAGAAATGAAAGAGATTTATTAGGAATAAAAGAAGATGAAAAAGTGATAATGATAATAGGGGGAAGTTTAGGAGCAAAAAATATAAATGAGGTATTAATTAAAAAATGGAATGAAATAATAAAAGATGAAAAAATTAAAGTTTTTTGGGCAACAGGTAAAAATAATTATACAGATACGATATCAAAAATAAGAAAAAAAGGAAATAATGTGATAGAGCCTTATTTTGACAATGCAGCAGATATAATGTCTGCATCAGATATTGTAATTTGTCGTGCTGGAGCATCAACAATTTCTGAGTTAATACAATTAGAAAAACCAGCAATTTTAATTCCATATGATTATGTAGGGCAAAAAGAAAATGCAGATGTTTTAGAATATGTAAATGCAGCTAAAATATATTCAAATGAAGAAGTTGAAGAAGCAATAAATGAAGCATTAACTTTATTAAATCAAAAAGATATGTTAGAATTTATGAAAAATAATATAAGAGGTTTAAATAAAGGTAATGCAAGCGATATTATTATTAAAGAAATGCAAATATAAAAAAGTTAAAAAAATTCAAAAAATAATTTGAATTTTTTTTTCTAAATGTGGTAAAATAAAATGACGAGTATATAAATTTTGAAAAAGATAGAAAATGAGGTTATAACGATGGAAGCGAATATGCTAGAAAATGTAAAGAATGTTTATTTTAGCGGAATAAATGGAATTGGAATGAGTGGGCTTGCTAAAATATTAGTTAAAGAAGGATATAATGTAGCAGGATCCGATATAGAAAGAAAACCTATCACGGCAGATATGGAAGCTATGGGAATAAAAGTTTATATAGGTCAAGTAGAAGAAAATGTTAAAGATAAAGGGATTGATTTGTTTGTTTATTCTACAGCAATAAAAAAATCTAATCCAGAGTATAGATATGTTTTAGAAAATAATATAAAGATGATTAGAAGAGGACAGCTTTTAGCAGAAATAATGAATGATTATGAAGGAATTGCAGTGGCGGGAACTCATGGGAAAACTACGACAAGTTCAATGATGAGTGTTGCATTTTTAGAAAAAGATCCTTTTATAGTTGTAGGAGGAATAATTCCTGAAATTCAAAGTAATAGTAAAGTTGGAAATTCTGATTATTTTATTGCAGAAGCTGATGAAAGTGATAATTCATTTTTATATATAAAGCCTAAATATTCAGTAGTTACAAATGTAGAACCAGATCATTTGGAACATCACGGAAGTTATGAAAATATAAAAAAATCATTTGAACAATTTATTGATAGTACAGAAAAATTGGCTATATTATGTAAAGATTGTGCAGAAATAAGCACATTAAATATAAAAAATAAAAAAGTGGTTTGGTATAGTATTGAGAAAGAAAATGTACATATTTTTGCAACAAATATAACTGTGAAAGAAGGATGCACAACTTATGATGTTATAAAAAATGGTAAAAATTTAGGGACATTCACATTATCAATTCCTGGATTGCATAATGTTTCAAATTCATTGCCGGTGATTTATTTGGCAGATGAGGCAGGATGTAACTTGGAAATAGTTAAAGAAAAACTAAAAAACTTTAAAGGTGCAAATAGAAGATATCAAGTAATCTACGATAAAGAAATTAGAATAATAGATGATTATGCACATCATCCAACAGAAATTAAAGTTACAATTGAAGCAGCAAAAGAAACAGAAAAAGGAGAGGTTGTTGTAATTTTTCAACCACATAGATTTAGTAGAACAAAATTCTTCTTTGATGATTTTTCAGAAGCATTAAGTAATGTAGATGAGTTAATTTTAATGCCAATTTATGGAGCTGGAGAAGAGAATACTTATGATGTATCTTCGGAAAAATTAGCTGAAGAAATTTCAAAATCTGGAAAAACTGTACAAGTGTGCAATAATTATGAAATAGAAAAAATTGTAAGAAACAATGATAAAACAGGGAAAACTTATATATTTATGGGTGCAGGAAGTGTATCAAAACTTGCACATGAAATAAAAGAAAAATTGAAATAGATAAAAATAGGAGAAAAAATGAAAATATTTGAAAATATAGAGATGAAAAATTATTCTAATATGAAAATAGGAGGGATTACAAAAGAATTAATTTTTATTGAAAAAAAAGAGGAATTGAAAGAAATAATAGATACAAGAGAAAATATATTTTTAATAGGAAATGGGACAAATACTTTGATAGATGATGAATATTTAGACATGAGTTTTGTTTCATTAAAAGAATTAAAAAATATAACAGTTGTAGAAAAAACGGATGAATATGATTTGGTTAGAGTGGAATCAGGATTAGATTTAGATGATTTAATTAAATATATGGAAGAAAAAGACTATTCAGGATTGGAAAATATAGCGGGAATTCCGGGTTCAGTTGGAGGACTTGTCAATATGAATGGTGGAGCTTATGGAACTGAGATTTTTGATTGTATAGAAGAAGTAGAAGTGTGTAAAACAGACGGAGAAATAGTTACTTATAAAAAATCAGATTTAATTTTTAAATACAGAACAACTGAAATTAAGCAAAATAAATGGATTGTAATTTCAACATTGTTCAAGTTTGGAAAAGGATTTGATAAAGAATGTGCAATGGATAAATATGCACAAAGAAAAGTAAAACATCCTTTAGATTTACCTAATTTAGGAAGTACATTTAAAAATCCAGAGGGAACATTTGCTGCACAATTAATTTCAGATGCAGATCTTAAAGGGTATAGAATTGGAGATATAATGGTTTCACCAAAACACCCTAATTTTTTAACAAATATGGGAAATGCAAAATTTGAAGATGTTTTAGCTTTAATAGAGCATATAAAAAAAGTTGTAAAAGAAAAATTTGATGTTCAATTAGATACAGAAATTATAATTTTAAGAGGCAAAAAATAAAAATTATAAAAATCTTTGAAAAAAACTAAATCTAATATTGAATAAAATAAAAAAAAAGTGTATAATAAAGTGGAGAAAGTTTATGCAAAAACTTATGGGAACTATATTAGTCCTATTAATGATAACAGGAACATTATGGGCATTAGAAAAATTTATAAGGACAGATTATTTTAAGATAAAAAAAATTGAAATAACTGGTAATAATGTTTCTTTAAAATTAGATATAATAGATAAAATTAATAATTTAAAAGAACAAAATATTGCTTTTATTAATTTTTCTGAAATAGAAAAGATGTTAAAAAATGATATAAGAATAGAAAAAGTTGAAATAAAAAAGAGTTATCCAAGTAAAATATTTGTTAATATAGAAGAACGAAAGCCTTATGTTTATGTAAAAAAAGGGAATCAAATATTTTTGGCAGATAAAGAATTGAATTTGTTTGGGTTAATGTCTGAAACTCTTGGAGAAAATATACCCATAGTGACATATAATGATGATAATACTCAAAAAGACTTGAAAATAATTTTGTCAAAAATTGAAAGTAAAGAGTTGTATGATGTAATATCAGAAATAAAACAAGTAGATAATGAATATAGATTGATATTATTAAATGGAATTGTAGTAGTGACAGACACATCTGTCGATACTGAAAGATATAATGAAGTAATGAAATTGTATGAAAAAATTAAAAATAGACAAACAATAAATAATATAGATATAAGATTTAAAGATATAACGGTAAGATAGAAGTTGGAGGAGAAAAATGGATTATAATAACAATGGAAGTAATATGGCAAAGTTAAAAGTAGTAGGTGTTGGTGGAGCTGGTGGAAATGCTATCAACGATATGATGTCAGAAGGAGATATAACTGATGTTGAATTTATTGCGATAAATACCGACAAACAAGATTTGGATAGATCATATACAGAAACAAGAGTAATGTTAGGAAAAGGAACAGGAGCAGGGGCAGATCCGGAAAAAGGAAAAATTGCGGCTAAAGAATCTGAAGAAAGAATAAAAGAGGTTTTACAAGGAACAGATATGTTATTTATAACAGCTGGAATGGGTGGAGGAACTGGTACTGGAGCTGCACCGGTAGTAGCTGAAATAGCTAGAGAAATGGGGATTTTAACAGTTGCTGTTGTTACAAAACCGTTTGATTTTGAAGGGCCTTTGAAAAAAAATAATGCAGAGATAGGTATTGAAAATTTAAAAAAACATGTAGATACTTTGATAACAATACCAAACGACAGATTATTTGATTTACCTAATATTAGTATAACATTAATGAATGCATTTAAAGAAGCGAATGGAGTTTTAAGAGTTGGAATAAAAGGTATTTCAGATTTAATTACAAAACAAGGATTTGTAAACTTAGATTTTGCTGATGTAAAAGCGGTTATGCAAGATTCAGGAATTGCAATGTTAGGATTTGGAGAAGCAAGTGGAGATAATAGAGCTAAAACGGCGACAGAATTAGCGTTGAACAGTCCTTTATTAGAAAAATCAATAGAAGGTGCAAGAAAAATATTATTAAATATAACTGCTGGGAAAAATGTAGGATTGCATGAAATAAGAGAAGTTTCTGAAATTGTATCTAAGAAAGCAGAAAATATTAATGCAAGTTTAATTTGGGGAATTATTATTGATCCGGAAATACAAGATACAATAAAAGTTTCATTAATAGCAACAGATTTTGAAGAAAGAGATTATGAAGATAGTACAAATAATAATTCAAATAATGAAGATGGTAAATTGATTTCTAATTCAAAAAATAACGGACATACAGGTGGCTTTATTGTTCCATCATTTTTTCCAAATGATTAATTAAAATAATAAATCAAATATTAGAAAATTTAAAATAAAGTATAAAAAATGTTGTAGTTTAATTACTATAACATTTTTTTTGAATAAAAATTTTTAAAGGAAGAATCTTTCCGTATATATGTGGAAAAAGTAGTTGTTGAAAAAAGTTTTTTTCAAGGTATTTTATATTAAGGAGTATACAATGGAGAATGTAGTTGTTAGAATTTTTAGAATATTAAAAGATGGTAAATACCACACATCTTTAGA
>CAURVQ010000038.1:0-11716 GCA_963528625.1 uncultured Leptotrichiaceae bacterium | reverse complement strand
GAAGATTATTAATATTTTAAGTTCTACTATAAGTAAGAAGGAAAAAAATATATTGGTACAAAATATTGTGGAAGAAATAAATTCATTTAAAGAAGAAAAGGAGGAATAAAAACATCCTTCTTTTTTGTGTTTTTGCAGAAAGAAAAATCGCACAAAAACAATTTATAGAAGAAATCATACAAATTATTTAAGAGGTGTTAACTGATAGAATTATCCATGATGAAGATCATGAGTTTGAAGCAAAAGACTATGAAGAATAGGTTTCTGAAAGAATTTTTGAAAAAATATATTAACCATCGCCCTGCAAATGCAGGGCTTTTTATCTTTGTTTTGTAAGCTTGTTTTTAATATTTTTGTAACAAATAAATGGATTATGACAGAATTTTTTACTTCTTTATTCGAAGATTTTACTTTAGCAGGAATTATTTTTAATTTATTTTGTAGTTTATTAGCTTCTTTTATATTTATCATTTTATTACTTTATTTTTTAAAACCACAGATTAAGATTGTAGAAAAAATTGCTTTCAAAAATATTAAAATAGATGGTGATGAAGGACAAGATGCCTATTTGTTTAAAATTATAAATAAATCGTTTTTTTCCGCTTATGAAATAAAGGCACAATTAAGTTCTTATAAAATAATACAGGGAGAAAATGGAATTATAGATCATCATTACACTCATATACCACTGAGAAATGATAATGTTCCTCATATTTAAGCATATAGTTGGTTTAGGGATGATGGTAAAAATTGTATTGTCTTTATTACATACAATCAAATTAGTAAATTGTTAAAAAATGAAAATGGTAATATAGAACTTCTTATTTCAGCAAAGCATGGTCTAACAGGGCTTACCCATATTTTTAAGTTTAGTTTTACAACGGAAAGTTATGTTAAAAATGGAAAATTTAAGTCTGGAAATTGTGAAGATATCTTCTAAAATATATATATTTGTAGCGTACAAATAAAAATAAAAAAAAGAGTTATGAAAATGGATATTATTGCAACCTAATTATTCGTGTTTTAAAAGTTAAGTATTAACCATATAGAGCCATATTTTCAAGAAATATGGTTTTTTTATTTACCCTGCAAACGCAGGACTTTTTTTATTATCTTTGTGATTAAAGAAAAATCGCACAAATATTATGGAATACCCTATTAGTTTAGACACGGCATTGCAGATTGTTGGCTCACTGAAAGTGAGAGCTATCAAAGAAAAATCAGCAACTAATAATATAATGAGGTACTCTATATTAGTAACAAAAAGCAATTCACTTCAACTCAAAATAAGAGTGAGTAGTTATATGTGATTCTTTAATTTGTTTTTTTATTTTTTTTCATCCACCAATTTTTAATATATCTTATAACAGATATTGTAAGTATAAATATTGGAAGCAAATAATAAAAAGGAACAATCCAAAAGATGTACAAATAAGGGATACTACCTAATACTAATGCAACAATAGATATATTGACATTTTCCCACTTTTTTTCATGTTTTGATAAAAGATTAATTATTAATAACATTAAAGATATTGTATTAAAAGTTAACATAATACAAAAAGCAATTCTCTTGTATACAGTTTGAAAGTTTATAAAACCAAAATCCCAGATTCCATATGCTATAGAAAAAAATATAACTAATAATAATAATAGTGTTCTAAATTTTATTATATTTTTACTCCATTTATCTCTTAAGGTAGACATTTTTACATATGTAATAGATATATTTTCTACCTTGCTATTAGGAATGGTAAATAAATCCCCCTTTATTCTCTTTTTATAGCAGTATTCATTTTGATTCTCATAGTAAAAATACTTTAATGATTTTCTGTTTTTTATTTCTTTAAGTTTTTTATCATTGATAGCCTTTTTTTCTATTTTATAAAATTTATATGTCTCTGATAATATTATAGATTCTATATGATTCTCTTTATTCAGAACAATATCGTGGAGTCTTCCTGTATATAGTTGATTATCTAACAGTTTTACATCTGCTTGTGTGAAAAATACATCACCTAATCTATGTTCCTTATTGCTTTCCTTATTTGACACCAATAAATAATCCCATTTACTTTGAAATTTTAACAATGGAATATGTTTATCTAAATCAAAAATAAAAATCAGTTTATGTAAACCAAATCCTAATAAAGTTGAAAAGATGTATAGTGACAATAAAATCCAAATAAAATCATTTACAGATTTTGAGTCTCTCAATAATTTTGGAAACTCATTTTTATATAATTCCTCAAAAGTATTTATTACCTCATTCTGCCTTAATGAAATTCCCAAAGAACTTATTAATATATTATCTGTAAAAATATTAACTAAAATAAATAACAATATACAGATTATACTAAAGAATATATTCCAAAGAACCCTATCTACAATATTTCCCGAATCATAATGTTTACTAAATTTTCCTGAAAAGAAAGTCCTTCTAAATAGAATACCTGGAAATAAAAATACCATTATATATATAATGGTATTAAATGCTATATTTAAATTCATATAATTAAATCGTAATTTCTATTTCTTTATTGTTAATATTAATTTTTTTTGTTTTTATATTATTCCTTAACATACTATCTATCGTATTTTGAAATTTTATTTTATCCTCTTCTGTTTTTAACAGAGATTCTATTTCTTCTTCTTCTGTTTTCATAACATAGTTTTTTATGGACTTAAAATGTTTTACTAATAAATCTAAAACAGTCCATATACCTAAAGCATAAAATAAATTTTCCATCCCTTTCATGTTGCAAATCTAATTTTTTATAAGAAATTAACCAAGAACTTTAACATTATATTATTATTTTTATGAAAAACTCACTATGACCATACAAAAAACTACTTTTGTAATCCTATATAAATAGTGGAAGAGCTTACAATATCCTATTAACATACTTTTATCATTTGAGGAAGGTTTTAGCGACATAATGTTCTTCAGTCGGGAACTTATTTTCAATCCAAAGAACCTACTAAATCAAGGGTAAGGAGTCAAAGAAAATATTTGTTATTGTCAGTTAATAGTGATAAAATACTCAATTTTGTAGAAACTAAATCTTTTATAATTTATCTTTGTACGATAAATATGATAAAATAATGGGAGATCGTGCTTTCGAAGTACATGAACAGATTCAGCAACTTAAAAATAGAGGTTTAAAAATTACAGATGATAGTAAAGCTGAAGAATATTTGTTAGATATAGGATATTATCGTTTAGGATATTACTGGTACTATTTTCAAGACAAAAAAAATCATAACTTTAAATATAATATATCTATTGATGATATTGTCAAATTTTATTATTTTGATTTTGATATAAAAAATATATTATCTCAATATATACATAGGATAGAGGTTCATTTTAGAACACAAATAATATACTATGTGTCAAATAATTATAAAGATAATCCTTTATGGTATGTAGATCAAGGTATAGTAGATGCAAGTATGTTAGGAGGGTTTAAGTCTATATATAATAGTATAAAAAATAATGAGTCTGATAAACGGAATATTATTAAAAAGACTAAAGAATATGTTCCTGCTTGGAAAATTTTTGAATTTCTTACATTCGGGCAAATATTCAAATTTTATAAGAATTTAAAAGAAGAAAGCTTGAAAGAGAAGATAGCATCAATATATGGATTTAAAAATTATGAAATGTTAGAGAGTTATTTTTCAGCAATAATCAATATTAGAAATATATGCTTTCATAATGGAGTATTATATGATTATAACCAGCCTCAACCTATAAAGAAAATTCCTGATAAAAAATATAGAACAAAAAATAAAAATGACCGAAATTCTACAAATTTAAATGTATCTATTCGTTTGATTATCTTTGTGTTAAGTAAGGTGTCAGTTAGTAGAGCGGATGATTTATATAACCAATTGGAAGCTTTATTTAAAGGATTAAATATTTGTGATGATATAAAACAAGTTATAAATGATAAAATAAATTTTGTAAAAATATAATTATTTTTATATCTTTGTACTGTCAAATGACAAAGTGCATCACTATACATTAAATATGCTATAGTCAAGCACTCAAAAATAAGAATAACTGTCCTCAAAACTAAAATAGTTTTGAGGATTTATATATAATTTGATAAAATGAAATGTTGGAAAATTCCACTAGAATAAGATAAGAAAGCATAAATTTATTTATACTTATTAGCATCTTTGTTTTTTTTATAGAAATTTAAAGTTATACAAAGGTTAGGTATCAAAATTAGAACTTATCTAAAAGAAGAAAGAATACTTTATATAGCTATATAAATATAATCGAGTTTTAAATCTCAGTCAAGAAAATCACCAAAAAAGAGGATTTATTTTTGTGGAATCATTTATTATTCCACACTCCATAACTTAAAATTATTCTTCTTGAATTTTTCCTCTCCCTTTTCTTTATCTTTATTGAAAAATTCCAAGGTATCAGAAATGATTTTCTCTAAATTCTTTTCCCAAAACCAAAGGGGGATTTTAAAATAAAACTTTCCTCTTTCATTCTCTTCAATTTCTCCGAGGTCTTTGACCGAAGTTTTGGGAACAAAAGCCCAAGGATTAGTATTTATTTTTTTGAGAGTAGCAGTAAGGATTAGTTTGTAGGATTTTTCTAATTCTTCGTATTTATCTACATAGACAAATACGCACTCTTCCTCTTGTGGAGTTTTCAATTCTTCTATTTTGGTTTCCCAAGTTTCGGTGTCAATTTCTAAACCCTCATCTTTTTTTTCTGTTTTGGATTTGGGTAACCAAAATTCTACTTCTTTTTCTAATTCAGAAACAAAGACTTTGATGAGTATAGCCCATTCTGTTTCTTTAACAATAGTGTAATTTTCAAAAGTTTTCATCTTCTAAATCTTTTAATAGTTGTTTTTTAAGTAAATACTGCTGATGTAAAAACGCCCAATGTTCTTCAAATTTTGGGTCTTCCAGTTGCTTTTGTATAGTTTCCAAGATTTCTTCTAATTCCTCCCTTGTGGGTGGAAATAATTCTTCTGTAGATAGTTCTAATTCATTCATGATATTGATTTTAAATAAAAAATGGACTTGGAGGTATCATAAATATAAACTCTAACTTTTTCAGAAAAAAGAGTATTAACAGTGTTAATATTAGGAAAATTACTATCAATTTAGGTTTAGTTTTTTTCATAGCTTCTTGTTTTATTATTCTAAACAGATCTAAATTCATTGACAACAGAGCAATTATTTTGAAATAAAAGGACTTAAGATTCTCATTTTAGAAGCTTATGATTTTTATAAATTTTTATTAAAAAATTTATAGTCTTTGTAAAAATATAAGCTGAAGCTATTGCACAATAATAGCTCCATTCTTTATTTTGAGCTCCAAAATAGATAAGATATATCACTGCAAAAAGACTTATTCCAAACATTATTTTTTGTCGCTGAATGTCTTTGGAAAGATTTTGTTTATTTATATTTTTCATATTTTTTATTTTGGGTTAATATTCTATATTTCTAAATTCAGAAATCGCCATATTTACTTTATATCTCTCATCTAATAATCCTCCATTTCTATTTTTAGCTATCATAATTTCCACCTCATTTTTTGTAAGAGCATTATTGTAATCATCCCATTCATCAATATTGTAATATTCTGGACGATAGAGGAAAATGACTTCATCTGCATCCTGTTCTATTGAACCAGACTCTCTTAAATCGGATAATTGAGGTCGTTTATTAGGCCTGCTCTCTACAGCTCTTGAAAGTTGAGAGAGCGCGATTACTGGTATATCTAATTCTTTTGCAATAGCCTTTAATCCTGATGAGATTTTAGCGATTTCTTGCTCTCTATTTTGTGATTTTTCATAAGTTGCTAATTGTAAATAATCAACAAATAAGGCTTTTATATTATATTTCAATTTCATCATTTTAGCCTTGACTTTTAAATCTTGAATAGATATTGATGGAGTGTCATCAATATGTATTTTTAGTTTGGTCAAGTCTTCCTTATAGTGATAATACCTCTCTCTTTCATCTTCTTTCAGACCTTTTCTCAATATTGAAGAGTTTGGAATTTTGGTATAATTTGTAATAATTCTCACAGCAATTTGTTCCGCAGACATTTCCAATGAGAATATACCCACTGCCATATTTTGGATTGCTAAATCTACTACCTGCTGAACTAAAAATGCTGTTTTTCCCATTCCAGGTCTTCCTGCCACAATAGTAAGGTCTGAATTTTGCCAACCTCCCATTGTTTTATTGATGATACCTAATGAACTTGGGATACCTGTAATCCCATTAAGATTGATATTGTCAAATCTCTCTTCTGCTTTATGAACAAGACTTGAAAAGCTTTGATATTGCTTATTGTTGTCTATAAATTGGTCTAAAAATAAATTATCAAAATACTCAAAAGCTTTATCACGAATATCAAATATATCCATATTGGGTTCTTGAGCAAACCTCAATAATTTTGAAAACTTAACTATAAAATCTCTTTTTACAGATAGTTCCACCAAAACCATTAAATGATATTCAAAGTTTGCAGAAGAAAAAGAGTTAGTCATCAAGTCTATAACATAATGGTCTAAATGAGAATGCCCTCTCTTATTTAATTCTAATGTTACAATCATTAAATCTATTCCTTTACCATTTTCCCATAAGTCCGCAATAACAGAGTATATAAGTCTATTTTCTTTTGTTGTGAATAGATTAAGATTTAGTTTGGTATAATGGTTAGCGAACAGAGATGGTTCTTGGATTAAATAAGCTAAAATTTCTTTTTCTAATTTAATATTTGTGTTATTCATTGTAAGTTTGTTTTGGGCGTTTTATAGTAGGAATGTTATTAGGTTGAAGTCCTGAGGGTTTCTTTTTTGAGGTTTTTAAATGTGGCAGTGTGTTTTTTAAATTGTTTTGCCACTTATTTATAGGGATTCCAAGTCCATTGACCCAGCCATTGTCTCTCCATGATTCATATTTTGATTTGATAGCAAAATCCATTGTTTCATCATAAATTTCTAAACTTTTAGCAAAATTCATAAACTCATCTAATGAGGGTATATTTATATTTTCTCTTGTTGATGTATGAATTGTTTTTTCTTCTAATATTTTAGGTTGAATGTCATTTATAATAGGGCTTTCTATCATTTTTTTGAATGGTTCTGATTCTTGACTTACTTTATTTTTAATATTTAAAGTCTCTTTTTGGAGTGATTCTTGTAGTAAGAAAGAAATATCAGTTATTATTCTATAAATACTTGGCACCCCATTTCTTGTTTGATACTGAATTAAACCAACATTTCTTAATTTTGATTTAAGAGCATTAATAGTTGGTCTAGTTAAAGATAATTTTTGACCTATTGCATTATCTGATATTGTGAAATCTTTGCCATCATTTTGTCTACATTTTTCCAATAGAAAAAAATATAATGCAATAGCAGATGCTCCTAATGGAGATTTTTCATTTATAGACCAAAATTTGGTTGTTAATTCAGTATAATTCATAATTCATTCTCTTTTGCTATAATTTCAAGAACTTTTTTCTTATCTATTACGATTAACTTTCCCACTTGAGATATTGCATCATCTATCATCCCAGAGTTTTTAATTTTAGAAGCAGTTGTTCTTGAACAGCCTAATATCTTTGCCAAGCCTTTCAATCCATACACATATTCTTTAATTTCTTTTTTTTGCCCAGTTACTACCTTATGCAACTCTATATATTCTGCCACCGTAAGGTGTAATAATTGAGTATTAGGATTGATGTCCATAGTATTTATAATTTATTATTAAATAACTCTAAAGCTTTTTCTCTATCAATAATTATTTTTCTGCCTCTTTGGATTATCGCTTCATCAAATATTCCTTGACTTTTTAATCGAGAAGCGTGGGTTTTAGAACACCCTATTAAATCTGCTAGACCATTAATTCCATATACATACTCTTTTTTTTCTATAACTTCTTGTTCTGGATTATTAGGTATTTCGGTATATTTCTGAAATGCTTGTAAAAAATCACCAAGAGTCAGTTGCCATATTGGAGTGTCTCTATCAATATTCATTTTTATGATTTTAAGTCGGTTATCATTACTTCCATTTTACATTCCAAAGGATACTTATTATTCATTGCTTTTTCATAGAGAATATCTATAATTCTGTCATCAAAGGAGTTTCCACTCATCACTCTAATTATTTTATTATAAGAAATTTTATTTTCTTTGGAAACATTTGTCAAATCCCCTCTATAAAAGTATTTACGAAGTTCTTCTACAAATTGTTTTTGTAATATTTTTCTTCTTTCTGCTATTCTTTCAGGGGAAACTTCAATAGAATAATAATTTAGACTTTGCTCTCTGAGTCTTTTTTCACATTCTATAAAGTATATTCTTGCTTGTTTTCCTTTTTCGTTTCTTTCCAGCATTGAAAGTTCTTTTGCCATATCTATTGAAAGAAGGTATTCTTTCATTGGGCGTCCTCCTTTTGGGTTTTTTCCAATTTCGGAAAAAACTACATAGTCTTGATTTTCAATGAATCCAAATTGCTCAATACGCTCATTTATCCATGCTCCAAAAACTTTTCCTACCTCCAAAAACTTATGTAATTCCCTCGCTGAAAAAAAAGAATTTCCATTGTGTTGTGTAATTTTAATTAACTCTTTCATTTTTAGATTTTTTAGGTTTTACTGATGAATTATATAACTGATAATTTTTAAAAATCTCTTCTTCTGTAAAGCCTTGTTCTTTATAGAACATTACCGCTTCCCAAAGGGTTAGATTCCTGCTATTCCTTCTTGCTAAACCAAGAACTGATTGTTGCTGATTTCCAAGTCTTTTTGCTAATTCTATACTGAAGTTATTATCATTCAGTATTTTTTCAATGATGGTTTCACTTACTTCCATAATTTTTATATATTTGTTGTTAATTTGTATTTAAAATATAACTATATTTATATTGCGAATATATAATTATTTATATGAAATAACATGATTTATATACTTTACTATATAAACATCATTATAAATAATTGATTATCAGAAACAAAATTTTTATGAAAGATAGATTAATAATTTTTTTAGAATATTTAGGCATTGGACAAAATAAATTTGCTCAAAATGTAGGTTTATCTGCTGGATATGTTAATAATTTAGGAGAAAGTATCAGCTCTCGAAGTTTAAATAAGATATTGAATGTGTACCCTCAATTAAATGAAAAATGGCTTTTAACAGGAAAAGGAGAAATGATTAAACCAATAAATACGCAAAAAGCAAAAGGAAATAATAGTATAAACAGTAATATAAATAACATTGAAGGAAATGTGACAATTTCCCACAATGATTTTTCAAATTTATTAGAGCTTCAAAAAGGGTATCAAGATGTACAAAAGGAATTAAATGAAAGATTAAAAACAAGTCAAAAACAAATAGATACATTATTGGAAATTCTAAAGAATAAGTAATTATGAAAAAGATTCTCCTTGTAGCATTAACATTTCATGCTATCTTTTTTTCTGCTCAAAAGAAAGATAATTGTACAGATATAATGAAGAGATGGGATGGTTGGGATATTTATAAAAAACCTACCACCGAGAGTGTAAAAAAATGCATCTCCAAAGATGAAAGAAAAATTAAAATAGAAGTTATAAATAAAGGAGATTATAAAGACTTATACCAAATTCTATATTTAGAGTTTAAAAAAGTAAACAATAATGATTTCTCTCCTATTCTGAAATATTCTGAACACACACCAAATATTGTAGTAGATGAAACTTATGATAAAATAAATTGGAGAGGAGAAGGAGGTGCTATTAATGAACACACTATATTTGTTTTTCAAGGATATAGTGGAGTAGAAAGCGAACCCAATATACCTTTAAAAGAAATAGAGATTTACGAAACCACAGCTCCTGTTTTATCTGGAATATTAAGAATAATGGGAACATATCGCAAAGATTTTAACCATAATGAGCCTACAAATCTTACTAAAACAATAAATATATATTCAGATGGCAAATTATTGATTTCAAAAGAATACAAATTTAGTGAACTTGAAAGAACAGGTGGAATAACTATAGAATTTAATAGTAAATGATAAAATACCACGCACAATTTTTATTAGACAAAGAAAAAGACAACCCTACTGCTAAACTTCGTTATAGGATAAAATGGAGTGGATTTATCGTTGCTTTTAATGTAGGCTATAGAATAGAAGTTGATAAGTGGAGTAAGGAAACTCAACGCTGTAAAATAAACACTACACACGGGAAAAAGAAAATTCCTGCTAATATAATTAATAGGAAAATTCAAGAATATGAACGAGCCTGTGAAAAGGTATTTTTATCATTTGAAAAAGAGAATGAAATCCCTAATGATAATGAATTTAGAGCTGAATTTAATAAAGAAATAGGCAAGGAAAAGAAGAGTGAAAATGAGTTGTCATTTTTTGAAGTTTATGACTTATTTATTAAGGAGGAAGGAAAGAAAAATGTATGGACAAAGGCAACTTATCAAAAGATGGAAACTCAAAAGCGGTATCTTTTAGAATTTGATTCCAATATAAGTTTTAAAGATTTTACAGAATCTAAACTTATAGAGTTTCAGTATTATTTGCAAGAAGAATTGAAACTTAAAAATTCAACATTATTAAAAAGGTTTTCATTTTTGAGATGGTTTTTAAGATGGGCGTTGAGGAAAAAGTATATTTCGGATAATACTTTCGAGACATTTAGACCCAAACTGAAGACGACACAGAAAAAAATCATATTTCTTACCCAATCTGAACTTGAAAAATTGAAAGAATGTAATATTCCTTCTCAAAAACAATATCTTGAGAGAGTTAGAGATGTGTTTCTATTTCAGTGTTTTACAGGACTTCGTTACTCTGATGTAGCAAACCTAAAAAAGAGTAATATCAAAGATGATTCTATTCATATTACAACGATAAAGACAACAGATAGTTTGGTAATTGAATTAAATAAATATAGTAAAGCTTTAATAGAAAAATATAAAAATTTGGAAGGTGATAAAGTTTTCCCTGTGATAACAAATCAAAAAATGAATGATTATCTAAAAGAGCTTGGAGAGTTAGCAGAAATAAATGAAATAATAAGGGAAACTTATTATAGAGGGAACAAAAGATTTGATATAGAAACACCAAAATACGCTTTATTGGGTACACATGCAGGGAGAAGAACATTTATTTGTAATGCTTTATCATTGGGTATTCCACCACAAGTTGTTATGAAGTGGACAGGACATAGTGATTACAAGGCAATGAAACCATACATTGACATTGCTGATGAAATTAAAATAAATGCAATGGAAAAATTTAACCTTTTATAATTAAAAAACATATATGTATGAATATCAAAAACAATAACCTGAGAAAAATTAGAAGAGAAAAAGACTTAACTCAAGAGTACATGGCATTTGAACTAGGTATTAGTCAAAAAGCCTATTCAGATATAGAGAATGGAAAGACAAAAATCAATTAGAATTGGGAGCTTAAAAATAAAAAATCCCCCAAAAATAGAAAGAGTCCCTAATTAAAAAAATGGGGACTTTTTTAGGGTTAGTCTATGGTGTTTTATGATAATTCATCACAATTGCAATTTGATATAATTCATTGATTTTGAACAAAATGATACTTTATAGTGATTTATTATAATATAAATAAAATCCCTGTGGGTCTACAAAATAGCCAATTAAGGCACAAGAAATTAACAAACAGCTTATTTTAAACGA
>CAURVQ010000037.1:0-11853 GCA_963528625.1 uncultured Leptotrichiaceae bacterium | reverse complement strand
TAGATTTTTGAAAAAGGTAGAAAAAATTGCTAAAAATATTTAGAAAAATATATATTTAAAAAAATACGAAAAAAATACTGAAAAACACTAGACTTTTACCTTTTTTTATGATATACTAACTAAGTTGACTAGTAAAACTAGTTCTTATTATAGGTCAGCACACTTTTTTATGTGCTTGCACTTTATAGGTGCACACGAGGTAGAGTGTGTATATAAAATTAAAGAAATTGGAGGGAAGATATGCCTATCAAAAAATTAAAACCGATAACAAGCGGTACTCGGCACATGTCAATTTTAGTAAATACTGAATTAGACAAAGTTAGACCTGAAAAAACATTAGTTGAACCATTATCATCATCTTATGGTATAGACAACTATGGACACAGAACAGGAAGAAACAGACACAAAGGTCACAAGAGATTATATAGAGTAATCGATTGGAAAAGAAACAAATTAGGGATACCTGCAAAAGTTGCAACAATAGAGTATGATCCTAATAGAACAGCAAATATTGCTTTATTACATTATGTAGATGGAGAAAAGAGATACACCTTAACTCCTAATGGTTTAAAGAAAGGTGATACAATTTTAGCTATGCAGTATGCAATTGAATTTCCAGAAAAAGTTAGATCTTTAGTTCTTATAAATTCTCCGTATCAAGTATCTGATACATTATTAAATTTGCAAAAATATATTTTTAAACTTATGCCATCTGTATTATTTAAGCAAGGATTTTCTAAAATGGATTGTTTAAAAATAATTGATGCTGTTAAGGAAAAAAATTTTATGAATGTTAGTAGTATAAAAATACCTACTTTAATTATTTATGGAGAAAAAGATAGTATTAATAAAAAATCAGCACTTAAATTATCAAGAGATATAAAAGATTCTAAATTAATAGAGATTAAAAAATAAAATCATAAAATTAACATCGAACAACCAAAAAAGTTAGCTGATGAAATAAACATTTTTTGGATGTATATAAATGGAATAAATATGGAGTAGTTAAAAATAAAGTTATTTAATATAAAAATAAAATATTGAATGAACAATTATCCCATAAAATTATTTTATGAAAAAATTCAATTTACAAAAATTTCAATAAAAAATAATTGATTTTAAAATACTTTCAATATATAATATAATAGTGTAAACTAAAAAGAAAGTGATATTAAAAAATGAAAATAATTTCAAAAAACTGTAATGAAATAAAAGAATATATAAAATTTAATAATTTGAATAATTGTTGCGAAAAAAACTTAAATGAAATTCAAAAAAATAAGAATATTGTTATACTTGGAAATTTTGATGGAGTACATAAAGGGCATCAAAAAATATTTCAAGAGGCAGACATACTTTCAAAAATATTTAAGTATAATAAAATTGTGTATACATTTAGAGAATATCCACAAAAAAAAGTAACAAGAATAACGACAATTTCAGAAAAATTAAACTTATTAAAACAATATGATATAGATTATGTTTATTTAGAAGAATTTGATGAAGTAAGAAATTTATCTCCAGAGGATTTTGTAAAACAAATTTTAGTAAAAAAATTAAATGTAAAGGAAATTTTTTGTGGGTTTAATTTTACTTTTGGGAAAAATAAAGAAGGAAATATTAAAACTTTAGAAAAAATTTTAAAAGAAGAATATAATGATGAAATTAAATTAAATGTTATGAAACCTGTGACCGATAATAGTGGAGAAATAATAAGTAGCACTAGAATAAGAAAGTATATTGAAAAAACTGATTTAAAAAATATGAAAAATATTATGGGACATAATTATTTAATAATGGGAGAAGTAATACACGGTAAAAAATTAGGGAGAGTTTTAGGATTTCCAACAGCAAATTTAAAATTTAAAGATAAAATTTATCCACAATTTGGAGTTTATGGTGCTTATGTAAGTATTCAAGGTGATGATAAAATTTATAATGCTGTAATAAATATTGGGAAAAATCCTACTGTTGATTTTACTGGATTTTCAGTTGAAGCACATATTTTAGATTTTGATAAAGATATTTACGGTAAAATTATTTTAATTGATGTTTTAGAAAGAATAAGGTCTGAAAGAAAAATGGAATCATTAGATGAGTTGATAAATCAAATTAATAATGATACACAAATATGGAGAAAAAGAATAAATGAACAATACTTTGATACAAATAAAAATAGATAATTTTGAAGGACCGTTGGACTTATTACTTCATTTAATTGATAAAAAACAAATGAAAATTACTGAAATTAATATTTCACAAATTATAGATGATTATCTAAAATATATAAAAGAACAGAAAGAATTAAATTTAAAAATTAAAGTTGAATTTTTAATTATGGCCACTGAACTTATAGAAATTAAAGCTTATTCAATATTAAATAAAGAAAAAAAAGAAGAAAAAATAGAAGATTTGGAAAAAAGAATTATTGAATATAAATTTTTTAAAGAAATATCAGAATTGTTTTCAAAAAATGAAAATGAATACAATATACCATATAAACGAAGTGGAACTCAAAAAATAGAAATAGCAATAATTGAGTATGATTTATCAAAACTTACATTAGATAATATAGTTAAAAGTTTTAGAGAATTTTTAAAAGAAGATAAAAAAGATATGTTAATTTTAAATTTAGAAGAAGAGTATAGTACAAATGATGCTAAAAATGAAATTTATGAAATTATAGAAAAAGAAAATAAAGTAGAATTTAGTACTCTTTTAAAAAGTAAATTTACAAAAACACGAATAGTTACTATATTTTTAACAATTTTAGATTTATTTAAAATAGGAGAGATTGATATATCATTTGAAAAAGACAAGTTTTATATATCTAAAATTTTTTAATAATATATTTTAGTAATGATAGAAAAGATTATTTTTATTTATAATACAAATAATCTTTTTTGTTTATTTGTTATTTTAAATATGATATAATCATAATAATTAAAAAGGTTATAATTAAGAAAAGAGGAATAATGTTTAAATCAAGTGTTATAGTAATGATAATAAATATGATAAGTAGACTACTCGGTCTAATTCGTGAAATGGTTATAGGTAGCGTCTTTGGTGCTTCTGGAATGACAGATGCATATGTAAGTGCTACTCGTATTCCAAATTTTTTTACTACATTATTTGGAGAAGGTTCTTTAGGAACTGTGTTCATTCCAATATATAATAGAGGAATGGAAGAAAGTGGACAAACAAGAATAAATGAATTTGTATTTTCAGTATTAAATTTAATAATTGCATTTACATCAACTATGTCTATTATAATGATTGTTTTTTCAAGGCAAATATTAAAGATAACAACAGGGTTTAATGATCCTGAGAGATTTGAAATAGCTAATATTATGTTAAAAATTGTAGCATTTTATTTTTTATTCATTGCATTGTCCGGCGTAATAGCTTCATTATTAAATAATTATAAAAAATTTGCAGTATCTGCTTGTATGGGTGTAGTTTTTAATCTTACAATTATAATCGGAACATTACTGATGAAAGATAAATTAGGAATATATGGATTGGGGATAGCATATTTACTTTCCGGATTTATTCAACTTTTAATATTGCTTCCACAATTTTTTCAAATAATGAAGAGTTATAAGTTTATATTTAATTTTAAAGATAAATATGTGAAAGAAATGTTTATGTTAATGCTTCCTACTTTAATTGGAATTTTTGGTTATCAATTTAATGAAATTATTGATAACAGATTTGCAACAATGCTTACTGCTGGAACAGCAAGTGCATTAAATTATGCTAGTAGATTATATTTATTACCAATAGGTGTTTTTGCAATATCGTTATCGGTCGTTATTTTTCCGACACTTTCAAAAGCAGTTGTTAAGAATCAAAAAAGAAAAGTTAAAAAAGTTATAGAGCAGGGAATGAATTTATTAGCATTTTTGATAATTCCTTCATCTGTAATTTTATATAAATACTCATTTGAAATTGTAAAATTAATTTATAAAAGAGGAAACTTTAGTGATAGGGCAGTTATAACTACATCTGAAACTTTAAAATTTTATGCTTTAGGATTGGTATTCTTTTCAGCGATTCATTTATTAACAAGAAGTCATTATGTTTTTAAAGATAGAAAAATACCTGTAATTTCCTCATTTATTGCAATTTTCGTAAATATATTTTTAGATTTTTTATTATATAAAGAATATAAACATATTGGATTAACTATTGCAACATCATTTTCAGCAATGATAAATTATATAATATTATTAATATCATTAAATAAAAGACATATAAAAATAAATATATTTAGGTATATAATATTTGTTATATCAATGATTATAATATCTTTTAGTTCGTATTATGCATCTACAAAAATAATATTTAATTTTTTAGGAAAATATGCTGTTTTAGGAAATATATTATTGTTTGGAATTATTTATTTAGTGCAAGTACTTTTACTTGCTGTATTAAGAAGTTATATTGTAAAATATATTAAAATTAAATAGTAAAAACAAGAGAGAGTACAATTAAAAGTTGTATTCTTTTCTATTTTACTCAAATATTTTGATTAAAATCAATAAGATATTTATCAAATATTTTGATAAAACGAAACATAAAAAGTAATGACTAAATAGTGTAAATCTTAATTTGCACAATTCATTGTGCAAGTGTGCAATTAGCAGTTGTTATAAAAGTTTTAAAACAAAAAAATAAAAGAACAGATGCTTAATACTGAATTTTATATTTTATACATAACATACATTATCGGACATTTAAGTATAAAAAAAATAGAATAAATATTTAATAAGATCTTATCTTTTCAATTCTTACTATATTTATTCTAAATTTACTTTATGATTTATAACTATAATATATATTTTTATTTTTAAGAAACTCTTTACTATTTATAGAAAATGCAGTCAAAATGAATCTTAAATTTTTTACCCCTTTATGCTCAGCTACTACAATAAAATATATCTTATCATTTATTTTTTTTTGATAATAATGTTCTTTTTTTGATTTTGATTGCTTTGTAACACAATCAGGATAATTTAATACTTCTTCAATAATATCTAATTCAATTTCTGGATGCTTTAATATAATATGCTTTTCAAATTGCTCTTTATTCAATATAATTTTTGAATGTAATTTTGCATTAAATTCATAGACTTCTATTCTCTTTCCTGTTTTAGTATATCTAATTTTATCTATCATTTATCACTCCAAATTAATCATCATTTAATTTATATAATTCTTGTATAATTTCTTGCGGAATTTTATGTTTTAATTTCCATAATATTTTCATAGGTTTATCACCAAAGCTAGAATAATAATCAGCATTTCCTAAATATATAAATGGATTAGTTTTATTTCCATTCATAAAAGCATATTTTCTTGCAAAAATATGTACTTTATAACCTTTTTCTTTATGTTTGACAAACATTTCTCCAACATTTGAAGTATGATATGTTTTTGGCTGACTTATCCATTGGATTATATTGTCAGCATATAAAGAATTATCATATTTTAAATTTTCTTGGCTAATATGCGATTTATCGTTAGTTATGAATAAACAAATATCTTTATCTGTATTTGCATACCCTGCTCTCCATGTTCCTTTTGGAACTTTAGAATCAAGTAATATTTGTAAATCAATTCGCATATATTCTTTATGTGTCAATAATATATTTTCATTAAATTCTTGTAAATTATTATTTTTAAATTCATTTAATCCTAAAATTAATAAAGAATTTAACCTATTATAAAAAATTGGATTTTTTTCTTTAAAAATAGAAATGTAAGCATTTGAAATTGTATATCCATATAAATTTTGCTGTAAAATATTATCTTCAACTAATTCTAAAAATATTCGTTCTATAAGATATTTTTTATCAAAATTAGTTTTATAATAATTATAAAATTCTTCAATTAAAATATTACTATTTACGAATAAATTTTTAGATTTTTTATCAAATTGTTCCGATAATATTTTTACAATTAAATATGTAAACGGTTCATTTAATGTTATTTTCTTTTCTAAATATGCTAAAAAGCTAATTTCTTTTGAATTTAACGAATTACTTTCTTTAAAATGATTTTCTTCAAATAGTAATTGAGCTTCATAGAATGACCCTAATTTTGAACATAATTCTTTAAATAACGTAATATTTGTATCAAAATCAATAATTTCTAAATAATCAGCCATATTTTTCCCTATTTCAATTTTATACTCATCATACAAATCTTTTAAAATTTTTTTACTATTAAAGTTTATTTTTTCAATCTTTTTAATAATTCTTTCTTGACAAATTCGATCAAGTTCAATATATGAAGCTCCCGGAATATTAGAGAATTGATTTTTTATTTCGTTAATTATTTTTTCTTTTTTATCATAAATATAATTTTTTTCTTGTATTTTTTCAGAAAAAATTTTAGTTATTAAATAATCTTTTTTATGATTTCCAATAAAATCAATAATGGTTACAAAATCTTTATTTTTGTATTTTCTTAAGCCACGTCCAATTTGTTGAATAAAAATGGTAGAAGATAATGTAGGTCGTAAAAATAATAATAAATTTATATTTGGAATATCTATTCCTTCATTGAAAATATCAACTACACACAATATTTCTATTTTTTTATTTTTAAAGTCATTTAATAAATTAGACCGTTCAGTCGTACTAGTTTTTGAAGTAAGAACTTTTGATTTATATCCTACTTTTTTAAATTGTTTATTCATAAAATTTGCATGTTCTATATTTTCACAAAAAGCTATGGCACTTAAACAATCACCACAAAATCCAAATTTATTAATTTTATCTAAAATATAGTCTGTTCTTCTATTTTTATTTAAGTTTTGAGTTAATTCACTTTCATCATATTTTCCATTTTTATAGGTAATTTTATTATAATCTATTGTGGAATCATTTATACCAAAGTAATGAAATGGTGCAATCAAATCTTGCTCCATAGCTTTTTTTAGCCCAATTTCACCGACCAAATTATAGTTGCATAAAGCTAAAATGTTTTTTCCATCCATTCGTTCAGGAGTTGCAGTTAAACCTAATAAAAATTTAGGATTAAAGTAATTAATTACTTTTATATAACTATCTGCACTTGCATGATGAAATTCATCAACTACAATATAATCAAAATAATCTTGTTTAAAGTTTTTATATTCTGTTCTTAATGTTTGAATTGATGCAAAAATAATCTTTTTATTTATATCTTTTATTCCACCAAAACATATTCCAAAATTATTTTTATTAATTTTCAATACATTTGATAAAACTGTCATTCCATTTTCAAGTAATTCTTCTCTATGTGCAACAAATAATACTTTAAACTCTTTATCATTTTTTGAAAAATAATTTTTTATATCTAAAGCAGCTAAATATGTCTTTCCTGTTCCGGTAGCTGCAACAACAAGCCCTTTGGTCTGACCATGTTCACGAGTTATTTTTAATTTTTCTAAAATTTCTTTTTGCATTGTATTTGGCTTAAATTCATTATATTTATCGTTTATTATTTTTTTATAATCAAAAGTATTTTGTTGTATATTTTTCTTTTTATATTCATCATATTTTTGTATAAAATCATCATTTAATTCAATAGCTTCATTACTATTCCACAACAGCTTAAATTGCTTCATACTTTTATCATAAATTTGAAAAAAATTATTATTTGTTAATTTTACATTCCATTCTTCTGCCGAATATAAAGCACTTTGACTAAGATTTGATGATCCAATTATACAAGTTGAATACTTTCCTTTTTCAAATAAATATGCTTTTGTATGAAAACTTTCTAATGAATTATTATATATTTTAACTTTTATATTTTTATATCTTTGTAATATTTGAAGAGCTTTTACATCTGTAATATTCAAATATACAGAAGTTATTATTTCGCCTTCAATTCCCTTTTTTTCAAGTTCTTCAAAAATATTTATTAAAAGCTGAATACCAGAAAACTTAATAAAACTAACTATAAAATAAAATTTTTTACAACTTAATAATTCTTTTTTTAAGACTACAAAAAAATTTATAAATTTAGCTTTTTCATTTATAATTAATTCATTCAAATTGTCATTTATTCCTAAATTATTATTTAAAATTAATGGAATTTCTAATTTTTGATTTGTATGATTTTCTACATATTCAATTGCTTTTTGTACTTCATTTTTATTTAATAAACTTGAAATTTTATTCGCTGTATGTTCTAAAATTTCAAATTTTAAAAATTCTTCATAATTTTCTAAATCAATAATTAATCCATTTTTATTATTTTTATCATTTAAAATTCCCATTTTATCTCCAATATACAAAAAGCACAGTTAATAATAAACTGTGCTTACTAAAATTTCTTTCACTTACTAAATTTTATCATCTGAATCAAATGCCTCATCTAAATCTGCCTCAGCAGTAGGACTATAAGGATCTATTCCATAATAATCACAAGAATCTAAAAATTCTTCACTACGATATGCCATTACTCTACACCTCCATATATTTATATGAATAATTTAGCATATAAATCTTAGTTAGGACATTCTTATTATTATTATTATTATTATTTACTTTGTTTTTCATTAGTTATTTTTATTAAGAAAATCCATAACACTTTTTCTTCCTACTGGATGTTTTGTCATTTTGAAAAAGACCCTAAATGTAATTAAAACATCATAAAGACTTTCGTGTAATTGATTTTCATCTATAGGTATTCTATAAAATTTGGCACATTCCATCAATTTTGGCCATTTATATGTTCCATAAGTTGAATTGATACCAGCTTTAACTATATTGATATTTTCTATCATTGTATCAAATTGATGTTTTAATGGAAAAGGAATAAAACTCCTATCAAACTTTATATTATGGGCAACATAATGAGAGGTATCTTGACAAAACATATAAAATGAATCCAAATCTTCTTTAAATGTTTTTGTATAATTTGTCCCTACTCTTTTTTTTTCAATAACTTCATCTGTAAGCCCATTTACTTCTATTGCACCTAGATTTATTTTTTCTCCTTCATTTCTAAAATAAAATCTGTCGTATTCTGCAACTTTAGTCCATTTATTATAATCAAAATCATAATTAACTTTTATAGCTGAAATAGATAAAACTGAACTCCCTTGAACGCCATTTGTTTCAACATCAAAAAATATTATATTTTTATTCATAAATATACTCCCATAATCTGTTAATCATTTAATTTTAATACAGATAAGAAAGCTTCTTGAGGTATTTCAACATTTCCTATTGCTTTCATACGCTTTTTACCTTCTTTTTGTTTCTCTAATAATTTTTTCTTACGTGTTATATCTCCACCATAACATTTTGCTAATACATTTTTTCTTAATGCTTTAATAGTTTCTCTTGCTATTATTTTTGAACCTAACGCTGCTTGTAAAGGTACTTCAAACTGTTGTCTAGGTATAACATCCTTCAATCTTTCAACGATTGCTCTTCCTCTGTAATAGGCATTATCTTTATGTGCGATAAATGAAAATGCATCAACTGGATTTCCACTGACTAAAATATCTACTTTTACTAAATCTGATTCTTTATATCCTATCATTTCATATTCAAATGAAGCGTACCCTTTAGTACGAGATTTTAATTTATCATAAAAATCTATAACAATTTCAGCCAATGGTAAATCATAGCTTATCATTGTTCTCGTATCATCCAAATAATTCATGTTTAAAAATGTTCCTCTTTTTTCTTGACATAATTCCATAACATTTCCTACATAATCTTTTGGAACAATAATTGTACCCTTTACATAAGGTTCTTCTATATATTTTTTACCTACAGGAAATTCTGCTGGATTGTCTATTATTAAATTTTCTCCAGTTTCAGTTGTTACGTGATACTCAACTGATGGTGCTGTAGAAATTAAGTCAATTCCAAATTCTCTTCTAAGTCTTTCTACTATAATTTCCATATGCAATAGTCCCAAAAATCCACATCTAAAACCAAAACCTAAAGCTAATGATGTTTCGGGAACATAAGATAATGAAGCATCATTTAATTGTAGCTTTTCTAATGCATCTCTTAAATCTTCATAATCATCAGTAGAAATCGGATATACTCCTGCAAAAACCATACTTAATGCAGGTCTATAACCTGCAAGAGGGATATTAGTTGGATTCTTTACATGCGTTATTGTATCTCCAACTTGTGTATCTTTTATTGATTTAATTCCTGTTATTATATATCCTACTGATCCTGCACTTAATTCTTCAGTTTCTTTCATTTTAGGAGAAAATACTCCAATTTCTAATATGTCAAACTCTTTCTCTGTTGACATAATTTTGATTTTATCTCCTTTTTTAAGAGTACCTTCCATAATTCTTATATATGTTATAACTCCTCTAAAATCATCGTAATGTGAATCAAAAATTAATGCTTTTAATGGAGATTTTGCATCTCCTTTTGGTGCAGGAATATATTTTATAATAGCTTCTAATAAGTCATCTATTCCAAGTCCTGTTTTCCCTGAAACTAAAACAGCATTATCTGAAGGAAGTCCAATTACATCTTCAATTTCTAATTTTACTTTATCTGGATCAGCTGATGGTAAATCTATTTTATTTATAACTGGTAAAATTTCTAAGTCATTTTCTAATGCTAAATATACATTTGCAAGTGTTTGAGCTTCAATTCCTTGAGCTGCATCAACAACTAATAAAGCTCCATCACATGCAGCTAATGATCTTGATACTTCATATATAAAGTCAACATGCCCTGGAGTATCAATTAAATTTAATTCATAGTCCTCTCCATTTTTTGCTTTATAATTTAATGTTACTGCTTGAGCTTTTATTGTTATTCCCTTTTCTCTTTCTAAATCCATACTATCTAATAATTGATCTTTCATTTCTCTTGAAGTTACAGTTCCTGTCATTTCTAATAATCTATCTGCTATTGTAGATTTTCCATGATCAATATGAGCTATAATAGAGAAATTTCTTTTATTTTCTTGTTTAATCATTATTTTTCTTGTCCTCCGAACATACTAATATATGATATTATATAATAAGTACTAAATTATTTCAATGTTTTGATTCTTTTTTTTAAAAAATTGTAAATTATAACTCAAAATGTTATAGTTTATTTAATTTAAACCCAAGTAAATCATCATACATAAAATAATATTATAAATTAATAATAAACAAATTCCTATAATTAAAACAAACTTTTCATTATTGTTTCCTTTTACTTCATGTTTTTTAACCCATTTTTTCATAAATAATAAAAATTTCCCAAGTAAAATTGTTATAATCGGAATTATCAATATTTTGTATTTGCTTCCCCATCTATCAATTTCATTTTTAATATTATAGTGAGCTGGTATCAAATCTGATAAGAATACCAATGCAATCATACTTATTACTAATGGTAAAAACATTAGTATATAAAATAGTTTTATTGTTTTATCTAGTTTTTTCAAGTAACGCTACCATCTCATCAATGATATTATCTGCAAAATGTGTGCATCCTGATCCAAGGACGAAAAAAAGAGCAAGTGGTTTTTCCTGTCCACCTGCTCTAAATACTTTTCATGTTCTCTTTCCCGCCAGTAGACTTTGTATATATTCTCACTGACTTTAACTTTTTGTCCGCCTACATATAGATAATATTCTTTTTTTATTTTGAAGTCCTCTAAAACGAAAGAATAAAAATACTTCTTTAGCTACACTTGCGTATTTTAGCTTGCATCTGAAACAATAACCTACTATAGAGATTATATAAAAGAGGAATGTTTTGTTTCTTTGGTATTTCTAACATTAGATGTTTAGATTCTTCCATATTCGTTTCCTTCATTTTATCAATAATCTAAATAGTCAGTATCTTTATCTTCTTCACACATAATTGA
>CAURVQ010000036.1:0-11862 GCA_963528625.1 uncultured Leptotrichiaceae bacterium | reverse complement strand
AGTATTTATTGATATAAAAAATATAAAAAATAATAATAACTTTTTCATAATAATTATCTCCTTTAAAATAATTAATTTATAAACTTTAATATAGTTATAGCTAAATTGTTATAATTGGTCAATTAATAAGTTGATTTTATATCAGTTATTTAATATCTACTCCAATCATCTTTAATTTTATTTTCATCCCAATTAGAACATGTCCCAACAAACTGGACAGAAAAAACGGAAATGGTTTGAAGGTATATGTTCTCACATTTCTAGCCTATTTATCTACTATTATTTTATTTTAAAATGCTGTGCTTTAAAACTACTCATAGTAATTTTTTTAAATTCGTATCCTTTTGCTCTATAATAATCTATAATTTTTTGTAACGCTTCCACTGTCGTTTTTTTAGAGGCAGAATCGTGCATTAATAAATTTATCTCTCTTGCATTACACGCTGTTGCATTTGCAATTAATTTTGACACAGGAACTTTATTCCCACTTGCATCTGTACTATCACAATTCCAATCATGATATACAAATCCTTCTCTTGTCAATCTTTTTATTATACTTGTCTTTAAAATTTTACTTGCTTTATGATTACTGCTTCCTCCTGCAAATCTAATAATTTTACTATCTATTCCAGTTTTTGCTTTTACAGCATCTCTTATTTTATATAAATCTTCAAAAAATGCTGATTCACTTGCGTAAATTTTTTTGTAATCATGCGTATAAGTATGTAATGCAATTGTATGTCCTTCATCAACAATTTTTTTATATTTATCTTGATTTTGACCAATTACAAAAAATGTTGCCTTTATATCATTTTTCTTTAAAATTTCTAAGACTTTATCTGTATTCGCCGATGGTCCGTCATCAAATGTCAAATAAATAATTTTAGGTTTATTTTCTAACATTCTACTTTTTGTTTTTTCAACTGAAAAAACATTAAAACTTAAAAATAATACAAACATACTAAAAATAATTTTGTTAAATTTCTCTTTCATACCATTTCATCCTCCCTAATTTTATAACATTCTACCCCTTTTTCATAAAAAAATCAATATAAATTTAAAAGGTCTCCGTAGAGACCTATAAAAGGGGGGGTTAATTGAGGTTTTAGATCTTTCGATCTGAATTTATTATACTACATTTTATTTAAAAAAACATTAAAAAAAAATTATTTTTAAATAAATTTTATATTTTTTTATTTCCATTTGTAAAAATTATTAATTTATTATATAATAATTGTAGTAAAATAAAGTTTTATTGAAAGGAGATATTGTTTTAATTAACTTAATTATTAAAGCAATTATTATAAAAATGGAATTATTAAATATTCAACTAAAAAAATTATTTTCAGAAAATATAAATATTTTGTTTGGAGATAATTTTTCAGAAAAAATAGATATACAAAATTCAACTAAAAAAGAATTTGGAGATTTTCAAACAAATTTTGCTATGGTTTCCTCAAAATTAATTGGAAAAAATCCTAGAGAAATTGCAAATATTATTGTTGAAAATTTTAAAGAAAATGATTTAATTGAAAAACTTGAAATTGCAGGCCCGGGATTTATTAATATTTATTTAAAAAATTCATTTATAAATAAAGAATTACAAAAAATAGGAAACGAAAAATACGATTTTTCATTTTTAAATTTAAACAAAAAAGTATTAATTGATTTTTCTGCCCCAAACATAGCAAAACGAATGCATATTGGACATTTAAGAAGTACTATTATTGGAGATTCTATCTTTAGAATTTTTAAATATATTGGATTTAATATTGTTTCTGACAATCATATTGGTGATTGGGGAACACAGTTTGGAAAACTTATTGTTGCTTATAACAAATGGCTTGACAAAGAGGCTTACGACAAAGATCCTATTGGAGAACTAGAAAGAATTTATGTTTTATTTTCAGATGAAGCTAAAAAAGATCCAACTTTAGAAGATGTTGCGAGAGAAGAACTTAGAAAATTACAACTAGGGGATGAAAAAAATAACACTTTATGGAAAGAATTTATTGAAATTTCATTAAAAGAATATAATAAAGTTTATGAAAGATTGAACATTCATTTTGATTATTATTACGGAGAATCTTTTTACAATAATATAATGCCTAGCGTTTTAGAAGATTTAAAAGTTAAAAAAATTGCAGTTGAAGATCAAGGGGCTTTAGTTGTTTTCTTTGAAAATGATAAATTACCTCCTGCTATTGTACAAAAAAAAGATGGAAGTTTCCTTTATTCTACATCTGATTTAGCTACAATTAAATTTAGAAGAGAAGAACTTAAAGTAGATAACGCTATTTATGTTACAGATGAAAGACAACAAAATCACTTTAAACAAGTATTTGATATTTCAAAACAACTTGGAGGAAATTATGACTATGAAAAGCACCATGTTTGGTTTGGAATTATGAGATTTGGAGATGGAATGATTTTTTCTTCTCGTAGTGGAAACATTATAAGACTTGTAGATTTACTTAATGAAGCAAAAAATAAAGTTAAAGAAGTAATTAACGAGAAAAATCCTAGTATTCCGGAAGAAGAAAAAGAACAAATTGCTGAAATTGTAGGAACTGGTGCGATAAAATATTTTGATTTAAGTCAAAATCGAACTTCTGATATTTTATTTACTTGGGATAAAGTTTTAAGTTTTGAAGGGAATACAGGTCCTTATCTACAATATACTTATGCTAGAATACAATCAATTTTTAGAAAATTAAAAGAAGAAAATATTACTGTTAAAAATGAAAATATTATTTTAGATGATATGTTAGAAATTGAAAGAGAACTAGGAACTGAATTATTGAGATTCCCACAAGCAATTATTAAAGCGTATGAAACTCAAAGACCTAATGTTATTGCTGATTATTTATTTGACACAGCAAAATTATTTAATAATTTCTATAACTCAAAATCAATTTTAAAAGAGGAAGATAAAACTGTAATGGATGCTAGAATTTTACTTGCTGAAAAAACTGCAAATATCATAAAAGAAGGATTATCACTTCTTGGTATAAATACTGTTGATAGAATGTAGTTTTACTTTAATAAAAATATACAAATTTTTACTAATATTTTAAAAGGATAAGAAAAAACTCTTATCCTTCTTTTGTTATTTTACTTTTAACTTTTATTCAACAATAGCTTCAACAATTTCATCAAGAGTAAATCCAGCAAAATAGTTGTTAATCTCAACATTTTCTAATGCTTTTTTTACATCTTCAGGAGTATATTTAACATCAACTAATAAATTTTCAATATCAGTTAGTTCTTCATTTTTCCCAAAGAAATCTCCATAAAATTTAATGCTTGCAATTTTAGAATTTATAACATTTGCATAAATTTCAATTTTCCCTTTAGGGAATCTATGACTTCTACTTATATTATACTCAGGAGATTCTCCGTAATTCCATTCCCAACTTCTTTTATATTCTGCACGTTCTTTTATTTTTTCTATTTCCTCTTTTGAAAAATGGTATTCTGTCATATTAGGATTATGTTTTTTCATATAACCTAATATTTTATCAGCAAATTCATTTACAGTAATTGGCTCTTTTAAATGAGGTAAAATATTAGTCACTCTCGCTCTAACCGATTTTACTCCTTTTGATTCAATTTTATCTTTTGAAACTTTAAGAGCATTGGCTAAAGCACCAAATTCAACATTAAATAAAAGACAACCATGATGCATAACTCTGTCTTTTATGTATGCTTGTGCATTTCCACAAAATTTTTGTCCATCAATTTCTAAATCGTTTCTTCCAGTAAATTCAGCTTTAACACCTAATTCAGCTAAAGTATCTATAATAGGTTTTGAAAATTCTTTAAAATCAAATCCTTCTTTTCCTTTGTCTTTATTTGAAATAATCGTATAATTCAAATTATTTAAGTCGTGATAAACTGCTCCTCCTCCAGAAATACGACGAACAACATTAATACCGTGTTCTCTAGTATATTCCGTGTTAATTTCTTCAATCGTATTTTGATACTTTCCAACGATGATTGAAGGCTCATTTATCCATAATAAAAATATTTCATCTTGATCTCTTAAATTTTTAAAACAATATTCCTCCAAAGCAATATTAAATGCAGTATCATTCGTATTACTTACATAATAAATCATAAAATCGTCTCCTTTTTATTAAATATTTTTTAAAAATAAAAATTTGTGTATAAAAAGGACGACATCTAATATTTTTTATATATAATGTCGTACTTTATTAAAATTTAAAAATTATTTTCTTTTTTTAGGTAAATGAACAGCTTCTCCTAATACATCGGCACACGCTTCATAAAATGCTTCTGAATAAGTTGGATGTCCATGAATTGTTTTCAATACTTCATCAACAGTAATTTCCATCTCCATTAATGACGCTGCTTCATTTATAATTTCTGCAGCTGTAGGTCCAACAATATGAACTCCTAAAATTTCATGATATTTTTTATCAGCAATAACTTTAACAAATCCTGCAGTTTCTCCAGAAGCTAAAGCTCTTCCGTTTCCAACAAACGCAAATTTACCAACATTTACATCATATTTTTCTTTAGCTTGTTCTTCTGTCAATCCAACCATTGCTACTTCAGGTACAGTATAAATTGCTGATGGCGTTGTGTCTAATTTGATAGGTCTATGATTTCCTTTTATAGCATTTTCTGCCGCAACTTCAGCCATTCTATAAGCAGCATGAGCTAACATCTTAGTTCCATTAATATCTCCCGGAGCATAAATTCCTTTAACGCTAGTTTCCATAAATTTATCAACTTTAACTCTTCCTCTTTCCATCTCAAACTCAACTTCACCTAAAGCTTCTAAATCTGGTACTCTTCCAATTGACAATAATGCTTTTTCTGCTACAACATCATCTTTTCCTTCTAATTTTATTGTAATTGTTGATCCATTATCTACTATTTCTTTCATTGAAGTAGAAGTTAAGATAGTCATTCCTTTTTTCTCTAATTCTTTTCTCAACACTTCTGAAGCTTCTCTATCTACTCCCGGAATAATTCTGTCCATCATTTCAACAACTGTTACTTTTGATCCAAATTCAGCAAATACTTGTCCAAGCTCAATTCCTACAACTCCTCCACCTATTACAGCTAATGTTTGTGGAATATGTTGTAAGTCTAAAATATCATCACTTGTTAATACTTTATCACTTTCAATTCCTGGAACATTAATTCTTCCTACTTTAGATCCTCCAGCTAAAATAACTTTATCTGCTTTTAATACAGTTTCTCCATTTACAACAACATCTTTATCTTTATTTAATTTTCCAATTCCTTTAAAGATTTTAACATCATTACTTTTTAATAATCCTTGAACTCCATTAGTTAAAGTTTTGACAACTTCATTTTTAAACTTAACAACTTTAGGCATATCGATAGTATATTTTTCACTTTCTAGCATAATACCCCTTTTAGCTGCCATTTCAATTCCCTCTAAAATTTCTGCATTTTTAAGGAATGTTTTTGTAGGAATACATCCTTTATTTAAACAAGTTCCACCAAATTGATCTTTTTCAACGATAGCAACTTTTGCTCCTAATTGTGCCGATCTAATTGCTGCTACATATCCAGCAGGTCCTCCACCGATTACTACAATATCAAATTCGTTTTCACCTTTAGTAGCTTTAGCTGCAGGTGCTTCAGTTTGAGCTGCTGCAACTGGTGTAGCTTCTGCTTTCGGTGTTGCAGGTGCTGCTGTTGAAGCTCCTCCAGCTGGTGCTACTTCTCCTTCAGCTCCAATGTATCCAATAACTTCAGTAACAGGTACAGTTTCTCCTTCACCTTTTAATATTTTTATTAAATATCCAGATTCTTCAGCTTCTAATTCCATGCTTGTTTTATCTGTCATTATTTCAAGTAAAAGTTCTCCAGCTTCTACTTTATCTCCCTCTTTTTTGAACCATTTATTTATTTGTCCTTCAGTCATATCAATTCCCGCTTTGGGCATGATAACTTCAACTGCCATAATTCCACTTCCTTTTTCAATTTTTTAAAATTTTGTTTTTTTATATAAGCATTGCTAACGGATTTTCTAATAATGCTTTTAAATCTTGCATAAATTTAGCTCCCGCCAATCCATCAACAACTCTATGATCTATTGTTAAACATAATTCCATTATAGGTTTTATAACAATTTGTCCATCCCTAACAACAGGTTTTTCTACTGTACTTGCAATTCCTAAAATTGCAGAGTTAGGTTGATTTATGATAGGATTAAAGCTTTTAACTCCAAACATTCCTAAATTACTAATTGTAAATGTGCTTCCTGATTGTTCTTTTGGAGATAATTTCATATTCAATGCTTTTTTGATTATATCTTTTGAAGCTACAACAAGTTCACTTAAACTCATTTTGTCTGCTCCGTGAACAACTGGAACCAATAATCCATCATCTAATCCAACTGCGATTGATAAATTTACATAGTTATGTAATGTGATTTGAGTTCCATCTTCAGATAAACTTGAATTTACATATTTATGTTTCATTAAAGTTTTAATTACAGCAAATGAAATTATATCTGTAATTGTTATTTTTAATCCAGTTTGTGCTAATATTGTATCTAATATTTTTTTTCTTAAAGAAATAACTTCCGTCATATCTACTTCGTAATTTAATGTGAATGTAGGTGCTGTAAAGTAACTATCTGACATTCTCTTAGATATAACTTTTCTCATTGGTGACATAGGTATAATCTCTATATCATCTGTTGTTACAGCTTTTTCTTCTGCTTTAACAGCTTTCTCATCTCGAGGTAATTCTTCTTTAATTTGAGGTTTTGCAATTATATTTAAAATATCATCTCTCATAATTTTACCATTATACCCTGTACCAACAACTGTTGATAAATCAATATTATGCTCTTCAGCAATTTTTTGTGCAAGTGGTGATATTTTAATTGTTTTTTCTATTTTAAAATTTTCTACATCTTCTTTGTGAACTCTCCCATTTAATCCACTTCCCTCAACTAAGAAAAGATCAATTCCCATAGTTTTAGCTAATTCTCTAGCAGCGGGAGTAGCTCTAAATTTATTATTTTCCATCTTTTCACCTTCTACATTTATTGTTTATTCATAATTTTTTCAATTGCAGCTACTATTTTCTCTACACTTGGAACCATCGCAGTTTCTAATGTATGATTATAAGGCATAGGAACATCCTCTCCCGCTAATCTTACTATTGGATGATCTAAATAGTCAAAAGCATCACTTTCAGTAATGATAGTCGCAATTTCTCCAATAAATCCTCCTGTTTTGTGTGCATCATTAACTAATAATACTCTTCCTGTTTTCTTAACTGAGTTTAATATAATTTCTTTATCTAACGGTATTAAAGTTCTAGGATCTACAACTTCAACATTAATTCCTTTTGCTGCTACTATTTCAGCTGCTTTTAACACTCTTTCTAACATTCTACCATAAGATACAATCGTTAAATCTCTACCTTCTCTTTTTATTTCTCCTTTTCCTAATGGAATTATAAAGTCAGGATCTAATGGTACTTCCCCTTTCATATTGTATTGAGCTTTATATTCCATGAAGATAACCGGATTATTATCTCTAATTGCTGCTTTCAACAATCCTTTTACATCTGCAGGCGTTCCAGGTGCAACTACTTTTACTCCCGGAATGTGGCAGAACCACGCTTCTAATGATTGTGAATGTTGTGCAGCAGAACCTACTCCTGACCCAGCAGCACATCTAAATGTTACAGGTACTTGACCTTTACCACCAAACATATATCTTGTTTTAGCTGCTTGATTTATAATATTGTCCATCATATAAACGATAAAATCCATAAATGTTACATCAACTATAGGTCTTAATCCTGTCATAGCTGCACCTACTGCCGTTCCTGAAATTGCTGATTCTGAAATAGGAGTATCTCTAACTCTTTCTGGTCCAAATTCTTCTAACATTCCAACTGATGTACCAAAATCTCCTCCAAATATTCCTACATCTTCTCCAATTAAAAATACATTTTCGTCAGCTCTCATTTCTTCTGACATTGCTGTAATTATTGCCTCTTTTACAGACATTAATTTAGTTTCCATTATTTATTCTCCTTTTAAATTCAAATTTTTATAAGTTAATTAATCTGCAAAAATATCTTCATAAGCTGATTCTAATGTTGGTTCAGGACTATTTATTGCAAATTGTACTGCATCTTCAATTAATGTTTTTGATTTTTGCTCTAATTCTACTAACTCTTCTTCTGTTGCAATTTTATTTTCAAGTAAATAATTTCTAAATTTAACATTAGGATCTTTTTGTTTCCAAGCTTCCACTTCTTCTCTAGTTCTGTATTTTCCAGGATCTGAACTTGAATGTCCAAACCATCTATAAGTAATGCTTTCAACAAAAACAGGTCCTTTCCCTGCTCTTACATGTTTCACTGCTTTTTCAAATACTTTGTAAACTTCTAAAACATCATTTCCATCTTCAATAAACATTCCTGGCATTCCATAAGCTGCAGCTCTTTGGTATAAATGTTCAACTCTTGTAACTTTTTTAATATCTGTACTAATTCCATACCCATTATTAATTGAATAAAAAATTACTGGAATATTCCAAACAGAAGCTAAGTTCATAGCTTCGTGGAAACTTCCTTCGTTTGTAGCTCCATCTCCAAAGAAACAAACTACGATTTTTCCTGTATTTTTTATTTTTTGAGTTAATCCAGCACCAACTGCAATTCCATGTCCTCCACCAACAATTCCGTTAGCTCCTAAATTTCCACTATCAACATCAGCAATGTGCATTGATCCACCTTTACCTTTACAAGTTCCAGTCGCTTTTCCCATAATTTCTGCCATCATTCCATTTAAGTCAATACCTTTTCCAATAACTTGTCCATGACCTCTATGGTTTGAAGTAATTAAATCGTCCGGATTTAAAGCTGCCAACGCTCCAACATTTGCTGCTTCCTCACCTACTGATAAATGAGTCATCCCGGGAACCATTCCTCTTTTTACCATTTGATTGACTTTCGTATCAAAATCTCTTATATTCAACATTCTTTCATAAATGTCTAACAATTTACTTTTTGCAAGTTTCATGATTTCCTCCATAAATTTAATATTTTTATATACAACTATAATTCTCTGTCCAGTAAATATTTTACCACAAAAAAGATATTAAGACAACATTTTTTATATAATATTTTTTAAGAATTTTTCATTTTTACTTTATTACGATTAACTCTTTTTCTAAATATTTCAAAAAATGCATCTAAAACTTTTACATCTTAAATGCATTTTATTTTTAATATAAATTAATTAGTAATATTCTTTCTATTTTTTAAATCATCATAAACAAATAAAAGCAAATTAAAAATAACAGCTACTATAAGCATTCCCCCAACTCTTTGCATATTAAATATAAAGAAATTATGGTCATATCCTGCTAATCCTTCTTTAAATAGATTTATAGTATATCTCATAGGGACATAAGGGAATATTTTTATAAATGTGTTAGTTGAAGTTTCTATTGGGAAAGTCCCTGCACTTGCAGATATTTGTATTATTAATAATATCATAGATAAAAATCTACCGACATCACTAGAAATTCTATTCATAAAGTATATAATATTAAAGAATACAAGATTTACACTTAACATACCTATCAAAAATATAGGTAAATTTAATTTATCAAAATTAAAAGTTGATAAGATTAAGAAACTTAATAAAAATGTTTGTATTATAGATAAACATATATATGCCAAATATTGTTTAATTCCTGTATTTTCTTTATCAAATATTCCAAATCTTCTATCTCTATCATAAAATAATGTTATTACTATAGTTAAATTCCCAACCCATAAAGAAATAGATATAAAATATGTTGCAAATATAGTTCCATAATTATTTACATTATCAATATTTTCAACTTTTAAATTAACTGAATTTTGTACAAATTCATCAATATTACTTATTTTTTCAAGTTTAATTTTTGATTCTTTTACAGAATTTTTAACAGAATTATTAGCTGTCGTTATTCCACTATTTAATTTTTTTGACCCTTCATATATTTTGTTTACACCTTTTTGAATTTCACGAGATGCACTTTCTAAGTTATCAACCCCTTTATTTAATTCATACCCACCACGAGTTAATTTTTCTTTAACATTTGTATTTTGAACTTCTTTAGCTCCATTATATAATTTTTTAAAATTTGAATTTATTTTTAAAATTTTTAAAGTATCCCCTAATTTAATTACTCCACCAGAAATTTGATCAAGTCCATCTGTTGCTTTATCAACACCATCAATATATTGCTGAACTCCACCTTTAATTTGATTAACACCGTCAACATTAAATTTATTAACTCCTTTTTGCAGTTGTAAAAGTCCTTCTTCTAACTGTTTAGATCCATCATTGATTTTACTTAAACCATTAGCCAATACATCTATTTTACTTGCACTTTCCTTTATAGAATTATGAAGTTTCCCCTCTATTTGATTAGATATTGTATTTTTAACTGTATTTTGAATTTCTATCGCTGCTCTTTCATAAAGTTGAGAAGCTATATAATTAAATTTTTTATTTGATCTATATATAATCTCATTTTTTTGTAAAGAAGTAATATTATCACTAAAATTTTCAGGTATAGTTATGCTTGAATAATATATTCTATCTTTAACTCCATTCAATGCAATTTCATCACTAGAAACTTCCTCAACTTTCATCTTTTTACTATCTTTCAACTTTTTAACAATTTCTGTTCCTATATTTCCTTTATCTAAATTGACTATAGCTACCGGTACTGTATCTAATTTTTCATAAGGATTCCAAAATGCCTTAAGAAAGAAAAATACATAAAAGAAAGGTATAATTAAAATAACAAAAATTGCTATATATTTTTTTAAATTAATTTTTTCAATCATAATAACCTCCTAAATTTTTTCCCAATCTAATTTACCATTTTTAATAATATCTTTTTCAAGTAAATCAGAAAATTTTAATTTCTTTAATTCTTCATTAAACGCATTAAAAGCATTAACGAAAACATCATCTATTTTTTTTACATTTTTATCTATTGCTTCTTTACACACAAATATTTTATAAGCCAAATCTTGAGGAGGTCTATACTCTTTTTCTTCCTCAAGTGCTTGATAAATATCATAAAGAGATATCTCATCTATATTCCTTGCTAATTGGAATCCACCATTTTTAGAAGCATTAGATTTAACTATATTAAATTTCCCAAGTTTTGCCAATATTTTTTTCAAATATGAATCTGAAACTTCTAATTTTTCACTCAATATATGACTTTTAATCGGTCTGCCCTCTAGCTGAAGTGCCAACATAAAAACTACATATATTCCTTGTTCTAATTTTTTACTTAATCTCATATTTAAACTCACTCCTTTTTTTATCCAAGGATATTATATAACTTTGGATATTTTTTGTCAAGCATTTTTAAAAAATTATTTTTAAAGTATAAAGTCTATGATTAAAATAAAAAAATAATTTAACAAAAAAGAGAGGTTTTCCCTCTCTAAATGTAAATATATTTTTCATTTCTCTTAATTTATGTACAATAATTTTATTAAATATTTATACTTACTGCTTCCTAAACTTTAGTTTCATATATTTTTTTTACAACACTTGTTATATCTTCTTCTTCCAATTCTAATTTTTCAATATTGTACATATCATATAAGGACATTATAACTTTCTTTTCAACCAAAACATCCTTCAATATATTTATACTAAGTAAATTATCATCATAGTCAATTGATAAAACTCCCTTAATTTCTTTAATTTTATCAATATTTACTTCATCTTTTAAAGTTACCTTAATAACTTTTTCATTAACATATTTATCAACTAAATTTTCCATAGTATCATCAAATATCTTT
>CAURVQ010000035.1:0-11914 GCA_963528625.1 uncultured Leptotrichiaceae bacterium | reverse complement strand
GAGAAAAAGAAAATAGAACTGGAAATCTTAAAGGGGATCTTAAATTTGGATTAGAGAAAAATAGATTTGGGTTGACATTGAATGTCGGTTATGATACGAAAGGACACAATGTAAGAGGAGGAATTGGAGTAAGAGCGGTTTATTAATTATTAAAATTAAAGAAATTAAAAATGTACCAATAAACTAGACACAAAAGTGAAAAGTTTTGAGGTACATTTTTTTAAAAGTTATTTTATTCTATTTTTTAATTCGTTTTCTAAAATGTAATTAATCATAACTCTAAATACTGTATCAGTATTTTTTTTAACATTAATGCAGTTCCACCTTTTAAAATAAATTTATCTCCTAATATAGGTAAAATTTCCTTCATTAACTGAATTCGTTGTATTTGCCATTTTTCCATTTTATCCAACTTTCTTAATTTCTTTAAAATACTTAGTTGTAAATTCATATTTTAAATATTCTTCTATTTTGGGATTATTTTTTAGTTTCACTAAATAATTATATAAAATTTTAATTTCTTCTTTATTTAAAAACTCATTTTTAGCATTTTTTAAATTACCGATTTGATAATCTTTACATGTTAATAATAAATCTACAATGGTACGTGGAAAATTAGCAATATAAACTTCTTTATATTCAGGATATGTAATTATTCTTTTTGAAATTCCTTCATTTTTTAAAATTTCATTGTTATTATTATATAATTTTATTTTTTCATTTTTTTTTTACTAAATAAATATACTTGTGGATGCCAATCAGCTGTTTCTCCATTTTCATAAGGAATATTTAAAGCTTCCCATCCAGAAATATAATAATTTTCTGAAGTTTTTGGTATTATTTTTTTATACATATTTTTCACTGTTATTAAATTTAAAGTATTAGTTACTTTCAGTAACATTATATTATAACAATTAATAGTTGTCAACATTAAAAAAATAAATAGAATTTTTGTAAAATATTATTAAAAAAAGTAGAATATTATTTATAAATTTGATATGATATAAGTATATAAAATAGAGTAATGTAGAATGGAGATAAAATGTTTAATTTTTTTAAAATATTTAGAGTAAATAAAAGTATATCAATAGATTTGGGGACAGCAAACATATTAATTTATGATAAACAAAAGAAAAAAATAGTATTAAATGAGCCATCAGTAGTGGCAAGAGATAGAAAAACAAGAAAAGTTATTGCAGTAGGTAAAGAAGCGAGAGAAATGTTGGGGAAAACTCCAGATAGTATTGAAGCTATTAAACCGTTGAGAGATGGAGTGATTGCAGATATTGATTCTACGAAAGAAATGATTTCACATTTCATATATAAAATTTATGGGAATGGACTTTTCAAGCCAGAAGTTATGATTTGTGTACCGATAGAAGTGACAAGTATTGAGAGAAAAGCTTTATTTGATGCTGTAAAAGGAGCAAAAAAAACATATATAATTGAGGAAGGTAGAGCAGCAATTATTGGATCAGGAGTAAATATTTCTCAACCAGAAGGAAATATGGTAATAGACATAGGGGGAGGATCTACTGATATTGCAATTTTATCCTTAGATGAAATTATTGCAAGTAAATCAATAAAAATTGCAGGGAATAAATTTGATGACGATATAGTTAGATTTATTAAGAAAAAATATAATTTATTAATAGGAGATAGAACTGCTGAGAAAATAAAAAAAGAATTAGCTACAGCAATAAAATCTTCAAATCCAGAAGTTATGGCAATAAAAGGAAGAGATTTAGAAACAGGAATACCTAATACGGTAGATGTTGATGCAAATGAAATTTATGATGCGATAGAAGATTCGCTTTATCAAATTGTAAATTCTACGAAAGAGGTGTTGGAAAAATGTCCTCCTGAGTTGTCTGCTGATATTTTAGATAATGGAATTGTAATGACAGGTGGAGGATCGTTGATTCACAACTTTATTGATTTAATGGAAAAAGAGATAGGAATTAAAGTATACTTATCAAACAATCCATTAGATTCAGTAGTTTTGGGTGGAGGAGCTGCTTTTGATAATAAAAAATTATTGAAAACACTTCAAATGAGAGAAAATTAATATAGGTTAAAATATGAAAAATAAAGAAATATTAATTAATTTGAAAAAAGAAATAAACTTAAATAAAAAAAGTGCGAGTTATTTGTTTTATGGAGATAATCGTGTAGATTTATTATATTATGCGTTAGAATTTTCTAAAATAGTAATGACTAAAGATATTGAAAATAAAGAAGAAAAAAGAATAATAAATAAACAAATTGATGAATTTCAACACCCTGACATTGAAGTTATTAATAAAGAAAATGGAAATATAAAAATAGATGAAATTAGAAATATAATTTATTCAGCGATAGAGTCGAGTTATAATTCACCTAAAAAAATATTTATTTTGAGTGGAGTAGAACAAATAAGAAAAGAGTCATCAAATGCACTTTTGAAAATACTGGAAGAACCACCTCAAAATGTATATTTTATATTGCTATCACGAACATTGAATATACTTTCTACAATAAAATCAAGAACTATAAAATTTTATTTAGAAGCGAGTACATATGAAGAGTTGGGAGTAAGTAAAGAAGAGTATTATTTTTTTGATGGAAATGAAAATAATTTAAGAATATGGAAAAATTTAGAGTATAATTTATTAGATTACGAAGATAATATTAGAAAATATGAAATAGCTTTAGAAAATATAGTAAAAAATGGACAAAGTGAAGATATAGAGAGTGAAGAAGAAAAAATAATAAATATTGTTAAATATAATAAAAGTATAGAATATTTGTGTAAACAAGTAGAATATATGAAACAATCAGAGATATTTTTAATTGTAAATAGAATTGATCAAGAATATAGACAAAATAGAGAAAAAGTATTGGAAATTTTAGGTAAAATGATACTTTACTCTAAAAATATAATAGATGTAGATAAATTAAAAAAATTAATAAATATAAAAAATAGTATTAAAAGTAATGTAAATATACGCAGTATATTATTTAATTTTTTTGAAATTTTATCAAATAACGATTAATATTTTCAAGATAAATTTCTAAGAAAGAGGGATTATTATGAATTTAAAGCATTTAATAAGTGGAACAGATATTCGTGGTATTGTATCAAAATTTGAAGATAGGGAAATAAACTTATCAGATGAAGAAGTAAAATTTATTGCAAAAGGTTTTGGACTTTGGATTGAAAAAAATTGTGGAAAACAAGCAAGAAATGAAAATAGAAAAATAAAAATAGCAGTAGGGTATGATACGAGATTAACTGGAACTTTATTTTCTCAAATAATAAGAAATGTTTTAAAAAATATGGGAATCAATGTTTATAATTGTGGAATGTCAATAACGCCATCATTATTTATGACAACAATTTTTGATGAATATAAAGTAGATGGAGCAGTTATGATAACAGCGAGTCATTTACCGAGTTATTACAATGGATTAAAATTTTTCTCATTAAACGGTGGGCTTGAAAAAGAGGAAGTTGTAGAACTTTTAGAATTATCAAAAAATAATCCTGAATTTATAGAAGTAAAAGATAAAGGAATTGAAATAGAGAAAGAGTTAGCTAATGATTATGCAAAATATTTAGTAGATTTAATAAAAAAACAAGCTGAAAATGGAGAAAAACCGTTACAAAATTTAAAAATAGTTGTAGATGCCGGTAATGGAGCTGCAGGATTTATAGCTGAAAATGTTATAGCAAAATTGGGTGGAGATATAACAGGAAGCCAGTTTTTAAATCCAGATGGAACTTTTCCAAATCATGTACCAAACCCTGAAGCTAAGGAAGCTATAGAGTCAATAAAACGAGCTGTTTTAAAAAATAATGCTGATTTTGGAATAATATTTGATGCAGATGGAGATAGAAGTGCGTTTATTGATCAAGAAGGAAGAGAAATAAATAGAAATAATTTAATTGCGTTATTAGCAGAAATACTTATAAAAGAAACGCCAAAAGCAACAATAGTTACAGATTCAGTGACTTCTATTGAATTAAAAAAATTTATTGAAAAAAGAGAGGGAAAACATCATAGATTTCAAAGAGGGTACAAAAATGTAATAAATGAAGCAAAAAGACTAAACGAGGCTGGAATTTATACTCCACTTGCAATAGAAACTTCAGGTCATGCGGCATTTATTGATAATTATTTCTTAGATGATGGTGCTTATATGGCAGCAAGATTGTTAATTCAATTAGTGAAAACTAAGAAAAATGGTGTGGATTTTACTGATGTTTTAAATGAAATTAAAGAGCCTGCAGAGGAAAAAGAACTAAGATTTAAAATAAAAGATGTAAATAATTTTAGAGAAATAGGTAATCAAGTTTTAGAAAAATTAAAAGATTATGTGTTGACAATTTCAAATTGGGAATTTGAAACTCCAAATTATGAAGGAATAAGAGTAAATGTAGACAAAGAAAATTGGTTTTTATTAAGATTATCATTACATGAACCGTTATTGTGTTTAAACATTGAAACAATGGAAAATGGAAAAGTAGAAGAAATATTAATAAAATTGAAAGAATTTTTAAGAACACAAGAAAATATTGATATTTCTAATTTATAAAAATCATAAAAATAATTTAAAATACAATAAATAAAAGGAGTCAGAGTTATGAAAATATTATTTGGATATTATGAAAATATTGATTTTGGATTAACTCAATATTCAGAAATAAAAATTGAAGCAAATGAAACAGAAGAGAGCATTGAGAAAAAGACAAATTATAAAAAATATTTATTAACAGCAATAATGGAAGATTTTGTGCATATAAATGTTTTAGATGATTTTTATAGAGATGTAAAAAATCTTTTAAATGGGGAAATAGAAAGTTTGACTTGGAATGGAAATATGTTTTATCATAGATTAACAAAAAATACGGTAACTTTTGTTTGTAAAGATGAAAATAGCACAAAATATCAAGAATGGTCTTGTCCATTAAAATCATATAAAAGAGTATTACAAGCGTGGAAAGAATTTATAAGTTTGAAATCAAAACCACAGACACAGATTGAAGTAGAAATTTAGTTTTATGCTAAGATTTTAAAATTAATTTTATAAATTTTAGTAATAAATAAAGCCTACAAAAGTAGGCTTTTTAAATTCCTTCTAACATTAATTTAGCATCTTTATCTCCATTTTGAGCTGCTTGTTTTAAATATTTGATTCCTAAATCTTTATTACCTAAATCATAATTAATCATTCCTAAGTGGTATAAAGCTCGCTTATCGTTTTTTTGCTTATATGCAATTTCAAAATATTTTAATGCTTCTGTATATTTTTTTTGTTGAGAATAAATTAATCCGATATTAAATGCTTTATCTATTTGCTTAAACTCATCTACTAATTTTCTATACCATTTTAATGCTTCATCAAGATTATTTTTTTCATAGTATAAAATAGCTAAATTATTCATTGCGTTTAAGTTATTTCCTTTTTCAATAGCCATCATATAATATTTTTCTGCTTGCACTTTATTATTTTTTTTATCAAAGGCAATTCCTAAATTATAATAAATTTGTTCTATATTTTTTATATCAGGGAATTTTGCAATCACTTCGTTTATTTTAATTTCATTATTTTGTTTTTGATAAATATCTATTAAATTTTCAGCTGCATTTATATCGTGTTCTTGAGAAATTGCTTTACTATAATTTTCTATTGCTTTTTCTATATTATTCACATTTTCATAATAAGTTCCTAGCATAAAATATGTTCCCTTTGTAGTTTTTGCTATTCCATTTTGAGCCAAATCTTTTTCTAAATATTTAATTGCATTTACATAATCTCTTTTTTTCTCATACATTATAGATAAATCATAATTTGATAGTCCTTTTACTTTATTTTGAATAGCTTTATTATTATAATATTCTGCCATTTTCACATTATTTATTTGTAAATATAAGTTAGCAAGCATACCATTTGATTCTACATCACCAGCATTTACTGCCATTTGAAAATATTTAATTGCATTTGTTGTATCATTTTTATTCATATAAATTAAACCTAAATTATACATTGCATCTATATTTTTTGTTTCTTTAATTGATAGCTCATAATTTTTTATTGCTTCGTTTTCACGACCTATATTTGAGTATAAGTTAGCAAGTTCATAATAAGTACTTTTTTTACCAAGTCTTATTGCTTCTTTAAAATATTTTTCTGCTTCCATATTATTTTTAATTGTTTCGTATAATACAGCCAAATTATATGCAGTGTCATAATCTTGTTTTAGTGCGTATGATTTTTTATAATTCTCTTCTGCTAATTTATAATTTTTCATTTTATGAAAGTCTAACGCATTATCAAAAAATTCTTCAGCAGTTTCTGCTAATACATTTACACTAAAAATAAATGTTATCATTAATAAAAATAATCGTTTTTTCATTTTACCTCCAACAATTTCATTTATTTTGATGGTTTTTCAATTATAATTTCGTTTTTATAAGTATTTATTTTAGCAACTGCTCCAATAGGTACTGTTATAAACGGTCTTACATGTCCGGATTTAAAATCTTTTATAATTGGAATATTCATATCTTTGAATGTTTCCAAAAATACATCATTTAAACTCATATCATCTTTTTCTGCTCGTTTTGCATTTTTAAAATTTCCTAATATAATACCCTTTACTTTATCTAATTTTCCTGCCAATTTTAATTGTTGTAACATTCTATCTATCCTATATGTTGCTTCATTAGTTTCCTCTAAAAATAAAATTTTATCATCAGTATTAATTTCATATTTTGTTCCTAAACTAGCAATAATCAAAGATAAATTACCACCAGTTATTTGACCTGAAGTGATACCGTTTTTCATAATAGAATAATTTTTTTCATAATCTAATAAATTTATTTTGTTATTATTTAGAATAGTATCAACAAAAGAATTTTCTGTTTCAATTGGAATATCTTTAAAGTTTACTGTCATAGGGCCATGATATGTGACAAGTCCGGTTTTTTCATTTATCGCAAGTAACAATGTCGTTATATCGCTATAACCCATGAAAATTTTAGGATTTTTTTCTATCATATCATAATCTAACTTATCTACAATTCTTATAGTTCCATATCCACCTCTTATTGCAAATATCGCTTTTATATCTTTATTTGCGAACATTTCATTTATATCATTGGCTCTTATATCGTCTGTCGCTCCAAAGCCGTACCAACTATTTCCAAAACTTTTTCCGTAAACAATGTTAAAACCTTTTTCTATTAAATAATCAATCTCATATTTTGCACTATCATTTGAATAATTTGCAGGGGCAATAATTCCTATTGTATCTCCCGGTTTTAAATGTTCCGGAATTATAATTTCTTTTTTATTTTCTTGAGATTTTTTCTCAACAACTGATACTTTTTCAAAAATTTTATTAGCTTCATTTTTTTCTATTTTTTTATTTTTTGAAAATATATTCAACGATAAAAATATTATAAATAAGCATATTGTTTTTTTCTTTATTTTCATAATTTAATTTAAACATAAATTTTTTATGTTTTTCTCCAATTTTATTTATTTAAAAATTCTTTTACAAAAGATAAAACATTTTCTGTTTTAATATCTACACTTTCTCCAGTTTTTCTATCTTTAATTTCTACAATTCCATCAACTGAATTTTTTCCAGCTACAATTTTCAAAGGGAATCCAATAAGATCAGCATCTTTAAATTTGAATCCTGCTCTTTCATTTCTATCGTCTAAAACGACATCAATTCCAGCTTCTTTCAATTCATTATAAATTTTTTCAGCTACATTTACTTGAGTTTCATCTTTCATATTAGCAATTATAACATTTGCAATATAAGGGGCAATTGCTTTAGGCCAAATAATTCCAAATTCATCGTTGTTTTGTTCTATCGCTGCTGACATTATTCTTGAAACTCCCATTCCGTAACATCCCATTTTAATTATTTGTTGTTTACCATTTTCATCTAAAACAGTTGCATTTAAAGCTTTTGAATATTTATTTCCCAATTTAAAAATATGTCCAACTTCAATTCCTCTCGCAATTTTTAACGGACCACTTTGATCTGGAGCCATATCTCCTTCTTTTGCTTCTCTTACATTTCCAATTATATCATAATATAAATCTTCCATATTTATATTTATGTAATGATGGTCTTTTTTGTTTCCACCAACAACGACATTTCGTAAATATTTAACAGTTTCATCTAAAATAACTGTTAATCCTTCTTTTTTCTCAAATGATCCAACAAAACCTTTCACTAATCCAAAGTTTTTAATTTCTTCTTCGTCCATCATTTCCAATTCCATTTGTGCATTAACCAAGTTTTTAACTTTTATAGGATTGACATTTAAGTCTCCTCTAATTAATACTAAGAAATAATTTATTTTATCTTCCAAAACTTCTTTCAATAATAGTGCTTTTACTGTTTTAGCTTCTGGAACATTACAAAATTTTGCTACTTCTTCTATTGTTTTACAATTTGGAGTATACAATAATTCTTTTTCTAATTTTTCTTCAGTACTTTCCACTAATTCAATTATACTTGAAGCTTTTTCTATATTTGCTGCATAATTTGAATTTTCACTATACAAAATATCGTCCTCTCCACTTTCAGCAAGTACCATAAATTCGTGAGAGCTATCTCCACCGATTGACCCTGTATCTGCTTCAACGGCTCTAAACACTAATCCACATCTTTCTAATATTCTACAATATGTATTTTTCATATTTTGATATTCTTGATCTAAAGATTCGTCTGTTAAATGGAAACTGTACGCATCTTTCATTACAAATTCTCTACCTCTCATAAGTCCAAATCTTGGTCTTATTTCATCTCTAAATTTCGTTTGAATTTGATATAAATTTACAGGTAAATTTTTATATGAATCTATTGTATTTCTAACAATATCAGTTACAACTTCTTCATGTGTCGGTCCTAAAGCGAATTCCCTTTCGCTTCTATCTTTTAATCTCATTAATTCCGGACCGTATGCAAACCATCTTCCTGATTCTTCCCATAATGATGCCGGCTGTAATACAGGCATTAATATTTCTTGAGCTTCGGCTTTATCCATTTCTTCTCTAACTATATTTTCTATTTTTTTTAATACTTTGTACCCAAATGGTAAGTAGTTATAAACTCCTCTTGTTAATTGTCTAATCATTGAAGCTCTTAACATTAATTGATGACTTACAACTTCTGCTTCTTTTGGGGCTTCTTTATATGTTTTCAAAAATGCTTTTGATAATCTCATATTTTTTCCTCTTTTCATTAATTATTAGTTGTATTATATCAAATATTTTATTTTTTTTCTATATAGTAATTGTAGTGATAGTTTTCTTATTTTTATAAAATTAAAAAATATAAAAAAAGATTTACTCCTTATTTTGATAAAAGTAAATCTTTATTTCTTACTTAAAATTTATACATTTAGTTTTTAAAATATTATAAATCTAATTTATTTTTTTTATAAAATCATAAATGATATTTTCTATTGATCTATTAATATTTCTTTCATTTAATTTAAGCATTTTTTCTCTACCTAAATCATTTCCTAAGAAAAGATTGTATTCATTAACATATACAAGCTCTTTTCCTCTATATTTATATCCACCGTAAGATAAAACGGGACGAACTGTTAATACCTCTTTAACAACACCACTACTTATTTGTTGAGTTGTATATGAAATATCTTCATAGTATTCAATGTATATGTTGGCATTATATGGATTATACTCAAAATTATTTTTATCTAATGTTTGTTTTATAAAATTGAAACGAGTTTCATTATTTGCATATAAACTGTATCTTATTTTATTTAATTGTTTATTTTCGTATTGTTTTGCTAAATTATAACTACCTTTATAATTAGGTATATATTTATGTGCTTCAGTGTAATAATATACTGCTGATCCGTAATCACTTCTTGCTACACTTTCATTAGCTAAAGTATAATATTTTTCCGCGTAAATTTCGTTTAATTTAGAAGTAGCGTTTTCTAAATAAACTTTTGAGTCATTTACCATACTATAATATTCTGAATAATTTTGCAAATAAAATATGGCTTTTTTAAATTCTTCTATTGCTTGTTCATATTTACTGTAAAAATAGAAGTTTTTACCTGTTTCAAAACTTTTTTGTCCTTTTTCTATATTAATTTCTTTTTCTAAAGCGTTAGAAATTATTCTACTATTTTTATAATTGCTATCAAAATCATCATAAATGTTTGAAACAGAAGTTATATATTTTAATTTAATTTCTTTATTAATTTCATTTTGATACAACATATAATAAGTATCTGCTAAATTTTTTGATATATTTTTATAGACATTCAAATATTTTGAATTTAATATATTTAAACTTTTCATATCATAAAATATATTTTTTATTCTTTCTATATTATTTAATGAAATATTTTCTTTCAATACAGATTCTATTTTTTTATTTAATTCATACATTAAATTGTCTGCATTGTTATTGTTTAAATAAATTAATTCATTTCCAAGTTCAGGAACACTATTTAACATATAGTTTATAGCGAAAGCATCATAAATATGTTGTATATTAGTGATGTCGTTTGAATTAGAAATTGTATTTTTATAGTAATTATCTATAATTCTAACTCTACTTAATAATTCTTCTTTTTGATTCGGTTTTAATTTTGCATATTTACCATTTGAAATATATTTTACAGTTGTTTTTACACTCCCTCTATAATCACCTTTATCAAATTGATTTTTTGCTGTTTGAATATCACAAGATATAAAGAATATCATCATAATAATTGAATAAATAAATTTTTTCATTTTAATCCTCCCATATTTGTATCAATATATTATACAGAATAGAGTGCTATTTTGCAAATACTTTTTAATATTAATCATCTTTTATTTTTTTAAAATTTTAAGAGATATTTGAAAAATAAAATTTTTTTATAATTGATATTTATGTAAAGATAAATAGAAAAAATTTAAATTTGTATATAAAAGTATTGACAAAAAAAGAATATTATGATAAACTTAGAAATATATTAAAAAAAGCAAAGAATAAAAAAATATAAAAGGAGAATATATGGAAAAAATTAACAAATTATTAAAAAGATATTTAAAAGGAAAAGTTAAAATGACAACTGCTGTGTTAGTTGCATTTTTGATTAGTGGAAGTTTGAGTTTTACAAATAATACAGCTACTGGGCTTGGAATAGAAGATGCAAATAGAGAAAATGTACCCATAGGTTCAACTCCAGAAGATCCACCAGCACCGAATGATCCGGCGTTATATGACCCTAATGAGACTAATGTTTATGCGGGAGCCAATGATGGTAGTGTAAGTATTTGGTCTAATACAATAAAGGTAACAAATGGTAGAAATAGAATACCTATTGTTGATGATCAAGGAATCCCTAAAGGGCGTACTGATAAGCTTAATAAATATATTAGAGGAAATAGTGGTACATATTATAAAGACCCAGATGATGCGGATGCAAATGGTACTCTTGGTGCTCCTGATCAAGATATAAGATTAGAAATTAACGAAAAATCGATTACTTTGAACCATATATCTGATGATTTGAAAAACTATATTGATAATAGAAGTGCTGCAGGTGGAACAAGTGGAACAGGTTCGGCAGCTCCTACTAATATAACATCAACTACATTGAATGTAACTGATGCTACTGATGGTAGTGGTAAAAATATTGAACTTAAGAATGATACAGTAGATACAGCTCATTTAAAAGACAACGCAGTAACAACGGCTAAGATAGCAGATTCGAATGTAACATCAGCTAAATTAGCAGATAGTGCAGTAACAGGTGCTAAAATAGCAAATGATGCAGTAACAACAGCTAAGATAGCAGATTCAAATGTAACAGAAGCTAAATTAGCAAATGATGCAGTAACATCTGGAAAAATTCAAGATGGAGCGGTAACA
>CAURVQ010000034.1:0-12256 GCA_963528625.1 uncultured Leptotrichiaceae bacterium | reverse complement strand
TTGGATTTGACACAGAAGCATTACATTTCTTTGATGAAAATGGAGATAGAATATAGTAAAATATTTTAAAAATTATATAAATTTAAAATAATATGGAGAGGATAAGAATTTTCTTATCCTTTTAAATTCTAGGCAATAAATTTATATCGTTAAATAATTTGTAATTGAATAAAAATTGATGAAAATTTAAGTACTTGACAATTATAGTAATTTAATGATATAACTCTTTGTAATAATAATTTAAGAAAAAATTAAAAATATAGAGAAAGGAGAAAATTATAATTATATGAAATTTATATAATTATAGTTAAATAAAAAATGAATAAAAAAATATTATTTATAATAGGATCATTTAGAGAAAATTCGTTTCATGCTACAATAGCAGAAAATGTAAAACAGTTAATTGGGAATAGAGCAGAAGTAAAAGTATTGAATTATAAAAATATACCTTTATATAATCAAGATTTAGAGTCAAATGGAGGCGTTTTAGAAGTAAATGATCTAAGAAAATATGTACAAGAATTTGATGGAATTTGGATCTTTTCACCAGAATATAATGGACAAATTCCGGGAATATTAAAAAATGTACTTGATTGGCTATCAAGATCGTTAGATCCGAATAATAGTAGAGGTGAATCAGCAGTTCATCAAAAACCTGTTACAATAACTGCAGGAGCTGGAGCACCAAAAGCACCAAATGTTAGAAGAAATTTAGCTGAATTATTGCCGTTTATGAGAATGAATTTAATTTATGGGGAAGGTGTAGGACTTACATTTACAGGTGATACTTGGAGTACAGGAATGTTTAAGCCTTCAATAGAAGAATTGACTGAATTAAATAAACAAGTAGATGAATTTTTAACTGCTTTATAATTAAGAACATAACAAAAATAGAATATAAATAGGCTGGTAAATTCCAGTCTTTTTTGATATAATTTAATTAAGAACACAATAAAAAGGGTGAAAAAATGAGTATTAAATATTTAAAGATAAAACCGTCTGAGGATTTTATTATTAGAAATGGAATTAAAAAATTTGAGATAGAATATTTGAATTTGTTTTCTCAAAAAAAAGAACTTGAATTACATTTGTTAGTTAATGATTATGAAGCGAATGATGAAATTTTTAATTTAAAAAAACTTTTATATAAAAAATTTGGAGAAAATTTAGATCTAAAAATAAAATTGAAAGTAAATTTAGAAAAATTAAAAAATAATGAAAAAGAATTTGTTGAATTTATAATACAAAATTATAAAAAAGAATCACATGGATTAGAAATTTTACTTTCTATTTATAAATTAGAATTAGTGACAGAAACAGAAATTATAATAAGTGTACCGGAAGAGCAAATAAAACAAATAGAAAAAAATGAGTTAGATAAAAAAATGGGAATTTTATTTAATGAAATTTTAAAAAAACAATATAAAGTAAAATTTGTAGTTGGAGAATTTTTAGAAGAAAAAGAACAAATAGAAAAAAAATATGGACATTTAGAAAAGGAAGTGGAATTAGAAAATATTCCAAGTTACAAACCAACACAAGAACATTTTACAACAGGGACAAAAGAAAAAACAGTTTATAATAATTTTAGGAACAAGGTAGCAGATAGAGAGAGTAGTTCGTTTGATGTACTAGAAACGATGCATGCTGGAGAAACTATTGCACTTGAAGGTCATATATTTAATATTGATATAAGAGAAACTAAAACAGGAACTATTATGTGTGATTTTATGATAACAGATTATACTGATAGTATAAAATGTAAAATGTTTTTTAATAGAGATGAAAAAGTGGAACTAAAAAAAGGAGATTGGGTAAAAATAATAGGGACATTTGAACCTGATAAATTTACCGAAGAGTTCTATATAAGAACACAAAAAGTAGATAAAATAAAAAAAGAAATGCCAAAAAGAGTAGATAATTCACCTAAAAAAAGAATTGAACTTCATGCACATACAAATATGAGCGAAATGTCTGGAGTTGTATCTGCACAAAATTTAGCTAAAAGAGCTAAAGAATTTGGACATAGTGCGGTAGCAATTACAGATTTTGGAGTTGTACATTCATTTCCATTTGCGTATAAAGAAGCAAATGATGATTTTAAAATAATATTTGGTTTAGAAGCGTATATGGTTGATGATGAACAGGAAATAATTACAAAACCGAAAGATAAATTGATTGAAGAGGAAATATATGTTGTATTTGATATTGAAACGACAGGATTAGATCCTTTTAAAGATAAAATAATTGAGATAGGAGCAGTTAAATTACAAGGGAAAGATATAATTGATAAATTTTCAGTTTTTATAAATCCGGAAATTTCAATTCCAAAGGAAATAGTGGACTTAACAAAAATTACAGATGAAATGGTAAAAGATGCTGAAAAAATTGAAACGATATTACCTAAATTTTTAGAATTTTGCAAAGATACAACTGTTGTAGCACATAATGCAAAATTTGATGTTGGATTTATAACTCAAAAAGCAAAAGAAATGAATTTAGAATATTCAACAAGTGTAATTGATACTCTTCAATTAGCGAGAATATTATTACCTGATCAAAAAAGATACGGATTGAAATATATTGCAAATTATTTTAGTATTCCACTTGAAAGTCATCATAGGGCTGTAGATGATGCTAAAGCAACAGCAGGAATTTTTCAAAAATTTTTAAATATGATTTTAAGTCGTGGAGTGTTAAAATTAACAGAAATAAATACAGAATTGCAAACAAATATACAAAATGCAGATACATTAAATACAATGATATTAGTAAAAAATCAAGATGGACTTAGAACATTGTATGAATTAGTATCTAAAGCCCATATTGAATATTTTGGAAATAAAAAGCCGAGAATACCAAGGTCATTATTGAAAAAAAATAGAGAAAATTTACTTTTAGCAAGTTCAGGGTCAAATGTATTTCAAAATAATGGAGAATTAGTAAGTTTATATTTGCGTGGTGTAGAAAAAGAAGAAATTGAAGAAAAAGCAAAATTTTATGATTATATAGAAATTCATCCAGTAAGTAATTATAATGATTCACATGATAGTGGAGAGTTACAAAATTTAGATGAAATAAAAAAAATGAATAAATATTTTTATGAACTTGGGCAAAAATTAGGAAAAATTGTAGTTGCAACAGGAAATTCACACTATTTAGAGGAAAGAGAAGCTATAAATCGTAGCGTTTTAGTGTTAGGAAGTGGAATGGATAGAAAAACATTTAATTCCGATAAAAAATTATATTTTAGAACAACAGATGAAATGTTAAAAGAATTTGATTATTTAGGAAAAGATATAGCAGAAAAAGTAGTTATAGAAAATACAAATTTAATTAATGATATGATAGAACCGGTAAGACCAGTTCCAACAGGATTTTATCCTCCCAAAATTGAAGGTGCAGAAGAAGAAGTAAAAGAAATGTCTTATAAAAAATTACATGAACTTTATGGAGATAAAATACCTGATTTTTTACAAGAAAGAGTAGAAAAAGAGCTAAATTCAATAATTGGGAATGGATTTGCAGTATTATATTTAATTGCACAAAAATTAGTTAAAAAATCATTAGATAATGGCTATCTTGTAGGGTCACGTGGATCGGTTGGATCTTCAATTGTTGCTTATTTAATGGGAATAACGGAAGTAAATGGACTTTATCCACATTATAGATGTCCAAATTGTAAAAATAGTGAATTTACGAATGTGGAAGGAAGTGGAGTAGACTTACTTGATAAGAAATGTCCAGAGTGTGGAACTCCATACATAAAAGATGGACATGCTATACCGTTTGAAGTATTTATGGGATTCAATGGAGATAAAGTACCAGATATAGACTTGAATTTTTCGGGAGAATATCAAGGAGAAATTCATAAGTATACAGAAGAATTATTTGGATCTGAAAATGTTTTTAGAGCTGGAACTATTGGAACTTTAGCAGAAAAAAATGCTTTCGGCTATGTTAAAAAATATTTTGAAGAAATAGAAGGAAAACCGGAAATTAGTAAGAGAAGAGCTGAAATTATGAGAATTGCACAAGGATGTGAAGGTGCAAGAAAAACTACAGGACAACATCCGGGAGGAATGATAGTTGTTCCTAAAGATAAAACAATTTATGATTTTTGTCCAATTCAAAGACCTGCGAATGATATGACATCACATTCAAAAACTACACATTTTGACTATCATGTAATGGATGAACAATTAGTAAAATTAGATATATTGGGACACGATGATCCTACAACATTGAGAATATTACAAGATTTAACAGGTGTTGACATTTATACAATTCCATTAGACGATAAAAAAGTAATGAGTTTATTTAGTGGGACAGAAGCTTTAGGTGTTACATCTGAACAAATTGGAACATTGACGGGAACTTCTGGAATACCTGAGTTTGGGACTTCTTTTGTAAAACAAATGTTAGTTGATACAAAACCGAAAACTTTTGCAGAATTAGTAAGAATATCGGGACTTTCACATGGGACAGATGTTTGGCTTAATAATGCTCAAGAGTATGTAAGACAAGGGATTGCAACTTTAAGTGAAGTTATAACGGTTAGAGATGATATTATGAACTATTTAATTGATAATGGAATTGAAAAAGGACTTGCATTTTCAATAATGGAATTTGTAAGAAAGGGGCAACCAACAAAAAATCCTGAAAAATGGGAAGAATACTCTAAAATAATGAAAGAGCATAAAGTAAAAGATTGGTATATAGAATCTTGCAAAAAAATAAAATATATGTTCCCTAAAGGGCATGCTGTGGCATATGTTATGATGGCAGTTAGAATTGCATATTTTAAAGTTTATTATCCAATAGAATTTTATACAGCTTTTTTAAATAGAAAAGTTGATGATTTTAAATTCACTACAATGTTTAGAACTGTTGATGAATTAAAAAAATTAAGAATGGAAATAGAGAAAAAGGGGAACTTAAATGCTAAGGAAAAACAAGAATTGTTTCTTTATGAAATTCTAATTGAGATGCATTATAGAGGGATTGAGTTAGAAAAAGTAGATATTTATAAGTCAGAAGCAAAATCGTTTAAAATAGAAAATGGTAAAATTAGAATGCCGTTAATTGCAATGGATGGATTAGGGGAGTCAGTTGCATTAAATATAGTTTCTGAAAGAGAAAAAGAAGAATTTTTATCACAAGAAGACTTAACTAAAAGAACAAAACTTAATAAAACTGTTTTAGAATTAATGAGAAGAAATGGTTGTATTCCAGATGATTTACCTGCAACAAGTCAACAAACATTATTTTAAAAAAGGAGGATATTAGTGATAAAAGTAAGAGATGCAGTATTGAATGATGCTGAAAAAATTCAAAAAATTTATGCTCCTTATGTTGAAAAAACAGTAATTTCATTTGAATTAGAAATTCCTAATGTAGAAGAAATGAGAAAAAGAATAAAGACTACATTAGATCAAGGATTTCCATATCTTGTCATAGAAGATGAGTATAAAAATATATTAGGATATGCGTATGGTTCCGAATTTGGAGAGCGAAAAGCGTATAGATTTTCTGCAGATTTGAGTATATATCTTGATATGGAAGTAAGATCAAGAGGATTAGGACAAAAATTGTATGATGAATTTGAAAAAAAGATGAAAAAGCGAGGAATTGTTAATTTGGTTGCAATAATTGTTGGAAATAATGAAAAAAGTATAAAATTTCATACAAAAAATGGATTTATAGAAATAGGTAGATTTGAAAAAAGTGGGTATAAATTTGGGGAATGGTTAGACATAATTTGGATGAAAAAACAAATTAACGATTATTGCATAGTGATGAATGAAATTAGTAAAAAATAAATAGAAAGGATGAACATAAATGATAAAATTAGTTGCAATTGATATGGATGGAACATTATTAAATAATGAAAAAAAAATAATGCCAAAACAAAAAGAAGCTATTAAAAAAGCAATAGATCAAGGAGTAGAGGTTGTAATTTGTACAGGTAGACCTAAATTTGGTGCAATGCCTTTATATAATAGTTTAGAGCTTGGAGATAGAAATGAATATATTATTTTAAATAATGGATGTTCAATTTATAAAACAAAAAATATGGAACTAATTGATTATTTTGAATTAACTAAAGAAGAAATAAAATGGCTTTATAGTTTAAAAAAAGATTTTAATATAGATTTTACAATAACATCAGAGGAACATTTTTATTTTGTGGCTGAGGAAGACGAAATTCCAAATGAAAGAACGGTATTTGATAGTAAAGTCGTATTTTGTCCTTTAACTAAAATAAGTGTAGATGAAGCTATTAAAAGCAAAGAAATTGTATTTAAAGGAATGTTTACAGGAAAACCAGAGGATATAAATAAATTTGAAGCTAGTTTGACAGAAGATATGAGAGAAAAAATTGCTTTTATAAGAAGTCAATCATATATAGTTGAAGCACTACCATTAAATGCAAATAAGAAAACAGGATTGCAAAAATTATTAGGAAAATTAGAGAAAAAAATAGAAAGTAAAGATGTAATGACAATAGGAGATGAAAATAATGATATTGAAATGTTGGAGTTTGCAGGGATAGGTGTTGCTATGGGAAATGCAAAACAACATATAAAAGATAAAGCTGATTATGTGACAGATACAAATGAAAATGACGGAGTTGCAAAAGTAATTGAAAAATTTATATTGAAAAAATAATATATAAAAAAGCTACATAAGTTTAGATAAAAATCTAAAAATGTAGCTTTTATTTTTTAAAATTATTTTTTGAAAATATTAAATGTTTTTTTTGAATCAGAATTTTTTATAATTTCATCAAATTTCTCTTCCATAGTTTCAAATTTATTAAGTAAAATATCAAATTTTTCATTTAAACTTTCAATATTTTGTTTAAAGAAATTTTGATTTTGTTCGTTGATTAATAGAATATTTTGTAGAAAATTATCATTTTTTTCTTGAAGTAAATCAAATTTTTTTAAAATTTCTGGTAAAAAATTATCTAATTTAGTATTAGTAAAATCAACTTTTTTTTCTAAAGACAAAGAAAAATTAATAGTTGAACTTTCAATAGTAGAAAGTCTTTCACGTAAAAAACTATAATCAAATTCTTTAATTAGATTGTATGAAGCTTGTATTAAAGAAAATTGTTCTGTAAGTTGTTTTAGATCATTTAATGCAGATAAATCAATATTATTCATACATTTTTTATTTTCAGGTTTTATGTCATTTTCTTTTATAATATAAGTTTTATTTTTTTCTTTTATTGTTTCAAGAAGTCCGGCTTGAATACGATTGTAAATCGTTCTTCGTGAAATATTACGACTTTCCATATAATCTTTTATTGATAGTTTCAAAATTCTCACCTCATTTTTATGTAACAATATTATATACAAAAAATTGAATATAGTCAAAGAAAAAATAAAAAAAATAAAGATGATAAAATATATGAAAATTTAATCAAATATAATATTGAAAAAATACGAAAATGTGTTATAATTTATATGTAAATAGGCAATTACATTGAATTAATTTTAGTTATAAAAGCGTTATCTTGTAATGTTTTGAATAAGATTTACGGAAAAGTTTGAGTTTTGTAAGATTATGAAAAAAATATAAATAATTAAATAAATATTAAATTTATTAGGAGGAAATATGAGTTATTATGTAGGAATTGATTTAGGTGGAACAAATACGAAAATAGGATTATTGGATGAAGATGGAAATATTTTATTTTCAACAATTGTTAAAACAGAATCAGAACAAGGATTTGAAAAAACGATAGAAAGATTATCAAATATATTAAAAATACAAGTAAGTAATTTGAATATTTCATTTAAAGATGTAGCTGGAGTTGGATTAGGTGTTCCCGGACCTGTTGCTAATGGGAGAATTGTTAAATTTTGGGCAAACTTTCCTTGGCCAGTTAATGTAGATCTTGCAGCAGAATTTGAAAAACATTTAGGAGTACCGGTAAAAGTAGATAATGATGTAAATGTTATTACTTTAGGTGAAATGTGGAAAGGTGGAGGAAGAGGATACAAAAATGTCCTTGGACTTGCGATAGGAACTGGTATAGGTGGTGGAGTTGTTGTAAATGGGAAACTTGTAAGTGGTAAAAACGGTGCAGGTGGAGAAGTAGGACACATTAAAGTTGAGAGAGATGGAAAACTTTGTGGATGTGGTCAAGAAGGATGTTGGGAAGCGTATGCATCAGCAACAGGACTTGTAAGAGAGGCAAAAAGTAGATTAACAGTAAATAAAAATAATTTATTATATGAAAGAACAAAAGATAGAGAAGTTGAAGCTAAAGACATATTTGATGCGGCAAGGGATGGAGATGAATTTTCATTAAATTTAGTTGATTATGAAGCAGAATTTATAGCTTTAGGAATTGGAAACTTATTAAATGTATTAGATACAGATGTTGTTGTTGTTGGTGGTGGAATTGCATTAGCAGGAGATATTTTATTTGATAAAATAAATGAGAAATTAAGAAAATATGCAATGCTTTCTACTTTGGAAGGATTAAAAATTGTACAAGCAGAATTAGGAAATGATGCTGGAATTTATGGAGCTGCATATTTAGTGAAGTAGGAATTCTATTTTTGGAGAATCTTAAAAGTAATAGAAGGATTTTAGTACTGATGTTTTCTTACTAAGTTCATACACTTCATCGCTTTGTGAAAATCAAAAAACTTTCTTACATTTATACTCGTTCAGAAAATCATTTTCATATAAACTCAGTCACTACTCACTAAGTTGAAAATGTGTGGGCTTTTAAAAATTTAGAAAATGAAAATATAATGTATGAGGTTATCTATGAATTGAGTTAGAGATAAAAATATTTTTAAAAAATTAAAGTTATTTAAAATGATATTTGAGGCAGAAATGCCTCTTTTCTTTTTGATAAAATATAGAAAAAATAAAGAAAAAAGGGAGCGTGAACTCCCTAATAGCGTTTTATATGCAACATACATTTGTTTACATTTTAATTATACACTATGCTATAAAAAAAGTCAACAATTTTAATAAAAAATAACTAAAAAATAATTGAAATTAGATTAAATGAATGTTATAATAAATTAACTTTTTAAAGTTTAGCGTCTTTAAGAAGTAAGAAACCTTCGTGGAGGAGGTGAAAATATGCGACATACAAAAAAGAAAATAATAATTTTAGTTGTGATCTACTTTATCATTTCACGTAATTTATTTTGAATTATTATTTCGCCAGCTGTAAAAAGCTGGTCTTTTTTGAAAAATATAAAAAATAAATTTTTGATTTTTATTAGAAATATGGTAAAATAGGTAAAATGCAAGATAAGTATTTTATCTATTTTTAATTTAGGAGGAAAGCACAAAATGTTAGAAGGGTCCAACATGTTTTTACAAGTATTATTAATAATTGTATTGACAGGAATAAACGCCTTTTTTTCAGGGGCAGAAATGGCGATAGTGTCAGTAAATAAAAATAAAATAAGAGTTTTAATTGAAGAAGGAAATAAAAAAGCTCAGTTGTTAGAAAAATTAATGGAAGAACCGAGTAAATTTTTATCAACAATTCAGGTAGGAATTACACTTGCTAGTTTTTTTGCATCAGCATCAGCAGCAACAGGATTATCACATTATTTAGGAACTTATTTACAAAAATTAAATATTTTACATAGTAATGAAATTTCAATGATTTTAATAACAATATTATTGTCATATATTACTTTAGTTTTTGGAGAATTATTACCTAAAAGAATAGCACTTAGAAATTCAGAAAAAATTGCATTATCTTCTATTGTTATTATTTCAAATATTTCAAAAATATTCTCTCCATTTGTAAAATTTTTAACATTATCAACTAATTTTATTTTAATTTTATTAAAAATGAAAGATGATGATATAGAAGAAAAAGTTTCTAAAGAGGAAATTCAATCGCTTGTAGAAGTAGGGCGTGAACACGGAATTATAAATGAATCGGAGCAAGAAATGATAGAAAAAGTAATAGAATTTGATGAAAAAATAGCTCGAGAAATAATGATTCCTAGAACTAAAGTTTTTTTAGTTGAAAAAAATTTAGAGATAGAAAATTTATTTAATAAAAAAGAATTTTTAAAATATTCTCGTATACCTGTTTATGAAAAAGAAATGGATAATATTGTTGGAGTTTTACATACTAAAGATATTATGATAAAAGGATATCAAATTGGATATGAAAATATTGAAATATCAGAAATTTTACAAGAAGGATATTTTGTTCCTGAAACTAAAAATGTGAACGAATTATTTATTGAATTACAAAAAGAGAAAAAACATATGGCGATATTAATTGATGAGTATGGTGGATTTTCTGGGATTGTAACACTAGAAGATATGATAGAGGAAGTTATGGGGAATATAAGTGATGAATTTGACGGTTATGATTTAACAATAAAAAAATTATCAGATAAAAAGTATATAGTTAGTGGTGAAGTTTCTTTAAATGATATAAATGATTATTTTGACATAGAGTTAGAGTCAAAACATTACGATACAATAAGTGGACTTTTAATAGAAAAAATTGGCTATATTCCAGAAGATAATGAAAAAATTAATTCAATTACAATGGGAAATATTACATTTAAGCCGCAGAAGGTTAAGAATAAAAAAATAGAGAAGATTTTGGTTTTGTTGTAAAAAATAAAATAAAAAAATTGTGAGAATAAATTTTTATAGTAGAAAATAAAGCTAAAATAGGTTATAATAAAAAATACTGTTTTAACAGTAATTATATATCTAGGAGGAATTTAGCACAATGAAAACAAATGAATTGACAGGAATTCAAAAATGGTTTCCTTTATTAGGAGAAAAAAATGTAAATTTCAAAAGGGAAATGTTAGCAGGATTAGTAACTTTTTTAACTATGGCGTACATTATTGCAGTTAATCCGGGAATATTGTCAGCAACTGGAATGGATGCAGGAGCATTAGTAACAGCAACATGTCTTGCAGCAGCAGTGGGATGTTTTGCTATGGGATTTATGGCTAACTTACCATTTGCTTTAGCATCAGGAATGGGACTAAATGCATTTTTTGCATTTACGGTAGTTTTAAAAGGTGGAATTAGTTGGCAAATGGCTTTAACTGCTGTATTTATTGAAGGGATAATCTTTATTTTACTAACACTTTTCAAAGTTAGAGAAGCAGTAGTAAATTCAATACCTTTACCAATGAAACATGCAGTAACAGCAGGAATAGGTATGTTTATTGCTTTTGTTGGAATGTCTGGAGCTGGATTGATTGTAGGAAATGAAGCTACAAAAGTTAGTATGGGACACTTTGGACCAACAGTAATTATAGCATCGATAGGATTGCTTGTAATAGCGATACTAGACAAAAAAAGAGTAAATGGAGCAATTTTATATGGAATAGTTGTAAGTTCTTTACTTGCTTGGGGATATGCAGTAGTAAATCCAAAACAAGCAGCAGATTTAGGAATATATTTACCAAAAGGAGTATTCAAATTTGAATCAATCGCACCAATTGCAGGGAAGCTAGATTTTAGTTTTTTAACAAATCTAAAATTATTGGGTAATTTCTTTGTTATAATAGCAACATTTTTATTTGTAGATTTTTTTGATACAGTAGGAACATTAGTTGGAGTTTGTTCAAAAGCAAATATGTTAGACGAAGAAGGAAAAGTACCGAATGTCGGAAGAGCCTTGTTAGCAGATGCAATAGGAACAACTGTAGGAGCAACCTTAGGTGTTTCAACAGTAACAACATATGTAGAGAGTGCAACAGGAGTTACAGTAGGAGGAAAAACAGGGTGGACAGCAGTTACAACAGGAGTTTTATTTTTAATTGCAATGTTCTTTTCACCAATATTTATAGCAATTCCATCAGCAGCAACTGCACCAGCATTGATTTATGTTGGATATTTAATGATAAGTTCATTAAAAGAAATTGATTTACACGATATAACTGAAGGAGTACCAGCGTTTATTACAGCAATTTCAATGGCATTAACTTATAGTATTGGAGATGGACTTACTTTAGGAATTTTATCTTACGTAGTAATTAATTTATTATACAATGTAGTTGCACCAAAAGAAGAAAGAAGACATGTATCTTATGTTATGATTATTTTAGCAATATTATTTGCATTAAAATTATCATTGATATAAGCAATAATGTAGTATAGATATAAAAATAGAATCGTAAATATACGTTTTAAAAATAACGTGTTTACGATTTTTTATATTGATAAATTATCATATTAAGTGCAACACAAAAAACTCATAGAGAATCTATGTTAA
>CAURVQ010000033.1:0-12527 GCA_963528625.1 uncultured Leptotrichiaceae bacterium | reverse complement strand
AGATATTTAGGTGGAGTAAACGCTAAAGAATTACCTGTACCAATGATGAATATCTTAAATGGAGGATCACATGCAGATTCAGCAGTTGATGTGCAAGAATTCATGGTTCAACCAGTAGGTGCTAAAACTTATAAAGAAGCATTAAGAATGGGTGCTGAAATTTTCCATCACTTAGGAAAATTATTAAAAGCTAACGGAGATTCTACAAACGTAGGAAATGAAGGAGGATATGCCCCTTCTAAAATAGATGGAACTAAAGGAGCTTTAAATGTAATTTCAGAAGCAGTTAAAGCAGCTGGATACGAATTAGGAAAAGATGTTACATTTGCATTAGATGTGGCTTCATCTGAATTCGCAACTAGAAATGATGATGGTTCATATACTTACACATTTAAAAGAGAAGGTGGAGTTGTAAGAACTTCTGAAGAAATGATTGAATGGTATAAAGAATTAACTTCTGAATATCCAATAGTTTCAATTGAAGATGGATTAGCTGAAGATGACTGGGACGGATTTAAAAAATTAACTGAAGCTTTAGGAAATAAAGTTCAATTAGTTGGAGATGATTTATTCGTTACTAACACAGTAAGATTAGAAGAAGGAATTAAAAAAGGAATTGCTAACTCAATCTTAATTAAAGTTAACCAAATTGGAACATTAACTGAAACATTAGATGCAATTGAAATGGCTAAAAAAGCAGGATATACAGCAGTAGTATCTCATAGATCAGGAGAAACTGAAGATGATACAATTTCTGATATTGCAGTTGCAACAAATGCTGGACAAATTAAAACAGGATCAGCTTCAAGAACAGATAGAATGGCTAAATATAACCAATTATTAAGAATTGAAGATGATTTAGCTGATGAAGCAGTTTACCAAGGTAAAGCAGCTTTCTATAATGTTAGAGAAAACGAAAACTTAAAATAATTAATTATGAATAGAGTGTGATTACACTCTATTTTTTTATCTTTAAAATAAAAATTTTGAGTATTAGATTATTAACTTTAAAATTTAATATAAATAAAAAAGTAAAAAAATAAAAAATATCAAGTTAAAACTTGATATTTCTAAAATTTATTTATAAAGAAAGTAAATAATTGACTAATTCTTTTTCAATTTCAGAGTTAAATTTACCAATTCTAAAATTATATTTTATATCATCATAATTATCTGGATTTTTGTTAATAGCATCTGTAACAACATTTGGAAATTCAATTAACATAGTGTGCAATTCTTGTCCATCATTATAAAAGACAGTAGGTATTTTAGCCACACCAGTTTTTTCTTTTAAAATGTCTTGACTTTCATCTCTTGAACTGTAAGTAATTTTAATTTTATTGTTTAGTCTAGAGAATTTCTCAAGAAATGGTACAACTGCACGACAGTCTGGACAAAAAACTTGTGCTACTGCCAAAATATTAATTTCTTTATTAATTGATTTGATTTTTGAAATTGAATCTTCAGAAAGTTCAATTTTGTCCATAATTTTTAATTGTTTTGTACTATATTCTCCATTATCTTTATAAGCTAAATATTCGTTGAAATTTGCCATATTTATCAGTTCCCTTCTTATTTTCTTATACAAACATTATAAGCTAAAAAAACAAAAAAGTAAAGGTAAATTTTAAAATATATTTTATAAAAGTGTGACACTTTGAGTTGCAATTTACACAATAAATTTTTTACTTGCAAAAAAGTATAAAATATGGTATCATACTGTGTAAAAAGATATTCCGCTTTTATTGTTTATGCCACTAAAAAGTGGTAGAGATAAAAAGAATATTTAGTAAAGAAGGGAGTGAATTTCTTGAAAGAGAAATTAATTGAATTAGTAGAAAAAGAATACGTTAAATCAGACGTACCAAGTTTTAAAGCTGGGGACACAGTAGCTGTTCACTACAAAGTAAAAGAAGGAAATAAAGAAAGAATACAGATTTTTGAAGGAGTTGTTATTAGAGTATCAGGTGGTAGTATAGCTAAAAACTTCACTGTAAGAAAAGTGTCTTCTGGAGTAGGTGTTGAAAGAATTATACCTATTAATTCACCAATGATTGAAAAAATAGAAGTTAAGAGAATTGGTAAAGTAAGAAGAGCAAGATTATACTACTTAAGAAACTTATCAGGAAAAGCTGCTAGAATTAAAGAAATTAGAAAATAGCACAAATGAGCTAGCATCGTATGGTGTTAGCTTTTTCTTTATTAAAGATAAAGTGGAATAAAAAGTAAAATTGAAAGGAATGGTATTATTATGATATTATGGGGGATTTTTTATATTATTGCAACATTTTTATTAGGATATTTTTTTATAAAAGAGAAAAAAGTTATTGAATTAACGAAAAAATTTGAAGACAATGTATTGAAAAAAATATCATTAGAAGGAACAGAAAAAGATAACTTAATTGCGAAAGTATTGACATTAATTGCATTAATTGTAACGGTAATATTTTTCTTTTTAGTAGATAAAACACCAGACAGATATATTCAAATGAAATTAATTGGTGTTTATGGTATTTTTATTATAAATCTTATTTTTTATGTTTTAAGAAAAGAGCATGAATATATACTTTTAACAAATTTGGTAATGTTATTTTTAGGACGTTTAATGTTTAATATTTTAGATTTAGTATTTTACATATATTTATCTTTTAATATGTTATTTGCTTTAGCTTTAATATATTTTTCAAGAAAAGAAACAAAACAAGAGTTATCTGTTGATTTTTTAAAACAAGAAGCTAGAAAAGATAAGAACAAATTAAATCCTAACAAAATAACAGAAGAAACTGTAGAAATAGAGAGAAGAAAAAGAAGTACAATAGGTATAGCTTTATCAAGAATTACAACAACAGTTTTAGCAATAGTTATTGTTGGAGTTATTCAAAATTTTTATATTGGAAATTATGTAATTCCATCAGGTTCAATGGAACCTATAATAATGGTTAAAGATAGGGTATTTGCAAATATGGCAAAATATAAATTTGTATCACCGAAAGTGGGAGAAATTATAGCATTTAAAGAACCGAAAGATAATCAAGTGATGTATACTAAAAGAATAACAGGAGCACCGGGAACTACATTACAAATAGTAAATGGTAAAATGCAGGAAAATGATAAAGAACAAGCAATTTTAAATCGTTCATATGCAACAGAAGGAATTTTTTATAATAATAAAATTTATGTTCCTAAAAAAGGAGATAAAGTTTCAATTAATAAAATAATAATGCTTCCAAAATTAGTAGGAAAAACATTGGATGGAAAAGTAATTTCAGCAGGGGATTTTGAGGCTTATTATAATGGACAATATGAAGAATTATCGCCTGAACAATTTTTAGAAAAAATAGGAACAAAACAAAATTTCAAAAATATAATTGGAATAGATGATGGTTATGTTAAAGATGATCCAACTAAAGAATTTTATTATACATTCACATTAAGAGTTGAAGGAAGAAATGAATTAGTTTTACCAATATTAGACTTTAAATATGATGATGCAACATTTATGAAATTATTAAATGGAGAAAAAATAACTTTAACTGATGATTACTATATGGCGATGGGTGATAATACAGAAAACAGTTACGATTCAAGATATTTTGGATATGTGGCAAAAAGTAGAATAAAAGGGCAATTATTATTTAGATGGTGGCCATTTGATAGAATTGGAATATTATAATGAAAGAATATAAAATATTAAAATTAAATAAAGAAAAAACGGAGATCTCTAGCAAAAAATCATTGTTAGAGATTTTCCTAACTATACATAATAATAATTTTTCAAATAAGGTTGATGAAAAATATTTTTTAGATATATTTAAAAATAATAATTATGAAATTTTTATAATAAAAGATGAAAAAATAAAGGGATACATAATTTATTACGATACTTTTGATGTAATAGATTTATTTGAAATAGCGATAGAAGCTACGGAGCATGGAAAAGGATTGGGAGAACAGTTATTGACAAAAAGTATTGAAAAATTATTTGAAGAAAAAAAGTATAAAAGTAGACAAAATGGAGAAATTAGAATACTTTTAGAAGTAAATGAAAAAAATGTTAAAGCATTGAAATTGTATGAAAAAAGTGGATTTTTGAAAATATCTATAAGAAAAAATTATTATGGTTCAGGTGAACATGGGGTAATAATGGAGAAAGGGATAAAGTGTTAAATTAAGTAATGAAAAAAATAACAGCAGAACTCAAAAAAAAGGTAGGAAAAATTATTTATGACAGAGGAAAAAAATTTTTTGAAAGAGAAGATGTTACATTAAGAACATTGTTATCTGATGGAGATTTTTTGACAATAGAAGGTGAATATAAAGAAGGAAAAACGATAGTAAAAACTTCAATAATAGTGGAACAAAAAAATGGTGAATATATTGAAGGAGACTGTGATTGTTTAGATTATCAAAATAGAAAAAATGTATGTCGTCATGTTGTAGCTCTAGGAATGGAAGCTGATCTTGTTAAAAATGTTATTGATGTTTTGGGAACAGATGAAATATTAATGTTATTTGATGAAAAATTTGAAAAAATAGAATCAAAGGTAAAAGAGAAAAAAATAATAACGACAAGAGAAGCTGATACTAAAAAAGAGAAAAAATTAAATAAAAATAAAGAAAAAATAATAGAAAATGTAGAAAAAAATAGTATTCAATTTGAAAATGATAAAAAACAAACTAATATAAAAAGTAAAATTGAATTAATTAAGGATGATTTTCCAAACAATAAAAATAAATTTTTAAATAGAATTGAAGCTACAAAGGATAAATCTGAATTATTTTTAGAATTAGAAATAGATGAAATAGGATATAGTGATTATCGTTATGGTTATGATTATGAAAGAGAAAATTTTGATCCGGAATATGTTTTTAGATTAAAGGTAGGAGCTGGAAAAACTTATTATATAAAAGATGTAATAAAATTTGTAACAGCTATAATTAATAATGAAATATATGCAATTACAAATAAATTTATTTATAATCCTGAAATTTATTATTTTAATGAAAATAATTTACAAATAATAACTGCTATAAATAAATTTTATGAAGAGATGAAAGAAAAAGATATTGTAGTTAGAGATAAAAAAGGTATAAAAATTGTAGAAGGATTTTATGATAAAATTTTAGATGTTCTATCTGTTGGTAGAAAAATTTGGAAAAAAGAATTTGAATTAGAAAAAGCAAGTAGTTATGAACCGTTATTTATTGAAGATAATGGAGAAATAAAATTTAGAGATATATCACAACTTATAGAATATAGTAATTCTTTTGTTTTTTAATAGGATGATGTTAAGTTTTATAAAATGACAGATAATGAAAGAAAATTTTTTGATGAAATAAAAATAGAAACAATAAAATTAAATAAATTTTTAGGAAAAAAAGATGAGAATATATTAAATTTATTGAAAAAATATGAGATAAAAATGGCACAGTATATAGATACATTTAGTGATATAAATTTATATATTCAAGAATGGGGAAATAATAGTTCATTAAAAGTTAAAATTTCTGATGTTATACAAGTTATTGAAAAAAAAGGTAAATATTTTATTCCAAAAGTGAATATAGAATTACTAGATGCTTTAGATTCGTTAATTGAAAATATTGCTTTAGAAAAATTAGCTGCTGATGATGATAGAACTTATATAATTGATTATGATGGACTTACAATGTTATCAACTGTAATTGATGAAAATTATAGTGATAAAGTAAAAATAAAATTAGATAGTACAATAAAAAAAGCAAGGAACATTATAATAAATTTTGGTGTAAGAAAATTAGGAAATGATTTATTAGATTTTAAATTTGAAATTGATGGAATAAAAGAAAATGTTGATGTTGATTTAGTCATTGAAGCGATAAAAAATGAAAAAACATTTGTAATATTATCAAGTGGAGAATTAGTAAAAATAGCGAATAAATCTGTGGAAGAATTATTAGGAGTGGTTGATTCAATTTCAGGACTAAAGATAGGAAATAATAAAATTTCAAAAATTAAAGCATTACAATTAGCACAAATATCTCAAAATATAAAAACGGATTTAGATGAAATTTCCGAATTTAAAAAAATGTTTAAACAAATAAGAGAGAAAAAAGATATTACTCCTAAAAATATAAAAGCAGAATTATTTTCATATCAAAAACAAGGGTTTAATTGGCTAAAAAATATGTATGACATTGGACTTGGAGCTATTTTAGCAGATGATATGGGATTAGGAAAAACATTACAAACAATTGCAATGTTAAATGAGATAATGATAGAAAATAAAGATTTGTTAGTAATAATTGTAGTTCCAACATCTCTTTTACATAATTGGAAAGAGGAAATTGTTAAATTTTCTGGAATGATTCCAATTTTGGTTGAAGGATCTGCTAGAAAAAGAAAAGAGATTATTAAAAATCATAAAAAAGGGATTTTAATTACAACATATCAAGCGTTAAGAAACGATATTGAAGATTATAAGGAGAAAAATTTTGATTTAGTTATATTAGATGAAGCTCAAAGTATAAAAACTGTAACATCTCAAATAAAAAAAGCTGTAATGAAATTAAATAGTAAAGTTAATTTTGCATTAACAGGAACTCCTATTGAAAATAATATATTGGAACTTTGGTCTATATTTGATTTTGTCTTACACGGTTATTTAGATACATTAAATAAATTTAAAAAAGTTTATAAAGAAGTATTAATAAATCCTCAATCCAAAAAAATAGAAAATTTAAAAAATATAATTGCACCATTTATATTAAGAAGAACTAAAAAAGAAGTTTTACCGGAGTTACCTGATAAGTTTGAAACAGATATTGTCGTTCAACTTAGTGAAGAGCAAAAACAACTTTATTTGTCTTATGTGAAAAAAGCTAAAAAAGAAATTAGTAAATTTAATAAAAAAGAAAATAATAGAATAAAAATACTTGCAATACTTACAAAATTAAGACAAATTTGTAACTCTCCCGTTTTATTTAAAGATGATTATGATGGACAAATTGCAAAAATTGAAGTTTTAAAAGATTTACTTCCAGATATTATAGAGAATGACCATAGGTTATTAATATTCTCACAATTTGTCGGAACATTAAAAGAAATAGAACAGGAGTTATTAAAACAAAAAATTGAATATTTTTATATTGATGGTGGAGTTCCTTCAAAAGAAAGGCAAGAAATTTGTAAAAAATTTAATGCAGGACAAAAGCAAGTTGTATTAATATCGCTAAAAGCTGGTGGAACAGGATTAAATCTTGTTGGAGCTGATGTTGTTATACATTATGATCCTTGGTGGAATATTGCTGTGGAAAATCAAGCGAGTGATCGTGCATACAGAATAGGGCAAAAAAATAGTGTTCAAGTAATTAAACTTGTAACAGAGGGAACTATTGAGGAAAAAATTCTAAAAATTCAAGAAAATAAAAGAAAATTAAGTGAAAGCTTAATAGAAGGAAAATCAACAGAAACATTATTTGATATGACAGATGATGAATTGATGCAACTGTTGTCTTAAAAATTTTAAAAGATATATGAATTTTAGATGCTATAAGAGATATATATGAAAAAAGCTTTGTACAATTTGTACAAAGCTAATTTTTTTTATATTTCCATGTGGAAAAAATTATTTTCAATTAAATTTCTTAAGCTTTTAACATAGTCTTTTATTACATTTTCTAAAGTTTCATTTTCGGGAATAGTAACGATAATTTCTCCATTTTTTTCTTTTTGTAATAATGTTTTTACAATATCTTTATCTGTTTGTTTTCCATTAAATGATTGAATGATTGTTTGCATTTTAGTTTGATGATCTCCTATTTGAATGTTTAAACCGTTACGGCTTGAAAAGTTAATGATAGGATGTTCTGTATACGCAAAATATTCTAAATATTTTTTATATCTAGGTAAGATATTTAATTTTTTCTGTGTTTTCAATGTTAGTGCTTTATCAAAAATTTCAATAGATTTTGAATAAATTAAATTGATAATAGTATGATATATAATTTGAGAATCAATTTTTTCTTTAAAATTTTCTATTATTTCATCAACAGTTGTAGTTGAAGGATATACATTTGTTATAAATTCTAAAATTTGGCTTCTATCATTACTAACATTAGTTTCATCATCTGTAGTATATAAACCGTTTTCGTTTTTACTAAAAGCTCCTCTATAATGTAAATTACTTAAATTAGAAATTTTTATATGTTTTGAAATAGTAATATTTTTAATATTTTCTTTATGTGTAATAATACTGCTTCTAAATTGAGTATCAAATAAAAAATCAAAATATTGTTCTCTTGTAATATAGTCATCTCCACATTCATTATTTATTTTATCTTCAAGTTCATCGTTTAACATTGGAAATGATTTTGAGAAATCTGAATCGATAATATGTTTTAAACCATTTTTTTCCAAATATTCATTAAATTCGTGTAGATATAAAGGCTTGTTAAATAGTTCATAATATTCATGCAAAATGTAGTAATCATTTTTGTCGGTCATAGCATCTATACCCGATTTAATTCTACTATTTAAGTGTGAATAATCTTTTAAAAATTCTAACGCTCCTCTTCCAAAACTTACTTTATTTTCACTTGTTATTTTAACTCCTCTTGAAGTTAAATATTTATCTCTAAATAACATAACATCTCTTAGAACTTCTAAATTTTTCCATCCGGGATAAGTATTATATGAAATAAGAGCTAAACCATTTTTCGCTAGATTTTTTTTAACTAATTTCAATATTCCTTTTTGTACTTCTTCAGGAATCCAACTATAAACACCGTGACATATTATATAGTCAAAAATTTCATCAGTTTCATATTCTAAAACATTTTGGTGTAAAAGTTCAATATTATCAATACCTAAATGATTTATTATTTTTTTCCCTTCGTTAATTTGTGTTTCAGACAAATCTATTCCAGTGACTTTAGAGTTAGGGTATGAAAGTGCAAATGGAATGATGTTTCCTCCAAAAGAGCAACCAATTTCAAGTACTTTTGCAGTTTCAATATTTGGTGCATCATAATCTAATAATTTTAAAATTGTTTTTAATCTAATAGGTTGTGTATTAAAAAATGTTTTTGAAATGTAAGGCACTTCATCATAACTTGTTTCTAATTTTTTTATTTTATCGTTATTTTCCATAGTTTCTCCTTTTATATGACTTGATAATATATTATATAATTTTTTATGAATAAAATCAACTATAATAGTTTTGGAATAGTGGAATTTTTTACAAAAATAAATATAAAAAAATCAAATAAATATTTGACATTTAATAAAATATCAATATAATATAAGATATTGTTTTTTGAGAAAAGAAGAGAGGTCAATATGAAAAAAGTAGCATTAGTTGTAGATGATACAGCTTTTATGAGAGAAGATATAAGAGAATTGTTAGAAGAACAAGGATATGAAGTAGTAGAAGCAAAAGATGGACTTGAAGGGATAGAACTTTATAAAAAAGTAAATCCTGAAATTGTAACAATGGATATAAATATGCCTAGAATGCATGGGCTTGAAGCGTCTGAAATGATTTTTAAATATGATGAAAATGCAAAAATTATGTTATGTAGTACGATGGTAGCATTTGAAAATTATAGAAAAATAGGAGAAAAATTAGGAATTAAAGCCTTTTTATCAAAACCATTTTCAGATGAAGAATTTATAGAAGAATTTAAAAAATTATTTTTGTAGAAAAAGGAGCAAAAATGACAAAATACAAGGCAGTAGTGAGTGATTTAGATGGGACATTGTTAGGATTAAATCATTTACCTTCAGATTATACAAAAAAAATAGTAAATGAAGTTATAAAAAAAGGAATAAAATTTTATATTGCGACAGGACGAAACTATAATCAAACTAAAATTATTTTAGATGAATTAGAGATAAAAATACCGTTAATAACATCAAATGGAGCTATGATTTATGATGAAAATGGAAAATTAATAAAAGAAGAAACAATTAATAAAAAAGATGTTGAAACAATATTGAGTATAGATTATAAAAAATATGGTGCTAATATAATACAAAATTTTTATTGTGGAAACGATTGGTATACAATAAAGGGTGAAAAAGAACAAATCTTAAGTAGTATTGATTTTGATTTTACTGATTTACCTAAAGAGATAATACATAAAAAAGTTTTAAATAAAAAAGTTCATAAGATATTTTATTTTGGTGAACCTCAAGAATTAAAAAAGTTAGAAGAAGAGTTACTTTCTAAAATGAGTGAAGATGTAGCATTGATTTATGTGTTAGATCATTGTATGGAAATTTTTTCAAAAAAAGCAAATAAGGCGATAGCAGCAAAATTTTTATTAGAAAAAGAGAATATAAGTATTGATGAAGTAGTAAGTTTTGGAGATGGAGAAAACGATTTTGAATTATTAACAGAAGTTGGTTGTGGATACGCTATGGGAAATGCAATTGAAAGGCTTAAAAATTTATTGCCGAAAGATTTTCCAACTGTTGATAAAAATAGTGAAGATGGGGAAGCTAAAAAATTGGTAGAGTTATTTTTATCAAAATAGATAAAAATGTATTGTCTCAAAAATTTAGACAATTAATTTAAGTAACTTTTAAGGATTGATTTTTGTAAAATACAGAAGTCAATCTTTTTTTATTTTTTTGTTAATTTAGAAAAAAACACCCCAAATTTTGTATACGAGATTTGGGATGCTTTTCATTAATAAAGTTCGATACTTTCAGGTAAATAATACATAGGTTTATTTCCATTAGATTCTAATAATTTTATTGTATCTGTTAATTTTGATGCATTATAAATATTTTCAAATTTAGAAATAATATTTAATTTTTCTAAAATGAAAGAAGTTAAAAACTTGAATGTTCCTGTAAAATCAAGTTCCGAATAAACATATTCTAAATTATAGTGATTATCTAATTTTAAATCATTTGCCATAATTTTTATTACTTCATCTAGGGAAGCGATACCATCAATAAGTTTAATTTCTTTCGCTTCATTTCCTAACCAAATTTTTCCTTGAGCATAATTTTCAAGAGTTTGTTCATTAATTTTTCTAGATTCAGAAACTCTACTTTTAAATTCGTTATAAGTTCCAGTCATTGATTCAATAATTTTATTTTTTGATTCTTTAGATATTGGAGTGAAAGAATCATACATATCAGCATATTTTCCTTTTGAAATAGTATTGGAATAGAATCCATATTTGTTTTGTGCGTTATAAAATTTAGGAAACATAGAAACAACTCCAATAGATCCTGTAATTGTAGCATTATCGGCAAATATTTTTTGCCCAGCAGCTGAAATATAATACCCTCCAGAGGCTGCAGTTTCAGCCATTGAAACATAAATTGGAATATTTATATGTTTTAGAGCTTGATAAATAATTTCGGAAGCCAATGCTGATCCACCACCTGAATTTACACGAAGAACAATTCCTTTTAAATTTGGAATTTTTGATAAAGCATCAATTTTTTTAGACATATTTTCTGGTGTAATATTTATAGAATTATCATTCATAGAATCGTATAAAATATCACCTTCTGCGAATAAAACAGCAATAGTATCATTATGTCTATGTAAATAATCATAAATATTATTTTTGTTATCGCTATAATAATCGTAAATATCAATAACTTCATCGTTAGAAATGTTTTTTCTTGTTAAAAAATCACTATAATATTCTAAATGATCAACTAATTTTTTATCTCTAGCAACAAACGGAGATAAGTTTACATTTTTTCCATTTAAAATATCTTGGTTAAGCGTATTAAAATCAATATTTCTGTTATTTGAAATATTAGAAACAAAATTATTATATCTGTTTTCAAAAATTCTTGTAAGCTCACTTCTTAATTCTTTTGACATTGTATTAGATGTATAATTCTCACCATAAGATTTATAGTTTCCAATTCTTACAATTTCCATATCAACTCCTAATTTATTTAGTAATCCTTTGTAGTATAAATTAGAGTAATGATAGCCTGTTAAAGAGACATTGGCAGAATGTGTTGGAAAGACTATGATTTCATCAGCAATAGATGCCAAAGTATAATTTGAGTTATCTAAATTAGAGCCAATAGCATAAATCTGAAAATCATCACTTTTTATTTCTTTCAGTTTTTTTGTCAATTCTTCAATTTTAGTTGAAGATAAATCAACTTCATCTAAATTAATAATAATCCCTTTAATTTTTTTGCTTTTTTTCATATATTCTAAACTATTTATAATATCACTAAATGAAATGTTATAATTTTTCTCATTAATAATATTATTCAAAATAGACGAATTTGAAATTTTATCTTCTGTAATATTGTTTGCATTGAATAAAACATAAGAATAATTTTCATTTATATTTCCTTGAATTATTAAATTTTTACTTTTTGTAGTTAAAGTCGTTGTAATCCAAATTCCTAAAGCTATAAAAATAAAAATAGTTAATAATAGTTTTAAGAAAAAAGAATAAATCTCTTTAAATGTAAAGAGAAGAAATCGTTTTATAAAATTAAAAAAGTTCATAAATTTACTCCTAATTAAAAATATGAATTATTATAGCAT
>CAURVQ010000032.1:0-14870 GCA_963528625.1 uncultured Leptotrichiaceae bacterium | reverse complement strand
ATAATGTATAGTGATCCAAGACCTGTATATGGAATTTACTCTCCAGTATATACTAAAAATGGAGTTGCCGCATTTGCAAGAGATTTAGAATCTTCAGAACAAGTTTGGAGTAGTGAGGTAGGATATCCAGGTGATGGAACTTATAGAGAATTCCATCATGATGCAGGGTATATTTTAGATTATGATTATGTAAGACCATTTTTACATAGCGATGGTGTAAGAAGAAATATAGGAATAAAATATCATGCAATAACTGATAAAAAAGGTGATTATAAAGCTATTTATGATCCAGATGCAGCTTATGCAAAAGCAAAAGAACATGCATATAATTTTGTATATAATAGATCTAAACAAATAGAATTTTTATCTTCAAAAATGAAAAATAGAAAGCCGATAGTTATATCTCCGTATGATGCAGAATTATATGGACATTGGTGGTATGAAGGTCCAATTTTCTTAGAATGGGTATTTAGAGCAACAGCAGAATCAAACTTTAGTATGATAACACCTTCAAGATATTTAGACAGATATCCAACAAATCAAATTGTTGATGTAAGTATGTCAAGTTGGGGTGCAAATGGTTATTACGATGTTTGGTTAGATGGAACAAATGAATATGTTTATAGACATTTACATAAAGCTGCCGAAAAAATGATAGAAGTAGCAAATGGTAGAGAACCATATAATGAGTTAGAGTGGAGAGCATTAAACCAAATGGCAAGAGAACTTCAAATGGCACAAACTTCATGTTGGCCGTTTATAATGTTTACAGGGACAATGGTTGGATATGCTCACAAAAAAATAAGCGACCACGTTCATAGATTATTTAAGTTGTATGAAGACTTTAAACATGGTACTTTAGATGAAAGTTGGGTAGCTGAAATTGAAAGCAGAGATAACATATTCCCAGAAATAGACTATAGAATGTACAGAAGTGATTGGTTATAAAAATAAATTGTGTCCAATTCTTAAATAAAATACTTAAGAATTGGATATTTTTTAATTAATATACTTTTTATTTATATACTACACCTTAATTTTAGATAAAACTTTAAAATGTAAGGTGGAGTTTTTTATATTTTAATTTATAAGTATTATATATAATATGAAATAAAAAGAAAGGAGAATATAATATTTAAAATATTATTAAAAAAATTATGTTTAAAAAATTATCAATTTATATAGGAGAATATAAAAAAGAATCAATTTTATCTCCAATATTTATTGCTTGTGAAATATTTTTAGAAATGTTAATTCCAACAATAATGGGATTGATTGTAGATAAAGGTTTAGCAAAAAATGACATGAAATATGTTGCAATAATGGGTGTTTTAACTTTAATTTTAGCAATGGTATGTATGCTATTTGGAATTGGAGCCGGAAAAGCTGCAGCAAAAGCATCTGCAGGATTCGCAAAAAATATTAGAAATGCTTTATTTAGTAAAATTCAAAAGTTTTCATTTACGAATATTGATAGATTTTCTACTGCGGGGTTGATTACAAGATTTACAACAGATATAAATAATATACAAACATCATATCAAATGATATTAAGAATTTTATTAAGAGCACCATTTATGATGATTTTTGCAATTATAATGACGATGAGAATTAATTTAAAATTATCAATGATTTTTGTATATGCTATAATTTTATTAGGTTCAGCATTAACATGTTTAATTATTGTTGTAAATCCAATTTTTAGAAAAGCAATTCAATTTTATGATGTAATAAATATAAATTTACAAGAAAATATCTCAGCGATTAGGGTAGTAAAATCATTTGTTAAAGAAAATACAGAAATACAAAAATTTAAAGAATCAACAAATAAATTAAAAGAAATGATGTTAAAAGGAGAAACGTTGACAGCATTAGTTTCTCCAGGTATGCAACTTTCAATGTTTAGTTGTACAATTTTATTATCTTGGTTTGGTTCTAAATTAATTTTATCAAATGAACTTACAACAGGAGAATTGATGAGTTTCTTTACATATTCATCAAATATATTAATAGGATTATTAATGTTAGCTTTAACAATAGTAACAATTTCATGGTCAAAAGCTTCGGCAGAACGAATTTTAGAAGTTTTAGAGGAAGAAGGAACTATAAAAAATCCTGAAAATCCAATATTTGAAATAGAAAATGGTAATATTGAATTTAAAAATGTGAATTATAGTTATCTTAATAACCCTAATATTTTACATTTAGAAAATATAAATTTAAAAATAAAATCAGGAGAAACTTTAGGAATAATAGGTGGAACCGGGAGTTCAAAATCAGCTTTAGTTCAATTAATTCCAAGATTATATGATGTTATAAGTGGAGAAGTAATAGTTGGTGCTAAAAATGTTAAAGAATATGATTTAAAAGTTTTAAGAGATAATGTTGCAATGGTTCTTCAAAAAAATATTTTATTTACAGGTACGATTAAAGAAAATTTAAGATGGGGAAATAAAGAAGCGACTGATGAAGAAATTGTTAATGCGTGTAAATTAGCTCAAGCAGATGAATTTATACAAAAATTTCCGGAGAAATACGACACACTTATTGAAAGAGGTGGAACAAATGTATCAGGAGGGCAAAGACAAAGATTATGTATTGCTCGAGCTTTATTGAAAAAACCTAAAATTTTAATATTAGATGATTCAACAAGTGCAGTAGATACAAAAACAGATAGATTAATAAGAGAAGCATTTAAAACAGAATTACCTAATATTACAAAAATTATAATTTCACAAAGAATTTCATCTATAAAAGATGCAGACAAAATAGTTGTTTTAAATGAAGGTAAAATAGTTGGGATTGGTAATCATAATGAATTAATAAATTCAAATGAAATTTATAAAGAAGTTTATGAAACACAAAATAAAACTAATGAAGATGAGGAGGTAAAAAATGGAAAAAACTAAAGTTTCTTCATTAATTAGACTTGTAAAATATATGTTTAAAAAATATAAATTTCATGTATTTGCAATATTTATCTTTATTTTATTAAGTACATATTGTATGGTTCGTGGAACGATGCTTATTCAAGTTTTAATTGATAAATTTATAATTTCAAACATTAATAATAAAAGTGTAGATTTTCAGCCGTTAAAAGAAATTATAAAAACAATGATATTAACTTATTTAACAGGGATAATTTGTACTTTGATTTATCAGCAAATAATTATTAGAATGGCACAAGGTACATTAAAAAATTTAAGAGATGATGTATTTGAGCATATGGAAGAATTGCCGATAAAATATTTTGATACTCATGCACATGGAGATATAATGAGTGTTTATTCTAGTGATATAGATGTTTTGAGAGATATGTTAGCAGAAAGTTTACCACAAGTAATTTCAGCTTTATTTACAACATTTGGAGTTATTATTTCAATGATAATATTAAGTTTACCTCTTACAATTTTAGTATTATTTATGATAACGATTATATTATTTACGACAAAATATTTATCAACTAAAAGTGGGAAAAATTTCTCTAAACAACAGAATCATATTGGACGATTAAATGGGTATGTTGAAGAAATGCTTGAAGGTATAAAAGTTGTAAAAGTATTTTCTTACGAAAATGAAATTTCAAAAAAATTCTCTGAACTAAATTATGATTTATTTAAAGCGTCAAATAATGCTTATAAATATGCAAATATATTGGGACCAGCAGTAGGGAATTTAGGAAATATTAATTTTGTTTTAACAACAGTAGTCGGATCAATTTTAGCTATATTTGGAGTTGGTGGTTTTACAATAGGTAAATTAATTTCATTTTTACAGTTTACAAGAACTTTGAATGGACCTGTAGCACAAATAACACAACAAATAAATACGATTATAAGAGCAGGAGCAGGAACTGAAAGAATATTTGCTGTACTTGATGAAAAAAAAGAAGAAAATTTAGGTTATGTTACACTTGTAAATATAAAAATTGATGAAGTAGGTAAAATTTATGAAACAACAGAAAAAACAGGAAATTGGGCTTGGAAACATCCTCATGCGGACGGGAGTGTAACTTATGAAAGACTTTTAGGAAATGTTGTTTTTGAAAATGTATATTTTGGTTATAATAAAGACAAAAATATATTGTATGACATAAATTTATATGCTAAACCAGGAGAAAAAATTGCATTTGTTGGAGCGACTGGAGCTGGAAAAACTACGATTACAAATTTAATTAATAGATTTTACGACATTCAAGCTGGAAAAATTAGATATGATGGAATAAATATTGATAAAATAAATAAAAAAGATTTAAGATCATCATTAGGTATCGTATTACAAGATACTCATTTATTTTCGGGAACTATAGCTGATAATATTAGATATGGGAACTTAAATGTAACTGATGAAGAAGTTGTGGCGGCAGCGAAATTGGCTAATGCAGATTATTTTATTAATCATTTATCAAATGGATATAATACTTATTTAAAAAATGCTGGAAATGAATTATCACAAGGACAAAAACAATTACTTGCAATTGCAAGAGCGGCGATAGCTAATCCTCCAGTGTTAATATTAGATGAAGCAACATCTAGTATAGATACGAGAACTGAAAAAATTGTTCAAGAAGGAATGGACAAACTTATGAAAGGGAGAACAGTTTTTGTTATTGCACATAGATTATCTACTATAAAAAATTCTGATGTAATTATGGTCTTAGATCAAGGAAAAATAATTGAAAGAGGTAGTCATGATGAACTAATTGCACAAAAAGGAAGTTATTATCAATTATATACAGGAGGATTTGAAAATCAATAATTTTTTTAAAAAGATTTGATAAAATTTTTTAAATTTGATAAAATAACATTGAATAAATTTGAATGAGGTAAAAAATGAAAAAAATATTATTAATGTTAATAAGTATAATTATGTCAGTAAATACTTTTTCAACTGAAAAAAAAGAAAAAAATCAAAATGAAAAAGTAGAATTATTTTCAGATGCAATAGGAGATACTTGTACTTTTATAAAGCAGAAAGATAAATATTTAGAATTAATAATAAATAAATTAAAAAGTGATAAAAAAATAACAGATATTGTGTGTGATAGTGATAATTTGAAAATGGCATATTATTTATTGGACGATGAAGGATACTCTTTAAATTTAGGAGTTGGAATTTTAGCAACAAATACTACAAAAATAATTGATTTTAATAGAAATTTTAGAAATAAATTATATGAATATAAAAACTTTTTTGCTACTTTAAATATGAAAGATGATGATAAAATTACAAAACCTAAAAAAATATATGTTAGATTTTATGGATTAGTTGGAGATAAAAGATTTTTCTATATTGGAAAACAAGAAATTGGAAATAAGGAAAATAAATTTTACGGAAGTCCAAGTATAAAAGAAACAGCAGATAATCTTGGATTTTTTGAAAATTTAGAAATTGAATATAGAAACGAGCAAATTATTTTTTAAATTTAAGTTGTTAAAACTTTAACACAATTTAGGAAAAAATGAAGTATATTAGAAAATAAATATTTGACAATGATGTTTAATTATGATATACTAACAAGGTATACGCATGGACTGGGTGGCTAATACCCGTGTTTAGCGATTTTAAATTATGGAGGTGTACAGATAATGTTCGCAGTAGTTAAAACAGGTGGAAAACAATATAAAGTTGAAGTTGGATCTGTAGTTAAAGTAGAAAAATTAGCAGCTGAAGCAAATTCAGAAGTTGAATTAAATGAAGTTTTATTAGTTGGTGAAGGTGATAACGTTACTTTCGGAACTCCAGTAGTAGAAGGAGCAAAAGTAATAGCTGTTGTTAAAGAACACATTAAAGGTGAGAAAAAAATTAGCTTTAAATATAACAAAAAAACTTACTACAAAAAACAAGGACACAGACAACAATATACTGTTATTGAAGTAAAAGCAATTAATGCTTAGTTAAAAAGTAGTTGAGTTTAAATGATTAAAATTAAAATTCAAAAAAATAAACAAAGTGAAAATATATCATATTTTAAAATAAGTGGACATGCAAATGCTGGTGATTATGGACAAGATATAGTTTGTGCAGCAGTATCAGCAGTATCACAAATGACGCTTAACGGTTTAATAGAAATATTAAATTTAAAGAAAATAAAATATGAAATAAATGACGGGTTAATTATTTGTAATTTAGCTGATTCAAATTTAACAAGAGAAGAATATGAAAAAGTTAATCTTTTAACAAATTCAATGTTTGTTTATTTGAAAGCTATTGGGGAAAATTATCCTAAAAATGTAAAAATGATTATCGAGGAGGTATAAAAATGATATTAAAATTACAATTACAGTTATTCGCCTCTAAAAAAGGACAAGGATCTACTAGAAATGGTAGGGATTCAAATCCTAAATATTTAGGAGTAAAAAAATATGACGGTGAAGTAGTAAAAGCTGGAAATATTATCGTAAGACAAAGAGGAACTAAATTCCACGCAGGAACTAACATGGGATTAGGAAAAGATTATACATTATTCGCATTAACTGATGGATATGTTAAATTTGAAAACTTTGGAAAAGGTAAAAAAAGAGTAAGTATTTATCCTGAAAGAGTTAATGCTTAATAGTAGATAGAATTTTAAAAAATTGGATATTGTTTTTATATCCAATTTTTTTATTATATGAAAAATTGAAATAAATTGTGTAATTTTGACTTACAATTTATAAATATATGAGAAAAGTAAAAAATATATTTTATAAAAATATGACACTTTGAGTTACAATTTACAAATTATACTTTTTTATATCAAAACAATTATATTTTTTTAAAAATTATGATATAATATAGAAAATTAAAAGGTATAGATATGATAAATGGAGGAAAACATTGTTAAAAAAAAATTGTATGGGTTGTGGAATAGAACTACAATTTGAAGATAAAAATAAGGAGGGTTTTGTACCTGAAGAAAAGTATATTACAGAAGGAGAGTTGCTTTGTCAAAGATGCTTTAAAATAAAAAATTACGGACAAAATCTTATAAATAATTTTAGTAAAGAAGAATATTCAAAAGAGGTAAGTGAAGCGATAAAAAAATCGGATATAATACTTCCAATTTTTGATATTATTGATTTTGAAGGGTCGTTCACAGAAGAAATATTAGATTATTTGAGAGATTACAGATCAATAATAATAGTAAATAAAATTGATTTGTTGCCAGATTTTGTACATCCAACTGAAGTAGCAAATTGGATAAAAGACAGACTTGCTGAAGAAGATATTGTGCCAGATGATATAGCGTTTGTTAGTGCTAAAAATAAATATGGAGTAAATGGAATTGTTAGAAAAATAAATACTTTATTTCCAAAGAAAAAAGTTAAAGCAGTAGTTATTGGTGCTTCAAATGTTGGAAAATCGTCTGTAATAAATTTACTTTTAGGGAAAAATAAAATAACAACATCAAAATATTCGGGAACAACATTAAAATCAATAAATAATAAAATACCAAATACAGAAATTACAATAATTGATACTCCTGGATTAATTCCAGAAGGTAGAATTTCGGATTTTATAAGTAGTGATACAGGATTGAAATTAGTTCCATCAGGTGAAATTTCAAGAAAAACATTTAAACTTGAAAATAATCAAATATTTATGTTTGATTCATTTTGTAGATTTAAAGTGTTAGAAAATGAAAAATTAGAGTATAAGCCAATATTTTCAGTATATTCAGCAAAAGATGTAAAATATCATATTACAAAAGAAGAAAGGGTTCAAGATTTATTGAGTGGAAACTTTTTTGAAATATTGAAAGGTGAGGAGAAAAAGCAATTTTTTGAAAATGAATTTGTAACTTACACAACTGAGATAAATGAAAATGAAGATATTGCTATTGGAGGACTTGGGTGGATAAATGTTAAAAGAGGACCACTAAAATTAGAGTTGACATTACCAAAACATGTAAAAGTTGTAGTTAGACCGTCTATTTTTAAAAGAAAATAATAAGGGATATTAAATAAATGAAAAAAAATATTAAAAATTATGCAATAGTAACGATTATTTTAATAAGTTTAGGATTTATTAGTTATATTATTTGGTTTAATATTAGTTATTCAAATTCATCAAAAATGTTAAAAGCTAATATTGAAATTGAAAGATTAAGACTTGAAAATACTATAAAAATTTATAAAAATAAAAATGGAAATAATCCTCAGTTAATTGGTAACGAAAATAATTTAGAAAATGTAAAAGAAAATGATACTAATTATAGTTTTGGATTGATTTATGGAAATGATAAAATTTACGAAATTCCGGAAAATTTATCTAAAAATATCGTTAAAAGTAATAAAATTACAAATAGAAAAGATAATAAAGGTGGTTGGGTTTATAATATAGAAACAGGGAAAATAGAAGCTAATATAGAATAAAATATTATTTTATTAAAACTTAGAAAGGGAAAAAATGAAATTTTCAGTATTAGGAAGTGGAAGTAGTGGAAATTCAAGTTTTATAGAAATGGGAAATAAAAAATTTCTTATTGATGCTGGATTTAGTGGTAAAAAAACGGTAGAAAAATTAAATAATATTGAAAAAAGAATTGAAGATATTGATGGAATTTTTGTTACTCATGAACATTCAGATCATATACAAGGACTTGGAGTTTTATCAAGAAAATATGATATTCCAATTTATTTACACGAAATAACTTATAATACAATTAGAGAAAAAATAGGGAAAATAGATAAAAAAAATTTAAATTTTTTGCATACAGATACATTGAATATAGGAGAAGCTGTAATAAAAAATTTTGAAGTAATGCATGATGCTGAAATTTGTTTAGGTTACACTTTTGAATTTAATAATAAAAAAATAGCTTATGCTAGTGATATTGGATGTGTTACCAATCTTATAAGAGAAAATTTTAAAAATAGTGATGTTATTGTATTGGAAAGTAATTACGATTATGAAATGCTTATGACAGGTCCTTATCATTGGGAATTAAAAAATAGAGTAAAAGGAAGAAATGGACATTTGTCAAATGCAGAAGCTTCAAAACTTATAGCTCAAGTTATTTCAAATAAATTAAAAAAAATATATTTAATGCATATAAGTAAAGATAATAATACACCAGAATTAGCATATAATACTTTATATAATATATTAGAAAGAGAAAATAAACAACATTTAGATGTAGAAATTGTTCTTGAAAATACGACATCTATTTATAAAATTTAGAGTTAGTGAGGTATTTTATGTGGAATGAATTAGAAATTGAATTAAGATTGTGTAATAAATGCGTAAATCCAATCATTGGACAAGGAAATAAAGAAGCTGAAATATTATTTGTTATGGATGAAATAAGTGAAGAAGAAAATAAGCAAAAACAATTATTAGTAGATAAATATGGAGAATATTTTAAAAAATTTTTCACATATTCTAATTTAGATTTGTCAAAATGTTATTTTACGACATTGTTAAAATGTAGAATTGAAAATAGAATGCCAGAAAAACAGGATTATGATTATTGGAAAGAATATTTAATAATGCAAATTGCAATAATTAATCCAAAATATATAATAACTGTTGGAGAAAATGTAACAAAATATTTGTTGAATAAACAAGAAGATATTTTTAATTTATTTGGAAATATTTATGATTATTACGGAATAAAAGTTATACCGTTATTAGATAAAAATTATTTGATTAAAGCGAAAGAAAGTGAAAAGTGGAAAATAATTAGAATATTTGAAAAATTAAAAGATGATATAAATTAAAGATAAAAAGGAAAGGAGTGTACGAAAATTCGTACAAATTAATAAATGATAGGAATAGGAATAGTAGGATTACCAAATGTAGGAAAATCAACATTGTTTAATGCAATAACAAAAACACAAAATGCCGAAGCTGCAAATTATCCGTTTGCAACGATTGAGCCAAATATAGGATTAGTTTCAGTACCAGATAAAAGACTGGATGAATTAGCAAAAATAATAAATCCACAAAGAACTTTAGGAGCAACAGTTGAATTTGTAGATATTGCAGGTTTAGTAAAAGGAGCGTCAAAAGGAGAAGGATTAGGAAATCAATTTTTATCAAATATAAGAAATACGGCTGCAATTTGTCAAGTTGTAAGATGTTTTGATGATGACAATATAATTCACGTGGAAGGAAGTGTTGATCCAATAAGAGATATAGAAACAATTAATGCAGAATTAATTTTTTCGGATATGGAAACAGTAGACAGAGCAATTCAAAAAAATCAAAAAATGGCTAGAGGTGGAAATACAGAAGGTAAGGAGCTTGTAGTAGTTTTAGAAAAATGTAAAGCACATTTAGAAGAGTTTAAGTTATTAAAGACATTGAAATTTACACAAAGAGAAGAAGATTTAATAAAAGTATATCAATTTTTAACAATTAAACCGATGATGTTCGCAGCAAATATTTCTGAGGACGATTTAACTCAAGGAATTGAAAATGATTATGTTAAAAAAGTTAGAGAATTTGCAGCAGAACATGATAGTGAGGTTGTAACTTTTTCAGCAAAAGTGGAAGCTGAATTGATAGAAATAGAAGATGAAGAAGAAAGACAAATGTTTATTGATGAATTAGGAATTACAGAACCTAGTTTAAATAGACTAATAAGAGGTGGATTTAAGTTATTAGGATTAATTACATACTTTACAGCTGGAGAAAAAGAAGTTAGAGCTTGGACAGTAAAACAAGGGACATTTGCTCCAAAAGCAGCAAGTGAAATACATTCAGATATTGAAAAAGGATTTATAAGAGCTGAAGTCGTATCTTACGATAAATTTATTGAATTTAACGGTTGGTCAGGTTCAAAAGAAAAAGGTGCAATGCGACTTGAAGGAAAAGAGTATGTTGTAAATGACGGAGATGTTATGTACTTTAGATTTAATGTTTAGTTATTAAAAAATAAAAATACAAATTGTTTTAAAAAATAGTTTGTATTTTTTACTATATTTATGCAAATTTTAGGAGAAAAAATGGAAAAAAGAAAAATAATATTAGATTGTGATCCCGGGCATGATGATGCAATAGCTATAATGGTGGCAGGACTTCATAAAAAATTTGATTTATTAGGAATAACTATAGTTGCAGGCAATCAAACTTATGAAAAAGTAACAAAAAATGCTTTGAAAATATGTGATTATTTAAAAATTGATGTACCAGTTTATGGTGGGTGTGATAAACCTCTTAAAAGAGATCAAATTGTAGCTCCGTTATTTCATGGTGAAACAGGGCTAGACGGAATAAAATTACCTGAAACGAATAAAAAATTAGAGGAACAAAATGCAGTTGATTTTATAATTGAAACATTGATGAAAAGTGAAGAAAAAATAACTTTAGTTCCGGTAGGACCTTTGACAAATATAGCAACAGTATTAAACAAAGAACCAAGAGTAAAAGAGAAAATTAAAGAAATAGTTTTAATGGGTGGAAGCTGTAAAGGAGGAAATAGAACACCTTTTGCAGAATTTAATATTTTTGCAGATCCTGAAGCAGCGGATATTGTGTTTAATTCAGATCTTGAAATAAAAATGATGGGACTTGAAATAACGGACTTAACTATGCCAAATAAAGAAATTGTTGATAAAATAAAAGAGTTTGGAACAAAAGCGAGTGAAGTTCTTTACAATGGATTGCATTTTCCAGTAAATTATGATGAAAATGGTAATTTTGAATATCATACATTACATGATGTTGTAACTTTAGCATATATGATTGATGAAAGTTTAGTGAAATTAGAGAAAATTACTTGTAAAATAGAATTAAACGATAAAGAAAAATACGGACAAACTATTTGTAGTAATTGTGAGTACAGTGATTTTACAAAAGATGAAATTGAAAAAAGTAAAATTTACACAGGAGTAGAAATAAATTTAGATAAGTTTTGGAATATTATTTTTGAAGTTATAAAATAAGGAAAAGAGTGAATATGAATAAAGTTTTAGTTGTTGGAAGTTTGAATATGGATATGACAGTTAAAGTTGAAAAATTACCAAAATTAGGGGAAACGATTTTTGGAAAAGAGTATTATGAAAGTTGTGGAGGAAAAGGTGCTAATCAAGCTATAGCTATTTCAAAATTAGGTGTTGAAACTGAAATGATTGGAATGGTAGGAGATGACTCACAAGGGAAAATTCTTATTGAAAATCTTAATAAATATAATATAAAAAATGATGGAATATTTATAAATGATAAAGATGTAACAGGAAGAGCGATAATAACGGTTGATGAAAATGGAGATAATAATATAATAGTTATACCCGGCACTAATTTCAAATTAACTAAAGAATGTATTGATAAAAGTATAGAAAAAATAAAAAATAATGATATTATTGTTTTACAAAATGAAATTCCAATGGAAACTATTGAATATACTTTGGGAAAAGCTAAAGAATATGGGAAAATGACGATTTTAAATCCTGCTCCTGCAAAAAAATTATCAAGTAAAATAATAGAAAAAATTGATTACTTAGTGTTAAATGAAACTGAAATGGAAGAGATATTTGGTTTAAAATATAGTGATAATGATTATTTTGATAATATAATTAAGTTGAAAAAAGATAAAAATTTACAAAATATAATATTAACTTTAGGTGATAAAGGAAGTGTTTTATTTGATAAAATGAATAAAATTACAGAAATACCAGCATATAAAGTAAAAGCTATAGATACAACAGCGGCAGGAGATAGCTTTTTGGGAGGCTTTATTGCAAAATTGTGTGAAACAAAAAATGTAGAAGAAGCACTTAAATTTGCAACTGCCGTTTCAGCTATTGTCGTGACACGAAAAGGGGCTCAAGATTCAATTCCTATGAGGAAAGAAGTTGAAAAATTTTTGATTGAATATAAATAAAATAAGAACTGTACTTTTAAACTCAAAAGTACAGTTCTTATTTTTGAAATTATAACAAATTAAGGTTGTAATTTTGCTAATTCTTCTAAATCTAAATCAGCATCATAATCAACATTATCAAAGCCAAATCCGTTTAAATTCATAAATTCTTTTTTAATTCCTTCAAAATCTCCAACTTCTTTAAAGTTTTCCGGAGTTACAGTGTCCCACAATGCTTCAACTTCAGCTTGCACATCTTCTCTCATTTCCCAATTATCAGGTCTTAATCTTCTAAACTCATCAAGTTCAGGTTTATCTCCGTAAAGCATATCTTTTAATAATCTTTGTTTTTGTTCGATTGTTCCTTCGTGAATACCTTTTTCTTTCATAACTCTATATAATAATAGTGCATATAATGGGAATATAGGTATAACAGCACTTGCTTTAGTCATTAAAGCTTTACTTAATGAAATGTATGCCTCTCCGTGATATTTTTTTTGTAAAAATTCGTGTAAAACATCGGCAGTAGCTTCAATATGTCTTTTTGCAGCTCCAATCGTTCCATCTTTATATATTCCGTAAGTAACTTTAGGTCCTAAATATGAATAGGCAACAGTTTTAACACCTTCAGCTAAAACATCTGCTTCATCTAACGCTTCAATCCATAATTTCCAGTCTTCTCCACCCATTACTTTTATTGTACTTTTTAACTCTTCATCATTAGCAACTCCCATTGTAGTTTCTTCAAGAGTTTCTTTTTCTAAATTAACTGAAGGACCTACAATTTCATCTTTTAATGATTTTAATGCTGATTTATATGTAACACCATCTTTAGGATCTATTCTCATAGCACTTGCTAAACTATAAACGACTAAGTCTACTTTTCCACCAAATTCTTCTTTAATGTATTTAATTACATTGTCTTTCATCTCATTTGAAAAAGCGTCCCCAATAAAGTTTTTGGCAATCAATCCTTCTTTTTTAGCTGCTTCGGTAAACGCAATAGTATTCCACCAACCAGCAGTTCCTGTTCTTTTTCTTTCAATTCCTAATTCAAATGCAACACCGATTGTGTCAGCACCTGCACCGAAAGCTACAGAAATTCTTGTAGACAATCCGTATCCTGATGATGCACCAATAACTAATACTTTTTTTGGTCCTGTATATTTATCTTGTGATTTAACATAGTCAATTTGTCTTTTAACAAATTCTCTTGCCCCAATTGGGTGATTTGATAAAGCTAAACTTCCTTTTAATCTAGGTTTTATAATCATTTTTATTCCTCCCGTAAATTGTTAAAAGTATTATACACTAAAATAGTATTTTTTACAATAAAAACACATGTTATTTTTTTGCTTTTTAAGTGCAAGGCTAAGAGATAGATGTATAAAATTAATATAAGTTTAATCATAAACAATATATATATAATGTATTTGATTTATGAATGGTTGTGGGGTAGAATTTACTTATAAGAATAAAGAGGTTGTAAGTTATAGTTTTTTAAGAAATATGAGAGAATAAAAGATAATTGAAAGTAAAAAAATAACTAAGAAAGTAGGTATATAAATTATGGATTTAGATTTTTTAAGAGAGCAAGCAGAACAATGGTATAATGAAGGAAATATAGAGGAAGCTAAAAAATTTTATCATGCAGCAATGTTAAGAGGAGATAGTTATTCAGCAATAAAATTAGGAGTTATTTACAGAGAAGAAGGAGATACTTATAGAAAAGAAGGAAATATAGAAAAAGCCAAAGAGTTCTTTAAAAAAGGAATAGAATTAGGAGATGGATCTTCAGCCTATTGGTTAGGACGTATATATAAAGAAGAAGGGGATATAGAGAAAGTTGAAGAGTATTTAAAAAAAGGAACAGAGTTAGGAGATGGATCTTCAGCCTATTGGTTAGGAAATATTTATAGAGAAGAAGGAAATATAGAGAAAGCTAAAGAAATTTACACAAAAGGAATAGAATTAGGAAGTGAATATTCAGCAGGACAATTAGGAGATATTTATAGAGAAGAAGGAAATATAGAAAAAGCTAAAGAAATTTACATAAAAGGAATAGAATTAGGGAGTGGAT
>CAURVQ010000031.1:0-17522 GCA_963528625.1 uncultured Leptotrichiaceae bacterium | reverse complement strand
TAGATTTTTGAAAAAGGTAGAAAAAATTGCTAAAAATATTTAGAAAAATATATATAAAAAAAAATCCTAAATTAAAATAGTAAGTGTCACAAAATTAATTTAAATTAGATTTAAAGCACTATCATAAATATTTTGGGAAGTTGAAGAATTAAAAATTTTTCTTGGATAGTTATTCATAAAATTTTGAATTTCTTTAACTTCTTTTTTTGTTATCTTATCCATAGATACCCCTTTAGGTAAAAATCTTCTTACAAATTTGTTATTAGCCTCATTACTACCTCTTTCTCTCGAACAATAACTATGGGCATAAAAACACTTTATTCCTTTTTCTCTATACTTTCAGCGTCCATAAATTTACTCCCATTATCACTTGTTATTATTTTTATTGCTTTTGGATAACTTTTTATTATTTCTTTCACTGATTTTACTACTTCTATCATAGTTTTATTTTTTAATTTTCTTATTATTTGTATCTTCGTTGATAAACTTTTCCATTTTTCTCATAAATATTAACTATAATTCTATTGTCAGTATCATCTTTTTAAGTTATCCATCTACCATTAAAAATATTGTGAATAATTTTTTTCATTGATTTTCCTTTTATTTTTGATACAGATACATCTTAACAAAAAAATAATTTGTGTTTAAGTATAATTTTTTACTTTACATGTAACACAAAATGTAAAACTTGAATTATGAATGAAGTATTAGATATAACAAAAAAACTGATGAAAGTATAGGTAAAATTACTGCTAAAAATATTGTGAATAATTTTTTCATTGATTTTCCTCCTATTTTTGATATAGATATTTTAACAAAAAAATAATTTGTGTTTAAGTATAATTTTTTACTTTACATGTAACACAAAATGTAAAACTTACAATGTAAAGAACTAAATGCCCAAAATAAAAAACGCTTTAAAAATAAGGATTTCAAGGCTCTTATTTTTAAAAATGGAAAAAGCTCAAATAAAAAATATGAAAAAGTAAAAATATATTTCATAAAAGTATGACACTTTAAGTTGAAATTTACAATGTTTAAAATAAAGAAAAAAAGTTGTATATAAATTATTAAATATATGATATAATAAATAAGTCTGTAAAAATAAAACAGACTTATTTTTAAATTCAATGAAAATTGAATAACAAATTAATAACAGTTGGGAGTTGGAAGGAGAAGAGAGAATTGAAAAAAAATCTTGAGATTAAAAATGTAAGAAAAACTTTTGGGAAAGATGAAATTCTAAAAGGAGTGAATATTGAAATTAAAAAAGGAGAGTTTTTTTCGTTATTAGGACCATCAGGTTGTGGAAAAACTACATTACTTAGAATGATTGCAGGGTTTATAACACCAGATTCAGGAAGTATTTCTATAAATGGTGAGATTATAGACAAATTGAAGCCAAATGAGAGAAATGTCAATACAGTTTTTCAAAATTATGCGTTATTTCCAAATATGACAGTATATGAAAATGTAGCTTTCCCTTTAAAATTAAAGAAAGTAAATAAAAAGGAAATTGAAAAAGAAGTATTGAAATATTTAGAATTAGTTGGATTACAAGAGCATAAAGATAAAATGCCTTCTAATTTATCAGGAGGACAAAAACAAAGGGTTTCAATAGCAAGAGCATTGATAAGTAAGCCAGAAGTTTTACTACTAGATGAGCCGCTTTCAGCTTTAGATGCAAAATTAAGACAAAAATTATTAATAGAATTAGATACAATACATGATGAAGTAGGAATAACATTTGTATTTGTAACACATGATCAAGAGGAAGCGTTAAGTGTTTCGGATAGAATTGCTGTCATGAATAAAGGAGAAGTGTTGCAAATAGGAACTCCAAATGAAATTTATGAAATGCCCGCAAATGAATTTGTTGCAGATTTTATAGGAGAAACAAACTTTATAGAGGGAATAGTTAAAGAAGTTTACGATAAATATGGTTATGCAGAAAATAAAGAGTTTGGGAGATTTAAAATTGAACTTGATAAACCTGTAAAAGTTGGAGATAAAGTTAAATTGACACTTAGACCAGAAAAAATAAAAGTAGATGTAGAGCCTAAATATATGGATAATGATAACTACAAAGTGATAAAAGGAACTGTAGACGAAGTAATTTATACAGGATTTCAAAGTAAGTTATTTATAAAAATGGAAGGTTCAGAAACGATAATAAATGCCTATGATCAACATAGAAAATTTTTAACAGAAGAAGAACAATTTGAATGGAAAGAAAAAGTTTATTTCTACTGGCATTATGAAGATGCTTATTTGGTGGAGGTGAACTAAATTGGGACAAATTAAAGATAGGAAAAAATTTGATTTATTAAAATGGTTTTATTATTTACCGATAAGTGTTTGGATGACATTATTTTTTGGAATACCAACATTAATAATACTTTATTTTAGTATTTTGAAAAAAGGAGCTTATGGAGGAGTTGCAATTCCGTTTAAACATACATTAGCTTCATATAAAATGTTGTTTACTTCAACTGATTTAGCAAAGATAGTAATAAAGACTTTGAATATTTCTGTTTGGATAACATTAATAACACTGTTTTTGGCAATACCAACAGCATATTTTATATCAAGATCAAAATATAAAAATTTGTGGTTGTTATTAATAATTGTTCCATTTTGGACAAATTTTTTAGTAAGAGTATTTTCATTTATTGCTATATTAGGAAATAATGGAATAGTTAATCAATTTTTAATGACAGTTTTTAAAATGAGAAAGCCGTTAGAATTATTGTATAATAGTAAAGCGGTAATAATAATAAGTGTTTATGTATTTTTACCGTATGCAATTTTACCTTTATATTCAGCAATAGAAAAATTTGATTTTGCATTGTTAGATGCAGCAAGTGATTTAGGAGCAAATAAATTTCAAGCATTAGTAAAAGTATTTTTCCCAGGAATAAAATCAGGATTGGTAACAGCGACTATATTTACACTTGTTCCAGCTATAGGTTCGTATGCTGTACCAGATTTAGTGGGAGGGACAGACGGAATTATGCTAGGAAATGTAATTGCAAGTAGAATGTTCCAATTAAGAGATTGGCCAGCAGCATCAGCAATATCAACAATTTTCATAATAATTACGACAATAGGAGTATGGTTAAGTATGAAAATGGATAAGGAGGCTGAATAATGGGAGATAAAAGAAGATTGTCATTATTGTTTTTCGTGTTAGTAATGATATTTTTCTACATGCCGATAATTATGTTAGTTATTTTATCATTTAATGAATCAAAAAACTTTGCATTAAAAGGGTTTTCATTAAAATGGTATGTAGAATTATTTATGGATTCACCAGATTTATGGAAGGCTTTTGGTAGAAGTATATTGATAGGATTGACATCATCAATATTTTCAGTATTTGTAGCGACATTGGGTGCAATAGCTATAAAATGGTATAATTCAAAAATAAGAGGATATATTAAATTTTTAAACTATATACCACTTATATTACCTGATTTGATAATTGGAGTTGCGTTATTAATATTCTTTAATATGCAAATTGGTGCGTATCAAGGTGTGGAATTAGGCATGAAAACAATATTTATAGCACATACAACATTCAATATTCCGTTTTCGTTGTTTATAATTATGGCAAGATTGGATGAATTTGATTATTCAATAATTGAAGCTTCAAGAGATTTAGGAGCAAATGAATTTCAAACATTAATAAAAGTAATTATACCAGCTATGATGCCAGGTATTGTATCAGCATTTTTAATGGCAATGACATTGTCGTTAGACGACTTTGTTATTACAAGTTTTGTAACTGGAACAAATTCAAATACATTGCCAGTACAAATTTATTCAATGATAAAATTTGGAGTATCACCGGTAATTAACGCATTATCAACAATATTAATAATAGGAACAATAATTTTATCATTATCAAGTAGAAAACTACAAAAATATATGTTATCATAAAAAAGTTAAAATAAGAAAGAAGGAAAAAAATTAATGTCAATAAGATTTGAAGATTTGGGATTAAGTTATGATATGCTTAATGCCTTAAGTAAAAAAGGTTTTGAAGAACCAAGTGAAATTCAAAGGTTAGTAATACCTGAATTATTAAAAGAAAGAACACATTTAATAGGACAAGCACAAACAGGAACAGGGAAAACTGCAGCGTTTGGGATACCTATAATAGAAACAATAACACCGGATAAAACTGTAAAAGCGTTGATATTAGCACCAACAAGAGAGTTAGCTAATCAAGTATCTGATGAAATATATTCGTTAAAAGGTGATATGGATATAAAAGTTCAAGCAGTATATGGAGGAGCTTCAATAGAGCAACAAATAAAAAGCTTGAAAAAAGGTGTAGATATAGTCGTTGGAACACCTGGAAGAGTTATGGACTTAATGAAGAAAAAAGTTTTAAAAGTAGATAACCTAGATTATTTTGTATTAGATGAAGCAGATGAAATGTTAAATATGGGATTTGTGGAAGATATTGAAGCAATTTTAGAACATACAAATGAAGAGAAAAAAATGTTATTTTTCTCAGCTACAATGCCTAAAGAAATAATGAATATAGCTAAAAGATTTATGGAAAACTACAAGTTATTAAAAGTAGAGAAAAAAGAATTGACTACAAATTTAACGGAACAAATTTATTATGAAGTAAAACAAGAAGATAAATTTGAAGCATTATGTAGAGTTTTAGATTATGAACAAAACTTTTATGGAATTGTATTTTGTAGAACAAAATCAGAAGTTGATGATGTAACAAATAAATTGAAAGCAAGAAATTATGATGCTGAATGTATTCACGGAGATATAACTCAAGGATTAAGACAAAAAGCATTAGATTTATTTAAGAAAAAAGTACTAACAATTTTAGTTGCGACAGATGTTGCAGCAAGAGGAATAGATGTAAGTAATTTAACTCACGTAATAAATTACGCTATACCGCAAGAAGCTGAATCTTATGTTCATAGAATTGGAAGAACTGGAAGAGCAGGACAAAAAGGGATAGCAATTACATTTGTAACACCTAGAGAAGCAAAAAAATTATCACAAATTAAAAAAGTTACAAAAACAAATATTAAAAGAGAAAGTATACCAAATGTAAAAGAAATTTTAAATGCTAAAAAAGAAGCATTAAAAGGTTGGGTAGAAGAAATAATTAAAGAAGAAGATTACGTAAGTTATGTAAATATAGCTAAAAATTTATTAGAAGGTAAAAATCCAACAGAAGTATTGGCATCGGTATTAAGACATGTTTATGAAGATGAGTTTTTAGAAGAAAATTATAATGATATTGCAGATGTTCAAGTAAAAATTGAAGATAAAACACGATTATTTATTGCGTTAGGATCTAAAGACGGGTATAATGTTGGAAGATTGCTTGATTTATTAAACAAAAAAGCTAAAACTCCGGGTAGAAAAGTTAAAGATATTAAAATATTAGATAAATATTCATTTGTTACAGTACCTTTACAAGAGGCTGAATATATTTTAAGAGCTTTAAATTCTAAAAAAGATAGTAAACCATTAGTAGAAGAAGCAACTGGTGGAAGAGCTTCTGGTGGAGGAAATAAAGAAAGTAAAAAATCAAGAAATAGAAAAAAATCTGATAAAAAAGATAGCAAAAAATCTAAAAAAACAGAAAGTAAAAAGAAAAGTGATAAAAAAAGTAAGAAAAAATAGTTGATATGTAACATTAATTTTTTATGAATACTATAAAAAGGACATAATAATGAAAAAAATATTAATGATGATGACTTTAGCATGTGGGAATCAAAAAACTGTAAAACATAATAGTGAAATACCAGTAGAATATAACAATTATTTAGATAGTTTAAAATCAGAAAATAATTAAAGTATGTTCTATTCAAACTAAAATGTTAAATACGGCAGCAGGAGAAAATACAGGTATTAAATTTTATTAAATAACAATGGATACTCCTTTTGCACAAGAAAGATTTTAAATATTTAAGGAATTACATCTAATTTTATAAGGTGTAATTCTTTTTATTTTAACTTTATTATAATTATTTTATTATTATTTAATATTATATGAGGTTTAAAATAAAAAAAACTTAAAATTTTAATTTTATACTAAAAAAAGATAGAAAAAAATGTTATAATATAAAAATATAAAGTAGGAGAAAAATGAATAATGAATAATAAAAATTTATTAAAGGGAACAATGGTTTATAGTTTATCAAATATAGTAACTAAAATGGGATCGTTAATTTTTTTACCTATAATTACAAGACTTTTGACAAAAGAAGAGTTTGGGATAGTGGGAACATTAGGCCCGATAGCAACTTTATTTGCTGTGGTTCTAGGATTAGGTCTTTATAATGCTCAAATGAAAAAGTATATAGATTTAAAAGATAATGAAGAAGAATTAGGAAGCTATATGTTTTCAACTGCTATGATTGTAATAATATTTAATATATTAATGTATATTTTTTTATTTACGCCATTAGCTAGAAAATTGTTTTCATATGTACTTGATTTAAGTAAAGTTAATTATAATCCGTTAGTAATAGTAACAGTTATGATAGCGTCAATAAATGCATTAAATACATTAGCAACTACACTTTTTAGAATGAAAAAAATGTATACAAAGGTTGCAGTTGGAAGTTTGATTACAGTCTTTACAACATATATTTTAACAATTATTTTTATAAAAAATTTAAAAATGGGAGTTTTTGGTAATCAATTTGCAAATTTAATAGCAATTTTATTGTTGTTGATTTATTATTTTAAAGATTATTTTGGTAAATTTACATTAAAAATAAAAACAGAATATATAAAATATTCTATAAAAAATGGATTGCCATTAATATTTATTGAATTAACTGATCAAATTGTTAATTTTAGTGATAGAATTTTAATAGCAAAATTTTCATCATTTTCACAAGCAGGAGATTATAGTTTAGCATATACAGGTGGACAAATTTTGTCGGTAGTTACAAGTTCGTTTATAAATAGTTGGACACCAGAATTTTATGAAGCGATGAAAAAAGATAAAACAAATCCAAGAATAACTAAAAGTTTGGAAGATTTTGTTGCATTAATAGCTTTTGTCTGTGTTGGAGCACAGCTTTTTGCACCAGAAATGGTGAAAATAATTTTTCCAGCAAGTTATGAAAATTCTATAAATCCAATTTCAATAATATTAGCTGGAGTTGTAATAAGATCATTAATTTGTCTTGATTATTTCTTTCATTATCATGAAGATAGTATGTATATTTTTTATTTCTCGGTTTGTGCTTTAATATTTAATGTTGGAGGAAATTTAATTTTAATACCAAAATTCCCGGAATATTCATTGTTAATAGCTGCTTGGACTACATTAATTGCATTTTTAATAAGAATTGTAGTTGAAATGATAATAATTAATAAAAAGTATAAAATAAAATTTAATTATAAAAAATTACTATTATATTTTATAATAATTGTAAACCCAATAATTTTAATTTTAGGAAATAAAGAAATATCATTGATGAAATTTTTAATTAAAATTATATATTTTGGAATAGTAATAAAATTATTAATAAATGGAGAAGTTAAAGAAAAAGTATTTAATATTATAAAAAAATTAAAAAATAAAATTATAAAAAGATAAAGAAAAAGGAGGATATGCTAACTAAAATTAGCATAAAATAAATATGGAAAAAATATTAATAACAGGTGGAGCAGGATTTATAGGTTCACACATTGCAGATAAATTTGATGGAAAAGATTATGAAATAATAATAGTAGATAATCTTGTTGGAGGAAAATTAGAGAATATTGAACATTTAAAAAATTATAAATTTTATGAAGTAGATATAAGAGATAGAGAAAGTTTGAAGAAAGTATTTGAGGAAAATAAAAATATAAAATATGTATTTCATGAAGCGGCACAAGTGAGCGTATCAGTATCTACAAATAATGTACTTTATGATGCAGAAGAAAATATTATTGGACTTATAAATGTTCTTGATATGTGCCGTGAATTTAAAGTAGAAAAAATATTATTTGCGAGTACTGCTGCAGCTTATGGTATTCCGGAGGAGAGTGTATCAAAAGAAAATAGTAAGATAGAACCACTAGCACCGTATGGATTAACTAAAGTGTTTGGAGAGAATTATATACGAATGTATCATAATTTATTCGGATTAGATTATATAATATTTAGATATTCTAATGTGTATGGCCCTAGACAAAGTGCCCATGGGGAAGCAGGAGTTGTGTCAATATTTAATGATAAAATCTGTGCAAATGAACCAGTTTATATTGATGGTGATGGAGAACAAACGAGAGATTTTATTTATGTAAAAGATGTGGCTAAAGCAAATTATGTTGCAGCTATAGAAAATGTAAAAAATATAACTATGAATGTTTCAACAAATGAAAAAACATCAATAAATGAATTGTTTAATACGATGAAAAAATATTTAGGTTATAAATTAGAAGCAAATTATAGAGAGCCTAGATTGGGAGATATTAGAGATTCAAGATTATGTAATGAATTACTTAGAAAAAATACGAGTTGGGACTATGAATATTCGTTAGATGAAGGACTAAAAGAATATGCAGAGTTTAATAAATAAAATTAAAATTGAGAAAATTAGGATGGTAAAAAATGTACTTAAAAGCATTAGAATTATCGGGATTTAAGTCGTTTGCAGATAAAACAATTATAGAATTTAATAGAGGAATAACATCAATAGTTGGACCAAATGGTAGTGGGAAAAGTAATATTTTGGATGCAATTCTTTGGGTGTTAGGAGAACAAAGTTATAAAAATATAAGAGCAAAAGAAAGTTCTGATGTAATATTTTCAGGTGGGAAAAATAAAAAAGCAAAGTCTATGGCTGAAGTAAGTTTAATTATTGAAAATGAAGATAGATATTTAGATATTGATTTCTCAGAAGTGAAAATAACAAGACGAATATTTAAAAGTGGAGAAAATGATTATTTAATCAATAATAGAAAAGTGCGACTTAAAGATATAAATAATCTTTTTATGGATACAGGAATTGGGAAACAAGCTTATTCTATTATAGGGCAAGGAAGAGTTGAGAGAATAATATCATCAAATCCAAGAGAGCTTAAAGAGATAATAGAGGAAGCTGCTGGAGTTAAAAGAGCAAAAATAGAAAAAGAGGATTCATTAAAAAAATTAAAAGAAGTAAAAAATGAAATTGAAAAAATAGAGTATGTAGAAAAAGATCTTGAAAATAGAGTGAAATATCTAAAAGAAGAAAGTATGAAAGCAAAACTTTTTAAAACTTATACTAATAAAATTGAAACACAAAAATTTATGATTTTAGAATATAATATAGATACAAAATTAAATTTAAAAAATCAGTATGACGAAGAAAAAGAAAAATTAGATGTTGAATTATCTTTAATTCGTTCAAAGTTTAATGCACATGAAGAAGAGCTTGAACTTGTAAATGAAAAAAGAGAAAATTTTTATAAAAAATTAGAAAATGAAAAAAATGAAAATAAAAATATTTTTATAGAAGTAGAAGATTTAAAAGAAAATTTTATAAAATTGAATAATAAACTTTCAAATTTAGAAACAGAAGCTACGGAAAAATTAAAAAGAAAAGAAGTCGTTGAAGTTGATTTGAAAGAAAAAAGCGAGATATTAGAAAATTCAAAACAAGATTTAAAAAATATAAAAGAAAATTTCATTAGTATAAAAAAAGAAAAAAATGAACTAGAAAATAAAGTTGAAACTTTAAAAAATGAAAAAGAAATATTATTAAGTAATTTGAAAAAAAATAAAGAAAAAAATCAAAATTATGAAGTAGATAAAGTTAAATTAAAATATGAAAATCAAGATTTAGAAAAAAGAATTTTAACTGGAAATAATGAAATAAAAAGACTTCAAAATGAAAAAAATTATTTGATAAAAGAATTTAGTGAAATTGAAAAAAATAAAGAAAAATTTGAAAATGAAAAAATATTGCAAGAAAAAATTAAAAAAGAAAAAGAAAAAGAAATATTAGAAATAGAAAATCTTTTAAGTAAATTAAATTTAAAATATAATGAAATAAATAAAGAAAAAAATAATATTTTTTATAAACTTGAGAATTTGAATTCTAAAAAAAGAGCAATAAAAAATATAATAGAAAATAATGAAACTTTTTATAAAGGCGTAAAATATCTTTTAAATAATAAAAATGATGGAATAATAGGAGCGTTTATTAATTTGATAGATATTCCAAAAGAATATGGACAAGCATTTCAAACATTGTCAGGTTCATCATTTCAAGATATTGTAGTTACAACAAGTGAAGTTGCACAAAAATCAATAGAAACTTTAAAAGAAAAAAAATTAGGAAGAGCGTCGTTTTTAGCTTTAGATAGTATAAAAGTTTTTAAAATAAACGATAAATTACCGAAAATTGAAGGTATTATTGATTTTGCACGAAATTTAGTTAAATATGATAAAAATATAGATAGAGTAATAGAATTTGTATTTGGAAATGCTGTGGTTGTTAAAAATATTGAAATTGGAAGAAAATTGTTAAAAGAGGGTTATAATGATAGAATCGTAACTCTTGATGGAGATATAATAACAGCAAGAGGGAGAATTACTGGAGGATATACAGTAAAAGGTAAAGATGAACTGCTTGAAAGAAAAACAGAATTAAATGAGATAGAAATTGAAATAAAAAAAATAGAAATAAATAATAATGAATATGAAAAAAAATTATTAGAAATAAAAAATAGAATTGAAAAAGGTGAAGCATTAAAAGTTGAAAAGGTTGATGAAAATATAAGCATTTTAAATAAATTTAGAGAATTTATACTCGATTTTGATAATTTTAATAATGATTATAATAGAAAACAAAATCAAATAAATACTTTGAGTTATGAAATTAGTGAAAATGATAAAATAATTGAAAATAGAAAAAATAAAATTAATGAAAATATAAATATTTTAGAAAAAATAGATGACTTTATAATTGAAAATGAAAAAAATATTAAAGAAATAGAAAATAAATTAGAAAAAATAGAAGATTTATCAGAATATACTCAAAAATTAAATGTTGTAAATACAGAATATGAGATATTAAAAGTTAAAACTGAAAGTAATGAGCAAAGATATTTAGAAATTGAAAAAGATTATATTAAATTATTGAATGAACAAACAGAATTAGAAAAATTTGAAATTAAAAAAGAAGAAATAAAAGATAAATTGAAAAATGATATTTTAGAAAAAGAAAAATTAATTGAAGAAAAATCTAATGAAAACAAAAAAATGAATGAAAATATAAAAATATTAGAGGAGGAAATAAAAAAAATTGAATTAACTGAAAAAAAATTAATAACTGAACTTAAAAATGTTGAAGTTAAAATGGTTGGTTATCAATTAGAAAATGAAAAAATAATAGAAAAAATAACTAAAAATGATAATGATATAAAATATTATAATTTAGAACTTGAAGAAATAAACATTGAAAAAATTAAAGAAAATTTGGAATATAAAAAAATAGAAGATGAAGTTGAACTTCAATCAATTAGACGAAAATTATCAATGAATGAAAAAAGTAGGACAGATATAGGGCCTGTAAATTTATCGGCAATAGATGAATATGAAAAAGAAAATAATCGTTATATTGAAATGGTAGATCAAAAAAGAGATTTACTTCATAGTAGAGAATTATTATTTTCATTAATTAAAGATATAGAATTTGAAATATCAAGTAAATTTTCTCATGCTTTTGAAGAAATAAATAAAAATTTTGAATATATGTGTAAAAAGATACTGAATGAAGCGAAAGGAATAATAAAATTAACAAATCCTGAGAATATACTTGAAACGGGACTGGAATTGAGTGTTAAATATAAAAATAAACCGGAACAAACATTAATGTTATTATCCGGAGGAGAAAAGTCAATGTTGGCAGTATCGTTTATAATGGCAATATTTATGTTTAAACCTAGTCCATTTACATTTTTTGATGAAATTGAAGCGGCACTTGATGAAGCTAATACGAAAAAAATTGTAGAGTTATTGAATAAATTTATAGAAAAATCTCAATTTATTTTAATAACACATAATAAAGAAACGATGAAAGGTTCTCATAGACTGTATGGAGTTACTATGAATAAAGAAATTGGAGAATCAAGATTAATTAGTGTAGATGTTTAAGATATGAACTTAAATTAAAAATAGAATGAGAGGAATGTAAAAGAATAATGAACAAAATAATAATAGGAATATTATTAGTGTCGGTATTAAGTTTTGGTGAGAATGTAGATATAACACAAATTGCAAAAGATTATCCGTATAAGAATAGTGCAATAGTAGCAACTGTTGTAGGAACTCCAAGTAGTCAATGGTATAATTTTAAGAAAGCAAAAGCACCATTAGTGAGAACAATAAAAAGTAACAAAAAAATTCCAGAAATATTAAAAGATTGGTCAAAATATGATTATGGTGTATGGGTACAAAAAAAGGAAGCTCCATTAATGATAATAATATCTGGTACCGGTTCAACATATGATAGTGGACTTAGTTTGTATATGGCAAATGTATTCTATGATAGAGGCTATAATGTTATAGCATTTAGCTCTCCGACAACGATGCCATATATTGTTAGTCAAAGTAAAAATAATTATGCTGGATATATAAAAGATGAGGCAGAACATTTGTATGAAATAATGGAAGAAGCAATAAATAAAGCAAAAAAAAATGATAAGATGAAAATATCAAAAACTTATGTTGGAGGGTATAGTTTAGGTGGATTTCAGTCACTTTTAATACACGAAATTGATAAGAAGGAACATAAATTAAATATAGCTAAATCGTTAATATTAAATAGTCCTGTAAGTATTTTTACTGCTACCAAGATTTTAGATGAATTTTTAGTACAAAATGGAATTTATGATGCAAAGAGTCTTGAAAAATATTTTGATACAAAATTTAAGGAAATTATAAATAATAAAGATATTCATTTAAACGATATTAATGTATCAAATATAATGAATAGTTTAGTAAGTTTAAAAATGACAGAAAAAGATTTTGAAATATTGACAGGATTTTTATTTAGATTTTATTCAGCTAATATGACTTTTGCAGGAGAAGTATTTAATGGGAAAAATAACGCAAAAAGATTATCGGACAAAATGGAGTATAAAAGATTTGATTCTGTAACTAAAGAATTTTTAGAAGGATTTTCAGTTTCATTTGAAGAGTATTCAACAGAAATTTTATATCCAACAATTAAAAAGAAAAATAAAAATTTGAATTTTAATGATTTTGTTAAAGATTTTGATTTAAAAAATAGTGAAAAATTTATAAAAGAAAATAATAATGATATAGTGTTTATAACATCAGAAGACGATATTTTGTTGACAGAAAGTGATAAAAAATATATTAAAGAAACATTCAATAATAGAGTTTTAATTCCATTTGGTGGACATACTGGGATACTTTGGCATAAAGATGTAGCCAAATTAATGGTAGATAAATTAGAGGAGGAAGTGAAATAATGGATAAAAAGACATTGTTATTATTTCTTTTCATAGGAATAATTCTTAGTAAATTTTCTATCGCAAATACGGGGGAACATCTTAATGAAACTGATGAAGTATATTTTGAATTTGTGGATGAAAAAGAAGAAAATAAAGATTTAGAAAACACATATGATATTGAAGATAAAGAAATAAAACAAGATAAATATACTATAATCGCTAATAATATGGGGCAATTAGATGAAGATTATATTATTTCAGATAAAATATTTGATATGAATATAAATGATAAATTTGAACCATTTAATAGAAGGGTTTATGCGTTAAATACGATATTAGATAAAAATGTTTTATATCCAGCTTCAAGAGTGTATTCAGTTGTTGTGCCTAAAGTTGTAAGAGAAGGAATCAATAATTTTGCGAATAATTTTAGTGAAATTCCTACTTTTGTAAATTCGGTATTGCAATTCAAATTTGATAAAGCGGGAAATGCTTTAGAAAGATTTGCAATAAATTCTACATTTGGAATTGCCGGAATAAATGATGTTGCTACTAAAATAGGAATAAAAAGAGATAAAGAAACAATGGGAGATACATTAGGAACATATGGTTTTGGATATGGAACATATTTAGTTACTCCTATTTTTGGGCCTTCAAATTTAAGAGATGGAATTGGAATGATAGTTGATACAGGAATTGAAGGAATTACTCAAAAAGTAATATTTGAAAATCCACTTTTGTACGCTAACGGAGTAAAAGAAACAATTTATGTACCTGCAAGGGCTACAATGACAGGATTTAATTTGAGATCACTAATAGACTTTAAATATGGAGATTTTAATTCACCATTTGAATATGATTTGATTAAAATGTTCTATATAAATTTTAGAAAAATACAAATAAGGAAATAATATGAAAAATAAAATAAAAATATTAGGTGCTAGAGAAAATAATTTAAAAAATATAAATATTGAAATACCAAAAAATCAATTTGTTGTAATAACAGGTGTATCAGGAAGTGGAAAATCTACACTTGCTTTTGATACAATATATTCGGAAGGTCAAAGACGATATGTAGAAAGTCTTTCAGCTTATGCTAGAATGTTTATAGGTCAAATGCAAAAACCAGAATTAGATAGTATTGAAGGGTTATCGCCTGCGATTTCAATAGAGCAGAAAAGTGTGTCAAAAAATCCAAGATCTACAGTTGGAACAACGACAGAAATATATGATTATATGCGACTTTTATGGGCACATATTGGAGAAGCTCATTGCCCGATTTGTGGAGAAAAAGTAGAAAGACAGTCAGTCGAAGAAATTGTAGATAATATTCTTGAAACAACGAGTGAAAAAGATAAATTAATAGTATTAGCACCAATAGTTATAGATAAAAAAGGAACACATAAAAATTTATTTTTAAATTTACAAAAAAGAGGTTATCAAAGAGTTAGAGTAAATGGAGATATTTTAGATTTAAGTGATACTATTGATTTAGATAAAAATAAAAGACATAATATTGAAGTTGTAATAGATAGAATTGTAGTAAAAAAAGATGATAAAGAATTTGTAAGCAGACTGAATGAAGCAATAGAAAATTCAACTGAATTGGCAGAAGGTAAAATAATTGCGAATGTTAATGGAGAAGATAAAAAATATAGTGAAAGTTTTTCGTGTACAAATCATCCAGATGTAATTTTTCCTGATGTAGTGCCGAGACTCTTTTCATTTAATGCTCCCTATGGTGCTTGTGAGGATTGTAATGGGTTAGGTTCAACGCTTGAAGTGGATGAAAATAGACTTGTATTTGATGAAAATTTAAGTATAAATGAAGGTGGATTAGTCTTTCCGGGATCAACAAATCAAGAAACTTGGAGTTGGAAGCTATTTGAAGCAATGTGTAATTCTCATAATATAGATATGGATAAACCAATTAAAGAATTATCTAAAAAAGAAATGAATATAATTTTTTATGGTAGTGATAAGAAATTCAAATTTAAAATAGATAAAAAAAGTATAAGCTACAATGGAGATAAAGTGTTTGAAGGGCTTGTGAATAGTATAAAAAGACAGTATAAAGAATCATTTTCGGAAGCAATAAAAGAAGACTATGAAGCAAAATATATGATAGACAAGACATGTAAGACATGTAATGGAAAAAGAATGAAAGAAGTTGTACTTTCAATTACTATTAATGATAAAAATATAATAGATTTGACTGAAATGAGTGTAGTAGAAGCATTAAATTTTTATGAAAATATACAATTAACAGAAAAACAAGCAATGATTGCAGCTGAAATATTAAAAGAGATAAAAGAAAGATTGTCATTTATGATAAATGTTGGACTAGATTATTTGACTTTATCTCGTATGACAAAAACTTTATCAGGTGGAGAATCTCAAAGAATAAGACTTGCAACACAAATTGGGAGCAGATTAACGGGTGTAATTTATGTTTTAGATGAGCCGAGTATTGGACTTCATCAAAGAGATAATGATAAACTGCTTGCGACATTAAAAGAATTGAAACAAATTGGGAATAGTTTAATTGTTGTAGAACATGATGAAGATACGATGCGTGAAGCTGATTATTTAATAGATATGGGGCCCGGTGCTGGAATTTATGGAGGTAATGTTGTTGCAGAAGGGACTCCTAAGCAAGTAATGAAAAATAGAAAATCATTAACAGCTAAATATTTGAATGGTGAAATAGGAATAGAAGTGCCAAAAAAAAGGCGAAAATGGGATAAAGAGATTGTTCTAAAAAATGCTAAAGGGAATAATCTTAAAAATGTTACTATGAAAATACCTTTAGAGGTAATGACTGTTGTAACAGGTGTTTCAGGTAGTGGTAAATCAACTTTAGTAAATCAAACTTTATTCCCAGAGCTACATAACAGACTTAATAAAGGAAAGATGTATCCGTTAAAAAATAGTGGAATTGAAGGATTGGAGTATTTAGAGAAAGTAATAGACATAGACCAATCGCCAATTGGACGAACACCAAGATCAAATACAGCGACATATACAAAAATATTTGATGATATTCGTGATATATTTGCACAAACGAAAGATGCTAAATTGAAAGGATATACAAAAGGTAGATTTTCATTTAATGTAAAAGGTGGAAGATGTGAAGCTTGCGGAGGAGCAGGAATTAATAAAATTGAAATGAATTTTTTACCAGATGTTTATATTGAATGTGAAACGTGTAAAGGTAAAAGATATAATCGTGAAACTTTGGAAGTTCATTATAAAGGAAAAAGTATTTCTGATGTGTTAGATATGTCGGTAGAAGAAGCTTATGAATTTTTCAAAACGATACCGTCATTAGAAAGAAAATTACAAACATTGATAGATGTTGGGATGAATTATATAAAATTAGGGCAACCTGCTACGACGCTTTCAGGAGGTGAAGCTCAAAGAATTAAACTTGCAACGGAATTATCTAAAATATCAAGAGGTAAAACAATTTACATTTTAGATGAGCCAACAACAGGATTACATTTTGAGGACATTAGAAAATTATTAATTGTATTAAATAGATTAGTAGAAAAAGGGAATACAGTTTTAATAATTGAACATAATCTTGATGTAATAAAAACTGCAGATTATATAATAGATATTGGACCTGAGGGAGGATTCCGTGGTGGACAAATAATTGCAGAAGGAATACCGGAAGAAATAATAAAATCAAAAAAATCATATACAGCGAAATTTTTGAAAAAGTATTTAAAATAGAATAGTAATTTCTAATTTTTTATTAATAAAAAAGGTATAAAATTAGTGAAAATTTAAAATATAATGATAATAACTTATTAAAATTATTTTAAATATAATGTATTAAAAAGGAGAAAAATATGGCTAAGAGATTATTAAATTGTAATGCTAGTGATTTTTTATCTATAAATAGGGAGGAATTATTGAATGCTATACATGCAAGTGAAGGAAGAACAGTACTTTCTGAAAATATAGCTTCAGGTAGATCTGTTGATCCCAGTCTTACTAATAGTGAAGTTGCACGTGCTTTTGGAGCAGATCTTATACTTTTAAATGTAATAGAT
>CAURVQ010000030.1:0-19137 GCA_963528625.1 uncultured Leptotrichiaceae bacterium | reverse complement strand
CTACCCAGGGGATTTCACTTTCGTATGCCCTACTGAATTAGAGGATTTAGAAAATCATCATGAAGAATTTAAAAAATTAGGATTTACTGTTTATTCAGCAAGTACAGATTCTCATTTTGTACATAAAGCATGGCACGATAATTCTGAAGCAATTGGAAAAGTTACTTACGCTATGTTAGGTGATCCTAATCAAAAATTATCAAGAATTTTTGATGTTTTAAATGAAGAAAGTGGTGTTGCTTTAAGAGGTTCATTCGTAATTGACCCTAACGGTGTTGTTGTTGCTTATGAAGTAAACTCTGAAGGTGTTGGAAGAGATGCTGCAGACTTATTAAGAAAAGCTAAAGCTGCTAAATTCGTTTATGAAAATCCGGGATTAGTTTGCCCTGCTAAATGGCAAGAAGGAGAAGAAACATTAAAACCAGGATTAGATTTAGTAGGAAAAATTTAATTAAATTTTATGTTTAAATCTTATATACAATAAGCCTGTTAATTGCTGACAGGCTTTTAAAAAATAATCATTAAATTTTTAGGAGGAAAATAATATGGCATTATTAGATGCAAATATAGTTGAACAATTAAAGGGATATTTTAATCAAATACCCTCTACTATCACATTAGTATCATTTTTAAATGAAAGCGAAAAATCAAAAGAATTAGATAGTTTCTTGCAAGAAATTGATGCTATTTCTGAAAAAGTAAATTATGTAAAAAAAATATTTGGAGAAGATGAAACATTAGAAAAATCAAACAATATTTCTAGACCTACTTCTTTCACATTATTAAAAGATGAAAAAAATACTGGAATTAATTTCTGTGGAATACCTGGAGGACATGAGTTCAATAGCTTTATTTTAGCTGTATTAGGTTTAGCTGGAATTGGTAAAAAATTAGAAGGAGATCAATTAACTAAAATTCAAGCTATTTCAAAATCATTAAACATTGAAACTTACATTTCACTTTCTTGCACAAAATGTCCGGAAGTTGTTCAAGCATTAAATTTAATTGCTATGAATAACGAAAATATTACTGCTTCGTTAGTTGATGGAGGAGTTTATCCTGATGAAGTAAAAGAAAAAAATATACAAGGAGTACCTGTTGTTTACATTAATGGAGAAAAAGCATCAGTAGGAGAAAAAACTATTGAAGAATTAATTAATATTATTACAAATGCTTAATTTCAAATTATACTTAAAAGAGATTACTTTTATTTTTATAGTAATCTTTTTTTATTTTATATATTACAAAACAAAAAAGACAAGCATCTTAACTTGTCTCTAATATAATTGTATTTTTTACTTTAACTGAAGTTATTTCCATTCCCATTTTCTCAATTCAACTTTTACTTCTTTATCTGCAAAAATTTTAATTCCTGTTGCCTCTTTTTCTGGGAATATTCTTGATGAAAATACTTCATCTCCATTATTAACAAAAATTTCAATAGATGATCTATCTACAAATATATTTAATTCTAAACTTTCTTGATTTTCTAAATATACTTTTCTATCTCTTTTATCACTTTGAGCACCCTTGCTTCTATCTAATATTAATTTTTTAGTTTCAAAATCATATTTTACAATAGTTTCATTACTCTCATTTGCCCGTAGCTTTATTCCAAAATTAGAATTTATTTGAGAAAATTTTACTTTCATTTCAAAAGTTTCTCCTTTTGCAACCTCTTTTTCTTCAGCTACAATTCCAATAAATTCTACTTTTTCTCCTCTTAATTTTTTCAATTCTTCAATAGGGTATTGTTTTAATTTCCCATCTATTATTTTTAATTCTCTTGGCAATGTCAAACAGTGTATCCATTCATTTTTAATTGTTGGAAAATCTTCCTCTTCTGGAATTCCCATCCAACCAACCATAATTCTTCTACCTTTATCATCTTTCATTGATTGTGGAGCATAAAAATCATTTCCTCTATCTAACTCTATAAATTGTGTTTTTATTTCAAATTCTGGTTGATCGTAGTCTAATTTCCCTAAAAAATATCCACTTTGATATTTATTATTGTATAAATCTCCTTCAGGCTCCAAACCTTGAGGTGAAGCCACTAAAACATCTACTATTTCTCCCGTTATTTCATCTTTCAATTCAAAATAATCTGGACATTCCCACATATATCCAAATTCTTTTAATGTCTCTCTATTTGCCCCCGCTATTTCTCCTTCAAATTTCCAATCTTTTACATTTTCTGAACTATATAAAACAACTTTTCCTTCTTTTTTATCACTTTGTATACCTAAAACTGTATAATATTTACTATTCTTTTCCCAAATTTTTGGATCTCTTATATCTCTCGTATACCCATCGGGTTGATTTATAATGCTCGGCTCCCATCTTTCAAAATTTTCTCCATCTTCTGAAACTGCAATACATTGATATGACTCTCTAACTCCTTCATCATTTTTTACATTTCCAGTATAAAATAAATATAATTTACCATTAATTACAATACCACTCCCTGAATAAACTCCATTTTTTGAATACCAAGTATCAGGTCTTAAAGCTGTTGCCATTCTCTCCCAATGTACTAAATCATCACTCACACTATGCCCCCAAGTTTTATTTTTATGATTTGTACCAGTAGGATTCCATTGATAAAACATATGATATTTCCCATTAAACTGCGTAAATCCATTTGGATCATTAATAAGTCCTACAATTCCTTGTATATGATATTTTTGTCTCCAATAATCTTTATCAACTTTTTCTTTATTATTTTTTATTGCTTGAATTTCATCTTCTTTAACTTTTTTAAAATTCATACCTTGCTCCTTTTATTTATAATTCATTTTATATTTATCTATAAGAAAAATTTCTTCCCTTGTTATATTATAATCCGATTTTTTCTCAGCTTTACTTTCTATATTTTTACTTCCTGTTTTTTTATTACTATAAATTATAGCTTTTTGTGGTTTAACCGGTTTAGGTGGATATAAATACTCTAATATAGTTCTATCTATAAAATTATATTCGGATGTATTGTCTATAAAAAATTCAAATGTTTTTTCTAATTTTTTGGCTTCTGTAGTTTTTATATCTTTAACAATTTTCTCAGCTTCTGTATCTCCATTGTTTGAAGCTATTTCATACCATTTCAACGCCTCTTTCATATTTTTCTCATCAGTGTATGATATTGCTATTGCCATTGCTAATTTTTTCTTTCCTGCTTTATACGATTTCAGTAAGTATGGTCTTGCTTCTATTGTTTTTCCTGAAGAAAATAATATTGCACCAAGATTGTGTATAGCATTTTTATTTCCTCTTTTTACTGCTTTTTTTAACCATTCCACTGCTTTTTCTTCATTTTTTAATTCATCATATAAATATGCAATTTGTATATCTGAGTCTTTAACCCCTTTATCGTAAGCTTTTTCAAAATATTCTAATGCTTCCTCATATTTTTTTTCTCTTAATAAATCAATACCTTTATTATACTCTTCATAAAATTGATTATTTACAACAATTTTATTAGTATTTTTCTCATTTTTAGAAAGTATTATTGAAATTTTTTTATGTAATTCCTCAGCTTTTTCTTTATCCCCTTCTTTTTCATAAATTATCGCCAAATTATACATTGCTTCTACATAATTTTTATTTACACCTATTTGCAATATTTCCTTTGTTTTCAATTTATCACCAAGTCTATAATACAGTTGAGCTAACATTAAGATACTATTTAATTTCCCTTCATTTGCTCTATTCAATTCTTGTGATACTTTCATAGGGTCGATATTATTTTTTAGTAAAAATTCTTTTTCTTTATCACTTAAATTTATTATTTTATCATTTTTATTTTCTTCATCTTTTTTAATTTCTTCATTCTTTTTATTAGCCAAATTAAATATTCCACTTTGAATATTTTTATTATTTTTCATTTCATCTTTATTTTTTTTATTAAAGCAAGAAATAGCTAAAATAGTAAAAATAAAAATTATTATTTTTTTTGTTTTCATAATTATATCCCATTATTCATGATTAATATACTATCTCATGCTCCTTTCTTTTATTTTAAAATGAACCTAATTGAGTAAAATCAAGGATTTCATACATAAAATCTGCCATAATTTTTGTTGTTGGCTCATCATTATATTCCAATGTAAATATTCCATCTTTATTTTCCCACAATCTGTCAAAATATGAATAAATATCTTTTACAAGTTTACTATTTTCATTCGTAACAACTCTAAAATTAGAATCCATTATATAACCACGTATATTTTTTTTAATCATATTTGCAGAACCAGTATGAATTATCGCCTCTCCATTTTTCTTTTTTATCATTACTATTTTAGTATGATATTGTTCATTATTTGTAAAATACCATTTTATTTCAATTTTATTTTTTGTATTTTTTAGTAATTTTTTTGATACCGGTTTATTAGGTAATCCATTTGTACTCATTCCAAAAGCATCACGACTTCTATCTAAAATTATTTTAACTTTTACTCCACGATTTGAAGCATCAATTAATTTTTTTACAACATTTTTATCTGCTAAAAAATACATCCCCATTAAAATTTCATCACCATTCTCTGTATTATCTAAATCCATATCTAAATATTTCCCTATTTTTGCTTCTGAAAGATATTGTATTTTATATTCTACATCATTTTCGTTATTTAAAGTTTCTATTTCTTGTGCTTTTTCCTCAACGGCTTCTATTTTTTCCTCATTATTTTTCACACTATCTATTTCAATTTTAGAATTTGAAAATTTTGCTACTTTTTGTGAATTATCTAATACATCTTTAGCGATTTCTCCCTTTGTATATAGTGCAACATTTTCATGAAAATAACTTGGATCATGTATATTCGCACTAGATACCACAACTTCATTTTCATTCAAAAATACTTTTCTATGATCTGCTTTAACATTTAAAGCTCTCAATACATTTCTTAATGACAATTTAGGCCACATAGGACCATAAAAATTGGAAATCCAACCTTTATTTTGGGGATTGCCGTGTGACTCAATCAAAGTACGCCATATTGGAGAATACCATGGAAAGGTATCTTTCAATTTCATAATTCCTACTTCAATAACTTGTATACCCGACTTTTTCATTTTCGTTATAAAAGGATGTTCAAATGCTCCATAAAGATTATTATTTTCATCTAATAAAATATATACTTTCAAATTTGGATTTTCATTCTTCTTTTTTATTATTTTATTTACATATTCTTCTGCAAATTTAGGAAAATTTTCTTGATCTTTATTATAAATATCATTTAACAAAAACATTTCAATAATTAAATAATCTTTTGCATTATCTACAACTTTATATGTCGCATCCCATAAATTTTTATCATATTTTATATTTCCATTTTTATCTAAAAATGTTAAATCATAATAAAAATCAACTGTATTTGTTTTGCGAACAGGACTCTCATAATTTACACCTTCTGGTGGTATTTTTATCGTACTACAACTCATTACAATAATCGTTAATAATATATATTTTATTTTTTTCATTTCTATTCCTTTAATTCTAGTTTACTGATTATATTATACTAAATCTTATCTATAAAAATCAAGACTTATAATTAAAATTAGTTATTTACTAAATATTAAATAATTAAAAATTATTGTATCTAAAATTATACATTTATTTTATTATAAATTTTAAAAGGATAAGAAAAAAATTCTTATCCTTAATTATATCATTTTTTTAATTTATTAAATTTCTATTATTTTAATGAATTTAATCCTGCAACATTTATAAAGTTCCATGGTTTATTATAATGTGGTTGGAAGAAGAAATCAACAAATGCTAAATCCTCTATTTTCATTTTATTTTGTATACAAACAGATAAAGTGTTAATTGATTGTGTTAAATCCATTTTTGATTTAATTTGTGCTCCTAAAATCTCTCTACTAACTCTATCGTAAACTACTTTCAATGTAACTTTTTCATATGTAGGCATAAATTCTGGTCTATCATTTTCTACAACTGTTACTGTATCCACTACTTTTCCAAATTTTTTAGCTGTATCTTCAGTCATTCCAGTTGCTGCCATATTATTTTCATATATTTTAATTCCTGATGTTCCTTGTGTTCCCGGATGTTTAGCTTTATTTTCTTTTATATTTAGTCCTGCTAATGTTCCCATTCTAACTGCATTTGTTGCTAACGGAATATACATTTCTTCTCCTAAAGGATTGTAGAATACTGAACAGCAATCTCCTGCCGCCATTACATCTGGATGACTTGTTCTCATATATTCATCAACTTTTATTGCTCCATTTGGTAACATATCTAATTGACCTTTAAACAATCCTGTATTTGGCAAGAATCCAATACATAAAATTACCATATCAGCATTATATTCGTTTTTATTTGTTATAACTTTAGTAACTTTACCATGTTCTCCTTCAAATTTAACAACTTTTTCTCCAGTTGCTAAAACAATTCCTCTTTCTCTAAATGAATTTTCTGCTGCATCTGTAAATTCTTTATCAAAATATTTTGGCATAATTCTTTCTTCAGCATCAACTAAAACTACTTCTTTTCCATTATCTCTAAATGCTTCTACTAATTCAACTCCAATATATCCTGCTCCAATTACAACAACTTTTTTAGCATTTTTTGCTTTTTCTATAATTGCATTTGAGTGGTTATAATTTTTACATAATAAAATATTTTCTAATTCTCCACCTTCAAATTTAGGTACAATTGGCCATGATCCTGATGTTACAATTAATTTATCATATGTTTCAGTAAATTTTTCACCTGTTACAATATTTTCTACTTCTAATGATTTTCCATTTATATTAACACTTTTTACATCGTGTTTCATATGAGTTTTAACACCCATATTTGCTAATGCTTCTGGAGATGAATAAAATAGTCCTGCCGGATCTTTAACTATTCCTCCTACATATAAGGCAATTCCACAAGATAAAAATGATATATTATCATTTCTTTCAAACACCACTACTTCTGCTTCAGGGTTTAATTTTTTTAAATTTACTATTGCTGCAGTTCCAGCATGTGTACAACCTATTACAACTACTTTCATATTTTTTTCTCCTAACTTTGTGATTTTTTTATCTTTTGTTTATACAATAATATTATACCCTAAAATAAAAAAAAGTAAAGAGTTATTTTTACTTTTTTATTTTTTTACTATTTCTATATATTTTATATTCATTTTATGTTTAGACAAAAACATTTGTTCAAATTCCGTTTTTATATTATCTAAAGCTTTTTCTGAATTATGTAAATCATCAGTATTATATATTACTTCATAATTTTCTAATTCATTTTGTACAAGTTCCAACACATCTTCATAATATTTTTTATGATCTGTTTTAAAATACAATTTTCCATTATCTTTTAAAATCACATCTAATTTACTAAATAATTCTTTACTAATTACTCTTTTATGCTCTTCACCTTCCCAAGGATCTGGAAAATTAATGTAAACTCCTGATACTTCTTTCGGTGCTAAAAAGTCTAAAATAGTTTCTCCTCTTTTTCTCAAAAATAAAATATTTTTTAAATCTCTTTTTTCAGATTTTCTAGCTCCCATCACTAACCTTTTAAATCTCAATTCTAATGCTATATAATTTCTATCTTTAAATTTTTCAGCATTTTGAACTGTAAAATTTCCACTTCCACATCCTATTTCTAAAAATATATCATTTTCATTTTTAAAAAATTCATTCCATTTTCCTTTATATGTATCAACCTTTTCATTATCAAACATTAAATAATTTGGATATTTAACCATTTCATACATATATTGATTATAATTTTTTTTAGGATTTTCAAAAAAATATTTCCACATCTCTTTTCCATTTATAATTTCAAACTCTTTTTTTATTTCTTTCACCACAATTCCTTTCCTTATTTTTTTATTTTTATTATTTTATTATTTTTATTAAATATACTTTTTTAAAAAATCATTATAATTATATATATATACATTTTTATTAAATTATATAAAATCATAATTTTCTACGACTAATAAACTTAATTGTTTAATAAATAAAAAGACTATTTAATGAATAAATTTCACAAATAGTCTTAAATTCATTTTCACTTTATTATTTAGCTACTTTATCAGCTAATTTTTTACCAACTTTGAATTTAACTACATTTTTAGCTGCTATAGTAATTTCTTCCCCTGATTGTGGGTTTCTACCAGTTCTAGCTGCTCTTTTTTGTACTTCAAATGTTCCCCATCCTACAAATTGAACTGGTTCTCCATTAACTAAAGCTTCTTCAACAGTACCTAAAAACTCATTTACTAATTCTTCTGCTCTTTTTTTAGTTTCTCCAGTAGCTTTTGCATAAGCTTCTACAAATTCTTTTTTTGACATATTCAAACCTCCATATATTGTTTTCACTTAATTTCTATACTATTATACACTATTTTTTTAATTTGTCTAGTATTTTTTTGATTTTTCTTTGTTTTTATAAAATAATAGTTATTTTATATCATGTTTTAATACTATATATTGTATTTGAATGAAATTATTTCTAAAATTATTTTTTTTACTTCTTCTATACTTTTCCCCGTTGTATCTACTTCAATAGCATCTTCTGCTTTTTTTAAAGGAGCAATTTTACGAGTAGAATCAATTTCATCTCTTGTTAAAATATTTTTATAAATTTCATCCCAAGAAATATTTTTATCTTTTTCTTTTAATTCTTTATATCTTCTATTTGTTCTTTCTTTGGCATCTGCAATTAAAAATATTTTCACATTGGCATTTGGAAAGACAACAGTTCCTATATCTCTACCGTCAACTATTACATTTTTTGATTTTGAAAATTCTCTTTGCAATGATACCATTTTTTCTCTAACTTTTTTTATTGCCGCTATATTTGAAACATTATTTGCTACTTCTGTTGTTCTAATTTCAAAGCTAACATCTTTTTTATCTAAATAAAATTTATCTTTATCAATATCAATATCTAATGTTTCTAATAATTCATTTATTTTTTTTAAATTAGTATACTCAACATTTTCTTTTAATGTTTTTAATGTAAAAATTCTATACATTGCACCAGTATCTAAATACACCAAATCTAAGTCTTTTGCTATTAATTTTGCTATTGTACTTTTCCCACTTCCTGCAGGTCCATCTATCGCTATTATCATTTTATCTCCTAAATTTTAATACTAATTTTTCATATATTCAAATACTAATGAAACCCAATTATTTTTTTCTTTTCTATCAATTTGTACCAAATTATATTTTAAAGTTTCTTCAATAAATTTTTCTTCTTTCTCTTTTAAAATACCTGAAAATATAACTTTTGCGTTTTTTTCTAATACTTTTTCAATATTTTTTAATAATTCTGTTAAAACATCTACCAAAATATTTGAAACAACTAAATCATATTTTTCATTTACATCATTTACCAAATTCCCAATTATAACTTCATAATTTTCTTTTATAGCATTTCTTTCAAAATTTTCATGTACTACTTCTTTAACTTTTTCGTCTATATCTATTCCTACAACTTTATTTATTCCAATTTTTTTACCAATTAACATTAATATTCCTGAACCACAACCTATGTCTAATAGTTTCCTACCAGTTAAAGCATATTTTTCTAAAAATTCTACACATAACGAAGTCGTTTCATGCGTCCCTGTCCCAAATGCCATTCCCGGATCTATTTCAATTACAATTTCATTATCCTTTTTTTCATAATCATCCCAACTAGGTTTAACTATAATATTATCTGTTATTGCTACTGTGTGAAAATATTTTTTCCACTCATCTTTCCAATCTTCATCACTACAATGTGAAGTATAAATTTCATAAGCTAAATTTTCATCATTTTCTGATAACTCTTTTAATTTATTAAAAATTATATTTAATTTTGTTTGTGCAAAACGATTATCAATTATATATCCAATAATTGACCAAACATCTGCTTCTTTTTGAAATTTTATATTATAATCTAAAATATTATCTGAAAAATAATCTAAAACTTCAATTTGTTTTATTCCAATTTCTTCAAACATATTTATCATTTGGGCTTTAGTTTCTTCAAGCGTATCCGAATAATAATCAACTTTTACTTTAATCCACTTCATACTACACCTCATCATAAAACATATTTATTCTTTTAATCTTTTCTGCTTTTCCTGTTTTAGAATTTATTTCCACTTCTATTCCATTAATTTTAGGATTATCTTCACATACCGTATATCTCGCAGGCATTCCATCTTTAAATTTTTGTATACTTTCTCGTCTATTCATCCCAAGTATTCCATCATGTCCACCTGTCATTCCTACATCTGTTATATAAGCTGTCCCACCAGGTAAAATTCTTTCATCTGCCGTTTGTGTATGTGTATGTGTTCCAAATACTACCGACACTTTCCCTGTTAAATTCCACCCCATTGCTTGTTTTTCCGAAGTTGCTTCACCGTGAAAATCTAAAATTATAATATTTGTTTCTTTTTGTATTTGAGGAACTACATCATCTAAAGCTAAAAAAGGACAAGCAATCGTTGGCATAAACACTTTACCTTGAGCATTTATAACTGCAACTTTTATTCCGTTTTTTTCAACTATTGTATAACCATTTCCCGGTGCTTCTTTCGCAAAATTTATCGGTCTTATTATATTTTTAGTTTTATTAAAATACTCATAAATTTCTTTTTTATCCCAAGTATGATTTCCCATTGTAATTACATCAACACCTCTACTAAAAAACTGTTCTGCTATTTTAATTGTAATACCAAAACCTGCAGCACTATTTTCACCATTTACAACAATAAAATCATAATTTTGCTTTCTTTTTTCTAAAAATTTATATAAAATATTTCTTCCCGGCTCTCCAACCACATCTCCAATTATTAAAAATTTCATTAATTCTCTCTTCCTATTTTTATTTAATTTTTATAGTAAAATTATATCATAATTTATTTTTTTTTTCTAATTATTTTACTAAAATATTAAAAAGAGTAGCTCTCACACTACTCTACTTATTTTCAATTTTAAACTCCATATTTTTTCATTAATTCATCTAATTCTTGTTTTTCCTCAAGTTCTTTAATTTTTCTTGCAGATAAAACAATTGATTTTCTTTTTTCATTCGTTTCAATAACTACAGCTTCAACTACATCACCAATTTTAAATTCATCATTTATATTTTTCAAAAACTCAACTGTTAATTCTTTTTTAGGAATAACTCCGTTAAATCTTTCTGTTAATTTAACTAATGCAAAGTTTTCTTCAATCACAACTATCGGTACATTTACTTTATTACCAACTTTATACTCATTTGCCGCTTCTTTCCAAGGTGAAATTGTTAATTGTTTTATACTTCCTCCCAATTTTCTTTCAGTTTTTTCTAAATTAATTACTTTAAATTCAACTTTATCTCCAACTTTATATTCTTGCAATTCACTTTTATCCCAAGCAAATTCATTTCTATGAATAAACGCTTCTATTTCATCTTGAACTTCTACAAAAATTCCATAATCTTGAATATTTGTAACTGTTCCTGAAATCACATCATCTAAATTAATTTTCTCATCAATTACTGCCCATTTATCATCTAATAACGCTTTTGCACTTAAATTTACTCTTTCTTTTTCATCATTAAATCCAATAATTTTAAATTTAACAATTTCTCCAACTTTAAATTTATTATTTAAGTTTGATATTTTTCTATATGATAAATCTGATATATGTAAAAATCCTTCAATTCCTTTTTCTAATTCAAACACTAATCCAAAATCCAATACTTCTTTAATAGGTTTTTCTAAAATTTCTCCTACTTTATATCTTTCTTGTACTTTATTCCAAGGATTTTCAGTTAATTGTTTTATACTTAATTTTATTTTTCCTGCTTCAACATCTTTTTCTATAATTTTAGCTTCAATTTCTTCACCAATATTAAATTTATCAACTAATTCCTCCACTTTATTCCAAGAAATTTCAGAAATATGAATGAATCCTGTTGTCACTCCAAAATCTAAAATTATACCAAAATCTAATACTTCTTTAACTTTTCCTTTTATGATATCTCCTAAATTAATTTTATCATAAAACTCTTCTTCTTCTTTTTTCACTAAATCAATTCTTGAAACCATTAAACTATTTTTATTTTTTTCTTTTATAACTAATTTGAATTTATGCCCTGCATAATCAGTTTCTTTATTTAATCCTGCTAATGAAAATGGTAAAAATACTTCATTTTTTCCAACTTTTACACTATATCCACCTTTTATTTTTTTTATAATTTCACCTGTTACAATTTCTTCAACTTCATATGTTGCAAATTCTTTAGCTTTATCCAATAAAAATTTTGATACAATTACATATTCTTCTTCTTTTCTTAAAACTTTTACTTCTACCAAATCACCAACATTTAAGTCTTCAATTTCTCTCGTTAAAATTCTTCCTTCTTCTTTTAATCCTAAATCTAAATAGCTAAATTCCATTTCTTTTCTTGATATAATTCCATCAATTATATCTCCTGCTTTTTTTTCCTCTGGTAAATAATCATTTAACATTTCTTCAAATAAATTTTTTTCTGTCATATTTTTTCTACAACTAAATTAGAAGTAGACTCCTTTCTTTTATATTTATATAAAAATTTTTAAAATTTTATTCCAAACTTAGGACTTCCTTCATCATAACCAATATTTATACTTTTTTCAGGAAATGGTACTAATGAAAATTTCAATGATACTACTGGATAATATCCTAATTTTTTATTATCAGGCTTATCCCATTTCACTCCACCACCTATTTCCCACTGTATATTTTCAGCAATATGAGTTAATGTCACTATTCCTTTTGTTATCTTATTAACTTTTACTGCATTATTTGAGCTTTCATATATTTCAGGATCCGATAATTTTGGTAAACCGTCTTGTACATATTGAATACTTGCACCAATCCACCAAGGTTTTTCTTCATTTTTCCCTATTTTATATTTCACTTCTAAATCATGTTTTCTAAAATTATATTGACTTTTTCTATTCACATCATTTCTAAAAATTCCATCAGGTCTTTCCATTATAAATTTATAATCAACAAAATATTTATCCGAATAACCTGCTTCTAGTCTAAAAGCAAAATCATTTATTTTCTCTAACCCTTTTAATTTAGTAGTTTGAAGTGAATTTGTTTCATCTAATTGTAAATTTATTCCAATTTGAAAATACTTTAATGTGCTTGTTTTTTTTCTAATTTTATCATTAAATAAATTTAGACTATATATTCCTTTTTCTTTTATATCATTTTCACTTATAGATGCCGTTTTAGAATAATTTGAATTTTTTTCATTTTTAACAAGTTGAGATTCCATATTTTTTTCATATCTATACATTAAATTTATATTCGTATAATCATCACCTACTGCATAAATATCATCAAATACATTTGCAGGCGTTCCATTCAAATATCTATACTCTTTTTTACCCATTCCTAACTCTATTTTTGCAACATGATTTACATTAGATTGTCTATTTTTTATATTTTTAGTATCATATGTAATAGATATTATATCATTATCTAATTTAGATTTCAATTCCGGAATATTTAAAGTTCCAGTTGGTGCAAATATATCATTTAAAATTACAATATTTTTAGAATAATCAACTCTCCATTCATTAAAACTTAATCCAATATTTCTAACCTTATTTTCTTCTTTATATTTATTATTATCCCATCCTAAAATTTCATTATAAGGATAATATTTTGTTATATTTTCAAAATAACTATATATAAAGTTATTTCCTACCTTGCTCGTATAACCATACTGAAATTCTTTTTGAATATTCTCACTATCTTTTATTTTTTCATTTTCGTACCTTTTGCTTTTTTCAAAATTAACAGCTACAAATCTATTGTTATCTATATCAACTTTTATATAATTTTTTATATATGAATTTTTTAACCAATTATTTTGAAAATGTTTATTATCTCTTTTTAAAAAATTATATTGAAAGTTTACATTTCCTACACTTGTTTTAAATTTATTTTCTATTTTTAAATCATTTGTTGGAACTTCAATTATATCATATCCATCATATATTGCGTTTTTTGCAGATGTTTTTTGAACTGTCAACTTAAGGTCATTTATTATTTTAACATCATATTTTCTATTTATTTTATATGTATTATTAAATAATGTTGTAAATAATCTCGTATCTAATGTATTAACTATAACTTTTGGATCACTTTTTATTTCATTCCCATTTGAATCTTTAGCTATTTTATATCCAGTTTTTGAGTTTATATCTTCCAATTTACGACCTACATCTATTTTTTCCCCCGCTGATACGATAATCCCTGAAAAATCTGGAACATAAATATTTTTATAATTTCTATTTTCAATTCCATAATTAAATGAGATAAATGAATCTTTAATTGGTAAAGCTATATTGTTATTACCTATATTAAATTTCCCTGAAACATACGATTCATCTATTATTTTTTTTGCTCTTTTGGCATATTTTGAATTTTCATATATTTTATAAATTCTATCATTATTATATAATGTTAAATTTCTACCACTTAAATTTTCATTAAAAAAATTATCATAATTGTGATTATCTCTAGTATAATCATATTCGTATTCTTTTTTCTTTAAATTAACACGCTTTGTATTTACACTAAAATATAAATCATTAAATAAATGCTCTGCTGTTGTTTTAGCTTTATAGCCAAAAATATTATTCTTTTTAAATAAATAATAATTCCCTAAAATTAAATTCCACTCTTTTTTAGTGTCATAAGCTATTTTTTGAATCCATCTATCATTTTTATTTTTAAATAAAAACAAATCAAAATTATCTTTTTCTTTTATTCCAAATATCTCACCATATTCATCTTTATCTAAATTAATAAAATTAAATTTTATTTTAGGTTCTTTCATATCAAATTCATAATTATAAAATTTTTTATATGAATTATAATCTTTTACATAACCTGGATTAACATCAATAAAATTTTCAGTTTCTATTTTTACATTCACATTATTATAGCTACTTAAATATTTTAACTTTTTATATAAATCAATATCTGTATCTAACAAATCTAAATTATTGTTACGAGCAATTTCATCATTTATTCGTGTTAATTCTTTTAATGCTTCTCTGTCTTGCGTCCAATAATATTCAAAATTAAGCTCTCCATTTTTACCTATTTCTTGATTAATTTTAAAATCATAAAAACCTATTTGTTTATATTTTTCCAAATAATCTGTTTGAGTATCTTTCAGCATTTTATTATCAACTGTTGATATTAAATTTGTTGTTTTATTTTGATATTTTAAATTCCAAAGACCATATCCTAAATCAAAAAAATTTCTATTTGCTTTATCTTTTTTAGGCTCTATTATTGCAGTATGTGTCCACATTATATCCCATTCTTTTTCATGTCCACCAAATGGAAGAACATACTTATTTACAAATATATTTCCACTATTCTTTTCTGACAATTTATAATCATTTGACCATTTCAAAGTTATTTTTTTATTTTCACTAAGTCCAAAATTTATAAATCCTTGTGCTAAATTACTATGCTCATAATCAAATCTCCAAGAAATCAAACTTCCTTTATCTATATATTTACCTAAAAATGAAAATAATGTATCTTTTTGTAAATTTGGTTTTAATGATTTCACATAGCGTGGTATTTTAAATAGTTTTTTTTCACCAATCGATATTCCAACATTTTTAGTAATTAATTTTTTATTTGGATAAAATATAAATTCATCTGCTTCTACTTTATAATTTGGATTCTCATAATTACTTGTTGTAATCCACCCTTTATATATATTAATTTTTGATGTATCTTGTATTTCTGTTTTTTCACCACCAAAACGCAATTTTAAATTCGTATCAAAACCATTAAATTTAGAAATAATAGCTTTCCGTGTCTCTGTATTATAAATTATTTGTTCTGCATTTATAACTTGATTATCATGAATAAATACCGCATTTCCACTTGCTTTAATAACATTGTCATTTTCTAACTTTTCAATTTGATCTGCATGAATTATAATATCCTCATATTTTATAGTTGAACGCTCTTTAGCTTTTACAGTTTCTTTCTCTAAATCAATAACCGATTTATTACTTTCTAACTCCACTATTTCATCATTTGCATACAAATGTCCATTAAACATAATATAAGATAAAAAGATAAATAAAATTTTATTTTTTTTTCTCATTTTTTCAACCTTTTTCATAATATCTACGCTTATTATAACATAATTTATTTTTTTAGACAATTTGATTTTACAACAAAAACTAAATACCTTATTATTCTAAATTTATAAAAAAGCAAGTTAAAGTTAAACTAAAACTTGCTTTTTTCACATATTATTTTACACTTCCAAATAAATCATTTAATGATTCTGACATTGTAGGATGTGTGAATATCATATCACGAATATATTGATATTTTAAATTTCCTTTCATTGCTAAAGCTATAATATTTATCATTTCATGAGAATCATGGCACAATAAAGTTGCTCCTAAAATTAAATCTGTTTTAGCATCAACTACTACTTTTAACAACCCTTCTGATTTCCCTTCAATTTTCCCTTTTGGAATAGCCATCGCTTCAAGTTTACCAACTTTAATTTCATATCCTTGATCTTTTGCTTGTGCTTCCGACAATCCAACTCTTGATAACGGTGTACTTAAGAATGTAGTATAAGGCACTACATTTCTATCAGTTGTTGTTCTATTTCCATTTCCATAAACATTATCTCTAATTATTCTAAAGTCATCCAATGAAATGTAAGTAAATTGTAAGCCACCTTTTACATCTCCAACTGCCCAAACATTTTTAGCTGTTGTTTCCAATTTTTCATTAACTTTAATAGCTCCTCTTTCATCAACTTCAATTCCAGCTTTTTCTAAATTCAACCCATCTGTATTAGGTCTTCTTCCTATAGCCGCTAATACTTTATCTCCTTGAATATTTACAATTTCTCCATTTTCTTTTTCAACTTTTACCACAACTTTATTCTCTTCATCTACAATTTCTTGAACTTTTGCTCCTAAAATAAAGTTTACACCTTTTGCTTCTAAAATTGTTTTAACTCTATCCGCCGCTTCTTTTTCCTCTCTTTGTAAAATATCTTTTGCAAAATCAATTATTGTAACTTTTGATCCAAAACCAGAATAAGTTGAAGCAAATTCAAGTCCAATATATCCTGCACCAATTATAACTAATTCTTTAGGTAATTCTTCTAAATTCATTATACTTGTACTTGTTAATAAATATTTACTTTCTCTCAACCCAGGAATATTTGGAATAATAGTTGTAGCTCCCGTATTTATAAATATTTTTTCTCCTTCAATTTGAGTATTTTCTCCATTTTCATAAGCAATATTTATAACATGTGAAGATAAAAAACTTCCTTTTCCATTATATAAATCAACAGTTTCTTTCGTTTCTAACATTTCATAATTTTTCTTTCTTAACATAGGTATTAATGTTTTTTTTCTATTAATTACGCTTTTATAAAACATTCCTTTTGCTACATCATCATTTAAGTCTTTATTTTCTCCTCTTTCAACTCCATTAACTAACACTTTACTCGGAATACATCCAACATTAATACAAGTTCCACCATACATTTCGCTAGACTCTTCAATTAATGCCACATTTTGTCCTTTCATTCCTAAAAATCCAGCTAAAGTTTTTCCAGCTTTCCCCCAGCCTATTACTACTGCATCGTATTTTTTCATAATACCATCCTCTTTCTCTTTTCTATTTTTTATAATATATATAACAAAATTATATTATCATTCACTAATAATTCTACCTTCTATTGCTCTCCCCAATGTTGCCATGTCTGTATGTTCAATATTTCCGCCTAACGGTATTCCACTTGCTATTTTTGATATTTCTAAATTTTTATTTTTCAACATTTTAGTTAAATATAAATTTGTAGTTTCACCCTCTAAGTCAGGATTTAACGCTAATATAACTTCTTTAACATTATCATCTATTCTTTCTTCTAACGCTTTAACATTTAAGTCTTCTATCGTTACTCCATTTAATGGATCAATTTTACCACCTAACACATGATACAGTCCATTATATATACCTGACTTTTCAAATGCAATTATATCTCTCACACTTTCCACAATACATATTATATTTTTATTACGATTTTCATCAGCACATACTTCACATATATCTGATTCTGATAAATTTCCACATATTTTACAATGTTTTATATTATCATATGAATCTTTCAATGTTTCTATCATATTTTCTATTTCTATCGGTGCTTTTTCCAGAATATCAAATGCAATCCTCGTTGCACTTTTTCTCCCAATTCCAGGTAATTTAGCAAAAACATCTATTAAATTATTTAATTTTTTCATATTCTACCTTACTTTTTTATTTTTTATATTTCTAGTATATCACTTTTTTTTTATATGTCAAGAAAAAAATGCACCTTTTTTGTAAATGCAAATTAATTATTACCCTATAATTTAAAGGAAAACTCTATTTTGCTTATACAAATTGGTACATTTTTTTTATTTATTAAATGAAATATTCACTACAAATATTGCATTCAAATGTGTTCTATTATAATCTTTCCACTTTAAATGTGTTCGTTGTCCCAGTTTCTGAAATCCCAGTTACTAACACCACTAAGTCTCCAGCTTTTACATCGCTTTCATGTTGAGCAGCAACTTCTAATGCTTTTTTGAAGAAATCATCAGCTTTATCTAAATCAGTTGCAACATATGCTCTAACACCTCTTACGAATGCTAATTGTCTTGCAGTTTGATCATTATCAGTTAATGCTAAGATTGGAGCAGTTGGCCCATATTTTCTAATCATTCTTGCAGCTCTACCTGTTTTTGTCCAACATACGATTAATTTAGCATTTAATAATTGTGATGTTTCAACAGCACCCATTGAAATTGCTTCAGTTACTGTAACTTCACCTTCTGGTTTTTCAATATGTTTGAATTTTTTGAATTCATCTGTTCTTGCAGAAATTGTAGCCATCATTTTTACAGCTTCAGCTGGGTATTTACCTTTTGCTGATTCTCCTGATAACATTACTGCGTCTGTTCCATCCAAGATAGCATTTGCAACATCTCCTGCTTCTGCTCTTGTAGGTCTTGGATTTCTAATCATAGAATCTAACATTTGAGTAGC
>CAURVQ010000029.1:0-19759 GCA_963528625.1 uncultured Leptotrichiaceae bacterium | reverse complement strand
TAAGATGGACAATATTAAATTATGAGGCATTAGTAAATAAAGAATAGATGTTGCCCACGTAATGGTTACAAATACATTTAAAAACCTTCTAAAATAAAGGGTTTTATCAAATTTAATATTATCAAAGAGATAGAATTATATCATATTTTACAGAAAAAAGTTCATAGTCTCAAAAAAGATGGTAAAAAACCTATATCAGTTGATTACTTTGCGATAACTAACCCTGATGCAATATTAACTCGTGAAACATCTGGATTAATATATAGTACTATTGATTTTAGAGCTAAGCCAAGTTTAGGTTATACAAATCCAACTAATGAATTTATTACTGAAAAAGATAATAATTTAATGAAAATATGGAAAAAAGCAACCTTAATTAAACCAAAAAATATAGAAAAGATTCATAAAGTTGATAAACTTAACAATAATGTTAAAAAATATTTTCAAAATAATATAAAAAAGGAAGGTAAAAAATGAAAAAAATAATAATAGGTTTAGGTATAATTTTAGGAGTAATAATATCAATATTTTTAGTTTTTGTGTTAAAAATATTGTTCTTTTCAATACTTTTATCAATCAATATAGAAACAAATTTTGGAAATAATAGGGCAAAAAAACAAGTTATTGAAAGCTTATACAATAATAGGAATATAGTTTTAAATCCCGATGAGATAAAAGTTGAGGTTGAAAATACGATTGATTTTAAAAGATATACTTATTATATAAAAAATAAATATGGAGAAGATATTAAATTTACAGAAATTGATAAAAATTTAGATTTTTTAGACGATAATGAATTTGCTTATTTTATTATTATAACAAAAATTTCTCCATATTTAGAACAGAAATATAAATTTTTAAATGAAGAAAAAGAAGCGTTAGAAAAAAATTTAAAAGAGTATAAACATGATTATGAAATTAAAATAGAGCCAAGTATAGTATATGAGTATAATAATAAATTAATAATTTCAGATAATTATGATAAGGTAATAGAAGAAATTAAAGGTTTATACTATATAGATAATGAGAGTAAATCTTATAATGTTTTGCATAAGATAATTCCAAGGAATGAAAAAATAAAAAATTTAAATTTTAACGAAATTAATCCAGAAGAAATACTTAATGGAATTGATAGACCAGCAATACTTATAACAGTCGATAAAGAAAAGGTATCAAAAGAAGAATTAATTAAATTAAATACTTTTATTCAGAAAAAAAAGAATAAAAAATATATAATAGTGTATAGTGGCGATTAGTATAAATTATAAAATAAGATATGGAATTAATAATTATGTAAAGTATAAAAAATATGTCTTCTTAAACTGAGGAAAAACGAAAAATAGATGTTACCTACATAATGGTTACAAATATATTTAAAAACTTTGTAAAATAAAGGGTTTTAGTGTATTTAACATTGTCAAAGGGATAGAATTATATTATATTTTATAGAAAATTCTAAAAATTGCATAAGTTTAAAAAGCCTTATAAAAAATGTACCTCCAAACTGTTTTTATTTTTCTATCCAGTTTGTTGGTACATGTTTTAAATCTTATCCTTTTTATATTGAAATATTTTATATTAAAATAGAAATTTTAATTATTTAAAAGTATCTAAAAAAGAAAATTTTTCTCCATTAGATTTCCAACCAAGTATTTTTTCAAGATTGACATTTTGTGTAGATTGAATAATACGTTTTTTTATATCAGGATTATTTTTAATAAGTTCTGCTAACAACTCTTTCGTTTCACGCCTTTTGCTTGAAGTTTTTCCAGCTGCGACAGTACAACCGCAATTCATAGGAAGAATACCACTATTACGAACCCATTTTATAATAGATTTTTCTTCTACATAATACAAAGGTCTAATTAATTCAATTTCAAAATTATCTGCTTTTAGTTTTGGTAACATAGTTTCAAATTTCCCCATATAAAACATACTCATTAAAATAGTTTCAATAACATCATCAAAGTGATGACCTAAAGCTAATTTATTACATCCAAGTGAAGTTGCTTTTGTGTAAAGGCTACCACGCCTCATTTTTGCACACATGTAGCAAGGATAATCTTTCGCAATTTTTTCTGCAATTTCAAAAATATTATCGTTATAAATTTCGCAAGGAATATTCAAATATTCAAGATTTTTTTTAAGATTGCTTAAATTTATATCGTTAAATCCGGGATTCATTGATATGAAAACTAATTCAAAATTAGTCTTACTTGCTCTTTTTAATTCTTGAAATAATTTTGATAAAACTAAACTGTCTTTTCCTCCTGAAATAGCAACAGCAATTCTATCTCCATCTTTTACCATTTCAAACTCTTTTAATGCTCTGACAAATGGCGACCAAAGTTCTGAACGATATTTTTTTTGAATACTTCTTTCTATATCTTTAAGTGGTTGAAGTGGAACAAGAGGCAACACTGTTTCACAATGAGTATCTCCTAAAGAAGATATATTTTTTTTATTTATATTTTCCATTAAATTTCTCCTTTTAAATGATATTTTATTATATAATTAATTGCTTTTTATTTCAATAGAATATTGTTAATAAAATTTTTGAAATAGAGAGATGAAAAAAAGTGAAAAATGTCAATAAATATGATATAATAAGCTTATATTTCAAAGAAAGGAAAGTATTATGAATCATTATTTTTCAGAAAATCCAGAAATAAAATCTAATAAAAGAAATATAAATTATATAATAAATAATAAAAACTTTGAATTTACGACAGATAATGGAGTATTTTCAAAATCAAAGGTAGATTATGGGACAGATGTTATGCTTAAAGTCTTTTTAAAAGAGAATGAAAAAAGAAAAAATGAAATTTTTGATGTATTAGATATTGGGTGTGGCTACGGGATTGTATCAGTTGTAATTAAAACTTTTTTAAAAAAAATTAATATAACTTTATCAGATGTAAATGAAAGAGCTTTAGATTTGAGTTCAGAAAATTTAAAAAAAGTAGGAATAAAAGATTATGTTAAAATAAAATCATTTTCATTTGATAATATTAAAAGTAATTTTGATGTTATATTATCAAATCCTCCAATAAGAACAGGGAAAGCGACAATTTTTAAAATTTATGAAGAAAGTTTTGAGCATCTAAATAAAAATGGAGAATTTTATTGTGTAATCCAAACAAAACACGGAGCAAAAAGTACACAAAAAAAATTAGAGGAAATATTTGGAAATTGTGAAACATTAGAAATAGATGGTGGATATAGGATTTTTAGATGTACAAAAAAATGAAAATATATAGAAGCTGTTTAAGGATGGTAGTATAAATTTTACTAGGAAAAAATATGAAAAAATGTTATAATACTGAGTAATAAAAGAAATTTGGAGGGATAATGAGTAAAATATTAATACAATTTATAATGATGATATCAGTAGGAGCATTAATAGGATGGTTTACAAATTATTTAGCGATAAAATTATTGTTTAGACCGTATAAAGAAATGAATTTTTTATTTTTTAAGATACAAGGATTGATACCAAAAAGAAAAAATGAGATTATAGAAAATATAGCTGATGTTGTTGAGCAAGAATTGATTTCAATGACAGATATTGTAAATAAATTTAAAAATTCAGAAATAGATGAAGAAATTTTAAATAATTTGTTAGATAAAATTGTTGGAGAGAAATTAAAAAATTCTATTTTAGAAAAAAATCCGTTGTTAAAGATGTTTGTAAATGATTCTTTAATGGATAAAATAAAAGAATATGTAAAAAAATCAATTTTAGAAAATAAAGAGGAAATTGTTGAGGAAATAGTGAAGATAGTGGAAGATAAAATTAATTTTAAAGAAATAATGTTAGAAAAAATGGAAAACTTTTCACTTAAAGAAATAGAAGATATAATTCTTAGAGTTTCAAAAGAGGAACTTAAACATATTGAAATAATTGGAGGAATTTTAGGAGCAGTTATTGCAATTTTCCAATTTGTATTAATGTTAGTTATTAACACATTTTAATTATATTTTTATTTTAAAAGTATAAAGGTAGAACTTAATTTTAAAATTGAAAGAATAGGTGAATAAATGGACGAAAATAGAATATTGGAGTCTGTTGAGTTAGGAGAAGATAATATTCAAAAATCTTTAAGGCCTAAAACTTTTTCGGAGTATATAGGACAAGAAGATTTGAAAAATAAAATGAATATTTTTATAAAAGCGGCAAAAATGAGAGATGAAGCGATGGATCATGTTTTATTATATGGTCCTCCCGGCTTAGGAAAAACAACTTTGGCAGGAGTTATCGCAACAGAAATGGGAGTTAATCTCAAAATTACAACAGGACCGGTACTTGAAAAAGCAGGAGATTTAGCAGCAATATTGACTTCATTAGAAGAAAATGATATTTTATTTATAGATGAAATACATAGACTTAGTACATCAGTTGAGGAAATACTGTATCCAGCAATGGAAGATGGAGAACTAGATATTTTAATAGGAAAAGGACCTTCAGCTAGAAGTATTCGTATTGAATTACCGAAGTTTACATTAATTGGAGCTACGACAAAGGCAGGGCAGTTAAGTACACCACTTAGAGATAGATTTGGTGTCACACATAGGATGGAATATTATAGACTTGAAGAGTTAGAGGAAATATTGAAAAGAGGGGCTGCTTTAATGAATATTAGCTATGATGAGGACGGAATAACAGAAATAGCTAAAAGAAGTAGAGGGACACCGCGTATAGCGAATAGACTTTTGAAAAGAGCAAGAGATTATGCTTTAGTAAAAGGGAATGGAGTGCTTGATAAAAAAAGTGTTGATGGAATTTTAGATATATTAGGTGTTGATAATAGTGGACTTGATGAACTTGACAGAAATATTCTTGAATCAATAATAAATGTTTATAATGGAGGACCGGTTGGGATAGAAACACTGGCGTTATTACTTGGAGAAGATAGAAGAACAGTAGAGGAAGTTTATGAACCGTATTTAGTGAAAATAGGATTTATAAAACGAACTCAGCGAGGAAGAGTTGTCACAGAACATGCTTACAAACATTTGGGAATATCTAAATTGATGAAAAATAAAGATGATATTGATGAAGAAGAAAAATAATGAATAAAAAGTTTTTATGAAAATTGAGGAGTAAAATTGTTGACAGTTATAGCTGAAAAAGAAAATATAAAAAATAATGAAATTTTAATAAATGATAAATTGGATTGTAATCATATTCAAAATGTTTTCAGGTTAAATGTTGGAGATAAATTAAGAGTTGTTGATGGTGAATTTGAATATATTACAGAGATAATAAAAATAACAAAAAAAGAAACAATTTTAAATATTATTGAAAAAAAGGAAGATAATTATTCAATAGATAGAGAAATTGATATTGCATTAGGTGTTTTAAAAAACGATAAGATGAATTTAGCAATACAAAAATTGACGGAAATAGGTGTAAGAAAAATAATTCCTATACAAACAGAGCGTGTTGTCGTAAAGATAAATGAAAAAAAAGAAAAGTGGGACACGACAGTAAAGGAAGCGTTAAAGCAATGTAGAGGAGTAAAATTTGTTGAAGTAGATTTGTTGAAAAAACTTGAAAATATAGAATTTTCTAAATATGATAAAATATTATATGCTTATGAAAATAGTGATGAAAGTTATAAAATTTATGATGTTATAAAAAATGAAGATAAAAAAATATTGTATATAATAGGGCCTGAAGGTGGAATAACTCAAAAAGAAGTTGAATTTTTGAAAAAAAATGGAGCAATTGAAATAAGTTTAGGGAAAAGAATACTTAGAGCTGAAACTGCAGCCGTTGTATTAGGTGGAATATTAGCAAATTTATAAAATTATTTTTAAGGAGAAATTATAATGAAAAAATTAATAATAGCAATTACGAGTTTAGTTTTATTTATTTCTTGTTTTGAAAATATGGATAATTTGAAAACTAAAAATAGAATATTTAGAACAGGAGATAAATTTTTTGTAGTTTATGAAGGGAAAACATTTGAATTATCAAAAGATTTATATTTGACACAAGATAAAAAAGTGGAACAATATTTTACAACAGGATTTTTACAAAAAATAAATATTGATGTTGTGAATAAAGCAGAGTTATTAAATGATTTGAATAAATATTTTCCAAAAAGAATAGAGTATGTTACTGAGGGAGAAAATATAAGTTCAACAATGACATTACCGGTAGTGACGGTAGCAAATAAAAAATATATAGACAGTATAAAATTTGATGAAGTAGTTAAATAACTGTAATAAAATTTTAATATTTTTAATGGAAAATTATAAAAATGAATGAAATATAAATGAAATATAAATGAAATATATAGAGTATAAAAAAAGAAAGGAAAAATTATGTTAGAAAGAGAAAAATTACCGAAGGAAGTGACTTCAATAATTGATATAATTGAAGATAAAAAAGGACAAGATATAAAAGTGTATGATATGCAAGGAAAATCACCGTTTTTTGATTATTCAATTTTATGTACGGGAAGTTCAAGTAGAAACATTGAAGCGATAGCAATTGAAATAAAAAAAAGTTTAGAAAATGTTAGAAGTGTAGAAGGTTTAGATGAATGTAATTGGGTTTTAATTGACGGTGGCGATATAATTATAAGTGTATTTAATAAAGATGCGAGAGATTATTATCAATTAGATAGCTTTTATGAAGGAAATGACACAGATGATGAAGAAATAGAATAATGTGATATTTATTTCAAATAAGTGATACATTTTTCTAATAAAAGTATGATTATTTTCTTAAAAATTAGGAGAATAGATGAGAGAAATAGATAAAGAAGAAAGAAGTCCTAGGTTTATAGCTTTTTTAATAGGAGTAGGAGTTGTATTTTCATTATTAATTGCGAGATTATTTTTTTTACAAATATTGAATGCAACGCTATATGAAGCTAAAGCATTAAAAAATAGAATAAGAACAAATATTGTTAAAGCTACAAGAGGAGAAATCTATGATAGAGAAGGGAAATTGTTAGCGAAAAATGTAACGGGTTATCAACTTATACATTATGATACAAAACCCTTAACGGCAGATGAAGTTAAAATTTTGATTGAAATTCAAGATATGACAGAAAAACAAATTGACGATAGATTGTCAAAAGAGAGAAAAAAAGTAGCAGAAAAATTAAAGGAAACGATATTAGATATAAAAAATATAAGCGAAATAACGGGATATACAACAGATTATTTGATAAAAAGATTTAATAAACAACCAAGGATAGGAACAAGTCAAAAAATATTAGTTATAGATGATTTGGACAAAAATATTGCGTTAAGTGCAGTGGAAAAAATAAATACTTCAAGAATTGATATTGTTGAATATAATAAGAGATTTTATCCGGAAGATTATGTTGCATCACATGTGATTGGAAATGTAAAGCCTATCAATGAAAAAGAATATACAGCATTAAAAGATCAAGGTTATCAAAATGATGATATAATAGGTAAAAAAGGTGTAGAAAAACAATACGATAAAGAAATGAAAGGACAAGATGGAGCTCAAACAGTTGAAGTTGATGTCCATGGAAATGTAATAAGAGAAATTAAAAATACGGAAAGTATAACAGGTAAAAAATTATATTTATCTATTGATTTAGATTTACAAAAATATATGACAGAGGAATTTAGAGGAAAAAGTGGAGCATTTATAGCAATGGAAGCAAAAACTGGTAAAATTATAACTTTTGTTAGTAATCCGGAAATTAGCTTAAATTTATTAAGCTCAAGAATACCTGATCAGCAATGGAATGAACTTGTAAATTCTAAAGCGAAACCACTTGTAAATAAAGGAATTGCAGGGTTATATCCTCCGGGATCAACATTTAAAGCTGTTACAGGGTTGGGAATATTGGAATCAGGAATTTCTCCTCAAGAAACAGTTTATTCAACGGGAGTGTATGAAAAAGGTAATCAAATTTATAGAGATTCACATGCTTATGGACACGGAACGACAAATTTTGCAAAATCTATTGAAGAATCAGTGAATACTTATTATTATTATTTTGCAGAGAGAGCAGGACTTAGTAATATTATAAAATATGCGAAGGAATTTAATATTGGTAAAAAGACAGGAATTGACATTCCGGGAGAGTTGAGTGGGACATTACCAACACCTGAATGGAAAAAAGAAAAATTTAAAAAACCAAGAGATCAAAAATGGGTTTTAGGAGATTTAATTAATATGTCAATAGGACAAGGGTATTTACTTGCAACTCCAATTCAAATAGCTTCTGTTTATCAAACGATAGCTAATAATGGTGTCACAATGAAGCCAACTGTTGTAGATAAATTTGTAAAATTTGATGGAACAGTAGAAGAGAATAAACCAGTTGAAACGAAAAAGATAAATATATCGCAAAAAAATATAAAATTACTTCAAAATGCTTTAAGATTACCTGTAATTGGAGCGAGAGGGACTGCGACTATTTTAAGAATAAATGGGTATCCAGTTTCAGCGAAAACAGGAACAGCTCAAAATAGTTCACATCACGATAATCACTCGTGGATTGCAGGATATTTTCCGACAAATAATCCGGAAATTGTATTTGTGTCAATAGTAGAAGGTGGTGGATATGGAGGAGTAGCTTCGGGAGCGTTAGCAAGAAGTTTTATTTTGAAATATCGTGATAAATATGTTTTTAAAATTAAATAAAATTAAAATCTAAATAACAAAAAATAATTAGAAAAGAGAGGAAAAATGTCAGAAGCAGAAAAAAAATAAACAAGTTAAAATGAATGCAGATAAATCGCATACTAGAGATGATAAAGAGGAAGATACTAAATTTAGATATATTTCAAATAGAAGATATAACAAAAAAAATAAAAATGATGATAATTTTAAAGAAAAAGATGAGAAAGTGTATATAATTCCATTAGGGGGAGTAGAGGAAATCGGTAAAAATATGACTGCATTTCAATATAAGGATGAAATAATAGTTGTAGATGCAGGAATTACATTTCCGGAGAATGAACATTTAGGAATTGATGTGATAATTCCTGATTTCACTTATTTAGAAAATAATAGAGATAAAGTAAAAGCGTTGTTAGTAACGCACGGACACGAAGATCATATTGGTTCAATCCCATATTTTTATCAAAAATTGGGGTCAGAAAATATACCGATGTATGGTGGGAAATTAACACTAGAATTAGCGAAAGCTAAATTTGAAAGAAAAGATACTAAATTACCGAAAGAAAAAATTATAAAAGGTAGAAGTATAATGAAAGTATCAAAATATTTTACAGTAGAGTTTATAAGTGTAACACACAGTATTGCTGATTGTTATGCAATTCATATAAAAACACCTGCTGGAAATATTTTACATACAGGAGATTTTAAAGTGGATTTGACGCCAGTAGATGGTGAAGGATTTGATTTTGGTAGACTAGCTCAATTAGGAGAAGAAGGAATTGATTTATTATTGTCTGATAGTACAAATGCACAAGTGCCGGGATTTACTCCTTCAGAAAGAACGGTTGGAGAAAGTTTGAAAGATGAGTTTGCGAAAGCTGGTGGAAGAATAATTTTAGCGGCATTTGCATCGCATGTCCATAGACTTCAACAAATTATAAAAATAGCTCAAAAACACGGGAGAAAAATAGCTATTGATGGAAGAAGTATGGTAAAAATATTTGAAATTTGTTCAAATTTAGGATATTTAGAAATACCAAAAGGAATTATGATTAGTATAGAAGAAGCTGAAACATTGCCAGCAAACAAAGTGTTGATTTTATGTACAGGAACTCAAGGAGAACCGTTGGCTGCTTTATCAAGAATAGCGAATGGTTCGCATAAACATATTACACTTAGAAATGGAGATACGGTTGTAATTTCAGCAAGTCCAATTCCGGGAAATGAAAAAGCAGCTTCAAAAAATATAAATCAATTAATGAAAAGAGAAGCAAATGTAGTATTTGAAAAAGTGGTAGGAATTCATGTTTCAGGGCATGGTTGTCAAGAAGAACAAAAATTGATGTTAAACTTGATTAAACCGAGAAATTTCTTGCCAGTACATGGAGAATATATGATGCTTAAAAAACATAAAGAATTGGCAGAAGCGACAGGCATACCGTCTGAAAATATTATATTATCTGAAATTGGAATGAAAATAGAATTATCTAAAAATAGTTTTAAAGTAGTGGGTAAAGTACCAGCTGGATCAACATTTATTGATGGATTTGGAATTGGAGATATAGGAAACGCTGTATTAAAAGATAGACAGAATTTAGCAGATGATGGAATAGTAATTATAACAATTTCACAAAATAAAGAAGGACATTTTGGAGAACAAGTAGAACTTGTAACAAGAGGTTTTGTGTATAATAAAGATGCTGAAAATTTATTAAACGAAACAAGAGAATTGATAAAACTTGAATTGCAAAATTTACAATCTGAAAAAGTGAAAGAAATTGGTAAAGTAAAACAAAGATTAAGATTGAAAGTAGGAGAATTTTTAAATAAAAAAACGGATAGAGAACCTATAATTCTTCCTATAATATTGGAGGTATAAAATGTTAAACCTTAAAAGTAAAGAAAGAGCGTTTTTAAAAAAATTAGCTCACGATCTTGATCCTATTGTAAGAATAGGTAAAGATGGGATAGATGAAAATGTAATTGATAGTATTGCAAAAGTTGTAAAAAAAAGAGAATTGATTAAGGTAAAAATATTACAAAATTCGGATGTTAAATTGGAAAGAGAATTAGGGAATGAAATAGCTGAAAAAACGAAATCTGTATTTGTTGACAGTATAGGAAAAGTGCTTATATTTTTTAAACCAAATGATAAAGATGGGAAAATAACAGAAGAATTTTATGAATTTAAAAGAAAGGCAAAAAGAAAATAATGAATCATCACGGAATAATATTTGGAAATAGGTTATTAGATGTAGCGTTTGTTGCATGTTTTTTAGCTCAATTCTATAAAGTTTTTTCTCCATTATTTAAAGGGAAAAAGCCGGAATGGGCAAGAATTGTTCAAACGGGAGGAATGCCTAGCTCACATGCATCAACGGTAGTTTCTTTAGCAACGGGAGTATTTATATTGAAAGGAAGTATGTCAATAGAATTTGCGCTAGCTGTAGTATTTGCAGGCATAGTTCTTTACGATGCAACAGGAATAAGAAGACAAGCTGGGGAGCATGCTAAAGCATTGAATAAATTGATAGACAGTATAGAAAATAGATATGGTATAGAAATTATAAGCCAGCAATTTAAAGAATTTTTAGGACATACTCCGTATGAAGTTTTGTGGGGAAGTATATTAGGAGTAATTGTTGCAATGTTATTTAAAGGATACATTTTAGGATAATTACTTACATTTTAATAAAAAATATACAAATTATGACAATTTTTTTAGTTATAGACTTAAATAATAAAGAGGAACAATGAAAAAAAGACTAGATTTAATATTGGTAGAAAGAGAAATATTTGAAACTAGAGAGAGAGCTAAAAGAGAAATTATGGCTGGAAATGTACTTGTTAATGAAAAAGTAGAAACAAAGGCAGGTACAATGTTTAAAGATACTGAGGATTTGATTATTAGAGTAAAAGACAGATTGAGATATGTAAGTCGTGGTGGATTAAAATTAGAAAAAGCTATAAAAGTATGGAATTTAGATTTTAAGGATAAATTAGTTTTAGATATTGGAGCTTCAACAGGTGGCTTTACAGATTGTGCTTTACAAAATGGAGCAAAAAGAGTTTATGCGAATGATGTTGGAACAAATCAACTTGATTGGAAATTAAGAAATGATGAAAGAGTAGTTTCATTAGAAGAAAAACATATAAAAGATTTAGAAATAGAAGATTTGGAAAATAATAAAGTAGATTTTATAGTTATTGATGTTTCATTTATATCGTTGACTAAAGTTATAATTTATTTTGATAAATTTTTAAAAACGGGTGGTAAAGCTGTAATGCTTATAAAACCACAGTTTGAAGTGGGAAAAGATAAAATTGGGAGAAATGGAATTGTAGAAAACGAAGAATATCACGATGAAGCGATAAAAAAAATTATTTATTTTATTAAAGATTTAGGATATGAACTTATAGGAGTTGAAGATTCACCGATAAAAGGTACGAAAGGGAATAAAGAATTTTTAATGTTAATGGAAAATAAATGTAGATAAATATTAAAAATATTAATTGAGTAATTGGAGGCAAGATGAATAAAAATAAAAAATGGAATTTAGTGTTAGCGTTTGTGTTAGGAAGCGTTGTTACATTTTGTGCAGGGCCTATATTAAAAACAGGAATAATGGATAATAAAAATGTGGCGACATTAAATGATACAAAAGAAATTCAAAGAATAGTTGATGTAATAAATATAATAGAAAATAGATTTGTTGGAAAAGAGGAAACACCATCAAAAGATAAATTGTACGAAGGAGCAGTAGCGGGAATTGTAAAAACTTTAAATGATCCGTATTCAGAATATTTAGCAGTTGAAGATTTAAAAGATTTTGAAGAGGATATGCAAGGAGAGTATGTCGGTGTAGGAATGACGGTACAGAAAAAAAGAGGAGAGCCTTTAGAAGTAGTATCGCCATTTGTAGGAAGTCCGGCTGAAAAAGTAGGGATTAAAATAAAAGACAAAATTATAAAAATTGATGGAAAAGATATTTTACCACTTACTGCAAATGAAACGACAAAAATGTTAAGAGGTAAAGAAAATACAAAAGTAACGGTAGAAGTAAGAAGAGAAGGTAAAAAAGATCCAATTACATTTACATTAACGAGAGCTAAAATTAAGCTGGAAATGGTTGAAAGTAAAATGCTTGATGGAAATATAGGATATTTGAGCCTATTGAGATTTGGAAATAATGTCGGTAGTGAAGTTGAAAAAGAAATTGTTAAGTTGAAAGAACAAGGAATGAAAGGACTTATACTGGATTTAAGATCAAATCCGGGAGGATCATTGGCAGAAGCACAAGATATTTCTTCATTGTTTGTAAAAGAAAATTTAATGGTATATTTAAAATATAAAAACGGTCAAAGAAAAGACTACACTAGAACAAAACAATATTTAGGAGATTTCCCATTAATTGTACTTACTAATAAAGGGAGTGCTTCAGCTTCAGAAATTGTAACGGGAGCAATTAAAGATTATAAAAGAGGAACGATAATAGGAGATAAAACTTTTGGAAAAGGAATTGTTCAACAAGTTATATCGCTTAGAAATAACGATGCTTTGAAATTGACTATTGCACAATATTTTACACCAAACGGTAATTATATACACGAAAAAGGAATAGAGCCGGACATAAAAGTTGAAATGGAAGAAATGATAGCTTTAAAAGGGTATACGAATGAATCGGAACAAGCTAGAGAAAATAGAAGAAAAGAAATTAAAGACATTTTAATTAAAGATAAAGGGGAAGTAGAAGCTAAGAAAATATTAGATGCCGGTGATGTTCAAATGGAAAGAGCTTTACAAGAAATGAAAAAAATGTTAAATAAAACTAAATAAGAAAAAATATGTTGATTTTGCGTAAAAAAATGATGATGTAAAAAGAATTTACTTGACAAAAAGTGAAAAAAAAAGTAAAATACATTTACGATTATAAAAAATAAGGAATTTCAATTATAAGTTGTAAAAGATGAATATTAAAGTATTCGTTTCTAGGAAAAAGGAGGTAGTTTAAATGCAAATTTGTGAAGTATTTGGAAAAAAAGTAGGACATGGAAATATGGTGAGTCACTCTCACAGAGCAACTAAAAGAATCTGGAGACCAAACTTACAAACTATGAAATTAAATGTGAATGGGACTGAAATTAAAGTTAGAGTATGTACAAAAGCTATGAAAACTTTAAAAGGTAAAAATGTTGATCAAATAAGAAAAATTTTATTAGAAAATAAAGATAATTTAAGTAATAGATTAGCTAAAGTATTATTTTCAGCATAATTTTTAAAAAAGAAGGCGATGTCTTCTTTTTTGTTTGTAAAATAAAATTATAAAGATAAAATAATAAAAAGAATAAAGAGAAAAAAGAAAATAAGTGAATGACTGAATATAAACAAAATTATGAAATAGTAAATTTTTTTGTGAATTGTATAACAAATAAATGGATGGATTACTTAAAAAGTGGGAGTTTTAGTTTTAGAGTTCTAAATTTATAGTTATAATAAAAATATGTTGACATTTTTATTATATCATGCTAAAATTAGGGTGAAAAATTTCATTATAAAGGAGAATAATTATGAAAAAATTATTATTAGTTTTAGGAGTTTTAGTAAGCTCAGTAGCAATGGCTGAAGGAAACGTAGCAGAAGGAAGATTAGGATACAGCTTCAAAGAAGGAAAACTTACAGAAAATGTTTCAAAAAAAGTTGTATTAACTGGGGAATTCAGAAAAGAAGTAGTACCTAACGTAGAATTAGGATTAGGATTAGATGTTAAAAGAGCAGATGAAGTAAAACTTGATACAGCAGAGACTACTAGAAAAGTTACTATTGAAAGAACAGGATTACCTGTTTATGGAGTGGCTCAATACAACTTCAAAAATGACTCAGATGTTGTTCCATTCGTAAAAGGAAGATTAGGAGTAGTTGTAGGTAGAAATTATAAAGTAACAAAAGTTACAAGTGATGTTGCAGCAACTAATTCAGATTTAGTTAAAAAGAATGCATTATATGCAGGAGTTGGAGCAGGAGTAAACTATAAAAACTTCGTAGCTGATTTATCATATAACTTCACTGGAGGAAATAAATCAGAAGCTGCAAACTATGCTAATGCAGAAACAGCTGATCAAGATGCAATAGTTAAATCAGTTAAATCAGGAACAGGTGTAGTAACATTATCAGTAGGATACACATTAGGATTCTAATTGAAATAAAATTTAATAATGATATTGAAATGGATGAGATTTTTTCTCATCCTTTTATTTTTATTCACTTTAAATAAACTTATTTTCTATTTTAATTAAATAAATATAATTTTTTTGTTATGTGTATTATATTTTAAGAGTTTTAAACAAAAAATAGAAAATATATTTTAAAAATACCCTTTTTTTGATATAATATTTAAGATAAAAAATAAGTTTAGAAAAGAGAAAAAAATGGCAACATATAATTTTTTATTTAAAAAGATAGATGATAAAGAAGTAAAAATAAAAGGTATGGGAAAAGTTGCAATAACGAAATTTCATAAATTAGGGGTAGAAACTTTGTATGACTTGTTATATTATTTCCCGAGAGCGTATGAAGATAGGAGTAATAGTAAAAATATTTCTAGTCTTTTAGAAAATGAGTTTGCCGTAGTTCGTGGTAAAATTGTTGATACAAAAAGACAATTTATAAATAGGAAAATTATGTTTCGTGCGATGTTAAGAGATGAAACTGGAATACTGGAGCTAGTTTGGTTTAATAATAAATTTGTAAAAAATAATATAAATGTTGGAGATGAATTAATTGTTTACGGTAAAGTTAAAAAAACTATGAAAACTCAAATAGTTAATCCGGAATATAAAAAAATTCAACCTAATGGAAGTGTAAAAGGGAAAGATAGTTATAATCAAATATTACCGATTTATCCGTCAACAAGTTCGTTGAGGCAAGAAGCAATTAGAAAAATAATATACGAAGCAATGATTGAATATGGTTATTTGATTGAAGAAAATTTGCCGGAAGAGTTGATGAAAAAAGAAAAGTTGTTAGAAAGAAAAGACGCTTTAATGAATATACATTTTCCAGAAAATAAAGAAAAAAATGTAGAAGCTAAAAGAAGATTTATGTTTGAAGAAATTTATTTGTTAGAAATGGGAATATTACAAGGTAGATATGAAACAGATAAAGCAAATAACGATATTTACGAGCTTGAAGATAACAAAAATTTGGTGAGTAAGTATATAGAAAAATTAGGATATAAATTGACAAAAGCACAAAAGCGTGTAATTAGTGAAATTTATAAAGAGTTGAGAAATGGGAAAATTTTAAATAGATTGATACAAGGTGATGTCGGTTCGGGGAAAACGGTTGTTGCTATGATAATGTTACTTTACATTGTTGAAAACGGATATCAAGGAGTTATAATGGCACCAACTGAAATTTTGGCAACACAACATTATTTGAGTATTGTGGATGAATTTGCTAATTTAGATGTAAGAGTTGAGATTTTAACGGGAAGTGTTAAAGGCAAAAAAAGAGAAAAATTATTGTATGAAATTGAAAAAGGATTGGTTGATATTGTAATTGGGACACACGCATTGATTGAAGATGATGTTAAATTTCATAAATTAGGACTTGTAGTAATTGATGAGCAACATAAATTTGGAGTAGGGCAAAGACGCTTATTGAGAGAAAAAGGAAATTTAGCAAATCTTATTGTAATGAGTGCGACACCTATACCAAGGTCGTTAGCTCTTACGATTTATGGTGATTTAGATGTATCAATAATAGATGAGTTGCCGGCAGGAAGGAATCCAATTAAGACAAAATGGATTAAAAATGATTTAGACTTGAATAAAATGTATAATTTTATTGATAAAAAAATAGAAGAAGGCAGACAAGTTTATGTAGTTTCTCCATTAATTGAAGAAAGCGAAAAGCTTAATGCAAAATCGGCTCAAGAAACATTTGAAAAATATAAGCAAATTTTTCAAAATCATAAAGTTGGAATAATGCACGGAAAAATGAAAGCTCAAGAAAAACAAAAAGTGATGGATGAATTTAAAAAAGGAAAACTTGATATTTTAATTTCAACAACAGTTATAGAAGTTGGAGTGAATGTCCCTAATGCTTCAATTATGGTAATTAGAAGTTCGGAAAGATTTGGGTTGTCATCATTGCACCAGTTACGAGGAAGAGTAGGGAGAGGACAATATCAATCTTATTGTTTTTTAGAATCAAATACAGATAATGAACTTTCAAGTAAAAGACTAGAAGTTATGGAAATGACAACGGATGGCTTTAAAATAGCTGAAGAAGATTTAAAATTGCGTAATTCAGGCGAAATATTGGGAACAAGACAAAGTGGAGTTTCTGATATGGTCTTGACAGATATAGTCAAGAATGTGAAAGAAATAAAATTAATACGAGATTATGTAATGGATTACTTAGAAAAAAATGAAGGTAAACTTTATAACGAATATTTAAAATTAGATGTTTATCAAAAATTTAAGTAAATTTTAAAAAATATATTTACTAAAAGCTAAAGTAAGTGTATAATCTTTTAATATAGCTATTATTATTTTGAAATGAATAATAAAAAATTTAGAGAGGAGAAATCGGACAATAAAATAAATGTCTGAAAAAGAAATGAAAAAATGGATATTAGGATTAGTAATAATTTTAGTGTTTTTTGTATCTAAACAAATTTTTAGTGCATCAAATATGACTTTTGTTGGAGATTCAATAATGAATGGAGGTAAAAAATATATAGCCCCCAATTTTAAAGGAGCATATTTTGATACTAAAATAGGAAGACAATTTTCAACATTGCCAGAAATTGTAAAAAAATTGAAAGATAGTGATGAATTGGGAGATGTTTTAGTTGTAGGACTTGGAACGAATGGCCCTTTTAGTGATAAAGATTTTGATGATGTTGTTAAAATGATGCATGGAAAAGATGTGTTTTTTATAAATACTGCACACAAAAAATGGTGGGAGCAATCTGTAAATGAGAAATTGAGAAAAAAAGTGAATGAGTATGCAAATGTACACTTAATAGATGTATATTCAAAATTAAAAACACAAAAACAATATTATGTAGCCGATGGAGTGCATTTGACTGATAGTGGGTACAAATATTATGCCGGATTAGTTTCGGAAGCATTAAAAAAATACGAAAACCGAAATATATTTGAAAAAGGGTATGATGCAGTGGCGAATATTATAAGTGAATATTATAATGAAATAAAAAGTTTATTTGATAAAAAATGAAGTTAAGAGGAGTTAAAACAAAATGAATAATAGAAACAAAAGAATAGAAACACTTGATGTATTGCGTGCGATAGCTCTTATTTTAATTTCAATATATCATTGGTTTTCATATAAAGGAAGTTATATTGGAGTTGTTATATTTTTTGTATTAAGTGGGTATTTATTTACACCGAATATTTTTTATAAAAATGAAGAATTACGAGATGGAATTAAGAAAAGAATATCAAAACTATATCCTAGTTTAATAATAGTTATTTTTATTTCAACTGTTATTCTTTATATAATGAATGACATGAAAGGACTGGAATTAACATATAAAAATAGTGTAATTTATTCAATATTGAGTTTGACTAATATTTATCAAATTGTAGCAAAACTTTCATATTTTGATAATTATAGTTTAGTATTACCGTTGACGCATCTTTGGGCGTTGTCATTTCAATTTCAAATGTATATTGCTATGCCAATATTTATAATAGGATTAAAAAAATTAAATGCAACTAAGAAAAATGTAATTACTTTATTAATATCTTTAAGTTTATTGTCGGCAGGCTATATGGCTTATTTATATTCGTTAAAAGTTGACTTTTCAAGAATATATTACGGTACTGACACGAGAATGTTTTCTTTTTTAGTCGCTTCAGCTGTTGGGATTTATTATAAAGGTAGAACTATAAAAAATAGAAATGAAAGAGCTTTAGTAAATTTTTTAGGTTTTTTAGGAATAATTTTAACAATTTATTACATATTTTTTGTAGATTATCAAAATTCATTTAATTATTATGGTGGAATGTATATCGTTAGTTTACTGTTATCATTTACAGTAGCTATGTTTGAACATAAGAAAAAGGGAATAAACGAAAAAGTGCAAGTAATATTAAATCCTTTTATAAGATTAGGACAACATCAATATGAATATTATTTGTGGCAATACCCTATTATGATTATTGCGAGAGAATATTTTAAATTTACAACATTAAGTTTTAATGAACAAATTTTTATACAAATTGTGATTATGATTGTATTGTCGGAACTAACTCATTATTTAGTGACAAAAAATTGGGTAAAAAAATTAAGTTTTGTATTATTAGGATCAATTTTAACGATGCTGGTCGTTACTCCTAATTATGTAAATGAGGATTTGGAAGAAATGAAAAAAATACAAGCTGTTGCTGAGCAAAATTCTTCTGAAAATAATATGAATAAAAATAATGAAACTGAAACGATAAATTCTGAAAATACAATGAGTACAACAAAAACAGAAGAAGAAAATTCGGTAGAAAATTCAACGGAAGATGTAAAAGTTGATGCGAACATGCCGACAGATACGAGAGGAATAACATTTATTGGAGATTCTGTTATGGAAATGACAAAAAATGATATTAAAAAAAGATACCCAAATGCAAAAATAAATACTAAAGTTGGAAGACAGTTTAAAGAATTGTTAAGTATTATCTCTACTTTAAAACAACAAGGTGCACTTAATAAAACTGTTGTTATTTCACTTGGAACAAATGGAAATATAAATCCAAAAGATATGGAGCAAGCAGTGAAATTGTTAGAAAATAATCAAGTTTATTTAGTGAATACTGTAGTACCGTTAGCTTGGGAGAAAAGTGTGAATGATACGATAGTTAAAACTGTTGCAGCTAATAGTAATTTTACTTTGGTTGATTGGTATTCATTTGCAAAAGGGAAAAAAAGTTATTTCTATAAAGATGGTGTCCATCCAAAACCGGATGCTGCAACAAAATATGTTCAGTTGATTTATGATAAAGTAAGTAAATAAAAATATATTAAAATTAGTATAGAATTTTAAAATCTAGTTTATAAAATTAAAAATATTGAAAAAATTAGATAAATTTTAAAAAAAGTAGTTGACAAAG
>CAURVQ010000028.1:0-20629 GCA_963528625.1 uncultured Leptotrichiaceae bacterium | reverse complement strand
AACGAAGAATTGTTTGGAAACTTATATTAGATGTTGCACTTGACTTGACAATTTATCTATAAAAAAATTATTTTTATTTATGTTAATTTTATTCGCTTGACTTGTAATGCTAAATAATGTAAAATTAAGTAAATAAAATATATGAAAAGGTGAAGAAATGAAAAAAATATTATTAAGTGTATTATTAGTAATTTTCGTGTTAAGTTGTGGATCAAAACCAGAAAAAACAGTATCAAAATTTATTGACAGTATAAAAGCACAAAATATAAAAATGGCAAGTAAGCAAGTGTTGGATGATAGTGAATTAGCTAAGAATGTTGCTATGGAATATAATACAGAAGTTCAAAAACAATTATTTCAAGTGTTGTTTAAAAATATGAATTATAAAATTGTAAAGACTGAAAAAATAAATAAAAAAACATCAATAGTAACAGTAGAAGTTGAAAATGTTGATATAAGAGGAATTTTTATGCAAGTATTTGCAAAAATGGCAAAAAATATAGTAACAGGGCAACAAGATAATCTATCAGTAGAGGAAACATTTAAATCAGTTTTAGAATCTAATAATTTGCCATTGATAAAAAAAGAAACAGAATTTATAGTACATCATAAAGGATTTAAAAATAAAATAGAGCTTAGAGCTGAAAATATTGATATTTTATTTGGTGGAATAAATAGTGCGTTAAATAATTTAGATACATTAAGTTCAGGAGATGAGGACAAAACGAATAATCAAAATAGTAATGAAACAAAAACGGAAACAACAGAACATCAAGGACCAACAGCTGGAAATGATCAAAGTTTAATGAAATCAAATAAAAAATAAATTAAAGGGGGTAATCCTAATATCAACTAAGATTTGGGAGAACTCCTTTGATTTTGTATAAAAGATAAAAAATTAAAGTTATTTTTTATATGAAATTAAAAATATAAAAATGAAAGGAAAATAATGAGTAAAGATAGATTAATAAGAGGGACAAGTAAATGTGCAAGATTTTTTGTTTGTGAAACGACAAATTTAGTAAAAGAGGCACAAAAATTACATAATTTAGATCCTATAGCAACAATGAATTTTGGTAAACTTTTAACAGGGGCAGCGATAGTAGGAAAAGATTTAAAAGGGGCAAGGGATATTGTAACATTAAAAGTGAATGGTACAGGACCTTATGGAACAATGGTTGCAACTGCGAATAAACATGGAGAGATTAAAGGTTATACAAGTGACCCAACGCCTAAATTACATCAAATAATAGATGAAAACGGGAACTTTATTGCAGATGAGTCAGGAAGAATAAGATTTATTGGAGACGGAACATTTCAAGTTATAAAAGATTTAGGGCTAAGAGATCCGTTTTCTGGAGTATCAATGTTAAGAGATGAGGAAATAAGTGATATTTTAGCAAATTATTTATTAATTTCTGATCAAATAAAATCAGTAGTATCTTTAGGTGTTAAAATTGACGAAAATGGAGAAGTGATAAAAGCTGGAGGTTATATGATTCAGTTATTGCCGGGAGTTGAAGAAGGATTTATTGATAAATTAGAAAATAAATTAAAACAAATAAGAGGAATAACAGACTTGTTAAAAGGTGGATTTTCACTTGAAAGAATTGCTGAGTTACTTTATGAAGATATAACAGTTGTAGAGGAAGACACTGAAATGGAAGGGGCACACAAAAAGACTTATGTTGAAGAATATGAAATTTTAGAAAATGCACCATTAGAGTACAAATGTAATTGCAGTAAAGGAAAATATTTTAATGGAGTTTTAACTTTAGGAGAAAAAGAAATAAATCATATTTTAGAAAGTGATGGTAAAATTGAAGTAGAATGCCATTTTTGTAATAAAAAATATGATTTTGTGAAAAAAGATTTTGAAGGTGTAAATTTTAATAGATAGAAATTGTAAAAAATAAAAAATAGAAAGGTAGGAGAAAATATGCCTAAATTAAGAGTAGGAGTTGTAAGAGGTGGTATTTCAACAGAAAGGGAAGTTTCGTTAAATACCGGAGCAGAAATATTAGCTAATTTGAATAGAGATAAATATGAAGTATTTGATATTGTACTTGATAATAAGGAAGAAATTATAGATAAACTAAAAGAATTAAATCTTGATTTTGTATATATAGCATTACATGGGCTTTTTGGAGAAGATGGTAAAATACAAGCAGTATTAGAATCGCTAGGGATTGCTTATAGTGGACCTGGAGTTATGACAAGTGCAATTTGTATAGATAAAGAATTGACGAAAAGATTAGTTGCTGGAAAAGGAGTAAGAGTAGCTAAAGGAATTTCAGTGATAAAAGGTGAAACAATAAGTTTTGAAACTGTAAAAGAAAAACTTGGGAATAGAGTAGTTGTAAAACCAAATAAAGGTGGATCAAGTATTGGAGTAAGTTTTGTAGAAAATCAAGCTGAACTTAAAAAAGCGTTAGAACTTGTGTTTAGTACAGATAATGAAGCATTAATTGAAGAAGTATTAAGTGGAGTTGAAATAAGTGTTCCTGTAATAAATGGAGAAGTTTTTCCAACTTTAAAAATAGAAGCAGTTGCTGGAGATTACTTTGATTATGAATCAAAATATTCGGAAGGTGGAGCAAGAGAATTTGTATTTGAATTTGAGAAAAAAATACAAGATGAAATAAATAAATTTGCTGCCGACAGCTACAAAGCCGTAAAATGTCAAGGATTTTCAAGAATTGATTTTATGGTAGTGAATGGAGATACACCTTACTTTATAGAAGTAAATACTTTACCGGGAATGACAGCGGCAAGTCTTTTACCAAAAAGTACGGCATCAAAAGGATATTCGTATTCAGAAACATTAGATTTATTGATCGAATCATCAATAAATGTTGAAAGATAGAATTAAGATGAATGGGAGAAAGTGAAAATATGGAAAGAATAGCAAGTTTTACAGTAGATCACGTAAGATTAAATAGAGGAATTTATGTGTCGAGATTAGATGAAGTTAATGGAAATTATTTGACGAGTTTTGATATAAGAATGAAATTACCAAATAGAGAGCCAGTAATGAATATAGCTGAAATTCATACAATGGAACATTTAGGAGCGACTTTTTTAAGAAATCATCCAACTTGGAAAAATGAAATTGTATATTTTGGACCAATGGGTTGTAGAACAGGATTTTATGTTATTTTAAAAGGGAAATTAGAGTCTAAAGATATAATAGAGTTAATGCAGGAAACATTTAAGTTTATGGCAGACTTTGAAGGAGAAATTCCAGGAGCTACAGCAATAGAATGTGGAAATTATTTAGATCAAAATTTACCAATGGCAAAATATGAAGCAAAAAAATATTATGAAGAAACATTACTTAATTTAGGTGAAGAAAATTTAAACTATCCTGAGTAAAAATAAAAAGAAGGAGTTTTTATGAAAAAAATATTAGGTTTATTCTTGATAATGACAAGTTTAAGTTTTTCATCAAATTATACTGTAACAGTTAGTCCAAATGTTAAAATTGAAAAATCAATAATTGAAAGAAATAATACTGAAATTGAGAGAGAATTTGAAATAAATACAGAAGCTAATCGAGCTGTAGGAATAAAAAGTATAAACGAAGAAATAGAAAAACAAAAAAAAAATTTAGGAATTAGAATATTTGGAGAAACATTAAAGGCATATGTATTAAAAATAGAATTTAATATAAAAAAAATAGAATATATTTCAGATAAAAAAGCTACGATAATAGTGACTATGAAAAGTCCTGATTTGGGGAATAATTTAGAATTTTTTGAAAAATCACAAGAAAAAATAAAAAAATTATTTATGGAGAGAACAGGAAAAACAGAAGAATATTTAGCTACAGTTCCAGAGAAAGAAATTATTGAGAAATGGCTTCCTATATTATCAGAAATAATTACTGAAATAGTTACAGAAAATATTAATAATTGGAAAAAAATTGAAGAAGAAATTATTCTTGGAGTAAAAAAACAAAATAAAAAGTGGAATTTTGTGCCTAAAATAATGGTAGAGAAGGAATAAAAATGAGTAAAATAATAGATACACATACACACATTTATGATAAACAATTTGAAGAAGATTTTGATGATGTAATTGATAGAATAGAAAATCAATTAGAAGGAATTGTAAGTATAGGATTTGATTTAGAAAGTTCTCAAAAAAGTATAGAATTAGCAAAAAAATATAAATTTGTTCATGCCGTGGTAGGAGTTCATCCGGTGGATATTAGCAAATATAACGATGAAGTGGAAAAAGAGATAGAAAAACTTGCATTGAATGAAGAAAAAGTTGTTGCTATTGGAGAAATTGGGCTTGATTACCATTGGATGGCAGACCCGAAAGAAGTTCAAGCTGAAGGGTTTAGAAAGCAAATGGCATTAGCTGAAAGAGTAAAAAAACCGGTAGTTATACATACGAGAGAGGCCTTACAAGATACTTTAGATATTTTAGCAGAATTTCCAAATATAGGAGGAATTTTGCACTGTTATCCTGGTTCGTACCAAGCTGCAAAACCATTTTTAGACAGATATTTTTTAGGAATTGGTGGGACGCTAACATTTAAAAATAATAGAAAAACAAAAGAATTAGTGGAAGTATTGCCACTTGAAAAAATAGTAATTGAGACAGATTGTCCATATTTGACACCTATTCCGTTTAGAGGAAAAAGAAATGAGCCAATTTATACGAAATATGTTGCAGAGGAGATTGCAAAAATTAAAAATATATCGGTGGAAGAAGTAATAAAAGTTACGACAGAAAATGCAAAAAAAATATATGGAATAAAATAATTTGGTGGAGAAAAAATGGAAATATACGGGATTGGAACGGATATAATAGAAATAAGTAGAATAGAAAAAGCAATTAATCGTACGAAAATCTTTAAGAAAAAAGTATATAGTGAAAAAGAAATAGAGCATATTGAGAAAAAGAAAAATTTTTATGCGAGTTATGCTGGAAGATTCGCTGCCAAAGAAGCATTTTCAAAAGCTTTGGGAACTGGAGTGAGAGGATTTTTACTAAAAGATGTTGAAATTTTAAATGATGAATTAGGGAAACCTGTTGTTTATTTGTATAATGAAATAAAAAAGTTGGCAGAAGGATTGAAAATACAAATAAGTATTTCACATAGTAAAGAATATGCTGTTTCAACAGTAATTTTATACAAGGAATAAATAAAAAATTGAATGACGAGGAGTAAAAATGAAAAAATTAAGAGTATTAATATTATTACTATTTTCTTTATTTTTAGTGAATATTGTTTCGTTTTCAGTTGATAAAGTGAAAATTGAGTATTTTGGAAGAGAAGATTGTAAAAATTGTTCTAATTTAAAAAAATTTTTAGCAGAATTGAATAAAGAGAGAACGGATTTTGAGATAGTTCAATTTAAAATTGATAAAAATGAAAAAGATAAAAAATATTTTGATGAAATTACGACAAAATTAAAATTAGTAAAAGGAACACCTATAATATATATAAATGAGAGAATTATTCAAGGATTTAATACTGAAAATACAACAGGAAAAGAGATAGTAAGGGAGATTGAAAAAGGGAAGAAAAAAGATAAAATTCAAACATTAGAGGAATTTGTAGCAAGTGGAAATTATAAGAATGTATCAAAAGAAGGGGCTGTTTGTGAAGTTGACGGAGTTTGCGAGATAGCACCATCAGATAAAGAGGTATTAGTGACAATTCCTTTTACAAATAAAGTTTTAAATTTAACCGCTTATTCTTTGCCATTAATGGCATTAATTCTTGGGACAATTGACGGCTTTAATCCTTGTGCAATGTGGGTTTTAATTTTATTTTTAACAGCGTTACTTGCAGTTGGGAATAAGAAAAAAATGTTTAGAATTGTAGGTTTATTTATTTTATCTGAAGCGATAATGTATTACTTAATTTTAACAGCATGGCTTTACACTTGGGATTTTGTTGGATTAGATAAAATTGTAACACCAATAGTTGGAGTGGTAGGAATTATAGGAGGAATATTCTTTATTAAAAATTTCTTGAAAGAAGGAAATGATGTAGAATGTGAAGTTACTGATTTTCAAAAAAGAGCAGAAATTTCTAAAAAAATAAAAGATATTGCTAATAAGCCATTTACATTAGTTACAGCACTTGCAATTATTGGACTTGCATTATCGGTAAATGTAATAGAATTTGCTTGTTCTGTAGGTATTCCACAAACATTTACAAAAATTTTACAAATAAATAATATTGGGTTTATTCAACGACAAATTCAAACATCAATATATATTTTTGGATATATGATAGATGACTTTATTGTGTTTAGTTTAGCTTTATTAAGTGTAAACAAATTACAGCTAACTAATAAATATTCAAAATGGATGAATTTAATTGGTGGAATATTAATGATAATTTTAGGAATAATAATGATATTTAAACCAAGTTGGTTGGTAATTTAGGAGAAGAGAGGAGTTTTTTTAACTTCTTTCTTTTTATTATAACAAAAATAAAAATAAATTTTGTATATTAAATTATAAAAAAGATATATGATAAAAATTAAAAAAAGTAAAGAAAATAGGGTATACTTATATTAATGTTGTTATGAGAAGGAGGAAGATAAAATGAGTTTTCGTAATAATTATAATGAAATTTATGAAATAGCAAAAGACATTTATTTGCACCCTGAGTTGGGATACAAAGAATTTAGAACTTCTAAAATTGTAGAAGATTTTATAAGAAAATATGCTTCCCAATTTGAAATAGAAAAATTTTCAGGAACAGGAATAAAAGTAAAATTTCCAAAAGTAAATGAAAATGGACTAAATATGGTGTTTATTGCAGAATTGGATGCTGTTTATACTCCAACCCATTTTTATTCAGACAAAGAAACGGGAGCTGCACATAATTGCGGTCATTATAGCCAAGTTGGAATTGCTTTAAGTCTTTTTAAGGAATTTTTAGAAACGGAAGATTATAAAAAATTGGATTATAATATAAGTTTTGTATTTGTTCCAGCAGAAGAATTTTTAGACTTAGAATATAGAGCAGAATTAAAAAAAGAAGGGAAAATTAAATATTTTGGTGGAAAGCCAGAAGCAATGAGATTAGGTGTATTTGATGAATTTGATTTTGGTATAGCAGTTCATTCTATGGGTGGAAAATATGAAAATAGAACTATTGAGATAAATTCAGATTTAGCAGGATTTATTTATAAAAATTATACATTTAAAGGAAAAGCAGCACATGCTGGATTTGCTCCAAATCAAGGAATAAATGCGTATAGTATGTCAACTGTATTTAATGTTGCGATAGGTCTTTTAAGACAACATTTTGAAGAAAAAGAAATGGTAAGAATAAATCCGGTAATTTTACATCATGAAATGGGAGTAAATGTAATTCCACAAGATGTGAAAGTGGGAACAGATTTTCGTGCACAATCGGTTAAATATATTTTAGATGGAGCAAAAAAACTAGATAATGCGGCAAAAGGAGCAGCAATGTCGTTATCTGGAGATGTAGAAATTGAGACCGTAATTGGATATATGCCGTTTAAACAAGATAGATATTTATCATCATTTGTGGAAAAAGAATTTAATAAAACGAATAAAATTGAAGTGATAATAAAAGATAGAGCAATAAGTGCAGCAGGAGATTTGGGAGATTTGTCAATGATGTTTCCGTGTATTCAAGTGGGATACAGTGGATTTGTCGGGACAATTCACGGAGATGATTTTATAGATGAAGATAGTGAGTATATTTTTTCTATATTTCCAGAATTTATGTATAATGTCTTAAAATCAATGTCAGGAAATATAGATAAAGAAAAATTATATAAAAAATCATATAAAGATTATGAAAAAATAATTGAAATTTTGGAAGGAGAAAATGATGAAAAATAAAAACTTTATTTACATGGTTATTTTTGCAATTATAGTAATTGTTATAGCAGAAATGATAGGAGCTAAATTTATACCGATAGGACAAATAAAAGTAGCATTATTACCTTTAGCTTTTGCACTTTTAATTTGTATGATTTTAGGGTTAGAAGTTTTTAGAAAAGGAATTTTAGCAAAAATTTATTCAAAAGAGAATGTTGAATTTGCGGGGAAATATTTGATTATAATAATGTTACCGTTAATGGCGAGATATGGAGCAGATATTGCCCCTAAAATAAAAGAAATTTTATCTATAGGATTTGTATTTATGTCACAAGAGTTAGGTAATTTAGGAACAGTAATTTTAGGATTGCCGGTTGCAATATTTTTAGGGCTTAGAAGAGAAGCGATTGGAGCAACATTAGGAATTGGAAGAGAAGGAGAATTAGCTTATATTACTGAAAAATATACATTAAATTCACCGGAAGGAGAAGGAGTTTTAGGAATGTATATTTTTGGAACATTGTTTGGAGCGTTATTTTTCAGTGTTGTAGCTCCATTATTTGAAGGAATGGGATTAAGACCGGAAGCATTGGCAATGGCATCAGGAATGGGATCAGCGAGTATGATGGCTGCAGCAAGTTCAGCATTATCGGTTGCAAATCCTCAAATGGAGGAAACGATAAGAGCATATGCTGCAACAAGTCAATTACTGACAAGTTTCTTTGGAACATTTACAATGGTGTTGTTAGCAGCTCCACTTCAAAAATTTATGTATAAAAAATTAACGAGAGGTGATAAATAATGTCAAAAAATAAAATGTTAGAAAATTTAAAAATGTTAGGAATATTATTGTTGAGTTTATCTTTAATTTTATTAACACAGTTTGTGAAATATATTAAAACTGCAAATAGTCAAAGACCGTCAACACCAGTGACAAAGGAAACATTTTTAGGGTTAATTATACTTGGGTTGATAACAATAGTAGGAGTTTTAATTCAAAAATCAATGCAAAAACAGCCAGTTAAAATGTTAAAAGATTTTCCAGTATTAGGGTGGGTTTCAGTAACATCATTGATTTGTTGCTTAATATTCCCTTTTGCAATAGAAGCAATTCATGCAGTAGATTTTTTAGGAATAACAACACCAATTTTGACATTTGCAGGGTTATCTATCGCTAATAGACTAGGAGATTTAAAAAGAGTATCTTGGAGAATTATTATTGTAGGATCATGTGTATTTATTGGAACATATTTAGGTTCAGCGATAATAGCACATATTGGATTATTATTAACAGGTAAATAATAACTAAAATATATTGAAAGTATAAAAAAGATATATTAATGTAATATAAAAAATATTATAAAATAATCAAAAATATGTTATAATTGCGCTAAGTTAGAAAATTAATGAATAGTAATATTAACAAAAGTCAAAAATGTAGGAGGTAAAAATGGCAAATCCAAAAAAAGTATTAACAATAGCGGGATCAGATACAAGTGGTGGAGCAGGAATACAAGCTGATTTAAAAACTTTTCAAGAAAGAGGAGTTTATGGAATGAATGCTTTAACAGTAATTGTTTCAATGGATCCAGATAATAATTGGGGACATAAAGTGTTTCCAGTAGAGCTTGATACAATAAAAGAGCAAGTTAAAACAGTATTAAAAGGAATTGGAGTAGATGCAATAAAAACAGGAATGCTGCCAACAGTTGAAATAATTGAATATGTTGGATCGGTTTTAAAAGACAGTAAAATTGAAAATATTGTAATTGATCCAGTAATGGTTTGTAAAGGAGCAGAAGAAGCGTTGTTCCCAGAAAATACGATTGCAATGCAAAAATATTTGTTACCATATGCAAAAGTTGTAACACCAAATTTATTTGAAGCATCACAATTAGCAGGAGTTCCAACGATAAAAACTTTAGATGAATTAAAAGAAGCTGCAAAAAAAATATATGGATTTGGAGCAAAAAATGTAATTATTAAAGGTGGAAAATCATTTGAAACAGATAAAGCGATAGATGTTTTATATGATGGGAAAGAATTTTATGTATTAGAGAGTGAAAAAATTGATACACCTTATAATCATGGAGCTGGATGTACATTTGCTGCATCAATTACAGCTGAATTGGCAAAAGGAGCTACTGTTCTTGAAGCTTTAAAAACAACGAAAGAATTAATAACAGAAGCGTTGAGAGAGTCGTTTAAATTAAATGAATATGTAGGGCCTTTATATCATAAAGAATTTGCATTGAAATAGTAAAAAATTATGATTATAAAAGTTAAAGTAAATTTTAAGTTTAATAGAAATAGATTTGAGGATAAGAGTTTTCTTATCCTTTTAATTTTAAGGCATAAAACAATTATAAGAATTGTAGCTTAACATTATAGAATTATTAAAATTAATATGGTATAATAAAAGATAGGATAGATGAAACATAGGAGGAAATATGAAAAATAAAATAAAAATAGGATTAATAGTAGGTATATGTGCTTTGATGTTAGCGTGTGGAAATAGTGGAAAATCTGGAAAAGTTGTTTTTGAAACAGAAGATAAAAAAATAAAAGTTTACGAATCTGAAGTTAATTATGAACTAAAAAGAAATTTAGAGGCAACTGGGCTTTCAGAAAAAGACATTTCCGCTGAACAGTTAGAACAAATGAAAATACAAATTGTACAAAATATAGCAATGACGAGAGCGATAGCTTTAGAAGGGAAAAATCAAAATCTTGATAAAAGTAAAAATTATTTAGATGGAATTGAAACAACAAAAGAAAGTTTACTTGCGTCAGTAACTGTAGCTGAAAGAAGTAAAAATACAGAAGTAACAGAAGAAAAATTGAGAGAAGTATATGAAAATTCAAAATCAAATTACGAAAGAAAAGAAGATACTGTAAGACTACAAATTGCGATATTAAAATCAAGTGATAAAGCAAAAGCAGAAGAAGCATTAAAAGAAGCTCTTGCAAAACCAGATAATTTTAAAGATGTTGTAAAAAAATATAGTGGAGCAAATGATGGAGCAGATGGAGAAACGGGGGAAATTCCTTTAAGTACATTGGCTTCAGAGTATGGAGCGATAAGTAGTGCAATTAAAAATGTGTCCGATGGACAAGTTGTGAATAAAGTTATTATAATAGGAGATGAATTGTATATTGTAAAAGTGTTAGAAAGATTACCTAAAGGATATATAGAATTTAGTAAAGTTAGAAAACAAATAGAAAGTAAAGTTTTAGCAGAAGAAAAACAAGAAAAAAGTAGAAACTTTGTTCAAGAAGTAAATTCAAAATATAAGTTAGATAAAATAACAAAAGAAAATGTTAAATTTTAGTAATTTAGGAGGAAAAACTTTTTTGTTTAAAGAAAAGTTGAAAGAAAAATGAAAAATAAAAAAATTTTTTTAATAATAGGATTAGCATTGTCGGTATTTTCATGCTCATTTGTACAAAGGGTGTCATTAGATGTTTTAAAAAAAAGTGACCCATATTCACCTGAAAGTAAAAGAATAGAGGAAATAATAGATAAAACGATACAAGATTCAAAAGAGAGAACTACGAGAAATGTTACAGATAATACGCAAATAGATACAGTAAAAGTTGTAGAAACAAAAACAAATGAAGCGACAAATAATGTGAAAGTACAGGAAAATAGTCCAAAACAAGTATCAACTTCAAGTGTAAATAAATCAACGATGAATAATGAAAAGAAAACATCTGCAATACAAGGAACAAATAATTTACAATCTTCAAAAACTAATACTGAGGAATCAAAAATTGATAATAAATTTGATGAAACAGATATTAAAATTGTAGATTTTATAGCAGAGAAAGTAACAGAAAATTCATCAAAAATAAAAGAATTGACAATATTAGGAGTTACTCAGCTAAAAAATCAAAAAAATATTTCAATTAGTAAAAGAGAATTTTTAGCTAGAACATATCAAGTTATGAAAGAAAATAATATAAATTCATACGCAGTAGCATCTAAAAAAATGATGTCAACTTTATCAAAATAGATAAATTTTTGGAGGAAAAATGAAAATTGTAAAAATATTATTGAGTGTAATATTATTATTAGTAATAGTATTAACTGCAGGAATTATTTTTTCAAATAATATCGTTTATTATATGACAAAAACAAAAGATACGAGATTTGAGAATATAAAATATTCTGTAGAAAAAGGGACAATGACATTTGATGATTTGATTTTAGATAAAAAATCGTTTGGAAAAGGGAGTGCAAGGGTAAAATTAGAAAGAGAAGGATTTTTAGGTCTAGTTCCACAGTTGACATTATCGGAAGTTAAGTTGGAAAATGTGGATATGAATGAAATATATGGTATAGAAAATAAACAAATAGATAGTTTTATTGGAAAAATTGATGAACAATATTCAAAAACAGAAAATGATTTGACATTAGAAAAATATGTAGATAATGTGGAAAAAAATGTTGATAACTTGAATAGTAGTATAAATGATTTTACAGAAAATAAAATTAGTGGAAATATAAGCAAAATAAATCAAATAAAACAAGATTATAGTAATTTAAGTAAAATTAATGAAAAATCAATAAAAATAGCTGAATTAAATAAAGAAACGACGAATTTAATAAAAGTTATAAGCAAAGAAAAATTAAAATATGAAGAAGAAATTGAAAAAATAGAAGATGAAAAAAATGAAGTTTTATTAAAGTTTAGTCAAAATGTAGAAAATTTACAAAAAGAAATAGAATTGAATAATGTCAATAAATTACATGAGTATATATTTTTAGATAAAGGTGAAAAATTAAAAGATGCAGAAAATAAAAGCTTAAAATTGTTTAAATTTGTAAATGAAATAAAAAAATTATCGTTTAAAATAACAGATTTAGATATAAATAATGGTGAAATTAAGATTACAAATATAGGACAAAATAAACTAAATGTTGAAGCGATGATGTCTGAAAATGTAATTGTAAAAGGTGAAGGAACTTTAAATAATTATAATATGGAAATTAACTTTGATGATATGAAAATATTAACAAAATATACAATAGATCAAGAAATAGTATCAGATATTATTTATACGAAAAAAGATTTATTGAAAGAAAAAAATGTTGAGATAAAAGTAAATTTATTATTTAAAGGTAATAATTTTTCAATTCAAAATAAAACGATATTAACGGATGAAGAGCAAAATAATATAAATTTATTGAATGAAGAGATTGAAAATGACGGTTATAATGAAAAATTAAACGAGTATAAAATTCAAAATGAAAAAATTGATGGATTTATAAATATATTAAAAGAAAATCTTATGAAATTAGATAAAGTTCAAAATGATATATTAAAAATTGATGTAATTATACCAATAAATAGTGAAAAAATGGAATATATAAAAGAAGAAGATATAGAAATGAAACAGGAAAAAAAAGATAAACCATCTCAAAATGAGCAGATAAAAGATTTTATTGGAAAAATGTTAGGGAAAAAAGGGAGTAAATAATAATGAGAATGGATAAATTTTTAAAGGTAACACGGATTATAAAAAGGCGTACAGTTGCAAAAGAATTAGCTGATAATGGGAATGTTAAAGTTAATGGGGATGAAAAAAAATCTTCGTATACTATTAAAAAAGGAGATATTTTAGAGATAAAATATTTTAATAAAAATATAAAAATAAAGGTAAAAGATTTACCGCCAGAAAGTTTAAAAAAAGAGTTTATAGATGAATTTATTGAAGTTGTAGAATAAAATTCTTAAAAACAAATATTTATAACTAAAGGAATAAATTTAAGTTTTTATATATAAAAAATATTTTTGACAAAAAAAAGTAAAAAAGTCTTGTTTTTTGATAAAACTGGGGTATAATAAGAGTGAATGGACTTAATTTATATTACAAGTAAGTGAGGTAACTGACATGAAAATTACGGATGTTAGAGTCAGAGCGGGAAAAGCTACAACTGCTGAAGAAGCAGGAAGATTACGAGCTTATGTAGATATAACTTTTGAAGAAAGTTTTGTAATACATGGTTTAAAAATTATTGAAGGACAAAATGGATTATTTGTAGCAATGCCTTCAAGAAGGATGCCTAATGGGGAATTTAAGGATATCGCTCATCCAATTACACCAGAGTTAAGAACGGAATTGACAAATGTTGTATTAGAAGCATATGAAAATGCTAACTTAACAACAGAAGAATAATTAGGTTAAAAATATGATCGAACCATAAAAGGTTCGATTTTATTTTACTAAATAGTTGAAATTATAAAAAAATAGAGTATAATAGTATAGAACAAAAAGGAAGTGATAGATATGTTAAAAAGAGCGTTATTTTTAGTTACAAATGAAAATGAAATAGGAGCATTGGCTACATTTGCGAAAACACTTGCACAAAAATATGATGTTGAAACACATGCGTTATATGTAGAGGATGTTTTAAAATACGAAGTTTACCCTGCTACGATAAGTGGAGTTGGATTGAATGTAGAGTTGAATTATTCGTATCAAGAATATATAGACATAGAAAGTAAAAATTATAAAATAATAAAAGATAAAATAGAAAAAGATTTTACAAAAGTATATTCTAGAGATGGAGAAACAGTAGAAATAGCATTAGAAGAATTAAAAAAATATGATTTTTTAGTTGTTGTAAAAAATGATAAAGTTAGTGCAAATTTAAAAGAATTATTAAGAAGTAGTTATAAGCCATTAATTATTCTACCGTTAAATATAGATGAAGCTAAAATGGATAAATTGGTATTGTTAGACGATGGAGCTTATAATGCAAATAAAACATTATTTACATATTTTAATATATTTGGAGAACAAAAAATAGATGTTTTAAAAGTTAATGTTGATGAGGAAGATTTTTTAAAAGAAAGATTTGGAAATAATTATAATGTAATAAAAAAAGAAGGAGTTCCATTTAAAATAATAATGGAAGAAACTAAAAAATATGACATGGTTCTTATGGGGGATTTAAGATATACGGTAATGGTTGAAAGAATTACAAGAAAATTAGGGATTAGATTATTGGAAAATTTAGAAAAAATAATATTTATAGTTTAAGTATGAAAGAAAAAGGAGAGTAAAATGAATGTTTTAATTTGTTCAGATAGCCATACGAGATTGGATTTATTCCAAAAAATAATGGAATTAGAAAAACCGGAATTAGTTATTTTTGCAGGAGATCATAGTACAGATGCGATAGATATGAGTTATGTGTACAAGGATATACCGTTTATAATAGTTAGGGGAAATTGTGATTTTTATGATAGCGATACAAAAGATAGACAAATTTTTGAATTGAATGGGAAAAAAGTAATGCTGACTCACGGGCATATTCAAGGGGTGAAGAGAAATTTGAATGAGCTTGAAAAAGAAGCAATTCAGGAAAATGTAGATATTTGTATTTATGGACATACTCATATTGAGTTTTATAAAAAACATGATGGAACAGTGTTTTTAAATCCGGGAGCATTACAAGATAAAAAATATGTAATTTATGATGGGGAAAAATTTATACAAAAATATTTATAGTTAATAAAAATATTCACAACATTTTTAGCTGTGAATATTTTTTTTATTAGTTATAATGAAAATATTTTAAATTAATAGGTAACAACTGAAATTTCTCCTGCGTCATATTCGGCTAAAAAGATTTGAGAAATATTATCATAACCGATTTCTTTTAATTTTGTTTCAAGCCATTCCATGTCTTTATCAATAATATCTAAAATATTTTGTTGAACAGTTCCATCAGTAATAATAGGATATTTGGGATTTTCTTCACCGTATAAAACGATAATAAGTTGCCCGTTTTGTTCTAAAATTGCTTGTTTTATTTTTTTTATGCTGTAGACATTGTTGTTTCTAAGTTTAAATGCAACATCGTTTGCAGTAAGTCCAACACTACGGCACGCTTCAACATCAAGAATACCTCTTTTTATAATGACTGTAGGTTGTCCATCTATAATGGTTTTAAAAAAGTGATTATTTGTTTTTATCCATTTTAATGTTAGAACTATAATTGTCCAAATTACTAAAATTATAAAATATTGTAAAATAGTAATACTTGGATTATAAATAACTCCACCGAGAATTCCCCCTAAAACATAGTTTAAAACTTGATCCATTGCAGATGAGGGAGCAAGGTTACCTTTTCCTGATAAATTTATAACAAAAATTAACGAAAGTAGTCCCATAAGTAGTTTAAGAGCAATGTCTAAATAAGCTAATTCTATCATTTTTTCACCTCTATTAATTCAATTTTTGGATTTTCTAACTGTATTTTTTCCAATAAATAATTTTTCCCGTTATCGCCACTAATAACTCTATAAAATTCTTTATTTACTTTAACTAAAGCTCCATCAATGGATGCAGATGTATTAATATAAATTTCTTCTTTATCTATTTTTAAATCTTCAGCTACAACTTCAATAAAATGAATGGCGTTTTTATGTTGATTATCACTTACAGAGTTGTTCCTGTATTGACTTATTTTGGAACTAATTAAAAAAATTATAATTAGTGATAGTATAATTGCTAATTCACGATATTTAGTTTCTTTATGTCCTTTATAATATTTATATAAACTAAAAATAAGACAGAATACTAAAAGTGAAATAAAAAATAATCCCCACCAATCAAATTTGGCAATAGTATAAAGTAAATACTTATACGAATAAAATTTCATAAAAATCTCCTTAAAAAATAGTATATTGATATATTATCATAAATAAAGGAAAAATAAAAATAAAAAATAATAATTCTAATTCTAATTTTAATTTAATGTACCTAATTTATAATGTATATACAATTAAAATAAAAGGAGATGAACAATGAAAAGAAATATTTTTAAATTTATAATATTAGGATTAGTAGTGTTTGGGTTAATTAATAATTTAGAGGCAAGCGATAGAAGAGGAAAAAGAACACAAGCTACTCAAAGTGGGGGAATTAGTGTTCAAGAAGCTAAAGAAATTGCAGCAAAAAAAGCAGGAGTAAGTGTTAATCAAGTTGCTAAAATAAAATTAGATTATGAAAATGGGGTAAAAGTATACGAAGGAAAGATATATAATAACGGATATGAGTATGAATTTGATATAGATGTAAGAACAGGTCAAATTATAAAATGGAAAGTTGAAATAGATGATTAAAAATAAAAAAATATAAAAAATAATAATTAAGAATATAGAGTGATTAAACTATGAAAATTAGAAATTAATTAGTTTGACACTCTTTTTATTTTATTTAATATTTTCAATTAGAAATGAATATAATTTAGTAGATTTGATTAAAAACGATATTTTTATCCAATCAAAATATTTGAAAAAAGGATTGAAATAATTAATTTTGATAATCAAATATATATTTTTATCAAAATATTTTAAACTATTTTACAATTATTTTTAGCTATTCAAAGTATTATTTTTACTGGACTTATCATCATTTTAATGATATAGTAATATTGGAAAAATTGATAAATAAAGGAGATAAAAAATGGAATTAGAAATAAAACAATCAAATATTTTGGTTAAAGATATAGAAAAGAAAATAGAGTTATTATTTGTAGCTTTATGTTTTGTATTTTTGATGTTAGGACTTTATACGGAGTGGATATTAAAAAGTAATTATTACTATTTAATTTACTATATTGCGTTATTTTTTGGAGGATATTTTGCAACAAAAGATGCGATAAAAGAAATGTTACAAGTAAATTTTGAAATTGATTTTTTGATGATTTTAGCTGCAGTTGGTTCTGTGTTATTAGGTAAACATTCAGAAGCAGTGTTATTATTATTTTTATTTAGTTTAGGACACGGATTAGAACATTATGTGATGGAAAAAGCAAAAAAACAAATAAAAAATATAACAGATTTGACTCCGAAAATAGCAAATGTAAAAATTAATAATGAGATAAAACAAATAAGTGTTGATAAATTGAGAATAGGAGATGTAGTAATTGTTAAAGCAGGAGATAAAATACCTGTAGATGGAATAGTTGTTTTTGGTGAGAGTAGTGTAAATCAAGCACCGATTACAGGAGAGAGTATTCCTGTAGAAAAAATTGAGTATAATAATAAAAATGTGGAAAATTTTGTGGAAAAAGTAAAATTTACAGAAATTGAAGATAAGTATAAAGTTTTTTCAGGAACAATAAATGGCGAAGGTTTATTAGAGATTAAAGTGGCAAGACTGTCGGAAGATTCAACTTTAGCAAGATTAATAAAAATGATAAATGAAGCTGAAACAAAACAGTCACCAACACAAAAATTTACAGAAAAAGTAGAAAAATATTATGTTCCAATAATTTTGTTGTTTGTATTAGCTTTATGTTTTGTATTTTTAATAAATGGAGAAAGTCCGGTAGATAGCTTTTATAGAGCGATGAGAGTTTTAGTGGCAGGAAGTCCATGTGCATTAGCTATTTCTACACCAAGTACAGTTCTTAGTGGAATAGGTCGTGCGGCTAAAGAGCGTATTTTAATAAAAGGTGGAAAAGCACTTGAAGAATTAGGAAATATTAACACGATTGCTTTTGATAAAACAGGAACGCTTACAAATGGAAAACCTATAATTCAAGAAATGAAAAGTTATAATGTAGAATTTAATGAATTTTTAACAAAACTATATTTAGTAGAAAGCACAAGTAATCATCCTATAGCAAAGATTGTAACAGAAAAAATATTGACAATGATGAGTAAAGTTAATGTAGATAAAAATATAAATTATTCAAGTCAAAATATATCAGGAAAAGGTCTTTACGCTTTAATAGGTGGAGAAAAAGTATTTGTTGGAAATGAAAAATTAATGAAAGAAAATAATATTTTTATGGCAGATGTTGTTAAATATGATTTAGAAAAAAGTTATAATTTAGGTCACACAGTTATGTTAATAGGAACAGTAGAAAAAGGAGTGTTTGGATTAGTTTCGTTAATGGATGAAGTGAGAGCAGAATCAGCAACTTTAATAAAAAAAATTAAACAAAATGGAATAAAAAATATAGCGATGTTATCAGGAGATAACGAGAAAGTTGTTAAAAATGTAGGAAAGGCATTAGAAATAGATAATATAAATGGAGAATTATTGCCAGAAGATAAATTGTCAACAATAAGAAAAATGAGAATGGAAGGTAAAAAAGTTGCAATGGTTGGAGATGGAATAAACGATGCTCCTGCAATGGTTGAAAGTAATGTAGCTATAGCTATGGGAGTGGCAGGAAGTGACATTGCAATGGAAACAGCTGATGTTGCATTATTGTCAGATAATTTGTTAAATATAGATTTTGCAATAAAAATTGGTAAAAAATCAAATAAAATAATTAAACAAAATTTTGTTATAAGTCTTGGAATGATATTCTTTTTAATTCCGGCGGCAATATTTGGTTTTACAGAAATGGGACTAACAGTATTTTTACACGAAGGATCAACGGCAGTTGTTGTGCTTAATGCTCTAAGACTTTTATTAGTAAAAAAATAAATATATACAATATTAGAAAAAATGGTATAATTAATAAAAAGGAAGTCTTTAACTTGGAGGAAAATATGAAAAGAATAAGAAAAGCTGTAATACCGGCAGCAGGATTAGGGACAAGAGTATTACCGGCAACTAAAGCTCAACCAAAAGAAATGTTAGTAATTGTAGATAAGCCGGCGTTACAGTATTTAGTGGAAGAATTGGTGGATTCGGGAATTGAAGAAATATTGATTGTAACAGGAAGAAATAAAACTTCAATAGAGAATCATTTTGATTATTCTTATGAATTGGAAAAAACATTGGAAGAAAATGGGAAACACGAGTTATTAAAAGTAGTAAATGATATTTCAAGATTAGCAAATATTTATTATGTAAGACAGAAAAAACCTTTAGGTTTAGGGCATGCAATTTCATGTGCTGAAGCTTTTGTTGGAAATGAGCCGTTTGTTGTAGTGTTAGGAGATGATATTATTTATACGGATCATTTACACGGAGAAAAGCCTGTTTCAAAACAGTTAATAGAAAAATATGAAGATTTAAAAGGTGGAACGATATTGGGTGTGCAGGAAGTTCCGGAAAATGCTGTAAATAAATATGGGATAATTGAGCCGTTAGATAGAATTGATGGGAGAACTGTTAGTGTTGAAAACTTTGTGGAAAAACCAGCAATAAATGAAGCACCTAGTAGATTGGCTGCTTTAGGGCGTTATGTATTAGAGCCAGAAATTTTTAAATATTTAAGAAATACAAAACCGGGAAAAGGTGGAGAAATACAATTAACGGATGCTATTTTGGAGATGAAAAATGCTGGAGAAAAACTTTATGCGTATGATTTTCAAGGATTAAGATATGATACCGGAGATAAATTTGGAATGTTTGTTGCGAATATAGAATTTGGATTAAGACATCCTGAATTAAAAGAAAAAGCACGTAAGTATTTACAAGAAATGTTAGATAAATTTTAATTTTAAATTAAAAATAAAGTAGAATAAAAAATGAGAATGAACCATAATAAATTTCATAGTATGATATAATTATTGCTAATCATTAAAAGAAAAATATTATGGTTCAAAAGATAAAAGAAATATAAGAGTAGATGAACAATTATCCTAGGAAATTATTTAATGGAAAAAGCTCAAATGAAATATATAAAAAAAGTAAAAAATATATTTCATAAAAGTATGACACTTTGAGTTGTAATTTAAAAAATATATAAAATTTTTAAAAAAAAGTTGACAAAAATTTGAAAATATTATATAATATTTTTCGTCAGTAAATACTTTATGCCTTGGTGGCGAAATTGGTAGACGCACAGGACTTAAAATCCTGTGGTAAT
>CAURVQ010000027.1:0-21710 GCA_963528625.1 uncultured Leptotrichiaceae bacterium | reverse complement strand
AGTGCCTGCCTGTCACGCAGGATGTCGCGAGTTCGAGTCTCGTCACTTCCGCCATTAAATTACATTCATCATTGTGGTGATATTTGCCGCTTTAGCTCATCTGGTAGAGCAGCTGACTTGTAATCAGCAGGTGGTTGGTTCGAGTCCGACAAGCGGCACCATACTTAAGGTTTGGTGGGGTTCCCGAGCGGCCAAAGGGAGCAGACTGTAAATCTGCCGGCTCAGCCTTCGAAGGTTCGAATCCTTCCCCCACCACCACTTTTTTTTTATAAAGATAATTTTAAAAATATAAATAATAGTTACTTTTTTAGGAGGGAATTTAAAATGGTAAGAAAATTAAAAGGTGCTAAAACATCTGGGGGAAACCAACAAGATATAATAAAACAAGCACAAATGATGCAACAAGAAATGTTAAAAATACAAGAAGGATTAAAAGATAAATTTGTAGAAACATCAGTAGCTGGTGGTGGAGTAACAATTAAAGCGAATGGACAAAAAAGTTTAGTAAATTTATCAATTTCTTTAGATGTTTTAAAAGATGCAGTTGAAGAAGGAGATTCTACAATAGTTTCAGATTTAATTATTAACGCAGTAAATGAAGTATTAGTTAAAGCAGAAGAAATGGCAGAAAAAGAAATGGAAGTAGTAACAGGTGGAGTTAGTATTCCTGGATTATTCTAAATATTTTAATAAATAAAAGATATAAAAATAATAATATAAATTTAAAACTGGGTGTAAAAGCTCAGTTTTTTCATTTTAAAGTAAAAAATTAAAAATTATTTTAATGAATAGTTTGGTATTAAAAATTTAATTTTACAAATTAGTAAAATATGATAAAATAAAGAAGTAAAAATAAATATTAAAGAAATTAAAAACAAGAGGTTAAGTTATGATTTATTTAGATAATGCGGCGAGTACAAAGCCAAAACAAGAAGTGATAGATGTTTTAGTGGAAACAATGAAAAATAATTATGCAAATCCTGATGCAATTCATGAATTTTCACATGAAATAGCAAAAAAAATAAAAGCATCAAGAAAAATAGTTGGAGATTTTTTAGGAGTGCCGGCAGAAAGAATATTTTTTACAGCTGGTGGTGGAGATGGAAATAATTTGGTTTTGCAAGGAATAATAGATGCAAATAAAAGAACTAAAAAACATATAATAACAACGAAAATAGAGCATCCAACTGTATATGAAATTTTTAAAGATTGTGAAAATAAAGGATTTGATGTAGATTATTTAGATGTTTGTCATAATGGTTATGTAAATTTAGAGCAATTAAAAGAATTGTTGAGAGAAGATACAATGTTAGTGTCAATAGGAGCTGTGAATAGTGAAACGGGTGCAATTCAAGATTTGGAAAAAATTGCTAAAATAATAAAAGATAAAAATAAAGAAATTTATTTTCATACAGATTTTGTGCAAGGATTTGGAAGTGTTGACATAAAATTTAATAAAATTCCAGTTGATGCAATAACGGTTAGTGGGCATAAAATTTACGCACCAAAAGGGATTGGAGCAATATATATAAAAGAAACAGTAAAAATAAATAATATAGTAAAAGGAGCAAATCCTGCGAATGGAATTGTCAAAAGGACGATGCCAACTGAACTTATTTTAGCGTTCACAAAAGCGGTGGAATTGTTAGGACAAAATTATAAAAAAGATATAGAGCATACAAAAAAATTAAAAGAAATATTGATGAAAAAAATAGAAGAAAATATTGAAAATGTTAAAATAAATTCACTTTTAGATGAAACAAAATCAAGCTCAAAAATATTAAATGTTTCATTTATTGGAACTAAAGGAGAAGTTTTGACTCATTTTTTAGGAATGAATGAAATTTATGTGTCAACAGGATCAGCTTGTTCGTCTAAAAAAGGAAATAGTAGAGTTTTAGAAAATATGAAATTAGATTTTAAAGTGATAGACGGGGCGATTAGATTTAGTTTTGGACATCAAAATACTTTAGAAGAAATAGATGAAGTTGTAGAAGTTTTGAAAATGAGTGTGGAACAAATAAGAAAAATGAAATAAAAAGAAAGGAAAGAAAATGAGTAAAAAATTATTAAATTCTGTTGGATTGTCTTACGGAGAAATTGCCTTAAAAGGGAAAAATAGAGGACAATTTGAAAGAATGCTTAAAAATAAAATAAATAGAAATTTATCTGGAATTGACTATAAATTAGTTGATGATATGTCAAAATTATATGTAATTTCAGAAAATGAAAATATAGATGATATTACAGATAGGTTAAAAAAAGTATTTGGAATTGTGGCTATGAATCCATCTGTAAAAGTAGAAAAAAAAGATGAAGCTATAAAAGAAGCAGTGTTAGCTGTAGCAAATGAAGCTTATGAAAATGGAGCTAGAAATTTTAAAGTTTCAGTAAATAGAAGCGATAAAAAGTTTGAAAAAAATTCTATGGATTATGCGAGAGAACTTGGAGGACATATTTTAATAAATAGTCCATTTGAAAATGTGAAAATGAAAAATCCAGATGTTATGATAAATGTAGAAATAAGAAAAGATGTTTACATTTACACTGAAAGAGTGAAAACTTATGGTGGGTTACCACTTGGTTCGACAGGGAAAGGGCTTGTACTTTTATCAGGAGGAATTGATAGTCCTGTGGCTTCATTTATGATGGCAAAAAGAGGAATGAGATTAAATTTTGTAACATTTCACAGTTTCCCATTTACGAGCAAACAAGCGTTAGAAAAAATAAAAGAACTTACAGACATTTTATCAATGTATATGGGAAAAGTAAGACTTTATACGATTAATATTTTGGAAATTCAACAAACTATAAATGAAAAAACACGAAAAGAGTATGCGACAATTTTAAATAGAAGGGCAATGATGAGGTTAGCAGAAAAATTGGCTAAAAGTATGGAATATCAAGCGTTAATTACAGGAGAAAGTCTTGGACAAGTAGCGTCACAAACTTTAGGTGGACTTACATGTACTAACGCATCGGTAGAAACTATACCAGTATTTAGGCCACTTATTGGAATGGATAAAACTGAAATAATTGATATTGCAAAAGAGATAGGAACATATGAAAAATCAATAGAACCACATGAAGATTCGTGTGTAATGTTTTCACCAAAACACCCTGTAACTAATCCTAAATTGGAAGATGTGTTAATTGAAGAAGCTAAAATTGAGAATTATGATGAAATTTTAAATAAAATATTTAGTGAAAAAGAATATTTTAATTTTGGATGAATTTAGTTTATAAAAATAAATGAAAAAATTTTTTATATTGAAAAAAAATAAAAATGTGGTAAAATATTAATGATAATAGAGTAAAAAATACTAGACTTTGGGAGGAATTTAAGACATGGATTTTATGAAAAAATATGAATATTGGTTGACTTCTAACTCAATAGATGAAAAAGATAAAGAGGAATTAAGAGCATTAGAAGGAAATGTAAAAGAAATTGAAGATAGATTTTTCAAAGATTTAAGTTTTGGAACAGGTGGAATAAGAGGTGTTAGAGGAATTGGTACTAACAGAATTAATAAATATGTAATTAGAAAAGCTACTCAAGGTTTAGCCAATTATATGTTGAAATATAATGAAAAAGATGCTAAAGAACAAGGAATCATAATAGCACACGATTGTAGAATAGGATCAAGAGAATACGCTTTAAATACAGCAAGAGTTATGGCTGCAAATGGAATAAAAGCTTATATTTATGAAGATTTAAGATCTACTCCTGAATTATCATTTGGAGTGAGATATAAAGGTTGTATGGCTGGAATTGTGGTGACTGCGAGCCATAATCCAGTAGAATATAACGGATATAAAGTTTATTGGAATGATGGAGCACAAGTTGTAGATCCACACGCTTCATCGATTGTAGCAGAAGTTAATAAAATTGCAACATTAGAAGAAATAAAAGTAGTTTCTGAAGAAGAAGGAAGAAAAAGTGGATTAATCATTCAATTAGATAGTCAAATTGATGAAGATTATATAAAAGAGATTAAAAAACAAACTTTAAAAACAGATATTCCTGGTAAAGAAAACTTTAAAATAGTTTACACTCCTTTACATGGAACAGGTGGAAGACCGATGGAAAGAATTTTGACTGATTTTGGATATAATTATACAGTTGTAAAAGAACAAATTAAGCCAGATGGAAATTTTCCAACGGTAGTCTATGCAAATCCGGAAGAAGTTGCAGCGTTTAAGCTAGGGGTAAAACTAGCTGATGAAATTGGAGCAAAATTAGTTATGGCTAATGACCCAGATGCTGATAGAATTGGAATTGCAGTAAAAGATACGAATGATAATTGGTATTATCCAAATGGGAATCAAGTAGGATTATTATTGCTACAATATTTGTTAAATAATAAAAAAGATATAGCTAAAAATGCAAAAGTAATAACTACAATAGTTTCAACGCCAATGATAGATATTGTTGCAAAAGCTAAAGGTGTTGGAGTAATGAAAACACTTACAGGATTTAAGTATATTGGAGAAAAAATAAGACAATTTGAAAATAAAGAATTAGATGGAGAATACTTATTTGGATTTGAGGAAAGCTACGGTTATTTAATAGGAACACATGCAAGAGATAAAGATGCGTTAGTAACTTCAATGGTAATTGCTGAAATGGCAGCTTATTACAACTCAATAGGTACATCAATTTATGAAGAATTACAAAAATTCTATGATGAATTTGGATTTTATTTAGAAGGAATTGAATCAATTACATTGAAAGGTAAAGATGGATTGGAGCAAATGGCTGGAATAATGACAAATTTAAGAGAAAATGTAAAAGACACTTTAATAGGTAAAAAAATCAAAATAAAAAGAGATTTCAGCTCACATAAAGAATATAATTTAGAAACAGGTAAAGAAAATGAAATTCATTTACCTAAAGAAAATGTACTGCAATTTGTGTTAGAAGATGACACTTTCATTACAGCAAGACCATCAGGAACTGAACCGAAAATTAAATTCTATTTTAGTGTAAATGCAGATTCAAATGAAAATGTAAAAGCTAAATTAGATGAAACTATGAAAGCGTTTAAAGCTATTTTAGAAATATAATTTTATTTATTATTAAAAAATGAAAGGTAATAAATGATAGAACAAAATAAAAAACAAGAAGAGAGATATGTAGATGGGTTATATTTACATATCCCTTTTTGTGCTATGAAATGTGAATACTGTGATTTTTGTACATATATTAATATGGAAAAAGAATATGGTAAATATACAGAATATATAATAAAAGAATTGAATATGTATCCAAAATATAAATATAATACAGTTTATTTTGGTGGAGGAACTCCTTCGGTACTTCCTATTGAAATGATTACAAAAATTTTTAATAATATTGAAGTAGAAAAAAATGCTGAAATAACATTAGAATTAAATCCAAATGATATGAAAAAAGAAAAATTAAGGGAATTGAGAGAGTTAGGAATAAATCGTTTAAGTATTGGAATACAAAGTTTTCAGGATCATATACTAAAATTTGTAGGTCGTGATCATAATGGTGCTGATGCGATACGAGTTTTTCAAGAAGCAAGAGAAGTTGGATTTGAAAATATTACGATAGATTTAATGTTTGGTATACCTAACCAAACAATGGAAGATTTAAAAAAAGATTTGGAAATAATAAAAGAGATACAGCCAGATAATATTTCAATTTATTCTTTAATTTGGGAAGAAGGGACGATTTTTTTCGGGAAACTTAAACGAGGAATTTTAAAGGAAATGGATCAAGATTTGGAAGCTGAAATGTTTGAAACGATAATAAATTTTTTAAAAGAAAATGGTTATAATCACTATGAAATTTCTAATTTTTCTAAAAAGGGAATGGAAGGTAAACATAATTTAAAATATTGGAGAAATGAGCAATTTTTAGGAGTGGGAATGAGTGCAGCTAGTTTTTACGGGGATAAAAGATATAGTGGTGTAAGAACTTTTAGAAAATATTATAGCTTAATTGATAAAAATGAAATTCCAATAGATGAAAAAAGTGTGGAAATAATCGATGAAATTGAAAGAGAAAAATTAAGAAAAATGTTAGGCTTGAGGCTTGTAAATGAAGGAATTTCATATTTTGTAGATAAAAATATAGAAAAATTAGTTAAAGATGGGTTACTTGAAATTTTTAAAAATGAAAAAAAAGAAAAAAGATTGAGATTGACTCAAAAAGGAATTTTGTTAGCAAACAATGTTTTTATGGAATTTGTTTAAGTGAAAGGTAAAAAAATGGAATTAAAAAAAGAAATTATTGATAGGAATTATAATGAAATATTGGAAAATGTAAAAAAATATTCTCCTTATCCTGAAAAAGTTAAAATTTTATTTGTAAGTAAATATTTTAATGTAGAAGAACACAAACAAATAGTAGATATGGGATATTGTTATTTTGGAGAAAATAGAGCTCAACTTTATAGAGATAAATTAGCATATTTTAATGAAATTCAAGATGAAAATAGTAAAAATTTAACATGGGATTTTATTGGGAGGTTGCAAAAAAATAAAATAAAGTATATAATAGAGAGTGTGAATTTAATTCATTCAATAGATTCTTATGAACTTTTGTATGAAATTGATAAGAAAGCTAAAGAAAATAATAAGAAAATACAAGGTTTAATTCAGTTAAATGTTTCAAAAGAAGAATCAAAAACAGGGATTTATATTGAGGATTTTAAAAAAGATTTTGAAAAATATTTTAATTGTTCAAATGTAGAAATAAAAGGATTTATGACAATGGCTCCTTTAGATGCTACAAAACAAGAATTGGAAAAATATTTTGCAAAAATGTATAATTTAAAAAAAGAATGTTCAAAAAAATATACAAATTTAACAGAATTATCTATGGGAATGTCTAATGATTATATAGAAGCTTTAAAAAATGGAGCGACAATTATTAGAATAGGAACTAAGTTGTTTGAAAGTTAGTATAAGAATGGAGGTTTAACATTGAAAATAAAAAAAGGACTTTTAGCACTTTTTGGTGGAGAAGATGATGAACAAGAAGAAGAATATTTTGAAGAAGAATATGTCCCACCAAGAAAAATGACTAATAGAAATACAAATGATGATGAAAAAGAAAAAAAAGTAGTGAGTTTATTTACTTCAAAAAAAACAGAAGGGAACAGAGAAAAAATGCCAAATAATTATGTTTCAATTATAAGACCAAAAGTATTTGAAGACGCAAGAATAATAGCTAATTCTATAAAAGAAAATAAAGTTGTTACTTTTAGTTTAGAATACTTAGAGTTTGAAGTAGGTCAAAGAGTAATTGATTTTGTTAGTGGAGCATCATACGCAATGGATGCAACTTTAACAAAAGTTACAGAAAAAGTTTTAACAAGTATACCTAATGGTGTTGGCTTTGAAGATATTGACACATCAGTAGGAAACAATGAAAATGAAAAATTATTATAATAAAATATGTACCAAAAGTTAAGGTAATGCTTTTAGGTACAACTATGGGAATGTTTTGGTTTCGACAGGATAGAAAGCTCGTTATTTGCAAGTAGACGGAAGTCTTTAAAATTCAACTTAAAAATAATCGGAAACGATAATTACGCATTAGCTGCCTAGTAGTCGCAGCTCATCTTTACACTGATTCGCCATTTTTAGTGTAAATGATGTCATTTTAAATGGCTTACTTTAATATATGATTATGTTATTAAAGGAAATTTTATAATCTCGCCTGTAGACTTTTGTTTGTTTAATATCTACTGGTTAAAACGGTAAATGAACTAAACTTGTAGAGGATAGTGAAAACTTTTTATTTTGGACACGGGTTCGATTCCCGTCATTTCCACCAAATAATAAAAATAAAAATATTATAATAATAGTTATAAAGTTTAGAATTAAATTATGATAAATTATTTATATCTTTTAAAAAAAATATTTTTCTCATTTTTTTTTAATGAATTAGTGGTAATATAAGTTATGATAAAAGTTAATAAAAATTTCGGAGGAAAAAATGAATAAAAAAATAAAAGGGATTATAACAGGGGCAACATTATTGGCGGCGTTATCTGCATTTGCAGTAGCACAACCATTAAGTGCCAAAATAACAACGGAAAAGGCATTAGAAATAGCTAAAATACATGCAAAAGCTTCAAAAGAGGCAACTTTAGATAAAATAAAGTTAGATAGTGATCATGGAAGAGCGATTTATGAAGTAAAATTTAATGATGGAAGTAAAGAGTTTGACTATGAAATAGATGCAAATACTGGAGAAGTTTTAGATTTTTCAGAAGAAGAAGTTTATAGATATTCTTATAATGAAAATGTAAATAATAGATATACAGATAAAACAAAAAAAAGATTAAGTAGAGATCAAATCGTAAAAATAGCATTAGAAAAAGTTAAAGGGGCAAAACAAAGTAATATTTCTAAATTGGCATTAGATGTAGATCACGGATATGAAGTTTATGAAGTTGTAATCTATTTGAATAATGTAAGATATGAATTTGACTTAAATTCTCAAACGGGTGAAATCGTTTCATGGGAAGAAGAAACAGTCAAAAGAAAATAATAATAATTAACAATCTAACCTAACTCCTAAAATAAGAGAATTCTCATTTTTAAAAAAGTGAGAATTTTTTTATTGAGCTAGTAAATACAATATAAATTGTAAATAAAGTGTCATACTTTGAGCTACAATTTACAAACTAATAGGTGTAAAGAAAAAATACTTGACAAGAAATAAAAAAAAATGTATAATAGATTAAGATGATTGAAATGACTTATAATTAAAAATAAATTTGGAGGAATAATATGTTAAAATTAAGATTAACAAGATTAGGTAGAAAAAGAGTACCTTTTTATAGAATTGCAGCGATGGAAGCATTAACAAGAAGAGATGGTAAAGCAGTTGCTTATTTAGGAACATACAATCCTTTAGCTGAAGAAGGAAAACAAGTAGTATTAAAAGAAGAAGAAATTTTAAGATTTTTAAGTAATGGAGCACAACCAACTGAAACTGTTAGAAGTATTTTAGTTAAACAAGGTGTATGGGAAAAATTCCAAGCAACTAAAAAGAAATAAGACAGTAATTTATTAAATTAATTAGTGTGAAATATTTAGTGTAAACTTTCAAATAGTATGGTAGAATAATCATACATAATTTGAAAGTTTTTTATATTCTTTATTTTTTATTACGTAAAATGAAATGTATTTTAAATATTTAATATAATTAAAGGTGAACAATTTAATTAGGCATATAATGATTATTTTTTCTTTAAGGAAAAATTAAGTATAATTTTTTGCCTTAAAAATGATATAATAAAAATGTATAATGAAAAAAATGAATTTTGGGAGAAAATATGGAATATTTAAAAAAGAAAATATTAGAAGAAGGTGAAGTTAGGAATGGAAATATTTTAAAGGTAGATTCGTTTTTGAATCATCAACTTGATGTAGAAACTATAAACGAAATTGGAAAAGAGTTTAAAAAACGATTTGAACATGAAAAAATAGATAAAATTTTAACGATTGAAGCTTCAGGAATAGCGATTGCAATAATTACGGCACAGTATTTTAAAGTACCTGTTGTATTTGCTAAAAAAATGAAGGGAAAAAATATGAATGAAGAAGTTTTTGAAACAGAAGTGTATTCATATACAAAGGATATGAGTTATAACATTTGTGTATCAAAAAGATATATAAAAGAAAATGAAAATATTTTGATAATTGATGATTTTTTGGCAAATGGAGCAGCAGCTTTAGGGTTAATAGATATAGTAAAACAAGGTAAAGCGATAGTTAATGGAGTTGGAATTGTTATAGAAAAAAGTTTTCAAAGTGGAGGAAAAATAATACAAGAAAAAGGAATTAAATTAGAATCTTTAGTAAAAGTACGATTCGACAATGATAGAAAAGTGATTTTTGATTAAAAGGGAAATTTTTGACATGAAAAAAAGGAATATAAAAATAGTTTATCAATATGATGGAAGTAAATTTTATGGCTTTCAAAGACAAAATAATTTTAAAACAGTACAAGGTGAGATTGAAAAAGTTATAGAAAAAAGTTTTGGAGAAAAAATAAATATGATTTCTTCTGGAAGAACTGATAAAGGCGTTCATGGAAAAGGTCAAGTTTCAAACTTTTTTTTGAGAGAAAATGTACCACTTGAAGCTATAAAAAAACAAATAAATAAAAATTTGAAAAAAGATATAAAAATACTAGAAATTGAGGAAGTTTCATATGAATTTAATTCAAGATATGATGCAAAAAAGAGAACATATATGTATATTATGAAATGTGAAAATGATTTGGAAGTTTTTGAAACAGAATATATAACGGCTATAAAAAAAGAGATTGATGTTATTAAATTAAAAAAAATAATGCAAAAATATGTAGGGAAGCATAATTTTAGTAGTTTTATGAAAAAAGATAAAGTTTTGAAAAATCCAGAGAGAGAAGTATATAATATTAATTGCGAATATGATAAAAATACAAAGAAATATTTTATTAAAATTTGTGGTAATTCTTTTTTAAAGACAATGGTTAGAATAATGATAGGATCAGCATTAGCAGTATATTTTGGAGAAAAAGAAGAAAATTATATAGATGAAAAATTAGAAAAACCAGATGAAAATGGATTTAAAATATTAGCACCATCGGAAGGACTTTATCTTTATGAAGTTGAATATTAATAAAAGGAAGTAAAAAATGGAAACATATATTAAGGAATTAGATAGTAAAAAAGATAGCGATTTATTATTTGAAATTGTGAAATATGAAGATGAAATTTTTAGAGAAGCAAGTGTTGGAAATTGGAATATAAAACCGTTTTCTAAATATGGAAAAGTTTTTGCTTTGTTGTCAGAAAAGGATGAAATTGTATCTGTAATAGAAGTTTTAAGTAGTTTTGATAGGGAGAAAGCTTATTTGTACGGAGTTTCAACATCTAAACAATTTCAAGGAAAAGGATATGGTAAAAAATTATTAGATTATGTTTTAAAATATTTAATAAAAATTGGAATAAAAATAGTAGAATTAACAGTAGATGAAGATAATATAATAGCACAAAATTTATATTCTCAGTTTGGATTTAAAATAGTAGAAAATTTATCAAATGAGTATGGAGATAATGTTCCTAGATATTTAATGCAATTAAATGTTTAAAAAGTGATATAAAGTAAAAACTTTAAGTTATAATTTAAAAATTTATAAATTTATATAAAAAAATTTGACATTATTGAAAAAAAGATATAAAATTGTAATGGATACAAAAATAAAGTCTGTTAATTTTGTATAAATTTGGAGAGAAAAAGGAGAAAATTATGCATAGTCATGAACATCATATAGAAAATGTAGGTGACTATTTGAAGGAACACGAAATAAAACCGTCAATTCAAAGGATAAAAATATTTGAATATTTATTAGAAAATCATACACATCCAACAGTAGATGAGATATTTCAAAAATTAGTTTCAGAAATACCTACATTGTCTAAGACGACAGTGTACAACACTTTAAATTTATTTGTTGAACAAAAAATTGTTCAAGAGATAATTATTGAAGAAAATGAAGTAAGATACGATTTAAAAGGAGATGAAACTCACGGTCATTTTAAATGTAAAAGTTGTGGAGAAATCATAGATTTTGACTTAGATGTATCAAAAATAGATTTATCAGGTTTAGGTGAATCTGTAATTGATGAAATGCATTTCTATTTTAAAGGTACTTGTTCTAAATGTTTAAAGAAATAAAGACTAAATAATAAAGTTGTTTAAAAATTAAACAACTTATTTTTATTATTGCAAGATTGTAAATAAATTGTTATAATAAGTGTATTCATAAAAAATTAGGAGGAACAATGAGAATTAAAAATTTTAAAAATTCATTAAGAAAATTCTCTAAAGTAATAACAATAGTCATTGGGCTAGGGATATTATATGGAGGTTATCTTTTCGTAGAAAATACGATTTTAAATAGACCAACAAGAGAATATATAGTGAAAGTAAATGGAGAAAAAATTTATAAAGATGAGTTTGAAAAAGAGTTTCAAAATTTAAAACAAGGAGCAGAAAATTCTTTAGCACAGCAAAAGCAACAATTAGAAGCAGCAGGAATTGATACTAAAGATTATAAAAGTTTACCTGATGATGTTTTAAAAGAATATTTAATTAAAACATTGATAGACAGAAAAGTTTTAGCAACATCAGCAAAAGATTTAAAAGTTAAAGTAGGAAGTAGTGAAATTAATAAACAAGTTGATGCTATGGAAAAACAAATAGGAAGTAAATCGAAATTTGCTCAGTATATTATGGCGAACGGATATAATTTAGCTACTTTTAAAGAGCAGTTAAAAAATGAATTAATAATTTCTAAAGTGCAAGAAAAAATACAGTCACAAATTAAAATTTCAGATGAAGAAATTAAGAAAACTTATGAACGATATAAATATACGGAAGATTTTTTAGATAAAACATTTGAAGAAGCTAAGCCAAAAATAACTGAATCATTGATGACAGAGGAAGTAACTTCAGTTTTAAGTTCGTTTATTGTGAAACATTTAGAAAAAGCAAAAATTGAATTTAAATTACCAGAATATAAAGTATTGTATGATAAAACAAAAGCAGTTATCGTGGAAAAAGAAGGATATAAATTTACAAAAGCAAACTTAAATGAAATGGTAATACAAGGATTTTTCTCTGGTCAAGGAGGATATTCTGAAAGATTAGTAGATAGTGCTAAATCTATAATGGAACAAAATTTATCTAATTTAGTAGATAGAATGAAAAAAGCTAAAGAAGTAGGAATAAAAGGTAATCCTGAATTAGTTGGATTGTTTGAATTAGGGGATTATTCTAAAAAATATTATAATTATATAATTGATACTTATAAACCGACAGATGCAGAAATGCAATCTAAGTTTAATGCGAATAGAAATCTTTATAATATTCAAAATACCATCGCTGGATATGTAGTTGGTCAAGATTATGAAGCTACAGAAAAAGATTGGGCTATATTAAAAAATAAAGCTGAAGAAGTTAAAAAGGCAGTAACAAAAGAAAATTTTGCTACAAAAGCAAAAGAATTAAGTCAAGATCCGGGATCGGCTGTAAATGGTGGTAGCTTAGGTGAAAATACAGATATAACAGGATTTGTTCCAGAATTTGCAGAGGCTATTAAAAAAGCGAAAGCAGGAGAGATTGTAGGCCCTGTAAAAACTCAGTTTGGATATCATATAATTTATGTAAAAGCTAAAGATTCAAAAAATGAAAATCTTGCAACAGTAAGTCATATATTATTAACTCCTACTATATCTGATGAAAGTAAAGCTGAAATTAATAAAAAAATAGCAGAATTAAAAACTCAGTTAGATACTAAAAAAGTTTCATGGGAACAAGTAAATACACAAGATAAATTTAATTTTGCAATTAAAGAACAGTTCAAAAAATTGAGTAAATCAGATTCTATACCAGGAATTGGGACAGATAGTGCTTTATTGGCAAAATTATTTGCAGCAAAAGTTGGAGAAACGATAGAACATAAAGCTCAATTTGGATCATTCTTATTGATTAAAACAAAGGAAGTTCCATTTAAAGAAGTTAGTTTCAATGATGTAAAAGAAAGAATTAGATTAGAATTAGCATTTGAATATGCGAATAAAACAATTGGAAACATTCAATAGAAATAAAAAAAATAAAGGATAAGAAAAGAGTGTAGAAAAAAGTTCATAGCCTTTACAATTTTTACATATTTTAAGTGAGTGTATTTTTTTAGTAATTTTGTGATACTTACTATTTCAATTTAGGTTTTGACACAATTTTACATTTTTATATTGATATTAACAATAAAGATAGTTAGGAGGATTTATGGATAAAATTGAATTACAAACTAATAAATTTTATTATGGTTTTCCAGTTATAATAATTGGATATAAAGATTCTAAATTTGGATATAATATAACTACAAATTCATCTTCTTATAGTTTAGGGAATATGTTAGTAATAGCAACTGCAGGTGGAAGTAATTTAGCAAATAATATAAAAAAATATATGGAATTTAGTGTAAATATTCCAACAGAAGAAATGATGTATGAAATAGAGGGAGCAGGTTTTATAAGTGGTGATAATAAACTAAGTAAATTAAAATTATCTTATGATATTTCTGAAACGATAGATGCACCCTTATTAAAAAACACACCTATTAATATAGAATGTAAAGTAGAAAAGATAGTTGAAATAGATGGATATTTGAATATAATTTCAAAAGTTACTAGAAGATTAGTAAGTGAAAATTTAATTAATGAAAATTTAAATTTTAATAATGAAAAATTTTATCCTGTATTTTTCCTCGGAGATGCTTCAAAAAGAGTTTATCGTTATTTAGATAAAAATATTGAAAGTGTGAAAAATAAGGGAGAATTTATAAACGAAAAAGGATATAAATAATAATTTAAATTGTTGTGACATTAGATAAAGCATATATATAAGAGAAGGTATTAAAAAGATTATAAATACATAAAGAGTAAAAAATGTAGTGATTAACCGTAGGGAAATTTGAAAAATTATATTATTATGACAGTTATGGTTGTTAAGGCATTAGGTAATTTAATATTGGATTAGTTGATTATTTGATGGTTAGTAAAAACTATATGAATAGATTATCTATAGAGATAGATGAAATAAATTTTAATAGAATATATAAAGGGAAAAAAGTATTTAATTTTTATAAAAAAAATTGACTAATTCAAAAAATAAGTTAAAATAATAATAATAAAGGACAGTTAGGAGTATACATGAAAAAAATATTAATCTTTTTGTTGCCTTGTTTATGCTATGCAAAACCAATTATTGATAAAATAACATATAATGGTACTGAAAATAGTAAAATAATATGGATAAATTCTAATTTGAAAACAAATAGTTCATTAAATATATCAGATGTTGATATGTTAGTGGATAATTTTAAATTTGCAAAAAATAATAATGTTAATGTGAATATAGAACCAAGTAAAGAAAATGGAAAAGTTAATGTAGTAATAACTAATACAAAAACTAATCCATTTTCTTTTTATTTTGGTATAGATAATTATGGGAAAAAATTTGATGACGGTATATATAGATATACAGTTGATTTATCGAGTTCTGGTCTTATCCTTAATGAAAACTTAAATATATCATATACTTTTGTTAAATCAATAAATCCAAAAAGAAAAAAGAAAGTTGAATTAAAACCAGGTGAAATTGTTGAAGTTCCAAAACCTGAGGAATTAAAGAAAGCGAGGAAAAACAATAATTTAACAGTAGAATTATCATTCCCATTTAAAAATACTAAAACATATCTAACATATTCATATAAAGAATATAAAAAATCAATATTAGGTAATAATGATATATATGATGTAAGTGGAAATTCACATAGAGCCGGAATAAAATTAAATACATTAGTTAAAAGAGATAAAGTCAGTAAATTAAGTGTAGTAACAGCATATGATTACACTAATAGAAAAAGCTATATTGAAGATGTGTTGCTCTCTAATGATAAAATACATGAAATTCATTTAGGATATGAATATGAATATAAAAATATATATTTAGAGAATATATATAATTACAATATATCAGAAAATATTCCAAGCTTTGATACTAAGTTAGTAATAAATAAAGGTCAAGTAATTAGTGCAAATATAAATAATCATTTAGAAAAGAATAATAATAGCCTAGAAACAAGTATAGACCTTGAACATAAAGGCATATATTCAAAAATAGGGCTAGTAACAGACTTTAAAGAGGTAAATCCTGATTTGAAATTAGGTATAAGAAAAAAAATATGGAAATTTAATGTTGATACTTCTTTAAATTATTCAAAATCATTTAGATGCTTATTTAATATTAAATTTAGTATATAAGGAGTTAGAATGAAAAAATTAAAATATATGTCAATATTAATATGCTTATCATTAATAGCATATTCAAATATCACACCAGATGGAAAAACAAATGTATATGTAGAAAAATCAAATAATGGTGTAGAAATAATAAATATATCTACTCCAAGTGAAAAAGGGGTATCTGATTCTACTTTTACTGACCTTTCAATAGATAAGACTGGAGCTGTAATTAATAATGCAACAGGCATAGGAAGAAGTCATATAGCGGGTATAATTAATCCTAATAAAAACTTAAAAGATCCTGCAAGATTAGCTTTACTTAGAGTTACTAGTACTAATAAGACAGAAATAAAAGGAGTTTTAGAAGCATTAACAAAAGATAATCTTGATGTAATAGTAGCTAATAAAAATGGAATAACTCTTGATGGTACTAAATTTTTAAATATACATGATATGACTTTAACTACAGGTGAAGTAATATTAAAAAATGGTGATATTGATAATATTAGTGTTGGTGATGGAATAATAGTAAGTTTAGATGAATTAAATACTAATAATATCAATAAGCTTAATATATTATCAAAAGTAGCTAGGCTTGAAAAAGATGTAATAGTAAATAAGTTAGATATTAGAACGGGGAATAATATATATAGCATAAATGGCGAAAATATAGAGCTTGTAAAAACAATAGATGGAGAAATAGGAGTTCCAATTAGTGCTGATATTCTTGGTAGTGTATACGGAGATAATATAAAAATAGTTGCAACTAAATCAGGAATAGGTGCTAAAAGCATAGTTGCAGATAAAGTATCACTTGATTCTAAAACGCAAGCAACAATTGATGGCATCTTATCTAATGATTTAAACATTAGAGTAGATGAAGACTTTAATAATGATAATAAGATTTTGGCTAATAATAATTTGACTATAGAAGCAAAGAATATATATAACAAGAATAAAAGTGTATTAACTAGTGATAATATCTCATTAATTGCTAAAGATAAGATAGAAAATACTAATGGAAGTTTAATATATGCAAATGATAAATTAAGTATAAGAGCTAAAATATTAGATAATATAGGAGAAGTTGTAAGCTTTGGAACTTACAAAAAAAGATGGGAAGCTTTTAATGGAAAAATATTTACTGAAAAAACATTAGATAAATGGTTGTTAAGTAATAGCGATAATTATAAAGATTTTAACTTTTTTAGATTCACTGAAACAGATAGTGCAAAAAGAGCTGCAATTAATAGATTCTATAAAACAGGTTCTATATTATCAGGTGATGAATATGCGTATTTATTGAAAAAATATAAAGATAAATATCAAGATGAACATGTTAGAAGTCTAAGATTTGATAATGACTATAGTGGTTCATTAACATTAACAAAAGATGATGAAGGTAAAAAGACTTTAAGGGCATTTTTATCAAATAAAGATAAGAAAACAGATTATTCTATTTTAAGTGGTAAAAATATTGATATACAAGTAGAAAATGTAGTTAATAATAAAGATGCAAAGATATTAGCAGATGATAATAACTTAATTAAAACTAAAGAATTTAATAATGCCTCAAGTATTAGTGATGAAACTATTCTATTACAAGATGGTAGAGAAACTTTAGTATATAGTGGAGATAGAACGTGTTGGGGATTAGGTATATTATTTTGTTCTATAGAACATAATGTAAGATATGAAAGAGCCTTAACAGATGGAAGGAAAGTCCATATTAAAGCTAATCCATCAAAACTAACAGGTAATAATATAGAGATAGATGCAGAAACAGTAAACTTTAGTGCATATGATAAAGATAGAGTAAAACAAACGACAAGAGATAATGATGAAATAATAGAGAATGAAAAACAAAATGTAGATAAAAATACAAAAGAAGTAGAAATACCAACTGAAACAAAAGAAATATACACTAAATTAAGTGAATTTTATAAAACACCAATGTTTTTAAACAATATATCATATGATAAAAACAAATTAGTATTTAAGGAATTTAAAATACATGATGATAAGCTAAAAGAAATAGAAGATGGTATAAATCAAAGAGTAAATAAGAAATCAAATATTACAGTAAATGCAAGTAAATTAAATGTATATGATCAAAAATTGTTGTATAATAATATTAAGTTAAGTGCAAATGATATATCAATAATAGGAGCAGATATTGAAGCAATAAAGGATTTAGATTTAAAAGGAACCAATATTAAAATAGCTTCAATAAAAGAAAAAGAGAATATATCTATTGTAAATAGAGATGATAGAGGCTTTTTCACAAATCATGAATCAAGAGAAAATATATCAGAAGAAAGTTTAAGAAAAAGTACATTAACAGCTCAAAATATTAATATTGATACAAACAAGTTAGATATTAAGTCAAGTGATTTATTAGCAAAAGAAAATATTGATATTAAAGCAGATGATGTAAATATTGAAAGTGAAAAAACGAAAGAAACTAGAGATAGATATAACGATAATAGATTTTTATTCTTATTCAACAATACACAAAGTTATGAAGAAAAAGAAATGAATAATGAAAGTAATCTATTAGCTCAAAATATTAATATTTCAAGCAAAAGTACTAAGATAAAAGGTTCAAATCTAATATCAAATGAAAATATTAAAATATCTTCAGATAAAGTAGATATATTAGAACAAGAGCTATATAATACAAATATTAATAAGCAGAGAAAATTAGATTTTGAAGCTAAATTTAATACAGGTCTTAGTGGTATAGATGCAGGCATTGGATTTAACTACTTGAACAACAAAGAAAATATAGTTTCTAAAGAAAATGCTAAAAGCAATTTAATATCTAAAAATATATTGATAGATGCTAAAAATGACATTACAAGTAATGCTAATATATATTCTGATAATCTTAAATTAACCGCAGATAACATACACTTAAAAGATACCAAAAAAGAAGTAAAAGTAGAGAATAATAATTTTGGATTTAATGTAGGTCTAACTGCAAAGATAGGTTCTCCAATATTAGATGTTGCCTCAAATATATCAAGTTTAAATAAAGATAATATTACAAATAAATTTAGGGATGTAAGAAATATTTCTAGTGGAATACATGATATAAATAAGGTAATATCAACTGGGGATAAATCCAAATTAATTACTGCAAGTATAGGATTAAATATTGGTGGAAATAATACAAATAGTACAAACTATGTATTAGAAAGTGAAAAAGGAGATATTAAATCTAACAATATATTAATAAATGCTAAAGATACAGTAGAATTAACTAACCAAAAAATAAGTGCAGAGAAATTAGAAATAAAAGCAGATAAGGTTAAGTTAAATCAAGGTGAAAATAAACAAGAAGCAAGAAGTAATAATGTAGGAGTAGGATTAAATTTATCTTATGATTTAATGACATCAATACCAAGTTTAGGTATAAATGGAAATTATGGAAATAATGATTCAAAAGATATAAGCTATGATAATAACGAATTAAAAGCTAAAGATATAAAGATATTAGCTAATAAAGTTGAAAAAGAAAATAAAAATGAGAAACATGAAAAACATAATTTTGAATTAGGTGGTAATATAGGATTTACATTAGATGCAAATGATAAATATTCTCCAAAATATACAAATGTTGGTGCTAATGTATCAAAAGATGGATATGGTATAGGTGCATCAATATCAAGAGAAGGTAAAATACAAAACGTAACAGCAAAAATAAATGGAGAAAGTTATGATTTACATGCAGACTTAATTCATAAAGAAAATAGAGATAAATTAGTTGATGATATTAAAAATGTAATAAATACACCCGGGGCATATATAAAGGCAATAGATACTACAATTAGCATTAATAATACAAATATTTTTTCAGAAATACAAAAAGCAATGTTAGATAATAATGTCAACACTGAAACATTGTTAAGAAAATATAAAGACTTATTAGAAAATAGTAAAAATGATAATGAAAAAATTTCTATAGTTAAAGCTTATTATAAAGAAATAGGAAAACTAGGTGGAAAAGATTTTAAAGATGTAGTTTTTATTGATAATATTACAAATTCTAAAGGAGAAATAGCTAGAGCAGCAACCTCAAAAGATAATGTTTTATATATTAATATAAATAATGTAGATATATTAGATTTAGACACCATGAAAGATTTAGTAACTTATGAAACTAAAAGATGGAAATATGAAGATGAAGAAGTTGATGATAACTCATTACATTATAAACAAAAAGAAATTAAAGAAGGTAAAACAAATATAAATGTTCAAACAAGAACATTAACTACGGAAGAAATGAGTAAACTTAGAAATTATACATATGTACCAACATTTAGTGATAAAAAAATAAATGATGAGCAAAAAAGGTTAGAAGAAGCAGATTTGCCTAGTAAATATAAATTGAAATATAAAAATTTAAATAAAGAACAAAAAAGAATAGTTGCTGAAAACATGTTATTAAAAAAAGAGTTATTAAAAGGAGAAAAAATAGATGAAATAGAATCAATGAAATTATTTATAGATAATCCAAACAGTGTATTCACAGCTATAGATACAAAAGGATATACAGTAGATGAAATAAGAGAAATTGCACATTTAGGATATATAAATATAAATAAAATTAAGGAAGCATTAAAAAAATATAGAAATTTAAAATTTATAGAAACTATTAAAGATACTAAAACAGGATTAGATGGCTATATATTAGAAAAAGATGGAGAATTAATTGTAGTATTTAGAGGAACCGAAAAAACTAAAATATTTACAGATGTATACAATGATGTGCAATTAATGTACAGAAATAATGACCAGTATTTAAAAGCGTATGAAGAAATGAATAAATATTTAAACACTCATCAAAAATATAAAAACAAAGTTATACTATTTACAGGACATTCTTTAGGAGGTGGAATTGCTAATTATTTAACACAAAGAATGAAAAATACTCAAGCAATAACATTTGATCCGTCGCCAGTAGTATTGGATAAAATAATTGAAAATGAAATGAAAAAAAGGGAAAAATTAGAAAATGGAAAAGATTCATCTGGATATAAAGATAGATTAAATATAATTCCTTCTGAGGGATCCTTAAATGATGTTAAGTTAAACAAAAAAAATGTTTTAGAAACAAGAACAAGAATATTAATGGCTCAAGATGCAGTAAATGTTATCAAAGTAGGGGGATTATTAATAGTTAAGAACAAAGTAGTAGCTAATATTATTAAGAACAAAGTAGTTAATATTATAAATAAAAAATTATTGAAATATGGTATTAATGAAAAAATAGATATAGAAAAATTCTTAAATGTTAAATATATTGAAGGTTTAGCTTATAGTAATTCTAAAAATGGTATAAATACTTTAAGTTCAAATGATAAATTTGAAAGGTGGGAAAATCAGATACTAAAATTAGGAAAAAATTTCAGTTTAGAAACTATAATAAAAATGATTTCAGATGAAGTGATATTTTATCTAACTGCTCACCATAAAAATGTTAAAGTTGATGAAAAAGCAAATAACTTAGTGTTACCTATAAAAAAGAAGGGAGAGAAATAAAATGAAAAAAATAGTAATTATTGTATTAATGTTTACACTATCAGCTTGTGCTATAGTAGTGCATGTTTCAATGCCAACTATACGGTTTTTGGCATATATTATGTATATTTTATTATCCGCACAACCTGTTGATGATAATGGAAAATATAAAAAAGAAGTTTTAACATATTATGAAGAAGATAAAAATATAATATTACCTAAGGAATCTATAGATGTTAAACATTATGACTATGTTGATGACTATGTTGATCCAAAATATATAATTGATTTTAAAATAAAAAATAAGCTAAAAACTAAGTATATATTAGAGGAAGA
>CAURVQ010000026.1:0-22008 GCA_963528625.1 uncultured Leptotrichiaceae bacterium | reverse complement strand
CATTAATTTATACCTCTTTCTTAGTATCATCCTTTGTTTTATCTTTTTTTTTTTTTTTGCAAAAGCTTAGTAAATTATATTTAATATCATTATAGCTTATTTTTTTTAATATTGCAACTTTTTAAATATTCTCATTAAGATATAAATTAATATTTTATCAACATTATTTATATTATATTTTTTATATCATTTTATATTTTATAAATTTAAAAAATTTATTTCAAATAATGTTTGTATATTTTTCGTTTTTTTGATACACTTATTATATAAAAAAGGAAAGGAAATATTATGGAAACCAAACAAGATAATCAATCAATTAATCTATCTTTAATTCTTAAAATTTTATATAAAAATTTTTTATTAATAATATTCACTACAATTGTAATTACAACATTATCAGCTATTTTAGCTTTTAATAATAAATCATATAAAAGCGATATTATTCTTTATGGAAATGATAAAATTTTAAATGAAATTGGAGAAAATGCACAATATTCATTAAATTCTTTTGATTTTATGAAATATATAAAAGAACATTCTAAAACATTAACGAATTTAGATTTACCAGAAGAAAAGTTTGTAAAGGAAATGTCAAAAAGATTAACTGCTCAAACTGAAACAGGTAATCCTACAATTAAAGTAAAATTTATGTCAAAAAATAAAATGGAATCAGAAGGATTTGCTAAAGAATTTATAACATTAGCTCAAGGTTATTTAGAATATAGAGAACATTTATTTTTAGATAATCAAATAAAACTGTTAGAAGAACAATAAAATTTCATAAATCAAAATACTGACATTCGATCTTCAAAAGATCCTCTTACTGACACATTAGTTTCAAGATTAGCATATTACAGATTAATTAAAACTGATACTACACCAACTGTAAGACTTGTGTCGGAAATTTCAAAACCTGCACTTAATAAAAAACTTGTTTTAGCTGGAGGATTTATCTTGGGAATTTTCTTAGGAATACTTATTGCTCTTTTAAGATCATTCTCAAAAACATTAAATTGGGAAGAAATAAAAAAATAAATAAAAAGCACATAATTACTTTTTAGTAAAAAACATGTATCTCTAAACTATTTTCATTTTTGGTACATGTTTTAAATATGTGCTTTTTATATTATATTTTATCAATTTACAAGATTATTAATCCATTTTTTACTTTTAAATCGTTTTATACACGGATATATTTTTAAAATTTCATCTGATACTGAAAAGAAATAAACGAGAAGTATTGGCCATTTTAAATGAATTCCTGTAAAGTAAACTATTGGTATCGCAAATAACCAAAGTGTAATTATATCAATACACATTGTCCAAAATGTATCTCCACCCGCTCGTAATATTCCTACAACGAATTGTAATGTTAATGATTTTAATGCAATAATTACGCCTTCAATCGTAATAAGTTGTTTAGTTAATGGATAAATTGTTTCAGATACTTGCATACTTTTTAAAATAATTGGACTTATTAAATAAATTATTACTCCTACTAATATTCCAAAAATTACTCCTACTTTCAATAAATAATTTGCATCTGAATATGCTTTCTCTTCATTTCTAGCACCAATTTCTTTTCCAATAATTGCTGATGTAGCACTTGAAAATCCAAAATATAGTGTAAATACTAAACTACTTATTGATCTAACTATTTGAATTGAAGCTGCATAATTCGTTCCCATTCTTCCATAAATTATAACATAAATACTTATTCCTAATACCCACAAAATTTCATGTCCAAATACTGGTAATGATATTTTTAATGTTTTTATTATAAAATTCCAAGATAAATTGAAAAACTCTGATAATTTACCTGCAATAACTAATTTATTTTTATAAATTAATACTAATATAAATACAGTGCTAATAATTCTAGCAATAAGTGTTGCTAATGCTGCACCCTCTACTCCCATCGCCGGCATTCCAAATTTACCAAAGATTAACACGTAATTTCCAAAAGAATTTATTATTAATCCTAAAATACTTGAATACATTGCATATTTTGTTTCACCTATTGATCTTAACATTATATTAAATGCAAATCCAATTCCTACTAATGGATAAACCCATGATATTATTTTTAAATATTTTGCACCCACATTAATTACTTCTTTATCAACTGTATAAAGTCCTATTATTTGATTTGGAATAAACAATGCTCCTATAAAAAATATTATAGAAAATATCGTTCCTACTGCTAATATTACTCCTAAACATTTTTTCAAGTTTTTATAGTCTTTACTTCCAAAGTATTGAGCTGCTAGGATTCCACCTCCACTATACAAACCAAATAAAGCAACTGTAAATATTAAAAATAATTGATTAGCAAAACCTAATCCTGCCACTGCAACAGTCCCTAACCCTAGATGAGCAAAGTTTTTATTTCCTACCATAAAAACATCTATAAAATTGATTAATCCATAAATCATATTTTCTAATGAAACTGGTAATCCTATTTTTATTACTTTTTTTAAAATGTTATCTTCTTTCATTTTACCACCTTTCTTTTTTTAATTTTAATCTCTATCTTCATTAATATTATATTCTGAAAAAATAAGTAAATGATCTGAAATATATTGTTTCATATATTTATTGTTATTTTTTAAATAATTATACACACCTTTTTTCCCAGTAAATTCTGTTGTAAAAGATTTATTTATAAAAAAATTATCGTAAGAACTTACTAATTTTGTATCTGAAAATGTTGTTAATTCTAAATCTGCATCTAATAAAGGTTCAACATTATATTTTAATTTTAAATTTCTAAAGCCAAAATCATTTCCAGGCAAATTAAAATCACCTGCAATTATAATATCTGTTTCTTTTGATTTTTTTATAAAATATTCATACACATTTATATAATTTGAAGCTTCAATTACTCTTTGCTTTTCTTTATCACCAAAAATTGAATGTGCTAAAATAAATACAAAATCAAAGTTTTTTACTTTAAAATACATTCCATACGGTTCTCTCATAAATTCATTTTCATTTTTCTCATCATAAAATCCAAGTGGTTTTTGTTCGTCTATTAAATCTTTTTTGTAAATATATCCATAATATTCACGATAATTTTCACTTCCAACAGAATTTTCAGATATAAAATACTCCCATTTACTTTTTGTTTCTTTTTCTAAATAACCTTTTAATTTTCTTAACCCTTTTTCATTCATAACTTCTTCAAGTCCAATAATATCAAATTTACTTATTATTTTTGCTAATGTCCTATAATCTTTTTCCTTTTCACCTAATCTTAAAACATTAAATGAAGCTAATATAATAGTTTCTTTATTGACATTATCATTCTTTTTTATATTTTTTTTACTAAAATATAATATTCCACATAAAATAAAAAATATACTTATAAAAATCAAGTATATCACATTTTTTAAATTTCTCATTTCCCCACCCTTTCTTTATATAATAGTATACTATTTATAAAAGAAAATAGCAAGAAATTTATTTGTAACAAAAAAGCCAAGAACATAAAATTTCTCAGCTTTTTCAACAATCCAGTATTTACAAGGCTTACAATCTATTTTCTAAAGATTTTTCAACTAAATTTCTAGCGTGGTCTCCCACTCTAGTGAAATGTGAAATAACATCAATATAATAAAGTCCTGCTTGTAAATCACATGATCCTTCACTCACTCTTTTAATATGTGCTTTTCTTACACTTTTTTCTTTTGCATATAATTTATTATGTAAATCAAAAACTTCAATAGCTTTTTCTTTATCAGAATTTTTTAATGCAACCATTGCACTTTCAATTAATTTAACTGAAATTGATAATAATTTATCCATTTCATCATGAGCTGACTCCGAATAAGTTAAATTTTTCTTAATTTCGTAATTTACATCTTTAACAATTCCGTGAGCATGATCTCCAATTCTTTCAACATCTCTACACATATCAAGTAAAATACTTATTTCCTCAGCTTCTTTTTCCCCAATATTTTCTCTCGATAAAATTGATAAATATTTTGTTATTTCTTGATCATAAGAATTTACTTTATCTTCAATTTTTATAACTTTTTTAGAATCTTTTTCTTCCCTTGAATGGAAAAAGAATACAGCATTTTTTAAATTTTCTGTAGCTAATCTTGTCATATTGAACATTTCTAATTTAACTTGGCTTAATGCTATTGCAGGTGTATTTATTAATCCTAAATCTAATGGATTTATTTTTTCTTCAGCTTCTTCTTTACTCTCTCTAATTATTTTAGTTACTAATTTTTCCAAAAGTCCAATAAACGGAAACAGTAGTATTGTTGTTGCAACATTAAATGATCCATGAGCAAATGCTATTGCCATTTTTGGATTTAATCCTAATATTCTTTCCATTGTTGATACATACATAGTAAACGGTATTAACAAAATTGTAAATATAACTGTTCCAATAAAATTAAACATAACATGTGCGGCTGCCATTCTTTTAGCTGCAACCGATGATCCTAAAACCGCTATTATTGCAGTAATAGTTGTTCCTATATTATCTCCAAATAATACAGGTAATGCCGCATGCAATTGAATCAAATTATCATTATAAATACTTTGTAAAATACTTATCGTTGCACTTGAAGCTTGAACTGCCATCGTTAAAATTGCTCCAATTCCAATTCCTAATACTGGATTTGTACTTAATTTTAACATTAAAGTTTTAAATTCTGGCAAATATCTTAACGGATACATTGCATCCGACATTAATGTTAATGCATAAAATATTCCACCAAATCCAAAGGCAATACGCCCAAAATTATTTACTTTTTCATTTTTTATAAAAAATAAACAAAACGCTCCTAAAAATATTATTGGTAAAGAATAATGTGTCACATTAAATCCTATTATAAAGGAAGTTATCGTAGTCCCAATATTTGCTCCCATTATAATTCCAATACCTTGTCTTAAAGTCAATAGTCCTGCTGCTATAAGTCCTATCGTTATAACTGATGTTCCTGAACTTGATTGAATAAGTGCAGTCACTAAAATTCCTACTAAAACTCCTAAAAATGGTGATGTTGTATATTTATCTAAAATATCACGTAATCTATCTCCAGCACTCATTTGAAGACCGTCTCCCATATATTTTATACTAAATAGAAACAATCCTAGTCCACCTAAAAACCCAAATAACATTGCACGGTAATCAAGTGTATTTAAAGCTACATTTGCTGTCATTTTTTCCTCCTAAATTTTATTGAGAATACTTTTACTTTCCCAACTGCAAATATAATAAATATTCACAAAAAAGTCAAGATTTTTTCACTATTTTTACTATATTATATTTATTATTTATATATAATATTTAAAATAGTATATAATTTATAATATTATTTATCTTTTTTTTCTTGACTTGTATCATTTTTACTATCTTCACTATTTCCAATCATATTATTTACAAATTTGAAAACATTGTCTAAAATATTATTTACTGTTTCACCAACTGTATCTAATATATTTACAGCATCATCTTTTTGAGCCAATAATTCATCAACTGTTTTTCCTGTTTCTTTCGCTTTTTGTACCAATTTATCTACATCTTTACTTTTTGATAATTTATCCAATGTTTTATCAATTTCCTCTTTATTTACCGTTTTTGATGCTTCCTCTATTCTCATTTTTTCAAGTTCTTCTTGAAGTTTTTGTTCCATTTCTCTCTTTGCTTTCGCTTCAGCCTCTTTAGTTGCTTTTTCTTTAGCTTCTTGTTGCACTTTTTCTATTTCTTGTTTTAATTTTTCTTTATCTTTTCTAGCATTATTTATACTCATACCAAAAAAAATTAATGAAAATGCAATTATCACTCCTGCTATCGTTAACATCACTAATTTTCTTTGTTTTTTTATTTTTTCATATTCTTCAACCGTATAATATTCATCTGCTTCAGTTTCTTCATTTTCTAATTCATCTTCACTTTCATAATTTTCAGAGTTATTTTCTATATTTTCTTCAATTTCTTTTTCTTCTTCAACCTCATCATTTAAAATTTCCGTTTTTTCATTTTTATTTTCTTTTTCTCCAAAAATTTTAAATACTCTTTCATCTGTATTTGTTAAATTTTCTTTTTTTGAATCTTCTAAAATTTCTTTTTCATTTTTTTCTTGCTCATTAGATTTTTTCAATTCTTCTTCCAATTCTCTTTTTTTCTTTTCCAGTTCTTCAATTTCTTTTTTTCTTTGTAATTCTTTTTCTAATTTTTCTATTTCATCTTTTAACGCTTCAATTTCTTTTTCTTTATTATTTTCCATTTTGTCCCTCTCCAATTTTTATTGATAAGCTTTCACTTATACCCGACTGGATTATATCATATTTTTAAGATTTTACATACTATTTTTTATAACATCTTACTTACAAAATTTTTATAAAAATGATTTTTTAAGACTATTTTTATTAAAAGAAAAAGGTGCTTTCTTTAGCACCCACAATTTTCTATTTTATTTACTCTATTTGCGTGTCTTCCACCTTCAAATTCTGTATTTAAAAATACATCCACACATGCTTTACCTAATTCATCTCCAATTACTCTTGCACCTAAAGCTATTATATTTGCATTGTTATGCTGTCTGCTTAATTTTGCCGTAAATTCATTATGACAAAGGGCAGCTCTTATTCCTTCTACTTTATTTGCAGCTATTGAAATTCCTATTCCTGTTCCACAAATCAATATTCCAAATTGAGCTTCATTATCTACTATTTTTTTAGTTACCTCTTTTGCAATATCAGGGTAATCTACCGATTCTACAACATCTACTCCCACATTAATAACTTCGTACCCTTGACTTTCTAAATGTTTTAATATAGTATTTTTAAATTCTACTCCCGCATGATCATTTCCTATAACTACTTTCATAATATTTCAGAGATTTAAAAAAACTCTGCCTCCTCTCAAATGCTATTTTTTAATTCCTATACTTTCTTTTAATGATTCTAGTATTTCTTTAGGTATTCTTTTTAAATTTCCTTCATTATCAATAAATACATTCACAGTTGTTCCTTTAGCTTTTAAAATTTTTTGTTCATCATACATTTCATAATAAAACTCTATTTTTATATTATTTATTTTTTTTACTTCAACAATAATTTCAATTATATCATCATATTTTGCCGAATTAATATATTCTATATCTACTTTTCGTATAGCTAAAATATATCCCATTTTTTCTATATCATCATAACTTATAGGCATATCACGAAAATATTCTGTTCTACCTATTTCCATCCATTTTAAATAATTTGAATGATAGACAACACCCATCTTATCAGTATCATAATAATAAACTCTCGTTTTAAAACTTTTTTTCATTGTTTTTCCTCATTATAATTCTTTAACTTCAATCTTAACTGATTTTTTTTCTTTTTTTGCAATTGATGACAATAAAACTCTTAAAGCTGTAATAATTCTCCCGTTTTTACCTATAACTTTTCCAATATCATCTTTATTCACATTTACAACTATATCAACAAATTTCCCTTTTTCGTTACTTTCAATAGTATAATTATGTGAATCTAATAAATTTTCTAACCAAAAATCTATCGTTTCAAAATATCTATTCACTTTAACTCCTCCTTTCTATAATATTCCTAACCATTCTCTTTTTTCCAAAATTTCTATATAAATATCATTTTTTCTAAGTTTTTCTATTACTAAATCCATTTCATCAATAAAATATGAATTTGTTAATATTTTTATAAGCCCATTTTGATTATCTAATGTTCTTACATTTCCTAATCCTTCATAAGCTTCCACTATTTTATTTATAAAATCTATATGTTCTTTTTTTGTTTGAATTATGTATTCCCAGCTTTTCAATTTTTCTCCTAATTTTTAATTTTTTAACTCTTTTATAAAATCAATAAATTCCTGTACTGAAAATTCTTCTGTCCTTGCTAAACTTGTTTTATTTAATTTTTTTAATACTTCCACTATTTTATCTTTACTATATCCCAAACTACTTATATTATTTCCAACACTTTTTCTTTTATTTGAAAATGCTGCCTTTAAATATTTGAAATATTCTTCTTCTGTTATTTGAGTTTCATATCTTTTATCTTCCAAAATTTTTATTTTCAAAAATGCTGAGTCTACTTTTGGAACAGGATTAAATTTTTCTTTTTCTACTGTGAACAAATACTCAGCATCAGCATAAAACTGAACTCCGTGCGTAAGTAAACTCATATTTTTACTATTTGGCTTAGAGGCTATTCTTTCTGCAACTTCTTTTTGAACCATCAAATATATTTCAGAAATATTATTTCTATATTTTAATAATTTATTAATTATAGGTGATGTAATATAATAAGGAATATTTGCAACAACTTTAACTCCCTTTTTATCTTTCAAAATTTCATCTAATTCTACTTCCATAAAATCATTATGTATTAAAGTAAAATTATCTTTAGTTCCAAACTTTTTTTTCAAAATAGGAATTAAATCGTCATCTATTTCAAATGCAGTTAATTTTTTTGAATTTTCTATCAATTTTTCTGTCAAAAAACCAAGACCCGGACCAATTTCTATAACTTCTATTTCTTTATTTATTGAAGCACATTCAATAATTTGATCCAATAACGAGCTATCTTCCAAAAAATTTTGACCATATTTCTTTTTAGCTTCATGATTTTCATTTTTTTGACTTTTATTTTTAAAACTTTTATTTTTTTTTACCATTAGTATAATTCTTCTCCAGCCACTCCAATATAAGGAATATTTCTATATTCTTCCCTTATATCAAGTCCATAACCTAAAACAAATTCATTTGGAATATCAAATCCTGTATATTGAATATCAATTTCAATTTCTCTTTTTGCTTTTTTATCAAGTAATGTGCAAAGCGAAACGCTTTTAGCACCACGACTTCCTAACATTTTCAATACTTTTTTTAATGTATACCCTGAATCAACAATATCTTCTACAACTAAAACATTTTTTCCTGTAACACCTTTTTCTAAATCTCTAATAATTTTAACTTCTCTTGATGTTTCAAATTCTCCATCATAGCTTGATACTTGAATAAAATCCAATGTTAATGGTAATTTAATTTCTCTAACTAAATCTGACATAAACATAATTGACCCTTTTAACAATCCTACAACTACTAATGGAGCTTCCTCATCTTTAAAATCGTTAGTTATTTCTTTTCCTAATTCTACTATTCTTTTCTCAATTTCTTCTTTAGTAAATAATATTTTTGCAATTCCATATTCCCAATCTTTTTTCAATTAATTCATCTCCATTTCTATTATATAAAGTTATACAAATAAAGGCAGTATTCTATACTACCTTATCTTAATTAACCCATTCCTTAAAAACTTATGCTCTACCTATATATTCCCCTGTTCTAGTATCTATTTCTATTTTATCTCCAATCGCTACAAATAACGGTACTTGTAATGTATATCCTGTTGAAACTGTCGCTGGTTTTGTTGCTCTTCCTATAGTATCTCCTTTTAATCCCGGCTCAGTATATGTTACTTCTCTAACAACAGTATTTGGTAATTCAACACCAACTGGAGTTCCTTCGTACATTAAAACTTGTATAATCATTTCTTCTTCTAAGAAATTTTTTGCATCTCCTAAATCTTCCTCAGTCAAAGCTATTTGCTCAAAAGTTTCTTGATCCATGAAATTGTATTCTCCATCAGTTTCATATAAAAACTGCATTTGATTTCTATCTAAAATAATATCATCCATCAAATCTGTTGCTAAAACTGTAATTTCTTGTATTTTTCCTGAAATTAAATCTTTTATTTTAAATTTAACCTCTGCTGCTCTTTGTCTTTTTCCTGATGTTGATTGATGTCTTTCAGCTTTTAATATTAGATATGGTACATTATCCTTTCTATATGTACTCCCTTGTCTTAATTCTGCTGCTGATTTCATTATTTTCCTCCTAATTTTTCTTAATTTTATTCTTTTTATATTTTATTTTATTTTACTTATATTATATGTTGCAGTAACTACAACTCTTAATTTTTTCGTTCTTTGATTTATTATTTCTTGATTTACATCTATTATTTCATCTTTATTATCTAAAATTTCAAACTGTCCCTGTGTTATTTGTTTTAAATCACTTGGATTATTTTTACTAATTTTTAACATTTCAATAGCTTTTGCTTCAGAATTTTTTGTTGCTTCAACTAACATTTCATTTTTATATTTTTCAATACTTGTTATAATATATTCTGGTTTTGAAACTGTTAAATTATTAATTTCTTCTTCCAATTTAGATAATTTAAAATAAACTTCATCAGTTTTGTTTATATTTTTTAATAAAATTGTTACATTTTGTAAAAAATCATAACTTGAAACTTCATTTGTATCTCCAACAAATACTGCCTTTGTTTGTAAATTATTGATTTTATATTCATTTTCATCCAGTTGTAATTCTTCTATAACTTTTTCCACTTCCATTAATTTATCTTCAATACTTTTTTGCCCTTTTTCTATATTAGTGCTTTTACTCGTTAATGAAATTGTTATAACACTTCTATCTGCACTTATTTTTCTTTCACTAACACCTTTAACTGTTATTTCATTGTCATATCTATTACTTTTATCTATCGCATTTGATAATAAAGCTGCAGACACTATAAGCCCAAAAGCCAATACAGTTGAAATAATTATAAATTGTACTTTTTTCATAATAATATCATCCCTAAATGTTTTATTTACTAATTATAGTGCATTTTACTTAAAATGTCAATTTTTAAAGTCATTGTTATCTATTTTTTATTATTTTTAATATTTTAATATAATTTATATATTTTTATAAAAAAATGTACCAGTAAATATTATATTTATATTAATAATTTTGGCACATTCAATCTTATTTTGTACTTCACTTATTTTAAATTATCCTTGTTTTTCTAAAATCATATTTATTTCATCAATAATTATATCAGGATTTAATCCATGTACTGCAATTCCTTCAGCTAATGTTTCTACCGATGAAATAAAACATCCAATACACCCTAATCCATATCTCATTAAAACTTGAGCTATTATAGGGTATCTATCTACAGCTTCCATTATATTCATATCTCCAGTTACTCTTTGTTCTGCCATTTCTATTCCTCCTAATTTTCTTCCTCTCTTTAGTATAACAAATAATATTTTTTTAGTCAATGAAAGTAATTTACCGTATTTATAATTTTAAAATTACTTCAATTTTTTGAATCTCTTTTAATATCATATACTTTTTCATAAAATCATAATTTGGAGTTCCATCTTTTTTTGAAGGTAGTATAATTTTTTGTCGTTTCAATCGTGCTGTTCCCATTTTATAACCATAACCATATTTTATTTTTTGTTTAGATATCATAAATGATATAAATGTTCCTATATATTTATCATTATTTTTTAAAATTAATTTTCTTGTATCATTACTAAATAAAGCGGTATATGGATGATAAAAAGAATAACCAACTGATCCATTACGATTTACTGAAATACATTCTTTTTCTAAAGTTGAATTAATATTATTTATAAAATAACCAATACCATTATTTGTTGAAGTTGATGTGATATATGGTATTTTTCCATTAATTCTTTCTCTTTCGTAAATATCTTTTCCTGATTTAATTTCACAAATATCTTCAATAAAATATTCTTGCCATTTTACATTTTCTAATAAAAATTTATTTTTATACAAATCATTAATTCTATTTATGATATATATATATATATATATCATATAGATAATTGACTATATTATTGATTTTTTTATTTTCAATTTTTTTAATGAATTTGCTCATATATTCCCAATTAGGCTTTCCGTCTTTATCTATGGGTAAAATTAACTTTTCTCTAGAGATTCTAGTATCATTTATTTCTCTATTAAAAGAATATTTATTTTCTAATCTTTTTATAATTGTAGACATAAATTTATAAATATTTTCATCTGCATTTTCACAACTAAGTGCTGTTATGTGATCACTTGCAATATATTCATATTTATGATAAAAGCAAGCTCCTACACTTCCACTATTAGCAATTGATAAATTATTTTTATACTTTCTAACATTTTTATTATTAGAAACAAAATTATCAACTCCATTATTGGAAGCTGTTGAAGAAATATAAGGAGTATTTCCTTCTATTTGATTAGCTTTAGTCAGCCTTTTTCCTCGTTTAATTTCTTTAAAAATATCTGTGAAGAAGAACTCTTTCCACTCAACCTCTAAATCTAATAATTCAAAACTTAATTTAAGAACTTTATTTTCATAATAATTTACTATTTTTTCAGATTGCTCTTTCATTTCTTGTTTAATATAATCTTCCATAAATTGCCAATTAGGATTACCCTCTGATAAAATAGGTAAAATTATTTTTACTCTTGGTAAATCTGTACTTGATAACTGATTTCCATAAGATGAGTATTTAATATTATTCTTTATAGAATTTATTAGAAATTGTGCAATATATTTATTTAATTGTATATTTTCTGTAACTAATGCATGTACTTTCATATCTATTGATGCATTATAAGGATGATAAAATACTCCTCCTAAGAATGAAACACTTATAAAGTTCTCAAATACTCTAAAGTTTTTATCAGTAGAATATACATAATCATCAATCCCATTATTAGTTTCTTTTACTGTTATTCTAGGAATATTAGACTCTATAAATTTACTTTTTTTAATATACCCCCCTGTATGAACTTGTAAACCATTGTTTCCAATAAATGTTTGGAAAATATCTTTTATTCTAAATTCTCCCCATTCCACACTATCCAAAGTCAACTTACTCATATTTTTCCTCACTTTCAGCCACTTGTCTTTCTTCTGCAACATTATCTTGATTAAATTCTAAGTCTTTATCTTTTATTCCAAATAAATAGCCTCTTCCATGAGTTATCATATTTACTTCAAAAGTTAGATAATCAGCCACTGTTTTTTTAAAATCTTCTTCACTAGGTATTTCATCATTAAAGTAATAAAAAGAATGTAACCATTCATCAGATGCTTCTATTGTAGTTTTTACACAAAACTTTGTTATAGTTTCAGTTCTTTCAAACCACACATCAAGTAAATGTTGCTTTTTATCTCTATGTGTTCCATCATCAATAAGTCCAATATGTTTACTTACAATATAACCATCATTTTCAAAATTAATAAATTTACATATTTTATTTTTAGGGTGTTTATTATGAGCCTTAAAAATTGCTATACAAGGGTTAGTTCCAACTCTATAAAAAGTATTTTTATTTAAAGTAATAACACCTTCCAAAGTATGATTTTTTAAAATTTCTTCCTTTATTTTTTGTTCCTCTTTACTTTTTCCAGTAAATGTACTTTGTGGAACTATAACTGCCGCTCTACCATCTTCTACTAATGAATTTAGTAAATGATTAATAAAATTTATTTCATAAAGAGAAGAGTTGTCTTTAGAACCCATTGAATAAGGAGGATTCATCATTCCAACTGTACAACCTTTTAATTGTAATTGTGCTGGATTTTCTTTTAAAAAATCTTTATTTTCAAGATTACTTTTTCCATCTCCACGAAGTATCATATTTGTTGTAGCTATTGTAAACATATATGATTGTTCTTCTATTCCAAATAGTTGATTTTTTTTGATTTCTTTTATTTCATCTTCATTATTAGTTTTTTTAACCATATTGTGCATAGCAGCTATTAAAAAACCGGCAGTTCCACAACATGGATCTAATATTTTATCTGTAGTTTTTAAATCTAACAACTCACAAAAAAGCTCTGTGATATGTTTAGGAGTTAGAACTATTCCTAGATTTTGACCATCTCCTCCACTATAAGACATAAATTCTCCGTAAAATCTACCTAAATAATCTTCAGCAGAGTTATTAAATCTTATACTTTGATAAATACTTTTATATAAAAATTCAGTAAAATGTTTTAGTGGAGTTTTTCCTAAATTTGTATTAATTTCATTAATTTTTACATCATCTTTTATAATAGAAAATTGACTTAATAACTTATCTTTTTTCACTTGTGGGGAAACATTAGCTCTATCTAAATTTGATTTTATAGCATCATATACTTTTTGACCGTCAGTTTTTGTTTTATCTCCATTTAAACTATCAATAGTAAAATTTTTAGAATCAATTTCTCTAAGTGCAAGTAAAATTCCTGATACAATTAAAGGCTTATTTTTTTCTTCTATATTTCCATAATTTCTTAAATCTTCATGTAATATAGAGGCTTCTTTTAAGATTTCAGCTGTTTCTTTTTCGATATCTGTATTTTCTTTTAAAATTTCTTTTACATAATATTCATCAATATTATTTTCACTAAAAGATATTAAAGTTTCTAAATCTTCAAGAATAGTGTAATCTCCTCGTTCATTAATATATAGTGGAGTTATTTTATGAGATTTTTCATTTCCACTTATTCCTAGTGCTATAATTTTTTTATAATTTGTATTTTTACTTAAATGTTTTCCATAAAATAAAGCACCGTTTATTGCATAATCACAAATGCTTAATGTATCTTCTGAAATTATTTCTTTATCATTCAATTTTAAATGTTTTGTTGTATCTGCCTTATCTTCAATTACTATTAAAAAATCTTTTACTACTCCTACATATTCTGGGAAACCAACTTTTCCAGTTCCTCTTTTAGAAGCTGTTTGTAAAGCATCGTTTATTTCTTTAATATTACTTCCTTGTGCTGAAAATTTATCAGATATTTTTGCTTCTTTTAATAATTCATATACCCATAAATCCGTATTTATTTCTTTTTTTGACATTATAATTCTCCCTATTATATTATTTATGATTATCGTCTTATTCCTCCGCCATAGGATGCGTTTTCAAATAAATATCTTTTAAAAGTCCTTTACTTACATGGGTATAAACTTGCGTTGTAGCAATACTGCTATGTCCCAATAATTCCTGCAAATATCGTATATCTACTCCATTGTTAAGCAATTCAGTTGCAAAACTATGCCTAAAAACATGTGGCGTCACTTCTTTTTGAATTTGAGCTTTTTTTGCATATTTTGAAATTAATCGTCTTAGTGATCTGTCCGTCAATTTTTGCCCTCTACTATTTACAAATACTACATTTTTATCATAATTTTCATATTTAGCTTTTTTTTCTTCTATATATAACTTCAACCATTTTCTTGCATTTTCACTAAAAAAAGTAATTCTCTCTTTATTTCCTTTCCCTATTACACGCAATTCTCTTTCATCAATATTAATCATTGCTTCGCTAAGATCAATAAGCTCACTTGCCCTTATTCCACTAGAATAAAGAAGTTCTACTATTAATCTATCTCGTATTCCTATTATTTTTTCAGTATTTATTGCGTCACGAATTTTATTTATATCATCTTTAGTTAGTACATTTGGCAATTCTTTTTCAAATTTTGGCATAGTTATATACATAACTTTATTCGTTTTTATAACTTTTTTTTCTTGTAAAAATTTAAAAAATGTTCTTAAAGCAGATATTTTTCTATTTATACTTCGCTTTGATATATTTTTTTCAACTTCTTTACTTTTTTGCCCATCTTTATTGTCTGAATTTAAAAAAGCTATAAATGATCTAAATGTCATCGTTTCTACTTCATCAAAATTTTCTATATTTTCATTTTCTTCTAAATATGTAATGAATTGAATTAAATCTTTTCTATAACTTTTTACTGTATTATAACTTTTTCCTATAACAACTTCCTCATAATAAAGAAATTTTTCTACATATCCCATCAACTCATTCATTTTATCTCCAATATTTTAAATTTTATATTCTATTTATATTCTATTTTTTAGTTACTTTTTTTATAGTTTTTTTAGTTCTTTTTTTAACAGTTTTAGTTTTTACTTCTTTCGCACTTTTCGGTATCGCTTTTATCGTTTTGCACTCTGGGTAACCTGTACACGCTAAAAATTTACCAAATCGCCCTATTTTTATATCAAATGGCTTCCCACAATTTTCACAAAGACCTACTTCCACCTTAATTTTCATTTCTTCCTCAACTATCGCTTTAATTTCTGCAGCAACTTGAAAAATCCCATCTATTTCTAACAATCCACCTTTTTTGATTTTTTGTTTTAATGGTAGTGGCAACGGCATTCTAAATCCATCATTTTTATAATCTTCACTCTCTAAATATTCCCCGAAACGTCCTTTTTTAAGTAAACATCTTTTACCATTGTCTGTAAAATAATCTGTAAGCTGTCCTAACTTATCTGATTGTAATTTTGCTACTTCTTCTTTTACTTTTATACTTCCAGCTTCTATTTCCTCTGAATTGATATTTACGCCTTTTAATGTTATTTTTTCATCTTCTTTTGTTTCACTTATCAAATATTTTCCAAAACGCCCTGTTTTCAAAATCATTGGATTTCCTTCACTATCCATTACATCTGAAACAATTCGTCTATTTTTTATTTTTTCTATTTCCTTTTCATATTTATTCAAATCATTTTCAAGTGAATTATAAAATTGACTCAATAACTCTACCCACTCTACATCTCCATCTTCAATTTTATCTAAATCTTTTTCCATATTTGCAGTGAATTTAACATTCATTATATTTTCAAAATTTTTCTCTAATTCATTTTTTACTTCATAACCTAAATATGTCGGATTAAATCTTTTATCAATTATTTCAACATATTCTCTAGTTTTCAATGTTTCAACAATTGAAGCGTAAGTTGATGGTCGCCCAATTCCTTCAGCTTCCAGTTTTTTAACTAATGTTGCTTCCGAATATCTTGTCGGTGCTTTTGTAATTCCCTCTTCTATATTCAATTTTTCTATTAAATAAGTATCTCCTTGCTTTAATGTAGGAAAATCAGCTGTTTTTATTTCATCTTCCTCTTTAAAAATTTTATAATATCCATCAAAAATTACTTTATTTATTGTTCCTCTAAATTTGTATCCTTCATTTATAAAGTTAATTTGCATTTGTTCATATTTCATTGCTGAAAACTGAGAAACTAAAAATCTATTCCAAATCAATTTATATAACTTATATTGATCATTTGATAAATACGGAGCTATAATGTCTGGCTCTAAATTTATATCAGACGGTCTTATTCCCTCATGGGCATCTTGAACATTTCCACTAGATTTTTTTTGTACATAATATCCCACATACTCTTTTCCATATTTTTCTGTAATATAATTTTTTGCCATATTTATTGCATCTTGAGATACTCTTGTTGAGTCAGTTCTCATATAAGTTATAAGTCCTTTTTGCTCTCCAACTATTGAAATTCCCTCATATAATTGCTGTGCTATTCTCATCGTTTTTGTTGCTCCATATCCTAAATATGACGAAGCTAATTGCTGTAGTGTACTCGTTTTAAATACTAAAGGCGGTCTTTGAGACTTGTTTTTTATTTCTATTTTTTCTAATATTAAATCTTTATTTTTTAAATCTTTTTCAATTTTTTGTATTACATTTTCATCAAATATTTTATCAACTTTTTCATTATTTATTTCTACTAAATTTACTTTTATATCATTTTGTAAATTTGCGTTTACTTCCCAATATTTTTGTGGCACAAACGCTTTTATTTCATCTTCTAAATCACAAATTAATTTTAATGCAACTGACTGTACTCTTCCAGCACTTGCATTTTTACTAATTGTTTTCCATAATAATGGACTTATTTTATATCCTACAATTCTATCTAAAAGTCTTCTTGCTTGCTGTGCATTTACAAGATTTTCATTTATTTGTCTTGGATTTTTTATTGCATTTGTTACTGCAGTTTTTGTTATTTCATTAAATTCTATTCTTTTTGTTTTTTCAGGCACTTTAATATAATTTGAAATGTGCCAAGCAATTGCCTCTCCTTCTCTATCTTGGTCAGAAGCTAGAAAAACGGCATCTGCTTTTTTAGCTTTTTCTTTTAATTTTTTTAATATTTCACCTTTTCCTTTTATAACTTGATATTTAGGTTCAAAATTATTTTCTATATCAATACCTATTTTCGTTTTAGGCAAATCTATAACATGTCCAAATGACGCAGTTACTTCATAACCTCTCCCTAATATTTTTTCAATTGTCTTCCCTTTTGATGGTGACTCTACTATTACTAGTTTTTTCGCCATTTCATCTCCTATCTATTAGTTTTCTACTAATTCTAATAAATTTTATATCACTCTAATATATTTTCCATTTCCTGTTTCTGTTATAAGTCCTTTTATTCTAAGTTTCATCAATATTGATAATACATTTTTTACATCTATTTGCAAAATTTCATAAACATTTGACCATATTTCATCAACACTCTTTTCCTCAATTATTGTTTCATAAACTAATAATTCCTCATTTTCTAGTTTATCTACTTTACTCGTAGTATTCTTTATGTCCCACAGAAATTCTTTTGCAATATCTTCAGCACAAGTTACCAATTTAGCTCTATTTTCTTTTATTAAATTATTACACCCTTCAAATGAAGGATAATTTATAAATCCCGGAATAGCAAAAATTTCTTTATTTAATAAAAATCCTAACTCAGCCGTTATTAATGATCCTCCTGACTTAAAACTTTCACCTATTAAAATCCCATCCGATATTCCCGCTATTATTCTGTTTCTTTTTGGAAATGTCCATTTTGATCCCGGTGTTCCAAGTGGGTATTCACTTATAATTGTTCCTTCTATTGATATTTTCTCCCAAAGATACTTATTATCTGGTGGAAACACTACATCTAACCCTGTCCCAACTACTGCAACCGTTTTCCCATTTTTATCTAAACTTGTTGTTAAAGCTAAAGTGTCTATTCCTTCAGCCAAACCACTTATAAGAGTTATATCATATTCCAATAATTCTTTTACTATTTTCTCACAAGCACCCTTCCCATATTTAGTCATTCTTCTTGTTCCAACTACTGCAATATTTCTCCTTTTTCGTCCTTTTTTTTCTATTTTTTTACCTTTTATATACAAAAACAAGGGATAATCAACAAGCTGTTTCAATTCTTTTGGATATTCCCTATCTTTTGGTGTTAATATTCGTATTTTCCTTTTATTATTCTCATACAAAAATTCATCTATATTTATTTTGTACGCTTGATCTAACTTTTTCTTTAACTCATTATTAAACATTTTAAAATGTTCTACATCGTATAAATCCTCAAATTTATTATACATCCCCATAAGTTTTCTTATTTGTGTTTCTGTAAGTTTTACCTCTTTTAACTTTAACCAATTTACCATTTCAATTAACCCCCATTAATTTTATTTAAGTTTTCATTTTACTTTATTATTTACTTGCTAAAATACTATTAATTTCTTCAATAGCTGTCCTAACTTCAACTGTTGGATTTACATTCGCATATGCTCTCAAATCATTCAAAGCTTTATTAAATTCCCCTTTTGATTTATAAGCTATTCCTCTTCCCAATCTAGCTTCAGCATTATTCGTTTTTGACAATATTCTATTATAATAATCAATTGATTGATCGTAATCGCCTATTAATCTTGACCCTATTGCTACAACAAATAAATTTCTTAAATCGCCTCTCGTGTCTTTTTTTGAAACATTTACAGCTCTTTCATAAAGTCCATCTTTAAAATATAATTGAGCCATTTTGTATATCGTTTCAGAATTTCCAGTAGCTAAAGCTGATCTTTCATAATTATCATAAGCAACAAATTTTGACCCATCCGATACATCTTCTTTTGGCCCAACTTCTTCAGCTCTTTCTTCTTTATCATCTTTAGTCGTTGTTTCTTCTGTTGTTTCTTCCGTTGTTTCTGTATTTGTTGATTGTTTTTGATTATCTTCTGTATTAAATTGTGATTGTTGAATTACTTGTTGAATAATATTTTCTACATCTTTTTCAGCTTTAACAACTGTTACAAGTCCTAGAGCTATAATAAAAATTAACAATCTTTTTTTCATTTTTCCTCCAACTTAATTATATTAAACTATTAAAATTCAAGATTTTTATTAGTTCTTGGGAACGGAATAACATCTCTAATATTTGTCATTCCTGTTATATACATTAACATTCTATCAAACCCAAGACCAAATCCAGAATGTGGTACACTTCCGTATTTTCTCAAGTCTAAATACCACCAATAATCTTTTTCATTTAATCCCATTCCATTAATTTTATCCAATAAAATGTCATAATTATCTTCTCTTTGACTTCCTCCTACTATTTCACCAATTCCCGGAGCTAATAAGTCCACTGCTCTAACAGTTTTATTATCATCATTTAATTTCATATAAAACGCTTTAATATCTTTTGGATAATCCGTTACGAATACCGGTTTTTTGAAATGTTCTTCAGCTAAATATCTTTCGTGTTCTGTTTGTAAATCTATTCCCCATTCAACTTCATATTCAAATTCTTTTTTTGCATTTTTTAATATTTCTATCGCTTCAGTATATGTAATTCTGTCAAAATCATTGTTTACTAAAGTATCTAATCTTTCAAATAATCCTTTATCTACAAATTTGTTAAAGAATTCCATTTCTTCTGAAGCATTTTCTCTTACATAATTTACAATGTATTTTATCATTTCTTCAATTACATCCATATTTACATCTAAATCTGCAAATGCAATTTCAGGTTCCATCATCCAAAATTCTGCCGCGTGTTTCGGTGTATTAGATTTTTCTGCCCTAAATGTAGGCCCGAAAGTGTATGTATTTTTGAACGCTGTACAAAAAGTTTCTACATTTAATTGTCCACTAACTGTCAAGTTTGCTTCTTTTCCAAAGAAATCTTGTTTAAAGTCAATATCACCTTTTTCAGTTTTTGGAATATTATTTATATCCATTGTAGTAAGTCTAAACATTTCTCCTGCACCTTCAGCATCACTTCCAGTAATTATAGGCGTTTGAACATATACAAAGTTTTTTTCTTGGAAAAACTTATGAATAGCATAAGATAATAAAGATCTAACTCTAAACACTGCAAAAAAAGCATTTGTTCTAGGTCTTAAATGTGCTATGGTTCTTAAAAATTCAAATGTATGTCTTTTATTTTGTAATGGATAATCTGAATCAGCTTTATCATAAATTGATATATTTGTAGCTTTTATTTCATAATCTTGTCCACCACCTTGTGATTCAACTACTGTTCCAGTTACTCTTATTGATGATGATATTGTTAATTTTGAAATTTCTTCAAAGTTTTCTAACGCTTCATCAAATACAACTTGAATAGGTGTAAAAAAAGTTCCATCATTCAAATTAATAAATCCAAAATTTTTCTGTGCTCTAATTGTTTTTACCCATCCATTTAATGTTATTTCTTTCCCTAAATATTTATCTGTATTTTTTTGAAGTTCTCTTAATTCTAATAACATTCTTCCTCCTTTATTTTTAAAATTATTTCTTTTATGTTTAATTATAACATATTTTTTATAGTTTTTTAAGTTCTAACAAAAAATTTACCGTCTTTTATATACATATCTTTAATTTTTATTTTAGTTTTTGGATTATCTTTTCTATATTCATAAACAGGATTTGTTGCCATATAATTAGAAATTAATCCTTTTATTATTCCCACATCTTTTGATGAAGATAATTGCTCTACACCATTTTTATCAATAATTTTTTCAAATGTAAAATCAATTAAATACATATTTTCTTTTTGTGTATCGTATTTTATTTTTGTACTCATATACATTTTTCCACTACTTCCCGTATTTCCTAATAAAGTTGCATCATAATCCGTTTCAATGTACATTCTATCTCCTATAAAATCAATTTTAGGATTTCTTAATGTCAATTCTCCTACTAATATCTTTTTCGTCATTGGAAATCTTTTTTCTATTTTCCCTTGCATTATCACTTTAGGAACAGGAATTGTTTTATTTTCTAAAAAATCACACGATACTATAACGCACATCATTATTAGCGCTCCTAATAATATTTTGATTCTTTTTTTCATTCTCTAATCTCCTTATTTTTTATTTTTAAATATAAACTAAAATCTATCTTAAATTTGATCTTGCTATCATATTTATAGTATGTCTTTCTCCTCTAATAGCCATAGAAATTTCAAATATATTCATATATGGACTAACTCCAAGATGAGTACCATC
>CAURVQ010000025.1:0-22053 GCA_963528625.1 uncultured Leptotrichiaceae bacterium | reverse complement strand
GTGTGGTTTGCTTCTCTCGAATTTAGCTTTTGCCATTCTTCTTTTCCTCCATATAATTTGATTTTTTATTTTTTAAACTTTGTTCAATTATACCATATAAATTTTTTTTATGCAACTTTTTTTACTTTAAAATCAACATATAATATATTAAAAATACAAAAACAATATTCAATATAATCTCTAATATTTTTCTTTAAAAATTGTACATTATTCTCTTCTTAAAACATTCATTAAACATTCTCTAATTTAAATATTAACATACTATTCTCTTTACATTCCCTTAAATATTAATTTAATTAACGAAAACAAAAACAATCCTACTGCACTCGTCACATACATTATATTTATATTTCTTTTTATATCTTTAATTTCAAATTCTTTCATTTTATCTCCAATAGTTGGTTTTTCTAGCATTTTACCAAAATACGATACTTTTCCTCCAAACTGAACTCCTAATGCTCCAGCAACTGCACTTTCTGATTGTCCTGAATTTGGACTACTATGATTTTTTCTGTCTCTTTTAAATATTTCAAACGCTTTTTTATAATCATATTTTAAAACAAAACTAGCAATAATAATTAAAATTCCGCTAATTCGTGCTGGTATAAAATTAGCAACATCATCTATTTTAGCTGATACTTTCCCAAATTTTTCATATTTTTCATTTTTATATCCTACCATTGAATCTAAAGTATTTATTGCTTTATAAGCCATCGCTAACGGAAGTCCTCCTAAAAACATATAAAATAGAGGTGCAATTATTCCATCTACTGTGTTTTCTGATATTGTTTCCATCGTACTTCTTATTACCATTTTTTCATCCATTTCACCTGTATCACGCGAAACTAAATAAGCTAACTCTTTTCTCGCCACTTCCAAATCTCCGGATTTTAATATTTTGTAAACTCTATTTCCTTCTCTTGCTAATGAATTTATTGAAAAAATTGTATACATCAAATAAATTTCAATTATCGCAAATACTGGATTTTTTACATTTTTTGAAATGATAAAACATATAAAAAATGTAATTCCTATCGTTAAAAATGCTAAAATTCCACCTGCTAACACTTTATATTTTTTTCTCAATAATATCTTTTCTAACAATTCAATAAGTTTTCCTATCACTTGAACAGGATGAATTACATGTTGTGGATCTCCAAATATCAAATCCAACACAAATACTATCCAAATTTTTATTAATAAAATCATTTTTTTCTCCTTTAAACAAATTAATGTAAATCAAGTTTTCATTTTTTAAACTCAATTTACATTATCTTAATTACTATTATTTACCTTCACTTATTATATCATAAATTTTTTCAATATCAATATTTTCTCTCAATATTTGAGCTAATTTATCGTATTCTTGATTTTTATATTCTGTAAAACTAAAGTTTTTATTTATACTGTCTAAACCTTTATCTTTTCTAACTTTATTCAATATAAAATTAGTAAATTTGGAATTGTCAAAAATACCATGAATATAAGTACCAATTACATTATCTTTTGCCATTCCTTTCAACTTACCATCACCAAAAATACACTTTTTACTAGCTTCGTTCTCTTTTTCCACAGAACTATTTTCTAAATAACTATAACCTTGATGAATTTCGTATCCAGTAACACTTATTCCCTCAGCTCCTTCAAGCAATCCTGTTACATTTTTTAATGTATTCGTATATTGTGTAGTTGTTTTTTCTTTTTCCATAACTGTTTCTATTTCAAGAAGTCCAAGTCCTGAAATTTCCTTTAAATTACTTTCTAAACCGTGTGGATCCATTATTTTTTGCCCCATTATTTGAAATCCACCACATATTCCAAATACTAATGTCCCAGATTTTGCAAGTCGTACAATTTTTGTATTTATTTCTTTTTCAATTAAATCTTTCATATCTTCAACTGTATTTTTTGATCCCGGAATAATAATTATATCTTCATTCCCTAATTCACTTGCTTTTTCTACATATTTAAGTGAAACATCGTCATAATGTGCCAAAGCATCAATGTCTGTAAAATTTGATATATGTTTCAATTTTATTACAGAAATCTTTATTTTACCCTCTTTTTTATCATTATACTTGTCTATTCCTAAACTGTCTTCCTCTTCAATTCCTAATTTTACAAATGGAACAACTCCTAAAACAGGCACATTTGTTAAATTTTCTATCATTTTAATTCCCGGATCTAACAATGTTTTATCTCCACGAAATTTATTTATGATAACTCCCTTTATTCTAGCTTTCTCGCTTTCTTCTAAAAGCATTATCGTTCCATAAATTGAAGCAAAAACGCCACCTCTATCAATGTCTGCAACTAAAATAACGGGGCTATTTGCCATTTCTGCCATTCCTGTATTTACAATATCATCGTCTTTTAAATTGATTTCAGCTGGACTCCCTGCCCCTTCCAAAACGCATATATCAAAGTTTTTTTCAATATAATTATATGCTTTCATTATGTCTTTTTTTAAATTATGTTTGTACGCAAAATATTCTCTTGCATCCATATTTTTATAAACTTTTCCATTTACGATAACTTGTGATTTTCTATCTGTTGTTGGTTTTAATAAAATTGGATTCATAAATGCTTCAGGCTCAATTCCAGCAGCTTCTGCCTGAACAACTTGAGCTCTTCCCATTTCCTTCCCATCTTTCGTTATAAACGAGTTTAACGCCATATTTTGAGACTTAAAAGGAGAAACACTATATCCATCTTGATAAAATATTCTACACAGTCCCGTTGTTATTATACTTTTCCCTACGTTTGACCCTGTTCCCAATAACATTACATTTCTATGCCTATTCATTATTGTCACTCCTTTTAAATTTCAAAATTTCTATACTTTTTATTTTATTTTCATTGGAATACCTGACACTACAAAATAAACTTCATCAGATTTTTCTGCAATTAATTGGTTCATTTTCCCAGCAATTTCTCTAAAATATCTTCCAAGAGGTGTCGCTGGAACTATTCCCATTCCAAGTTCATTCGATACAATTACAACATAGTTAAATTTTTCTAAATTTTCTATTAAAGACAAAATTTCTTTCTCCACTCGTCTATCACACGATTGCAACTGCTCTTTTGTCGGTTTTTCCCATTCTATCGTTAAATCTTCAAAAATAATATTACTTACCATATTTGTCAAACAATCTACTAACATATTATTTTTAAAAACCCTCTCTCCTTGAGATTTTTCCTTAACAAACGCACTTTTTAAGCTATTAGAAAAATCTTTATAACTTTCTATCGTCTCCCATTTATCTTGTCGTCTTTCTCTATGAATTAAAACTTTCATTTCCATTTCTTCATCAAAAACTTGTGATGTCGCAAGATATATATTTTTTTCTTTTCCACTATTTAATGATAAAAGTAAGTCTTCTGCAAACTTACTTTTACCACTTTTAGCTCCACCTGTCACATATATTAATTTCATATTTTCTCTTTTCATCATCTAATTTAAAATAGATTAATATTCATATTTATTTCCATAACCTCTTGGTGTAATCATTTTCCCATTTTTTACAAATGTATTTCCATTCCCTATTATTACTAGCGACAACATATCTATTTCGTGATTTAACATTTCATCTAAAGTTGTCAATACATATTTTTGTTCTTCTCTTCCTACATTTCTAACTATTGCCACTGGAGTTTCCGGTTTTTTATGTTGCAACATAATTTCTCTCGCTTCCTCAATTTGAGTTACTCTCCCACGACTTTTTGGATTATAAATACTTACAACAAAATCTCCTTCAGCTGCTAAAGCCAATCTTTTTTTAATCAATTCCCAATCTGTCAATAAATTACTTAAACTTATAGTTACGTAGTCATGCATAATTGGTGCTCCAACAAATGCTCCTGCTGCATTTGTTGCTGTAACACCTGGTATTACTTCCACTTCAACAGTTTCATCTGATATTTCTAACATAATTCCAGCCATTCCATAAACTCCAGCATCTCCACTACTTATTAAGCTTACAACTTTTCCTTCTTTTGCCATTTTCAATACTTCAATACATCTATCCACTTCTCTTGTCATTGATGAACTTTTAATTTCTATATTTGGAAAATATTCTTTTACTAAATCTGTATAAGTTTTATACCCTACAATTATATCACTACTTGCCATTGCTTCATACGCTCTATATGTCATATCTGGTTTTTTCCCCGGACCCATTCCTACTACATAAATTTTCCCTACTTTACTCATTTTATCATCTCCTTTTTTATTTTACATTTTTTCTTCAAATAACGATATTGTTATTCCATCAAGTTTTACCTTTTTAACCAAAAAATCCCCTTTTCTACTTGAAGCCAAGTAAGCACACGGCTCTGACACTCCATAAACTCCAATTTCTTTTTTCACAAATTCTGAACGCTCTTCCACTAAATGCTCCACCGTTTCAATTTCTTCTTTTTCAAAAAATTGTATTGGAATATTTAATTCTTTCATTGCTTCTAAAAGACCAATTTCATCTGATTTAACCCATGCTGAAGCTGCCACTCTTATAGAATCCATCTCCAAATTTTGATTGTTTATCACATAATTTATTTTTTCTAAAATTTTATCTTTTGGTGTATCTCTTTTACACCCTATTCCAAGTATAATATTTTTAGGAATTATTTTTGAAATTTCTATATGTTTCCTATTTGAAATAATTATCGCACCAGCACTATTTTCATCATTTTTCACAATATTTTTAGGCAAATGTAATGAAACTTTTTCTCCATTTACAATTAAAGAAGTCACTCTTTTTGCTGCCTCAAGACTATGAAGTTTCCCTTTTATTTGTTGAGATAATGTGTCTACTGCTATTTTCCCCCCAACTTCTGAAGCTGTTGTTACTACTGGTATCGCATCAATTCCTTCCGCAATTTCACGACACACTTCATTTGCTCCACCTAAATGACCTGAAAGCACAGAAACTACAAAATTTCCATGATCGTCCACCGAAATTACTGCCGGATCTACATCTTTTGTTTTAAATTTCCCACTTATAAGTCTTACTGTTGCACCTGTTGAAGCTGCAAATATATGAACATCATATTTGTCAAATGTAGAATCTAATGCAACTGGAACTCTTACTGTAACTTCTGTCACATTTTCAAGATTTTCACTTCCTAAATTTAAAAGCGAATAAACTCTTGAAGATACAAAAATGTGACTTTGATTATAAACATTTTTTCTAATTTTCTGTGCAATATTATACCCGTCTTTACTTACACAATATATTGCAACCTTTTTTTCTACAATTTCCATTTTACTCCAATTCTTTTTTGTCCACCCTTTTAAAAATTTATTTTTTCATCGCATCCATAAATGCGACGTAAATTTTTGCGACTGATTTTTATCGCTTTTTTACGATATAATTTTATTTTTATTTTTTATTTTTCTTAATAATTTTTTCTATATTTTTTATTGTTGATAAATAATCCTTTTCTACTTGTGTTAATGTATTTGCAGAATATTTTTTATATTCATCTTCTACCTTTTGCTCCATTTGGGTTCAAGATATATTTCCATTTCCCTCTTTTTGAACTATTTCCATTTTGGAAATAGTTGAATTTCTCTCTAACTCTCCGTATTCATAAATATTATTCAAATGTTTTGATATTGCTGGAACTTTCACATCAAAAAGTTCTCCCATTACTTTTTGTGTCAGCCAAATCATTTCATTTTTCACTTTTACATTAATATTTATGTTTTCTTCTTCTGAGCTATAAACTAAAAATCGAAATTCTTTATTAATTTTCTCAATCTCCCTTTTTTTATTCCCATCCTATCCATAAATGCGACGTAAATTTTTACGACTGATTTTTATCGCTTTTTTACGATATAATTTGATTATAATCGTTTATTCCACACCTTTTCTATACTCATGCGTAAAATGTTTGTCATATAATTTTGATTTTTCATAATCATTTCCTAAAAAATCACCAACTAATATTTGAGCAGTTTTATTTATTCCAGCTTCTTTTACTTTTTGTTCAATAGTTTCAAGCGTTCCAAGTACTATTTTTTGATCTTCCCAAGTCGCTCTTTGTACTACTGCAACCGGAGTTGTCATTGGATAAGAAGTCGCAAGTGTTTTTACAACTTTGTCTATCATATGAACTGATAAAAATATCGCCATTGAAGCTTTATGACTTGCTAAACTTTCCAAACTTTCTTTTTCTGGAACTGGCGTTCTACCTTCTATTCTCGTGCAAATAACTGTTTGAGATACATTTGGTAAAGTAAACTCTTTTTTTAATGCTGCAGCCGATGCCAAGAATGAACTTACTCCGGGAATTACCTCATATTCAATTCCATGTTCATCCAACAAGTCCATTTGCTCTCTATGTGCTCCATAAATTGCAGGATCTCCTGTATGAACTCTCGCTACTTTTTTCCCAGCTTTTATGGCTGCAACTGTAACTTCTATAACTTCATCTAATGACATTGAAGCTGAATTATACACTTCTGCACCTTCTTTATGACATTCTATTACTTCTCTCGGAACTAACGATCCAGCATAAATTATTACATCTGCCTCTTTCACGATTCTTTGACCTTTTATTGTAATTAATTCCGGATCCCCAGGCCCAGCTCCTATAAAATATACTTTTTCCATTTTTACCCTTTCTCATTAACTTTTTAACTAATTTAAAAATAAATTTAATTATTCTCAATTTACTTTTTTATAAATCTCTTCCAATTTTCAATTCCATTTTTTTTCAAAATCATTGTTGAAAAATAAGGTACTTCTTCTACATTTTCAAGTCCTACATAAATTACTTCTGATTCTTTTCCACAATCAGAAACAATTAAAACATTATTAATATTACCTGTTTCTGTTAAAACTTCTTTCAATTTTTCAAGATTTCTGCTTATTTTCATAAAAACTACATTATTATTATTTTCAATTTCTTTTTTTATATCAGTATTTTTATTTAAAGATATTATTTTCAAATCTTCATCGCCTATCATAAGTGGAACATTTAATCTTGCAGCGATACTTTGATATGATGTAATGCCTGCGATTGTTTCAACCTCAATATCGTCTTCCATATGTTCCAAAACATAAGTATAAGTACTATATGTCATCGGATCTCCAATAGTTAAAAATGCTACATTTTTTCCTTTTTCTAATTCTGCTTTTATAATTTCTGCATTATTTTTTCTAAATTGTTTTCTCGCTTCTACATCTCTCACCATTGGAAATTCAAGAAATATTTGTTCGATATTCTCTTTTACATATTCTTTAACAATATTAAAAGCTGTACTTCCTTCTCCACTTTTTGCTTCCGGTAAAATTAGTACATCTACTTCGTGTAATTTTTTTGTTGCTTTAATAGTTATATTCTCCGGATCTCCTACTCCTACTCCGATCCCATAAAATTTACCTTTTTTCATTTTATCCCTTTCTTGCACTTATAACATAAATTGGATTTTCTGCCATCATCATATTAAAATCTCTAACCCTTCTATTTTTTGCAACAATAACTTGTGAAATGTCAACATCTTTAAATCCTGTTTCTTTAAGTCCATTCAACGCATCAAATGTATTTTCTAATACTATAAAGTTTAAAGCAATAATTCCACCTTCTTTTAAATTATCATAAGAATACTGTATTATTCCCTTTAAATTTCCACCAGATCCACCAATAAACACTTTATCAAATGTCACTCCTTGTGGTAAATCTTGTGGAGCTTCTCCCGATATTAATGTCATATTTTCTATTTTAAATTTTTCCATATTTTGTCTAATCAAATCTACTGCATCTGCATTATGCTCTATTGTATAAACATGACCTTTATTAGCAAATCTAGCCATCTCAATACTTACAGAACCTGTTCCACCACCAATATCAATACAAATATCAGTATCTTTCATTTCCATTTTAGCTATACTTATCGCTCTAACTTCCTCTTTTGTCATAGGAACTTTAGCTCTAATAAATTCCTCATCTTTAACATGATACATTTTATTTCCTCTTTTCTTTTTTATTTAACTATTTCACCTTTCCAGTCATTAATTCCACCGAAATCAATTACATTCATGTACCCTTTTGCTAATAATTTTTTTGCTGCTTCTGCACTTCTTCTTCCACTTCTACAATACACCATTATTAATTGATTTTTATCTTTTAAATTTTCTACATTTTGACTATTATAATTATCTATTGTATCAAGTGGTATATTTATAGCATTTGGAATATGTCCTTCTTTATATTCTTCAGGCGTTCTAACATCAACTATTACATAATTTTTCTCTTTTTTCATCATTTCAACTGCTTGATCTGATGTTATTTTCACATATTGTCCTTTTGCATAAACAACAGTTGTCTCTATTTTTTTGGCTTCTCTGTCTGTTAATGAATATCCAATAACCGTCAACATTATTATCGAAATAAAAACTGTTATAATTTTTCTATTTTTCAATTTTATCTCCTCTTATTCCTCACCATTCAATTTTAATACTACAACATTCATTCCAAATTTTTCTTCAATATTCATAAGTTCACTTGCTTTATATTTAGAAATTTTCTCATTTTCATAAGATAAGTTTTCACCAACATAAATAATCGTTTCACCCAACTCATTTTCAACTAAAGTTTTTGCAATATTTTGTGGTGTATTCTCTTTAAAATCTGTAAGAAGTCCCATTTTCCCATATTTTTTTAGACTACTCACAAAATCAAATTGTTTGCCGTGAAGACTTGAAACTTTTGCATCATACCAATAATCTGAAATTCTGGCAAACATATATTGTATACTAGATATTCCCGGTACAACTTCAAGTTCTTCAGCTTTAAAATGTTTTCGCATAAATGTTAGCATACTATAAAAACCAGTATCTCCCGATAAAATTAATGCCATTTTTTTATGTCTATTTTCATTTATAAAATCTAATACCTTTTGTAAATCTCCCGTTATATAGCAATATTCCTTGTTTTCAGCATATTTACCTAAACTTTCTATGTGCCTTTTTCCACCAATAATTACATCACTTTCCACTATTTTTTTTATAGCGATTGGTAATGTATAATCTAAATTCCCCGGTCCTAATCCTAAAATTTTTATTTTTTCCATATTCCACTCTTTTTCTTTTTAAAATTCATCAAAAAAATGTTTACTATGACCTAAAATTTTTCTTTCAGCTGAAATTATTAAACATTCCACCTCTAAATCTTCTCGACCATTTCTTCTACAATATTCTTGACATTTTTGTTTTGCTTTTTCTGATAATAAAGTATAAACTTCTTTCTGCGTAACATAACCTGTCGCTTCCTCTGTCGTGTTTGAACCCAAAATTTTATACACATTTTCTATTTTTTCATTTACTAAAAGAGCATTTGCTGCAAATATTTCCATTTTAGCGTCAGACACTCTACTATGAGTATGAAAAATCCCTCCTGCTACTTTTACAAATTTACCTATTTCACCTATAAAATAAACTTTTTTCACATTATACTCACACGCTCTATCAAACATATAACCAACAAAGTTACTAATTACGACACCTTGCTCTGCTCTATTTGGGAAGTTTTCCTCCAAATATGATTTACCACGATTTCCAAATAAAAATAATGCTTCATTTTCTCCAAACTGCACTAACGCTTGTTTTAATTCTATCGCAAGCGAACTTTTCCACGATTCTTCCGACATAGGTCTTACAATTCCCATAGTCCCTAAAATTGAAATTCCACCAATAATTCCTAGTTTAGAATTTAATGTTTTTCTAGCAACCTCTTCTCCTCGAGGGACACTTATCTCAACATCAATACCTTTCCCTTTAGGTAACAATTCATCAATAACACCCTTTATCATACTCATTGGAGTTGGATTTATAGCAGATTTCCCTATTTCTACTGGCAATCCAATTTTTGTAACTTTTCCAACTCCTTTTCCACCAAATACATTTATTTCGCTATCTTCTCTAAATTTTACTGTGGATACAATTTCAAGTCCATGAGTCACATCTGGATCATCTCCACCATCTTTTAAAACGACTGCCATTACACTTCCATCGTCTTTTTTTTCTATTTTTTCTACATGTATTTTAATTGTTTGTCCGGCAGGCACTGTCAAATCTATATCACTTAGTGTTTCATCTTCAATACCTAAAAGTACACTAAGTGCCACTTTAGTTGCTGCTGTTGCCGAACTTCCCGTCGTATATCCATATCTTAGCTTTTTCCCATTATAATACACATAATCATTTTTTATATCCATTTTGTTTCCTATTTAATTTTATTTTTATCATTCTGTGTTTTTTTCATTTATATTAATTATTAAAATATTCGTGTCTTTCATACATTTGATATAAAATTCCGTGCATTACACCTACACCAACTGTACTTCCACCTTTTGTTCCATTCGTTCTTATAAACGGAACATCGTATTTTGATAATTCTGCTTTTGATTCTGGACATCCAACAAATCCAACTGGCACTCCAATTATTAATTTAGGTTTGTTTTCTTCCATTTTTTCTAATAATGTGAATAATGCTGTTGGAGCATTCCCAATTATAAATATTTTTGTTTGAGGATCTTTTAAAGCTCTTTCAAGTCCAACCATAGATCTTGTAATTCCTCTTTCTTGAGCTTCTTTCGCTACATCTGGATCAGCTACTAAACAATATGCTTCTGCTCCAAATTTTTGTAATCCTCTTTTATTTAATCCATTTACAATCATATTTGTATCGCAATAAATTTTACAATTTCCTTCTAATAATGCTTCTCTAGCTGCCTCTATTGGATTATTTCCAAATTCTGTAATATTTACATAATCAAAATCTCCAGTAGTGTGGATTAATCTTTTTACTATCCATTGTTCCTCTTCTGAAAATCTAGCTTCTCTTCCTTCTAATCCTTCTGTAATCATTTCATAACTTCTCACTTCTATCGATTTTGGGTCTTTAATGTAACTCATATTTCCTCCTATTTTTATTTTATTTTTTTTATAATTTTTCTACAATATATTCAAATAACTCTACATTACTAAAGAAATTTATGTGTGGGTAACCTGCTAATGCACTTTTTTTCTTATAACCGCATTCCCACTTACGACCATCAATTTTACTTATTTCATAAACGGCTTTTTCTCCATTATTTTCTTTTATTTCCGAATAATGAAATTCATGCCCTTTAGTTAATATTTTTTCCCCATTCCCTTTATCCATTTCAATGTTTATATAGCCAAATCTTCCTATATTCAATTTATTTCGCATTCCAATTTCTATATCAAAAAGTCCAACATAATTTGATTTTGTCCCATCTAAATCTGTTATTCCTTTTGTTAAATATATAAATCCTCCACATTCAGCGTATATTTTTACATTGTTTTCAAACGCTTTTTTTATACTTTCAATCATAGATTTGTTTTGCGATAACTGTTTAATATATAATTCAGGGTATCCTCCACCTAAGTAGATTATATCAACACCATCTGGCACTTTTTCATCGTTCACTGGACTAAATTCTACTATTTCAAGTCCTGAATATTTAAACAAGTCAAAATTTGAATGATAATAAAATGAAAATGCTCCATCTTTAGCAACTGCTATTTTTTTCCCTTTATATTTATTTTTCAATGCTTTAATGTTTTCTATATCATCCATTGAAAATACCGGCTCAAATTCACTAGCAATCTCTTTTATTCTTTCCAAATCAAGACATTCTTGCCCTATTTTTCTAAACAATTCTCTTTTTTCTTCCAATTCTTGAGTTGCATTCAATTCAAATGCTTGCTTTAATCCAAGATGTCGGCTTTCTACTGTTAATTTTTCATTTTTAGGAATATAACCCACACACTCAATTCCAGTAAATCTCTCAATCGCATCTTTTAATGTCAAATATAATTTTTGTGATGAAACATTATTCAAAATAACACCTTTTATATTTACATTTTTATCAAATTCTTTAAATCCTAAAACTTCTGCTGCAATACTTGTTGAAATGCCTTTCGCATTAACAACTAAAATTATAGGCAAATCCAAAATTCTTGATAAGTGTGCTGTACTAAAATTGTCTTTTTCATGTCCCAAGCCATCATAAAGTCCCATTACACCTTCTACTATTGAAATTTCTTTCCCTTGTGAATTTTTATTGAAAAGAAGTTTTAATATTTTTTCATCAAACATAAATGCATCTAAATTGTACGACTTATTTCCTGTAAAAAGTTCATGATAACTCGGATCAATATAATCTGGTCCCACTTTAAATGGAGCGACCTTGTCAAGCGAGGCCATTAAAATGCTAGATACTGTTGTTTTCCCACTTCCACTATTCGTTCCCGTTATAAGTATTTTTTTCATTCAAACCATCCTGTCTATAATTTTAATAATAAAAAAATAGCCTCAAAACCAATCATTTATAAAATAATGTTAATTTTTATAATACAATCAATTCTTCCCAAAAATTTAGTTTAATTCTAATAATAGGTTAATTCATTAATTTTTATTTTTACTTTTTTATTTTAAATTAATGGGATATTTTTGGTTATTTTACTTATTTTTTTCAAATTTGTATAAACACCTATTATGAATATATTATACCCTTATTAATCTTTTTGTCAATACTTTTTATCTATATTTATCACTAATTTGTAATAGTTCCATTAATTAAATAAATCTAAAATTGTATACAAATACTGTATATTTTTCAATACTAATCAAATTCTTGAATAATTTTTATTTTATTTAAAATTAAAAAAGCACTAATTCTAACATTTTTAGTGCTTTTATTTTTTATTTTATATAATTATAAAACTCTTCAATATCTATATTTTTTTCTTTCAAAAATTTTTCAAATTTATATTTTAATGGAATATCTAAATTTATATTTTTTAAAAATTTATAATCATCAAAAATTTCATCCTTTGTTCCTTGTTTTACTATTTTCCCTTTATCTAAAATATAAATATAATCTCCCATTTCATACGCAAATTCAATTTCATGTGTTGAAATTATAGTTGTTTTTCCTTTTTGATATAAACTTTCTAATATTTTTTTTACTTTTTTTACATTTTTTATATCTAACCAAACTGTAGGTTCATCTAAAATCAAAATATCTGGTTCCATAGTCACAATTCCAGCTATACTAACTCTTTTTTTCTGTCCATAACTTAAATGATGACACGGTCTATCGCTCAAATGTTCTAATTCTAAACTTTTTAAAGTTTCATTTACTTTCTCTTCTACAATTTCTCTACTATAACCTAAGTTTTCCAATCCATACGCAACTTCTTGAAACACTGTCGGTGCAAAAATTTGAGTATCTGGATCTTGAAATATAATTCCAACTTTCTCTCTCAATTTATTTAAACTTTTTTCATTATAACTTATTTTTTCACCATCAAGATAAATATTTCCTTTATTTGCCTTCATAACTCCATTCATTATTAAAAAAAGCGTTGATTTTCCTGAACCATTTTCTCCTAAAAATACAATTCTTTTTCCTTTAGGAATTTCAAGCGAAATATCATGTAAAACAGTATTTTTATTGTCATATGAAAAACATATATTTTCTAATTTAAGCATTTTTTATCACCATCATCACATTCAGTATTATTATAATAAGCATTATTATTGATTCTTTCCCTATTTTTCTATATTTTCTATGATAAAACAAAAATTCTTTCCCCAGTCTTGATTCCAATGCTTTTGACGAATTATAACTATAATAAGTTGTTTTATTAAATATAGAAACTACAAGTGTAGTAAAAGATTTCATACTCGTTCTAAAATTCTTATAACCCAATCTTGATTTTTGAGCTTTCATTCCTTTGTCTTTCACATCAAATAATATAAATATATATTTATATACTAACAAAAACATTTCTCTAAATATTTTTGGCATTTTAACTTTCATAAAAACATAATCAAAATCAATAATCGGTGTCGAACAAATTAACGCATAAACTACTGAAATTGCTGCTAATGCTCTACCTAAAAATATCGTAATATTAGCTGAAACTAATAACAATGAAAAAAGTGTAGTTAATAGAAAAAATACTGGAATTAAATACAACTTTATCATATCTTTAATCGATACTTTTAAAATTTTATTAATTATTAAGTTAAAAATTAAAAAGTTAAAAATAAAAATTTCCATTTTATCTACCGATAATAGTATAAAAAGTAAAACAACAGTAAATAAAACTTTAATTCCAGGATTTATATCTCTCATAGGATTATTATAAGAAATTTTATCTATTAGCATTTTTTCTTTCTCCTCTTAAGTAACCTAACACATAACCGATTACTCCTGCTCCTAATGCTGCTTGAAGTGCAAATAATAAACTTTCTGTTTCTCCACCCGGTAACTCAATTATATTTTTTGCCCAAGGCTCATAAGTTGGATTAATTTCTTGGATTAACTCTTCAGCTTTACCGTCTGCCCCTCCGAAGTCTGATCCTTTAATCATAACTAACGGAAATACTCCTATTACTAAAATTATTATTAATAAAATTATATTTTTTTTCGCTACATTTTGTTTTTTCATTATTCTGTCACCTCTGCTACTTTTTCATTATTATCCATTACTTCATATTTATCTAATATATTTACAATTATATTTGTTAATAATCCTTCAATTATAGCTAAAGGAATTTGTGTTACAGCAAATACCATTAAAAATTTAATTAATGATTCTGTAAATCCTCCAGTTGCAGATGGATTTGCTAAAGCTAATTGAATTGCAGTCACCACATAAGTAAATAAATCTCCTAATGCTGCCGCTGCAAAAACTGCTACTGATTTATTTTTATTTTTCAATAATTTATATACTACAAACGCAACTATTGGTCCAACAATTGCCATTGAAAAGCTGTTTGCTCCTAATGTTGTAAATCCACCGTGTGCAAGTAATCCCGCTTGGAAAATCAATACGATAGTTCCTAAAATTGAAGTTACATAAGGGCCGTATAAAATTGCTGATAATCCTACTCCTGTTGGATGTGACGAACTTCCTGTAACTGACGGTATTTTTAATGCAGACAATACAAAAATAAATGCACCCGCTAATCCTAACATCATTTTTTCTTGGCTACTCCCTTTTGATAATACTTTTAACTTTCTTATTCCTAGTACCCAAAACGGTATACAAACTACAAACCACAATGCTGCCCATTTAATCGGTAAAAATCCTTCCATAATGTGCATAGAAAAACTGTTTACCCCAATTAGTAATAAAGACATTAATACTAATAATTTAATTTTTTTCATATTTTCCTCCTAAAAATTTTATGTACTTTCTTTTATTATACTCATTTTTTTTATTTTGTCAATAAAAGTATTCTATGTTTTTTATGTGTTTGCAAGGTGTGGGATACATTTTATTTTTATACTCAAATATAACTTTTTTATCAAAATTTTATTGATATAAAATTAAAAAGTACCGTTTTATGTTTTTAACATAATTTCCGGTACTTTAATTTTAATATATTAAATGAATCCCATAGGATTTACAATATTTACACCTTTACGAACTTCAAAATAAAGATTAGGTTGTTTAGTTGTTTGATCATATCCTAAAGTTCCTATCGTTTGACCTTTTGAAACACTTGACCCTTTGCTTACAGAAATTCCAGCTAAATTCCCATATACTGTAACTAATGAACCGTGGTCAATTATAACAACACTTCCTAAATTACTCAATGCTCCTGCATAAATTACAATTCCACTATCTGCAGCTTTAACCGCTTGTCCGGCAGATCCTCTAATTTCAACTCCATTACTTTTTAGTCCTACCACTTTTTCTTGTCCAAAATTAACAACTATTGCCCCTGAAATTGGACGGATTAAACTTCCTGTACTTTTTGGCACTTGTACATTATCTGTAGGTTTTGTTGTTTGTTGTGTAGCTGTTGTGTGTTGATTTGAACCTTTTTTACCAGCTAAATCGCTAGAACTTCCTCTAGCTGTTCCTGTACTTTTTTGAACAGTTGGAGATGAAGCTGCCGCACGAGCTCTTTTCTCTTCTTCAGCTTTTTTAATTGCAAGTTGTCTTTCTCTTATCGCTCTTTGGATTATAGCTTGAATTTGTGCATTTAATTTTTTCTTCTCTGCTGCTAATTGAGAATTATTTTTTTCTATTTTTTTATTTTCAGTATTTAATGTTGCTTGTTTCATTCTAAGTTGTGATATTAATTTATTTTTTTCAGCTTTTAGTGCATTTAACTCTTTACTTTTTCTTTCTAAATCATTTTTAGCATTATTTACTTCATTTGCTTCCAATTGATTTTTAGCTTTTAGCGATTCTTCTTTATTTTTTTGATTTTCAACACCTTTTTTAATATCTTCTACACTTAAAATGTAATCTTTTTGCTTATTAAATAATATTTTTAAATCATGTCTTTTTTTATTTTGCACTGATGATGATGAAACACCTAAATTTTTAGACATTTCACTTTTTTTCCTAATTTTATCCCAAATTCTAATTTTATTATATAAATCTTCTTTTGTTACATTTATAATTTCTGTATTTCTATTAATTTCAGCTATATTCGCATTAATATTTTCAGTATTAATTCCTATTTTTGCTAAAATATCTCTATATCTTTTTTCTGCTATATTATACTCATTTTGTAGTTTTGATATATTTTCATCTAATACTTTTACTTGTGAAAGTGTCGTATTTTCATCTTTTTTTGCTTTACTTATTTCACCTTTATTTGCACTAATTTTTTTATTATTTTTACTAACTTGACTATCTATCTGTTGAATTCTTTTTTTATTTTTATCTATTTGATCTCCAAACATTAAAAATACAGTACAAGAAAATAAAAATAATTTTATTATAGTCTTTTTCATTACATACTCCTAATTATTATTATTTTCTTCTTTCGCTTCATTTTCTATTTTTTCTTCTTCAATTTTTTCTTTTTTATCATCTTTTACTTCTTTTATTTTTTTCTTTCTATAATATCCATGTAATCCAATGAAATTTGAATAAATAATAATTAATAATCCTAATGCTAACGAGAATAAATATATTCCTAACAATTCTTTAAATGTTGAATTTGAGATGATATTAGAATTTAATATTGTTAATCCTTCAACAACAAATAACTGTAGTCTATAAAATCCATAAAATCCAATTAATGAAGTTAAAATTACTAATAATAGTCCTTCTAAAAAGAATGTAAATTTAATTGCAATTCCTTTAACTCCTGAAGCTACTAAATCTCTAATTTCATTTCTTCTAGCTCTAACTGTAAAACTTGTTATGTTAGATAATAAAATTACAGTAAATATTAATATTCCTATTCCACCATAAAGTAAGACATTATCTAATTTTTTACTAAAAGTATTCATTTTGTTAATTTCATCTGCTCTTAAATCAACTTCTTCTACTTCCGGATTTTTTTGTAATTCACTCTTTAATTGATTTGCATCAACATTTTTCCCAATATAAATGTAAAAACTATCTAATAATGGATTTTCTTCTTCTGATAAGTCAACATTTAATTCTCCTTCTAATGATTGTAATGCCTTTTCTTTAGAAGTATATTTTATAGACTCTATTCCTTTTATCTGTAATAATTTCCCTTGAAAATTTGTAATTTCTTCTTGCGTCATCGTTTTGACATAAACAATTCCTTGATTTGAATTTTCCATCTTAGACTTAAAATCATTCAAATTAAAAATTCCAAATATAAATGTGTCTAACAATATAAACACGACTATTAACGATAAAAATGATGAAAAGAATAATCTTTTCTCCTTAAATATATTTCTAAATGTTTCTTTAATAGGATTAAACATTGCCTTATTACCTCCATTTTTGTTCCTTTAATTATTTATTATTTTTTAGTACAATTTCCACTATATCTTTTGCTCTCAATTTGTAATTATTTAACATTGTATCTCCATCAGCACTTTGTCCAAATTCATCATAAACACCGTGTTTAATTACTTTTGTTGGATATGTTTCAGATAAAAATTCTGATACTGCTCCTCCCAATCCACCAATTACCGAATGTTCTTCACTTGTTACAATAAATTTACATTCTTTTGCTGCTTTTAATACTGTTTCTTCGTCTAATGGTTTAATTGTTGATATATTAATTACTCTTGCTTTTACTCCTTCAGCTTCTAATAATTTAGCTGCTTCTAATGCTTCGTAAACCATTAATCCTGTCGCTAAAATTGCTACATCATTTCCATCTTTTAATGTATGAGCTTTCCCTATTTTAAATTTATAGTCATCTCCATAAATTACAGGAATATTTAATCTTCCTAATCTTATATAAACCGGTCCATTATATTTTGCTGCAGCAAATACCATTTGCTCTGTTTCTGTCGCATCTGCCGGTGATAAAACTACCATTCCCGGAATTACTCTCATTAAAGCCACATCTTCTATAGCTTGATGTGATCCTCCATCTTCTCCTAACGAAACTCCTGCATGTGTAGGACAAATTTTAACATTTAATTTAGGATAAGCTACACTATTTCTAATTTGATCATAAGCTCTTCCTGCTGCAAACATTGCAAAAGTTGAAGCAAAAGGAATTTTACCAGTTGTTGCAAAACCTGCTGCTGTTCCTATCATATCAGCTTCTGCAATTCCAACATTTATATGTCTTTCAGGAAATTCTTTTTTAAAATATGCTGTCATTGTTGATTTTGATAAATCTGCTTCTAATACTACTACATCGTTATTTTCTTTTCCTAATTTTACTAATGCCTCTCCATATGCTTGCCTAGTTGATTTTTTTTCCATTTTTTTAACCTCCTATTTTAATTCTTCCATAGCTTGTTTATATTGCTCATCATTTGGAGCTGCACCATGGAATCCACCGTTATTTTCCATAAATGAAACACCTTTACCTTTTACTGTATTTGCTACAATCGCTGTTGGTTTCCCTTTTACTGTTCTAGCTTCATCTAATGCTTTTATTATTTCTTCATAATTATGTCCATCAATTTCAATAGTATGCCAATTAAATGCTTTAAATTTTTCAGAAACTGAAGCAACATCCATTACATCTGATACATTTCCATCAATTTGTAAATTATTATAATCAACAAATGCTACTAAATTATCTAATTTATAATGTGCTGCCGACATTACTGCTTCCCATACTTGACCTTCTTGTAATTCTCCATCTCCTAAAATTGCATAAACTCTATAATCATTTTTGAATATTTTTGAATTTAATGCCATTCCATTTGCAACTGACAACCCTTGCCCCAATGAACCTGTTGAAATTTCAACTCCAGCTACTTTTTTCATATCAGGATGTCCTTGTAATGGTGAATGCCATTTTCTCAATGTAGGAATTAATTCTTTACTAATATATCCTTTTTCCATTAATGCGGCATATAAAGCCGGTGCTGCATGCCCTTTACTTAAAACCAATCTATCCCTATTTTCCATTTTAGGATTTTTTGGGTCAACATTCATTTCTTTCCAATATAATACTGATAAAATATCGGCGATTGATAACGACCCTCCCGGATGTCCTGATTTTGCTCTGTAAATCATTTCAATAATGTCTTTTCTCATTTCTTTTGCAATTAATTGCATTTCTTTGATTTCCATAAAAACCTCCTAATTTTTTTAATCTTCTTTTTTTAAATTATAAAATATCAATGATACTACAAAAAATATTAAAGCGATTATTAGTGACAATTTCACTCCAATATTTGTTGCTGTTCGCAATCCATTTTCAGCTTTTTTACTTCCTAACACAATTACTAAAGCTAAAATTACTTGTTGTACTAAAAATGCTAATTTTAAGAATAACCCTTGTATTCCAAACAAAAATCCTTCCAAACTAACTTTTTTTGTTTCAACCAGTCTTGATGTTATTTCACTAAGCATCGCTTGTGGAAATATAAATGCAGCCCCACTCAATCCCAATCCACAAATTATAAACATTATATATGCTAAATAACTTGTTTTTTCATTTACAAAAATTAATCCTACTGTTCCAACAACTAATAATAAAATATCTCCGATCAATATATTTTTATATAAATATTTTTCTCCTAATTTTTTTGTTATTGGAAACGATAAACCCGCAACTCCAAATAATATTGCTGATACCAAAGTAATATTACTTAATGGCGATTTCATAACAATCGTTAAATAATATGTTAAGACACTACGCAAAACATTAAATCCACTAAAGAAAAAGAAAAGTGCTATAAAATAAAACATTATTTCTTTATCGTATAAATATTTAAACGCTTTTTTAAAAGATAGTTTTTTATTTTCATTAGTTTTATTCTCAACTATTTGATTTTCTTTTAAAAAAAATATACAAACATAAACAAGTGAAATTGAAATAATTGTTAATAAAATTATTGTTTTTCTTATTCCAATTTCAGTATTTCCATTTCCAAATATCTTTATTAATATTCCGGGAACAATTACCGCAAAGGCAGTAAATATAAGTCTAAATGTTGATTGTACTGTTGACAATGTCAATCTTTCATTTTTTGTTTTTGCTAAATCAGGGATTAACGCATTATACGGTGCACCAACCAATGTGTATGCCATAAAAAATAAGCCTCCAACTATTGATAAATATATAAGTGTCAATAATTGATTAGATTTTGGTGGATAAAAGTACAATATCATTAAAATTCCAAGCGGTAAAGCTCCTATTCCCATAAAAGAACTTCTTTTTCCATATTTGGACTTTGAATTGTCCGACCAATATCCAACAAGTGGATCTGATATAGCATCAATCAGTCTTGCTATTACAAATGCTATTACCAAATATTGTGGCTTTAATAATGGAACTAAATTTTTTTCCGAAGTTGGTGGCAAATAATAGTACATTGCCCATTGATTATATAGTTGGTCTAATATGAAATATGCCACACCCAATCCATATATAAAGTAAGTATTTCTTCTCAATTCTTTTCCTTTTTTTAACATTACATCTCCATCTTAATAAAATATACTCTTATATTTTAACACATTTTTTAAAATTTTTCTTATTTTTCTTTCAAAAAATTAAAAATTATTTGACTATATTCATTTTTATTATTTTCTTCAGCATAAATTCTTGTGTGACTTCCTTTTTCAAACACTTTTAATTGAATTAGCTTATTATCTTTTAAATGTTTCATTTCACCCATTAACATTGAATAAGTTGTTGCTTTATCTCCTTTTGACTGAATTATTAAAGTAGGAATTCTTTTTAATAAATATGATAATCTTAACTTATCTAAACGATTTCCAACTCTAATATTAAAAATTCTTATTACAACACTTGCTATAAATTTAGGAACTTTTCTTTTTTGAGCATCCTCTTTTATACGCTTTTTCACATTTGAAATTGAACTATCAAGTATTATTTTTTCTATTTTTATACCTCTTTTTTTTAAATTTCTTGTATAAAATCTTGAAACAATAGAAACTCCCATTCCTCCTTGTGATTGACCAAAAAGTACAAACCTATTTTGTCCAAACTTATCTTGTAACATTTCCATCGTATGATTTATATCCATCGCAAAATTATATCCTAATTTTGTTTTCGCAACATCAGATTTCCCCGAATTTCTAAGATCTGGAATAAAAAAATTGTATTCTTTATCTAAACCTATTTCTTTAAATATTTGTAAATATTGTAATGAAGCCAGTCTATTCACTTTTCTTCCATGACAAAGCATCATCGTTTTAGTTGCTCTTTCCGACTTTATCCACCAACCATAAAGTTGTATCTTCCCAGATTTATACGCAATTTCCTCAAATTCATACCCATAATCCTTTGGATCTTTTTTATTTAAAATATTATATTTTTGTCTTAATTTTTTACTTGCGTACACATCTTCTAATGTAACTCTTGGATATTTTTCAATTTGATTTATAAAATATCTTATTGACATAAACGCTAATACAAAGAAAAATATCATAAGCAAAATATTTATCATTACTATTATTTCCATTATTCCTCCCTTCATTTAATAATTGGGTTTAACTTCTCTTTTTCATTTAATATCATTTCCTTTAATATAAATGTATTTTTCTCTATCTTAATTTTTTGTCTACATATTTCTTTACTTTTTTCAATATCTTTCCAATTAACAAAAATTTTATT
>CAURVQ010000024.1:0-23085 GCA_963528625.1 uncultured Leptotrichiaceae bacterium | reverse complement strand
CTCTTCAATTTTCTTTTGACTACTTTCAATATCGCTATTGTTATCCGCAATCAGTCTTTTAAGATGTTGCTGATAACTTGTAGTGATATCTATCTCTTTTTCTGTTCTAACCTCTATATCTTTAGGTTTAGAACTAGGATTTGATTCCGTCACAGGTGCTTGTTTTCACTTTTGTTTTTTATCATATTTTTTTGAGAATATTCTGCACTATACTCTGAGTAAAATGTTAAATCTCTTTTTAATAAATCTTTTACCATACCTCTTTTTATTTCTCTATATAATGTTCTTTCACTAATTCCCATCTCTTTTGCAATAACCCTTTTTTTTACGTTCATTCTCAATAAAATCTCTATTTTTCCTCTTTCAATGCAAGTTAAGTGTTTACCTTTTTCTCTTTTTGTTGTATAAATAACTTAAACCATAAGATTTTTTTGGTGTTTTGTCTTCTAAACTAATCATATCATAGAAAATTATATTATGGTTCTTTTTTTTATCAAAGTATGACACTTTATTTTACAATTTACAGATGCAGTTTTCTCCTTTTACTAGTAAAATTATGTCAATTATATTTTATAATATCCATTTTATATTAAAACTATATTTCTTCTTTTTTTAAATATTTAACAAACCAAGATATTGTATTTTCCCATGATATAACCGTTTCATAATAAATATCATCTGTTTTATTCTTTTTATAACGGAGATTTGGAAGATATGGAATTGTATTCATATGTCCTAACTCTGTAGTTAATACAATATTCTTTTCGCTAGATCTTATATTTTTCATAATGTTGATTGAAGCTCTATAAGAATCCCATATTTCATCTTTTGTAGATGTAATTAATAGAAGAGGGCAAGTGATGTTTTTTATATCTATAACTCCAGAATTATCAGTACTTGATTTTTTTATTAACATATTCATAATAAAATCCTTTATTTTAAATGGTTTATATTCTATTTCTTTACCACCATATGTCCAAGAAGAATGCTTAGAATTTCTTTTTCCTTTTAATCCTTCATAAACCCTGTCACTTGGAGAATTTAAAACTGCACATTTAATAGCATTGTATTTAGATAGAAACATTAATCCATACTCAGCACCCTTTGACCTACCATAAATTCCAATTTTGGAAGAATCAACAAAAGATAGCTTTTGTAGATACTTTAATGCCTCATCAATATTTTCAAGTGGTATTCTATCTAAATTTGAATTTTGGTTATTCATCCCAAAATAACTTATAGCTAATGTTGTAAAGCCATGATTAGCTAATAACATTGCAATGTTTTGTGCTTTTTCAATTCCTCCATCACTACCTGATAATACTATAATGGCTGGCTTTTTATTATTATCATTTTCATAAAACAATCTTCCTTGCCAATTTTTTCTGATTATATCATGATAATCTATATTAAAATCTTTATAAAATCTATTAAAGGTTGTTTTAGCAAGTAATTTTTTATCCGACATAATTGAAATTTGATAAGTAACAACATCATTTAAAGGTAATTTTTTTAAGTCTTTAATACGCTTTTTATTAGTAATTGATATAGCTTTGAGAGATTCAAATAACCCCATATTTCTAAAACCTATATAATCTCCACCTTTAGACGGTGAATTTTTAAGAGATACAGTACCGTTTGAATCACTGAGAAAAACAGCCTCAGCCCTCCAAAGCGTATTTTCTGCCCAATTCATAGGAGCATTGATATTGTAAAAACAACTTGTTTCTAAAATAATTTTAACTTCTTCAAATCTTTTTAGTCCTTGAATACATATATTAATCTTTGAATCCATAATTTTATTACTATCTTCAATTATTATTTTACAGCTCATCATATCCCTCCCAAACAATTACAATATCAGACATTAACTCACTTAATTGTTCAAAAAAATAATCATCATATTTACTAAAAATTATCTTCAAATTTTTTTCAATTTTTTTATGCTCTTCATCGTGTTTAGCACATACTATTTGTCCCTTTGTGGTTAGCTCTAGCACAATACTTTTCTTATTAATCTTATTTTTTTTGACACATTCTTTTTTTTCCAATATATTAACTGCTTGCGAAATTGCACTTCGGCTTATATTTAATTTTTCAGCATATTCAACAAGTGTATAATTAGGATTATGTTCAGCCATTTTTAATAAATGTACTTCTGATAAATTTAAGTCAAAAATTTTATGTTGTTTATATTCTAAACTATGATATAACCTTATGAAATTTTGAAAATCATATAAAATTTTTTCATAATTCATTTTATTATCTCCTTTTGTTAACCTACTTAACAAAATAACATAATTATCCAAAATTGTCAACTACATATTAATATTATATTCTTATTTTCATACTATTTTTTCTAATCATCCAAATATTTCATGATTTTTACCTATTATATTATATTACTTTCCTACTTTAGATTATATTATAAAAAAGAGGATTCTCAAAATTTATTCAAAGAGTTCTTCCATAAATTTTCCTTTCCGTTTTTTTAATTTTTGACAACAAAAAAGGAAGTATCGGCGATTTGCTTTCCCTTCCTCTTCAATAGTTTTATTTAATTGTTTCGCTTCTACAAACTTGGATTTGAATATATGAGTATAAAGATCTTATATTTTAATAATTACTCTAATTAAACCAGTGGATTAAATGTCTAATATTTCTAAAATCTTTCCATTTTTATATTTTAACTCTATTTTTTCAATCAGTTCTTTTCCTAAATGTTTACTAAAGTGCTTAGTTCTAAAGAAATCTCAAAAATAATATCATGTTCAATATTATCTGGAATAAAATCTGAATTATAACTATCTTTATTTGACTAATAATTCCAATTTACATCCGTTCTTTCATAATAAACATAATTTTGTTTTCTTATACTATATACTCTTTTATTAGTTAATTTTCTTCCGTCTTCAGATTTGAAAAAATCAGAATATAATTTCATACCTTCAAATTACTTATATTCTCTCATTTTATTATTTGAAACATTTAATTTTATTTCTTTATATTCCATAAATTACCTCTATATATTCAAAAATCGGACAAAAGAGAAAATCAAGAAACTCAAGGAAAACAAATTCAAAACTTATCTTTGCTTTCTCATTATATATTTTAACTTAGGAAATTTAATCACTTCATCAATTTCGAACCCCAGTTTATCATAAAGTTTCTTCGCATTTTGATTAAAATCAAAAACTGTCAAGGTAACGCTTTTTATATTTTCATCTTCAAAAATTAAACTCATAAACTTATTCAGTGCTTCTTTTCCAAAACCTATTCCTATTTTTGTGGGGGCGAGCACAAATCTCCCTATGTGTATATTATCCTTTTCAATACTTACTTTCTGTATCACACCTATAAACTCATCATAATTGAAAATTGAAAATATATTTTCTAATTCTTTTATTTTTTCATAATTCAACGGAAAAGAAATCTTTTGTCCCATCCATTGTTCTTGAAATTCTTTCCCCTCTTTATTAGACCACCCACATAAAATCAGAGCATTTTCTTTATTTATCCCTTTTTTAAATCTGATATTCATCTCTTGTATCCTCACAAATTCTAATTTGTCAATTCCTCGTCCATCCTATTATATCACTTTTTCCACATTTTGTTAGTTGTTAAGCTAAATATATTCATTCTTGTAACCTTGTAACCTGTGTGCTTATATTTAATCCACTACAAAACGGTAGCAATCGTTTTAAAGCTCTTTTTCTCTCTCAGCTTATCCTTGTACCTAAATTATATTTAGAAACAAAATATAGTGCTTACACCCTCTTTTAAGCATATCTTAACGATGATCTTCTATCATATATTCTTCAATCGTCGGAGCTCTGCTTCTATCATTTGTTTTCTTTCGCAATTCCTCTTCATCTTTCTCGTACCAATGAAGCAAGGTTACATAATGGTCTTGATAGATTTTACCACTGCTTTGCATATACCTTGATAGCTTTTCTATCATTGTATGTGCGTGGCTTTTTAACTTTTCCTTTAATCTTTTATATTCTTCATCGCTTAGATTGACATTTTGAAATATTCCAAGTCCGTTTTCTCCAAAACTATATTCTCTCTTACTATACCTACTCTTATTATTCTCTATATAGTTAGAGCGGCATTTTGAACTTCCTGAAGTTCATTTTCTTTACTTCTGAAGTTAAGTTTTTTAACTTCAAGAGATCATTTTCTTTTACCACTAATATTTGACATAGATGATGTTCAGCTTACCAAGTCCAAGCCTTACTCTTTCAATCAGTCCTATTCCTTTTTTGCTGTCCAACTTGTCCAAGGTTTTTATGGCAGTAGGCTTTGAGATATTTCTTCTTATCATAATTTCCTCGACTGTAAAATAGATAAATACTCTACCTTCCTTATCTATTCAATTATTCTTAAATGACATTCCTATTCGTTTTAAAAGCATAGAGTATAGGATAATTACTTCTGCTGATAATCCCTTAAATTCTTGTCCATCTACCAATATTTCAGGCACTTTCAGAAAGTTGAATCGTTCTACTTCACGATTATAGAAATAGTCAAAGACCTCTCTACTTAAAAATTTGCAAAGAAAAAGACGATAGTTTTTTCTCTATCGTCTTTTATAACCATTTTTATAAATTTTTTATTTTACAAACGGGATTTGTCACTACTTTGTAATAGCATATATTTCTTTTACATAATCACCAGGATGGTTGATAGAAAACTCACCATGATACATTCCTTCTTTAATTCTAAGAGAACTACCCTCAATTATTTTACTGATTGTTTTCGCAGAGCTTTTAATTAAACTATTTTCTTGTCCTCCCACAAAAATGCTCACTTTCGCATTGCTATTGCTAAGTAAATCTTTTATAGAATACGTAGAGTTTGCCTGTAAAAAAGCAATCATATTTTGCTTTGTGATTTTACAAGTATCTCTGTAATAATCATCAAAAAATTCTTTATTCATTTTAAGAGATTTGAATTGTAACTTAGAAAACCATTTATGTTTAATCAGCCCATAGCAGTTTCCAAAAACCGGTTTAATCATTGAGTATATTATCTTTGAGGGGATAACAAGAGTGCTTTCGACGATTGCATATTTACAAATATCTGCTCGCCGAGACATAATTTCAAGTAAAATCTGACCACCAAGAGATAATCCCCCTATTAACAATACAGAACCATCAAATGTTTCATCAATAAAGGAAATAATCTCTTTCGCATTAGCCTCTATTGTTGTAAAATCCCTATCGCTTTCTGCATGACCGTCCAATATTGGAAGAATGACATGAAAATCATTTTGAAGCATTTCAGCTTCTTTGCGATAATTCCACCACGATAGTCCGCCTCCGTGCAATAGAATAATAACATCGCTATTTTGTTTCCCAAACTCTTTATAATTCATTTTGCATAACCTCTTACACAAATTCAAATTTATAATTTCTTAATTTAAACTAATTTTATTGCTTTATTTATACCTTCTAAAAACGCTATAACTGTTGCTCCAACCATCGGTATTCCGTATGGGCTTAACAAGAGAATCCTAATATCAATGCTTCTATACCTATTGAAAAATTCTTTTGAAACAATGATACGACTCCAACAACTACACACATAAGCATTAACAAATACAGTATTGTTGTTCCTATGGCAAGTAAAAATGTCAGAAATGCAGTAAGGATACTTAACACCAAGCTAATTGGAAACAAGATTATTTTTAATATTCATCTCATAAATACCCTCCATTTCTACTAAATCATTTTAAAATGCCTTAAAGCATCCATAATAGCTTCCTCTTTTTCCGGTGTGCATTGTAGAATAACCTGTTTCTCTTTTATTGATTTATTATAATGCTCCCTTAATTCGATACCACACTTCTTTTTAATCTGTGCAATATAATCTGTGAAAGTTTTTCACGATACCAATAGTATTTACTAAATTCATCAAAGGATATGATTTTATTAAACTCAGGTCTCTTCTCTATCAATATTTCATCTCCTTAAAACCAATTTAGGTTGTAATCTCTAAATAATGAATTTTTAGTTTCTTTAGCAGAAAGAAAGTATCAAAGGTCTGAAGCCAACATTTTGTAATATTTATTTCTTACAATTAAATTCCTTTAAAGAATCTCCAAGGTAAATCACATTATTGTTTTTCTGAATAAGTAAAAAGTTCTTTTTTACAACTTTCTCCATTATCCTTTCACGGCTTTATCGTGAATAATCTAGGATTGATTATAATTATTTTTTTAATCTGTAAACCCGGAAGTTATATCATCACTTTGCTGCTAGATACTACAGACCTGATACAACATTGATCGGATTCCCTTCCATAAACTGCTTTATATTATCCGCCAGAATAGAAACCAATCGCTGTCTTGTCTCAAGTCCTTTCCATCCCATATGTGGCGTCAATAGGACTTGATCCATAGTATAAAGGGGGCTGTTTTCTTCAGGTGGTTCAGTTTCCTGAACATCAAGTCCGGCTCCTGCAATCGTACCATTTTCCAATGCTTCTATAAGAGCAGACTCATCAATAAGTGCACCTCTTGAAGTATTAATGATAAATGCTGAAGGCTTCATAAGTGATAAAGACTCTTTGTTTATCATATGTTTTGTACTTTCCGTCAATGGACAGTGCATGGAAATATAATCACTATTCTTGAATAATTCCTCAAGCGATACATAGTGGATCCCTTTCTCATCCTCTCTCGGTGTTCTAGTATATGCAAGTATGTTCATATCCAAAGCCTGTGCGATCTGGATAACTTTCCTACCTATTTGTCCTGCACCTATAACACCAAGTATTTTTCCATTTACCTCAACATGTGGAACCTGAAGATTTCTGGTAAAATTGTCATGATTTCTGCATGCCAGCATCTTCATCTGTACTTGCATTGCAGAACTTAGATTCAATATCATCATGATCGCAGTATGTGCCACACGTTCTGTGCTGTATGCTGGGATATTGCAGACTGTAATTCCCTTCTTCCGTGCTGCTTCAAGATCAATATTATTATATCCTGTACCTGCCTCGCAGATTAGTTTAACAGATTCCGGGAATTTCTGTATCATTTCTGCACTCACAGGCATCTCCTTTGTTACAATGATATCTGCACCCTGAATACGCTCTGACAGCTGCTGTCCTGTTGTATCATCATATACTGTAACATCAGAAGATAAAACGGAAAAATCCAGCTTCCCATCAAAATTCATTTTCTTTGCATTCAATACTACACATTTGTCGTTCATACTATAAATTTCTCCTTTTAAATTAATTTAGGCTATCGGGATTGCGCTTCTTTATCAGTCGGCCATGATCTCCGAAGAGCCACATAGGATATTAAAAAATAGGTTTGATTTTTAGGTAGTCTAAACAACGTTGTAAAATGTTAATAATCAAACCCATCATTTAGATTTTTCTATGCTCTCTCTATTATCGTTATTCGATGTTCTTATTTAGATTGATTTTATTGCTTTATTGATACCTTGTAAAAAAGATATAACTTCTGCTCCAACCATCGGTATTCCGTATGGGCTTAACAAGAATCCTACTATCAATGCTTCTAGACCTATTGAAAAATTCTTTTGAAATAATGATACGACTCCAACAACTACACATATAAGCATTAGCAAATACAGTATTGTTATTCCTATGGCAAGTAAAAATATCAGAAATGCCGTGAGAATACTTAACACCAAGCTAACTGGAAACAAGATTATTTTTATTATCCATCTCATAAATACCCTCCATTTCTACTAAATTATTTTAAAATACCTTAAATCATCCATAATAGCTTTCTCTTTTTCCGGTATGCATTGTGGAATAACTGATTTTTCTTTTTTCGACTTATTATAGTTATCTTTTAATAGTTATCTTTTAGCTCTATACCACACTTCTTTTTGATTTGTGCGATATACAATGTAGAAACTTTAAATCCAAATTTCTCCAGTACATACTCTTTAATTTACTCATAAGTCGCTTTACTCTCTGCACTTGTCAAATCAAGCTCATCCAGCTTAATTTCAACATCTATATGCTTTATCGACATTAAGTTTGGACAATAACGCCACCATCTCTAAATGATTAGTAAAAGGAAACATATCAACAGGTGTAGCTTTTATTAATTTATATCCGTTTTCTTGAAAAACATTCATATCATTTATAAAAGTTTTAGGATTACAAGAAACATAAATTATATTTTTGACATTATATTTCATTAGTTTGTTTATAGTTTTTTCGCCAACTCCAGCTCTAGGCGGATCAAGAATTATAATATTGGGAATAATCCCTCTTGCATCAAACTCATCAAGTTTTTCAAAAACATCTCCTGCTATAAACTCAGCATTATTAATATTGTTTCTTTTCACATTTTCATTTGCTTTTTCAACTGCTTCTTCCACAAGCTCAATTCCATATACTTGTTCTGCTTTTTTTGATACAATTTGTCCTATCGTTCCGGTACCGCTAAATAAGTCAAAAATAGTACAATTTCTTGTATCAACATCTATTTCATCAATATAATCCAATACTTTTTCATATAGTTTTTCTACTGTTTTGGAATTTGTTTGAAAAAAACTATACGGACTTATTTTGAAATTTAATCCTAATATACTTTCTTCCAAATCACGAACACCATATAAAATTTCTTCACTTTCAGAAACGACAGAATCCGATAATTTATCATTAAATGTATGTAAAATTCCAGTTATTTTGAAATCATTTTCTAATTGCAAATTTAAAAGCCCTTCCACTAGCTCTTTTTGAAATTTATCTTTTTTATCTTTCTCAATTTGAGTGGAAGTTACCATATTTACTAATATTTGTTTTGTAAAATCTGCTTTTCTTATTACTAAATTTCTAAAAAAACCGACATGATCTAATCTATGATAAAAATCTAGTCCACTTTTTTTTGAAAATTCATTACAAAATTTATATATTTTATTAAAATTATCGTCCATAAGTTTCAGTCCGTCAACTTCAACAATATCATGAAAGCTATTTTGTTTATGAAGCCCTAAAATCATAGGGCCATCTTTTACAGCGTTTCCATAGCTAAATTCCATTTTATTTCTATATTTTTCTTTTTCTACACTTTTTACAACTTCTTCAAACTTAAAATCATACTTTACTACACTTTTTATTTCTTGAAAAATATTATTTGATTTCATTTGAGCTTGTTCATCATAAGTGTAATATTGATAATTACATCCTCCATTTTGTCTTTCAATTTCATCATAAATTGCATTTTTCTTTCCTGCAAAATCAACAATCTTACAACGAATTAATTCATATTTTCTACGTCTTTTCACAAAAATACCTTCAACTATTTGACCTTTAGCTGCATTTATATTAGGATAAATTTTATTTTCATTATCGCCATAATATCCGTAAGCTCTCCCTTTTATATTTAAATCTTCTATTTTTATTTGAATTACATCACCTTTTTTTAAAATTTCATTGTTTTTCATTAAATTTCTTTTTCTCCATTTTCTATCATCTTTTATTTTTATTTATGATATTTCTCTATTTTATCTCTACATTCATTCAGAAGTTGTCTTGAATAATTTTTTTTATTTTTTGAGTTTCTAACTTCTTTCCAAAGAATAGCAGCAACCTTTAATTTATTACAATAATAATCGCTATATTTATCTAAACAAAAGTCTTTTAAAAATTGATTCCATTGACAATATGAATTATCATACTTAGCATAATCAGATTCACCATAATATACTTTCAACATATCTTGAATTGTAAAATTTATATTATTTTCAGCTTTTACTTTTCGCCAAGCGGTTGCCATATCAGCATTAAATTTAAATGGATAAACACCTGTTATTGTTGAAAAATAATTCCTAAAATTTTGGTTAAAGGAAAATCCACATTCTAGTAATGGTGTCTTTAAGGTTATATCTTGAGTTTGATTTTTATTTACTTTTCTTATAAATTTTTCTACTCTATTTCCCTTAAAATATTGTTCTATAATATAATTTAGTTCTTTTTTTGTACTTCTATATTCTAAGCCAAGGGACTTACAAATTTTTGAAAGTTCTTCTCGATACCAATAGTATTTATTAAATTCTTCAATTGATTTTACATCTTTAAAATCAGGCCTAATCTCTTTCATAAATTATTCACCACAAATTATAAATTATCCATTCTCACTTTAAACTAATTTCATTTCTATATTTTTCTTTTTCTCCATTTTATTATTTTTTATTTCTAAAATAAATTACAGCTAAAACTGTTTTCATATCATTTGTTTTTTTCTCAATTTCATCCACTTTAATCCATTCTACAACTAAATCTTCTCCGTGATCTAAATTTAATTCTTTTGGAACTATACTATCAGATTTTAATTTTGCAGAATAAAAGTAAAGTTTTTCCGTTGTATAACCCGGTGAGCAGAAAAGTCCTTCTGGGTATTCTGAAAACTCTTCTACATCTTCAATGCTATAACCCGTTTCTTCTCTCAGTTCTCTAAATGCTGCTTCAACTGGATTTTCTCCATCATCAATAAGTCCGGCTACTACTTCTAGCGTTTCTGCTTTTGGTCCGGGTCTAAATTGTTTTACTAAAGCAACTTTTTCTCTCGTCTCATTAAATAATAAAAAACATACTGCATTAGATTTATCTAAATATTCTAATGTTATGTTTGTCGTTGGATGTACCATTTTTTTACCTTTTAAAAATCTAAAATCATTCATCTTATTTTTTTATGATAATGTAATCATAATTCCTTTCTAAAATATCGTTTCAATTACATTTAATTCCAAATCTTGTGCAAATAATCTTGCTAATGACATTGCTACATCTTCCATTGTTTCATAATCATGTGCATCAGATCCTATAATTACTTTCACATCATATTGTTTTGCTATTTCCCAAAATTCCCTATACGGATATTGATATCTATCCCAATCTGGATGTTCTTTTAATGTTTTTCTTATACCGTTTGCATTTACTTCCAATGGAATATTTGCAATTTTAGCAGCTCTACATATATAGTGTGCTACTCTTTCTGTGACTTGATTCCACTCTCTATAATTAGACATATATAAATCAGGATGAGCAATATAGTCAAAAAATCCACTTTCTATAGCTTCAACCATATACTTTCCATATGCTTCTACATCTTTTTCATTGTTAATATTCCATGATGTACTAAAATGTTCTTCTTCATCTTTATATCTATAAGCATGCAATCCTAAGACCAAGTAGTCTAATTTTGTTTGTAATTCTCTATAATAACTTGAAAATTCTGGAAAATACTCAATTTCTACCGATTTATAAATTTTAATTTTATCTTTATTTTTTTGTTTCGCATCTTCTATTTCTTTTAAATATCCTTCAAAATCTTCCATTTTCATTCGATTTTTAGTGTAATATTTCGGAACAGGTGCATGATCTGAAATACCTAATTCTGTATACCCATTTTCTATTGCTTTTTGAACATAATCATCAACTGTTCCTCTGGCATGTTCACAACGATAATTATGTGTATGAAAATTTGTTTTATTCATATAATTTTCCCTCCTTATTATATTTCAAACAAATATATTTACTTATTTATATTTTACCAATATTTTTATAAAAAATAAAGAGTTTATGTTTATTTTTCTCTATTTTTTTGCTATAATATTCATAATATAATTTAAGGAGGAATTTTTTTGATAGCAACAAGTAATTTATCAGTTCAATTTGGTGGAAGAAAACTTTTTGATGAAGTTGACATAAAATTCACTGAAGGAAACTGTTATGGAATAATAGGACCTAATGGTGCAGGAAAATCTACATTTCTTAAAGTTTTAACAGGAGAAATGGAATCTACATCAGGGCAAGTAATTATAGATAAAGGGAAAAGATTATCATTTTTAAAACAAGACCACTTTGCTTACGAAGAAGATGAAGTTTTAAATGTTGTAATGATGGGACATACAAGATTATACGAAATAATGAAAGAAAAAGAAGCGTTATACTCAAAAGAGGAATTTACTGAAGAAGACGGGCATTTAGCTGCTGAACTTGAAGGAGAATTTGCTGAGCTTGATGGATGGGAAGCTGAAACAAATGCAGAAAAATTCTTAATTGGATTAGGAATTGGAGCTGAATTACATCATAAATTTATGAAAGAATTAACTGAACCTGAAAAAGTAAAAGTATTATTGGCACAAGCTATTTTTGGAAATCCTGATATTTTATTATTAGACGAGCCTACGAATGGACTTGATTTAAAAGCAGTAAAATGGCTAGAAGATTTCTTAATGGACTTAGAAAATACAACAGTTTTAGTTGTATCGCACGATAGACACTTCTTAAATAAAGTATGTACACATATTGCCGATATTGATTATGGTAAAATTAAAATGTTCGTTGGAAACTATGATTTCTGGTATGAATCAAATCAATTAATGCAAGAATTAATTAGAAACCAAAACAAAAAATTAGAACAAAAGAAAAAGGAATTACAAGACTTTATTGCACGATTTTCAGCAAATGCTTCTAAATCAAAACAAGCGACAAGTCGTAAAAAACAATTAGATAAATTACAATTTGAAGATATGCAAGTATCTAATAGAAAATATCCTTATATTGAATTCAAGCCAGAAAGAGAAGCTGGTAATAACTTATTAAGAGTTGAAGGATTAACAAAAACTGTTGATGGTGAAAAAGTATTAGATAATGTATCGTTCACTATTCATACTGGAGATAAAGTTGTAATTTTATCAAACAATGACATTGCGAAAACTACTCTATTCCAAATTTTAGCTGGTGAAATTGAACCAGATTCAGGAACATACGAGTGGGGAGTTACAACGTCACAAAGCTACTTCCCTAAAGATAATTCAGAATATTTTGAAGAAGTAGATTTATCTTTAATTGATTGGTTAAGACAATTTTCTAAAGATCAAGATGAACAATATGTGAGAGGATTTTTAGGTAGAATGCTATTCTCAGGAGAAGAAGCTAAAAAAATGGCAAAAGTATTATCAGGAGGAGAAAAAGTTAGATGTATGTTATCTAAAATGATGTTATCAGGTGCAAATGTTTTACTATTAGATAACCCTACTGACCATTTAGATTTAGAAAGTATTACTTCTTTAAATAAATCGTTAGAAAGATTTAATGGAACTGTATTGTTTACAACTCATGACCATGAATTTATTCAAACTATTGCTACAAAAATTATAGAAATTACGCCAAAAGGAATTGTTGAAAAAGAAATGGAATACGATGATTACCTTAATGATGAAACAGTACAAGCTAGATTAACTGAAATGTACAATTAATATAAATAAAAAACTTCAAGTGAAAGATTAATTTCAATCATTTGAAGTTTTTTTCTATTTTATATTATTAATTTTAATCTACTCTTAATGCAACCATTGGATCTAATGCTGCTGCTTTTTTGGCTGGATAAACTCCAAAAACTAATCCAGTTATTGTTGAAACTGTAATACAAATTATTACAATAAAAGGACTTAAAATTGGAGAAACATGAACCAACATTCCGATTAATAATGCCATTCCGTATCCTGTTATAATTCCTATAATTCCACCAAAAAAAGTTAAAATAATTGATTCTATTAAAAATTGTACTAAAATATCTTTAGTTTTTGCACCAATAGCTTTACGAAGTCCTACTTCTCTTATTCTTTCTGTAACACTCACAAGCATAATATTCATAACACCAATTCCACCAACAAATAATGAAATTGCAGCAACGCCACTTATAAATAAAGTTATCATATTTAAAATATCATTAAATTGTGAAAGACCTTGACTTAATGAACTAACCCTATATGTATCTGTTGAACTTCCCCTCGTTTTCAAATAATTTCTACTCATTTCCATTGCCTCATTCAAATTATTGGCATTATTAACTTTAACTTGTAGTGATGTGAATTTATCACTTTGATTTCCATTTATAAAGTTTAAATACTGATTAGGAAGTAATCCTATGATAGGTATTCCTCCACCTTCGTCATCTCCAAAACTCAATGAACCTATATTATAACTAAAAACACCAACTATTGTAACAACTTGTTTATTTTTTCCAAGTTCTAACTCTATTGTTTTTCCAATAGGATTTTTATTAGGGAATAATCTATCTGCAGAACTACTATCAATTATTAAATATTTACCATCTTTTCTATATTCATCAGATAAAAATTTTCTTCCTTTTATAATATCAAAATTTGAAATCTTAAAAGTATCTTCTGTTACTCCTGTACCACTAAACATTTTATTTTTATTATTTACTGTACTTCTAGTAAATGTACTTGAACTAGGAGAAACAGCTGTCACATTAGGTATTTTTTTTATGTATTCAATATCTCTTGTTGTAAGTAAATCTTCTGTTTTATATTGTTTCCCAGGAGATGTATCAAGGTCTATTTCAAAATTTCCAACTCCTAATTTATTCAAATCACCTGTAATATTTTCTTTCATCCCAGCACCAAGTGATGACATCATTATTACTGCCCCTATACCTATAATAATTCCAAGCATAGTTAGAAATGAACGAACTTTATAACTTAAAAGATTATTAATAGCTAACTTTAACGCTTCTATAAAATTCATTAATCCACTCCTCTTCTATTTTTTACAATTTCATCTTTTTCTATTACACCATCACGCAATCTTATTATTCTTTTACAATGTTCAGCTACATCTTCTTCATGCGTTACCATTACAATCGTTGTTCCATTATCATTCAAATTTTTAAATATTTTCAAAACTTCTTCTCCAGATTTTGAATCTAAATTTCCTGTTGGCTCATCTGCCAATAAAATTTTAGGATTATTTATTATCGCTCTAGCAATAGCGACTCTTTGTCTTTGTCCTCCTGACATTTCACTAGGTTTATGATGGATTCTATCTCCAAGTCCTACACTTTTTAATGCTTCTTCTGCTCTTTTTAATCTTTCATCTTTTTTTAATCCTGCATATAATGCCGGCAATGCAACATTTTCAAGTGCTGATAATTTAGGTAAAAGATTAAATGTTTGAAATACAAATCCGATCTTTTCATTTCTAACTATAGATAGTTCATCATCTTTCATTAAAGAAACATCCGTTCCATCTAAAGTATATGTACCTGATGTCATTCTATCTAAACATCCTAAAATGTTCATAAATGTTGATTTTCCACTTCCAGATGGACCCATAAAAGCTACATATTCTCCCTCTAAAACTTCTAAATTTACCCCTTTTAAAACTTCCAGATCAATATTCCCATTTTTATAAATTTTAATTACATTATTTGCTTTTATCATCATTTACCTCTTTATTTTTTAATTTTTGGTCTTTTTTCTGGATTATTTGCCATTATTTTTTTTATCTTTTTCACTAGCTATTTTAATTTTTTGCCCATCTTTTAATGCTTCATCTACTACAGAAACTATATTGTCATTTTCCGACAATCCGCTTATAATTTCATAATAAGAGTTATCTGTTAATCCAACTTTAACCTCAACTTTTTGAACTTTATTATCATTCCCTAATTTATAAACATAATATTTACCATTTTCATTTATTATTGAACTATACGGAACTTTTAATACATTTCTTGCTTCTTTATAAAATATATTAGCACTAATTGTAGTTCCCGGTCTTAAATTTTTAGTATTATTAAATTTAATAGTTACTTTTGTTGTACTTTCATCTAATGTATCGCTTTTTTCAGCGATTCCTGATATTTCTGAAACATATCCTTCTAAAGTTTCACTTCCTAATGCATCTGATGAAATTATAACTTTTTGTCCTACTGCTACATCTTTTATTTGTAAATCAGATAAATTTACTTCAATTTTAACATTTGAAATATCTGCTACTTTAAATAATGTCGTTTCTGTATTTACTTTATAATCTTCATCTGCTGTCATTGATGTTATTACACCATCAACTGGACTTGTTATTTCATTTTTTATTAATTTTAAATCATCTCTCAATGTAGCAAGTTCAAGCTGTGCCGTTTGTAATGCAATTCTAGCATCATCAACATTTGTTTTTGACTCTCCACCAATACTTAATAATGCTTGTGAATTTTTTAAATTTCTTGATAGTTTTTGAATTTCAAGAGTTTTCATTTCAATTTTTCTTAATGTTTCATTTTTATCTAATGGATAAAAAGTTACGACAACATCTCCTTTTTTTACATTATTTCCAGCTTTAAAAAATACTTTTTCTACCCTTTGGCTCGCAGTAGTATAAACTGAAACTTCATTTTCTGATTTTACTTGTCCTGTTTTATTTACTGATAATACAATATCTCCTTTTTGTACTTTTTGTATCTCATATTCTACTTCCGATGTTTTTTTACCACAATTTACAATTATAAATAACATCATTATTACGATACAAATATTTTTTATTTTATATAAATTTATGTTCTTTATCATTATTTTTTCGTATGATTATACTATCATACTCTCCTTTCTATATTTTTATTTATAATATTTAATTTGTTGAGTAAATGCAGCTAATTCATTTTTAGCTATAACATAATCTATTTTAGCTTTTTCATATGTATTTCTTTTTTCTACATAATTTGCAAAACTATCAGTTCCTAGCTCATACTTTTTCTTAAAAATTTCATAATCTTTTCCCGTTATTTCTACAGTTTTCCTTTTAATAATTTCATTTGTTTGCAATGTAGTATAGTTAATCATTTTTTGCCCAACGTTAGAAATTAATTCATTTTTCTTTTGATTATATTCTTCTTTTAATTTTTCTGATTCAATTTTTAAGCTTTCTATCGCACTATTTTTCACTTTAAATGTTTTTGTAATTCCAATTCCAACAGTAGCATTTTTCGTTTCAAAATCGTAATTTGCATTAGCAGTAACCTATGGATATTTATAATCAAATGTTTGTTTTTTTGTATTTAAGCTATTCAATTCACTATCTATTTTTAAGCTATCTGCTTCCGATAATCTTAAATTATAAAAATCTTCTTTACTTAATTCAATTGTTTTTAAATCATCCAATTTATCATTTGAATTTAAAGCTACATTATATAAAATAAATTGCTCTCCATATATTTTTAATTCTTTTTCTAAATTATCTACTTCAAGTTGTTTTACTTTATATTCATATTCTGCCAAATCATAATCATATTTTGAGGCATCACCAATTTCATATTTTTTTTGTAAAATTGTATAATCTTTTTTCTTCCCTTCAAGCGATATTTTCCCTTGCTCCAGTTCATATTCTTTATTCTTATAATTTTTATACAAATCAATCAAATTTCGTATCTCCAAATTTTTAGCTGTTTCATTTGTAATTTTCTGTTTTTCTTTTTCTAAATTATTTACTTCTAAATTATATTTATAATCGTTGTAAATCAAATCATTTAAAGTTTTACTTATTCCAACTTTATTTGATAAAAATTTATTATTACTAAAATCATATCCATTTTTATAATATAACATTCCATATCTTATCTCGTTTTCATTAGTTATTCCTTCAGATGTATTTATTTTACTATAATTATTATTTGAAGTTATAGATATTTCATTCCATTCGCCTTTTTTATACTCTTTATTTTTAGCATCATATATTCTTAAATTTAATTCATTTATTTTTTTAGTATACGATTTTTGTTCATATTCTTTTATAGTATCATCTAAACTTTTACTATAATTTAATACCGATATTAAAACAAATAATGAAATTATACTTGTTTTTTTTAATTTATACATTTTTTCTCCTTCAATTATTTTTATTATTTTTCAATATATCATTTTTTTATTATTAATCTATTAGAAAATTATATAAATATACTTATAAGTATGCTTTTTTAATGCAAAAATTCTTTACAAAAAAAAAAAATTATTCTATAATACATTTAAAATTATTAGGAGGTTTTATGGCAGAATATAAAAAATTTGATTTCAAAAAATTGTATTTTATTTTATACATAGTTCTTATATTATTATTTGTTTATAGTTTATTCAAATTAGGGATTTTTTTACTCCCGTTTGTTATAGGGTTGTTTATTTCAATTTTAATACAGCCATTTTCTAATTTTTTACAAAATAAAATAAAATTATCGCATAAATTATCCACAATTGTTTCTATTTTGGTATTTATATTGATTTTTATTGGAATTATCGGACTTTCATCTCTAAAACTTATACAAGAAATTTATAATCTTTCAAAAAATTTAGATTCTTATTCTATATTAGCTCAAAAGATTTGGAATGAAGGTATTGATAAACTTAACAGCTATTTAAATCTTTTACCCGAAGGACTTACCATTGAAATTGATAGAAGCATAAAAAATATAATTACTATTGCTACTAGAAATTTAGGAAAAATAATTAATAATTTATTTTCTATTATTACTTCTATTCCAACAATGATTTTATATATTTGTATTACTATTTTATCTACATTTTTTATGAGTTTAGATAAAACAAATATATTAAAATTTTTAGAACAACAATTTCCTGAAATATGGCTTGAAAAATTATACGCTATAAAAAAAGAAATGTTTAATGTTTTAGGTTCTTATCTTAAAGCTCAAATTATTTTAATGTCACTTTGTTTCGTCGAATTACTAATTTCATTAAATATTTTGGATTTTTTCAAATTGGATGTACACTATCCATTATTAATGTCACTTTTTATTTGTATTGTAGATGCACTTCCTATTTTAGGAGCTGGAGCAATACTTTTACCATGGGTAGTTATTTCAATTATTTTAGGAAACTACAGACTAGCTTTAGGACTTTTATTTATTTACTTACTTGTGTTGTCTGTAAGACAAATGTTAGAACCTAAACTTATTAGTGAAAATATAGGAGTTCATCCTTTAATTACATTGATTTCAATGTATTCAGGATTTAAAATTTTAGGAGTTATTGGTTTTTTAGTTGGACCAGTTGTAATGATAATTCTAAAAAATGTATTCTCTCGTGAATTAGAAGTTGGATTTTTTAAAGAAATCTTTGGTAATTCTAAAAATACAGAAAATGATGATATAACAACATAAAATATTTTATAAAAAACTTCAAAATATAGAGAAAATTATCTATAAATTTGAAGTTTTTTTATGATATATTCTTTGTATTATAAAAGGATAAGAAAAATCTTATCCTTATTTTTGTCATCTAAACAGAATGTCTAATTTTTTAAGTCATAACCTTTAACAGAAAAAATAATAATAAATAACATTACTGTTTGTATCCAAAATATTGTAAAATCTGTTAAATTATGAATAGACACTCCTATTAATAAAGTTAAATACAATGTATTTTTTTTGTTTTCTTTAAACTTTGTATAGATATACTCTAAAAATACATAGCTCAATATTACCGTTCCAATAAGACCATAACTTAAAAGTAATTCTATTAATATATTATGAGTATGTGGATATACATAATTCGTAAATTTATAGTAATAAAAATTACCATGTCCAAATAAGAAATTTGTCTTTTTAAAAATTATAACTGCCATTTTTATTATATCTATTCTTAACCAAAAATATTTTACAATACTATTTATTCTTATAAAAGGTAAATTTCCGTGAATTACTCCTACTGTATAGCCTGATAAAAAAACTACTGCCATAGCAAAATATATTTTTTTTATGTATTGAAATAATAATACAAATATCGCTACTATAAGTGCAATAATAGCTGATCTTGAACCAGTTAATATAACAGTCATACAATTTATAATAAATATTATTAAATTAATTTTATTTTTTTTCTCAAACCATAAATATAAATTTGAAAGTGCAGCCATCATCATAACACTTCCTAAATAATTAGGATTTGCAAAAAACCAATATCCTGACCTTTTGTGCGTAAATAAAAATTCTAAAGCTGTTGTAAAAAAAGGAATAACAGATATTTTTGATATCATCTCAAATAACTCTATTTTAAATACATTATTTTTTATTTCATAATCGTAATATCTTCCAACTATAATACAAAATAGTACTGGAATTGCGATAAGACCGTAATAATTTTGATAGATTAAAGACATTATAATTGAACCACTTAACACCAACTGAACTAAAATTAACGATTTATTTGTCAACATTGCTTTACATCTTTCACTTTTAAAAATTTCAAATAATATAAGCAAACTAACTAAAATAACTAAACTATAATGAATAAATATTGAAATACCTAGCAATGTATATAATTTTTCAATATTCGTTTTATTTTCTAAAATTTTATTAATTTTCATTTTATTTTAGAACACTCCTCTTTCAAATGAATACGGATTATAATTCCCTTTTTTAGTTTCAAGACTTTTAATTACTTTTTTTACTTCATCATAACTTTCAAAAATAAAATCAAGTCTAAGCTCATCAAATCCTAATTCTTTTATTTCATCCAATTTAGGAATTAAATTCATCGGTTTATTTAAGTATAATTCAATATTCCCTAAGTCATTTTTTACCAGCTTATATTTATCGTAATGTTCTCCAATTATTTCTTTATAATCCTTATCAAAAATTGTATGTTCAATATACATTCCTTTCAAATAACCGTATATAACAAGCCCTTTTTTCACTTTATCATTTTTTATGTTACGTAATTGTTTATAATTCAATTCTGGCGATAAAAATACAGTTTCTATATTTGGGAAACTTGTCGCAAATAAATTTAATGTGTGATTATTAAAAACATTCAAATTCCAATCAAGCGATTGCCCTTTAGCTCCAATTTTTTCTCCCATAATTGCTTGATACATATTTGAAGCTAAGTTAGTTCCTACTTTTATCTTATCTTTCATATGTAAATTTTTTTCTTTTGCAACATCATATTGCTTATAATAAATTTTTGTAATTCCCATTTCACGACATGCTTTTTCTTGTTCTTTATTTGAAACTAATGCCGAAAATATTGGTGTTGGCTTTATTTCTGGATTAGAAAAAGTATATTTTTTTCTTTCAGGTGCCACTCTTCTATACGACTCTAAAAGTTTTCTTTCTAATTCAATAACAACTTCTCTTTTTAGAGATTTCAATTCACTAAACGGAACAAAACTTTTGCCATCATAGTCAATTTTTAAATTTCCAAGTTCAAATGTCGTATCTCCCAACTCTCCTAATTTTTCAGCAATTTGAGCTTTCGTAATTTCTTTTTTAGCCATTTGATCCAAAATCATCCCTTTTTTAGTAACCTCAATTTTTTTCCCTCTAATATTTGTTATTGAAAATGTAAGCTCAATAGCCTCTCCTTGAGATAATTTAATGCTTCCATCTATTGTCGCATATCTTTTCCCTACTTTTATATTATGAATAATTCTATCATTTATTTCTTTAGAATAGTTTTTATAAATATACTTTGTATTTTCCGGCAATTTTCCTATAGATATTATTGAATTTTTTTCAGCTTTTTGCACTTTTTTCCCATCTTTTATTATTTTATTAATATATTCTCCTGAAATTACTTCATAATCTTTATCTACAAATTGAACTCCATCTCCTAAAACAACTTCATCATCAATCATAAAGTTGTTTCCTTCGCCTATTCTAGTCCCTAAGAAATAACCAAAATTCGATGAATATTTAAAATTCATAAGTTTATTATCTAAATAAAAATATCCTTTTGAATACCCTCTATTAAACAATTTATAACTTTCTGACGGCCTTGGATTTCCCTTAATTACACTATCATAATAATTAACCGTTTCATAAACATACTCACTCGATTTTTTTCGCCCCTCAACTTTAATTCCTTCAATTCCAATTTCCATAAATTTATTTATTTCCGGCTCTTGAAGTAATTGGTCATTTGGACTTAAAAAATATGCCCTTGTTCCTTCTTCATCTTTAAATTTCTTACGACAAGAATAAGCACAAAGTCCTCTATTTCCACTTCTTCCACCTATAAAACTACTTATAAAACAATTTCCTGAATAAGAAATACACATTGATCCCGACACAAAAACTTCTAATTCCATATCTGTTTTTTCTTTAATGCTTTTAATTTCTTCAAATGAAAGCTCTCTTGCAGGAACAACCCGTGTTAGTCCCCATTCCTTAAGTTTATTTGCTTCCACATGATTTGCAACCGTCATTTGTGTACTTCCGTTTATATTTAAGTCAGGAAAATTATCTTTTATAAATTGAACAAATCCTAAGTCTTGAACAATTACAGTATCTATTCCGTGTTCATATATTTTTTTTATATTATTGTATGCTACTTCAATTTCAACATCTTTCATTACTGTATTTAATGTCATCAATGTTTTTACACCACGAGCATGTGCATAGTCTATTCCATCAAATATATCTTGTAAATTTAGATTTTCGTTATTTCTTCTTGCTCCAAATCCTTTTAATCCAAAATATACTTCATTTGCTCCTGCCTTTATTGCTGCCTCTAATTTTTCATAATTTCCTGCCGGTGCTACTATATTCATTTTTACTCCATTTCTAACATAATTATTCTTATAATTTTAATTATATTATACGAAATTTTGCACTTTTTTTCAATCATTATAAGAAAGGGAACAACGGAAAATTATTTTATTTATTTTTAATGAAATATTTTTAAAATAAGAAATAAAATTCCTAAAAATATTAAAATTCCCGGAAGTAAAAGACAACACCCACAACTACTAAAGCAATCAGATATTTCTCCACCTAGTGCTGAATACCCAGCTAATACTAAAAAGATTATCACAATTATTATTAATATACTCATTTTTACTCCTACATATTTTTTCTAAATTTTATCTTTTTTTCTGTTACATGTCAATATAAAAAGACTAGGATTTTTAAATCCTAGTTTTTATTTTTTTATCATTTTTATTCAAATGTAAATTTTTTATAATTAAAATTGTAACAATTTTATGATTTAATAAATTTTATAAATTTCTAATTAAAATATAAAACCTTATTTTACTTCATAAGCAACACCATAATCTCTCATCGCTATCGCTTTAGCTTCTCCATTATTTTTTGCTTCAATCTTAACTGTTGTCTTTTTTTTTAGTTTGTCTGTCTATTAAAGTTATTGTCCAGTAGCCATTTTCTTCCTCCTAAAATTCTTTATTATTTATTACAAAATTTGTAACCATCATTATTTTACTTCATAAGCAACACCATAATCTCTCATCGCTATCGCTTTAGCTTCT
>CAURVQ010000023.1:0-24205 GCA_963528625.1 uncultured Leptotrichiaceae bacterium | reverse complement strand
CGAATCCAACCAGGGACGCCATCTATTTACTTGAAGTTTTTTAACTTCATTTTTTATAAGGCGACATGGTCGAGGGGCTTAGGCAGAGGTCTGCAAAACCTTGTACACCAGTTCGAATCTGGTTGTCGCCTCCAAATATAGTTTGAGTTAGAGTATTATACTCTTTTTTTTTATATAAAAATTAAAGATATCAATTAAACATTAAATGTTAGTATAATTGATATTTATTCTATAAATTTATTTCAAAAAGTATTAAAGATTTTGATTGTTATTTCAATTTTTCAATAGCTTCTTCAATTCCTAAAGCTGACATTCCAACATTAAATTCTATAATATTGTATTCAGCTAAACCATTTATAACATAAGGATCATTTCTTAAAATTTCTTCTAATTCTTCTCTAGTGATGTTATGAGCAACAATGGCAGCTCCAGTTGTAGGAACTTGTCGTCCTCCAAGTAAAAAAGTACCAGCAAGTACGTAATTATTCATATAAGCTAAATGGTCAGCTCTTTTAGCGTCAACTTCTTCAAGTGATTTTAAATATTTTGATGTGATAATAAACATAAATTTTCTCCTTAAATAATTTTTTAATATTTTATCATAAAAAATGAGAAAAATAAATAATTTAAGTTTTAGTGATTGAATTTTTATTATAAAAATAGTAAAATATATAAAATATAAGATAGATAGAGGGAAAAAATATTGAATGAAAAAAGAATAGGAATAATATTTGGGAAATTTTATCCATTACACATAGGGCATGTAGATTTTATACAAAAAGCGAGTGGATATGTAGATATTCTTTATGTAGTTGTATGTACTGATGATGAAAGAGATTTAAAATTATTTAATGAATCAAAAATGAAAAAAATGCCAACAACTAAAGATAGAATAAGATTTGTTGAAAAGACATTTAGAGAGCAATCAAATATAAAAATAATTCATTTAGTTGAAGATGGAATTCCTCCATATCCAAATGGTTGGATAGGTTGGAGCGAACGAGTTGAGCAACTTTTAAGTAAAAATGAAATAAAAATTGATATGATATTTACAAATGAAACACAAGATGTAGAAAATTATCGTAAAAATTTTGTAAAATATATGAGTGAAAATGTGTTAGATAAAAATTTTGAAGTAAAAACGATTGATGTATCGAGAAGTAATTTTTATATAAGTGCAACAGAAGTAAGGAAAAATCCTTATGAAAATTGGTTTTTTATACCTAGACATGTGAGAGAATTTTTTGTATTAAAAGTTGCAATAATAGGTTCTGAAAATTCAGGGAAAACTAATTTAACACAGAAATTAGCAAATTATTATAATACAACTTATATAAAAGAATCGAGAAAAACATATTTGGAAGAAAATCTTGGAAATAATATAGAAAATTTACAATATAATGATTATAGTCAAATTGTATATGAGCATAATTCACGAATTATAGAAAATACAAAAATAGCAGATAGAATTTTATTTGTAGATAGTGATTTTACAAGTTTACAAGCATTTTCAAAAATCAATACAGGGATTGAACATCCAATAATTGAAGATTTTATAAAAAATAGTGATTTTGATATAATAATATATCTTGAAATGGTGGATAAAAATGGAAATACGATAAGTGAATATGATAGAATATTGAAAGAATTATTAAAAAAATATAATAAAAAGTATATAAAATTAACGCATAGAATAGATGAAAGTAAATATCATTTAACAGAAAGATATAATAAAAGTATAGAAATAATAAATAATTATATAGAAGATAAAGAGATGAAAAGTTGGTAAAAATGAGTTTCTTTTTTGAAAATAAATTAAAATGATAAAAAATATAGTTAATTTATAAAAATATAATTTGGAGAGAAATATGACAAAACAAGAAAGATTGAAGGGATTATACCCAATATTAGAAGCAAAATTTGGGAAACCTAAATGTGCTTTAGACTATGAAACTCCGTATCAATTAATGGTTGCAGTAATTTTGTCGGCACAATGTACGGATGCTCGAGTGAATATTGTAACAAAAGAGTTTTTTAAAGTAATGAAAGAGCCAAAAGATATGAGAAAATTGACTTCAAAAGAAGTGGAAACATATATAAAATCAACAGGATTTTATAAAAATAAAGCAATGAATTTAAAGTTAAATGCAGATATGATGCTTAAAAGTTATAATGATGAAATACCACAAACTATGGAAGAATTAATTGAACTGCCGGGAGTTGGACGAAAAACAGCAAATGTGGTACTTGGAGAGCTTTGGGGCATACGAACTGGAATTGTTGTGGATACACATGTTAGAAGACTTACTGGTTTAATAGGATTAGCAAAAAATGAAATGCCAGAACAAATAGAAAAAGAATTAGTAAAATGGATTCCAAAAAAATATTGGTTTGAATTATCGCATTATTTGATATTGCAAGGAAGAGATAAGTGTATTGCAAGACGACCGAAATGCCATGAATGTGAAATAAATAAGTTTTGTAAATATTATGAAAAATTGTAAAGGAGTAAAAATGGAAAGTACGAGAGAATTATTATTAAAAAATGTTCAAAAAATAGTAGTTAAAGTTGGAACTTCTACGCTTACTAAAAGTGACGGACAATTAAATATAGATAAAATAAAAAAAATAGTATTAGAGTTAAGTAATTTGTCAGATAAAGGATATGATGTAGCACTTGTAACATCAGGAGCAGTTGGAGCAGGAATGGGTATGCTTAATATGCCTGAAAGACCAAAAACATTGTCTGAAAAGCAAGCAGTGTCTGCTGTAGGGCAAGTATCTTTAATGCATTTATATCAAACTTTATTTCAAGAATATAATAAAGTTATAGGACAATTATTATTAACAAAAGGAGAATTTTCAGATAGAAGAAGATACTTGAATGTAAGAAATGTTTGTAATACATTTTTTGATAAAAAAATTATCCCAGTAATAAATGAAAATGATGCAATAGTTGCTGATGAGTTAAAAGTTGGGGATAATGATACGATGTCAGCTTTGGTGTCGGGACTTATAGATGCTGACTTAGTAATTATTTTATCTGATATTGACGGACTTTATAATAAAAATCCACAAAAATATACTGATGCTAAATTAATAGAATTAGTAGGCGATATAACTGAAGATGTGAAAAATATGGCTGGTGGAGAAGGAAGTAAATTTGGGACAGGTGGAATGATAACTAAAATTATTGCGGCAGAAATGGCGACTAAAATTGGAACAAATCTAGTAATAGCGAATGGAGATGACCCTAAAAATATAACAAGAGTTGTGGAAAAAGAAAATATTGGGACATTATTTGTTAGAAAAAATAAAAAAATAAGTTCTAAAAAATATTGGTTAGCATATGGAACAAATAAAAAAGGAATTATAACGATTGATGAAGGTGCAGAAAAAGCGTTATTAAATGGAAAAAGTTTACTTCCAGTAGGGATTAAATCGGTAGAAGGAAGATTTGATGAAGGAGCAGTTATAAAAATTGAAAATTTGAAAAAAGAGATAATTGCGACAGGAATTACAAATTATTCATCAGATGAAATAGAAGTGATAAAAGGAAAACAAAGTGAGGAAATTGAGGGAATATTAGGGTATCAATATCACGCTGATGTTGTTCATATTGATAATATGTTAGTAAATAAATAAAAGATTAATATAAAAAATTAAAATTTAGAAAGAGGAATAATATGAGAAATGTTACACCAGAAAATAATTGGACGATGATGATGAAAGCATTAGGGCTAGCGATAGGAACAGTTATAATAATTGCGTTTTTTAAAATAGCATTCGATGCATTTTTATCAGTTTCAGGTTTGATAATACCACTTATGATAATTTATTTCTTGTTATTTAAGTTTGGAAATAAAAATTAATATAGATAAAATTTAAAAATGTGGAGGGAAAAATGACGAGAGAAGAAATAGGTAAAGAATATAAGTGGAATTTGAATAATATTTATGAAAATTATGAAAAATGGAATAAAGATTTTCAAAAAATAGAAATTATAAAAGAAGAATTGGTAAAATATAAAGGGAGTTTTGATAAAGAGGGGAACTTATTAGAATTTTTAAGAAAAAAGGAAGAATTAGAAAAAATATTATATAAATTATATAGATTTCCTCAACTAGCGAGAGATCTTAACAGTATGGATGATGAAGCTACAGAGAATTTACAAAAATTACAGTATTTTTTAGAAAATATGTCAACGGAATTATCTTGGGAAAACTCTGAAATTATAGAAAATAAAGATAAAATAGAAAAATGGCTAGAAAATAAAGAATACGATGATTATAGATTTGGAATTAGTGATTTGTTAAGATTACAAAAACATGTTTTAGATGAAGATAAAAATAAGTTATTATCTTATTATAGTTCATTTTTTTCAGCACCTAAAAATATTTATTCTGAAGTTACAATAAGTGATATGATTTGGCCTGAAGTTGAGCTGTCAGATGGAAGAAAAATAAAAGTAACAAGTGCAAATTATAGTAAAGAAATTTCTGTAAATAGAAATCAAGAAGATAGGAAAAAATTATTTGAAGCATATTATGGTGCGTATAAAGAAAAAGAAAATACGATTGCTGCGATTTATAGCTCAATTTTACATAGAAAAATTGGAAATACTAAAGCACATAATTATAAAAACTTTTTAGCTAGTGCTTTGGAAGGTAATAATATTCCGGAAAAAGTGTATTTGAATTTAATTGAAACCACAAAAGAAAATACGAAACCATTACAAAGATATTATAAATTAAGAAAGAAATTATTGGGATTAAAAGAATATTATAATTATGATAATGCAATAAATATTGTTGATTTTGATAAAGAATATGAATATAATGAAGCCAAAAAAATTGTATTGGAATCTGTTAAACCGTTAGGAACAGAATATGTTGAAAAAATGGAAAAAGCGATTTCAAATGGATGGCTTGATGTTTTTGAGACTGAAAACAAAAGAAGTGGAGCTTATTCTGCTGGAGTTTACGGAGTACACCCTTATATGCTTTTAAATTATAATAAAACTTTAGATAGTGTTTTTACATTAGCACATGAATTAGGGCATACATTACATACACTTTATTCGTATGAAAATCAACCATTTTCATTAGCAGATTATACGATATTTGTGGCAGAAGTGGCTTCAACATTTAATGAAAGACTTTTACTTGATTATATGTTTGAGAAAAGTACAGATTCATTAGAGAAAATAGCACTTTTAGAACAAGAAATTGGAAATATAATTGGGACATTTTATACTCAAGTTTTATTTGCTGATTTTGAATATCAAGCACATAAAATGGCAGAAAAAGGAGAGCCGATTACTGCGAAAACATTGAGTCAATTAGTGGAAAAAATATATAATGAATATTATGGAGATGCTTTGAGTAAAGATGAACTTATGTATATTTTATGGTCAAGAATACCACACTTTTATAATAGTCCGTTTTATGTGTATCAATATTCAACTTGTTTTGCTTCATCTGCAATAATTTATGATAATGTAATAAAAAATAAAGATGAAAAAGCCAGAAAAGAAGCACTTAACAAATATTTAACTTTATTAAGTTCAGGTGGAAATGATTATCCTATGGTGCAACTGCAAAAAGCGGGAGTAGATTTGTCTAAAAAAGAAGTTATTGAAGCAGTTGCAAAACAATTAGATGTATTGCTTGATAAATTAGAAATTGAAATAAGTAAAATAAAAAAATAATATTTTGAGAATTATATGAAAAATGTTAAAATGAGATATATTAAAAATAAATAAAAATTGGAGGAAATATGGTTAAAGAATATAGACCAGAAGCCTTAGAGAAAAAATGGCAAGAGAAATGGCAAGAAAAAAATATTTTTAAATCTGAAAATAATATAGAAGGTAAAGAAAATTATTATGTGCTAGAAATGTTTGCATATCCATCAGGGAAATTACATGTAGGGCATTTGAGAAATTATGCGATAGGAGATGCGATTGCAAGGTATAAAAAGATGAAAGGGTTTAATGTGTTACATCCGTTTGGGTGGGATAGTTTTGGTCTTCCGGCAGAAAATGCAGCGATAGATAATGGAGCACATCCCGGGAAATGGACAAAATCTAACATAGATAATATGAGAAGACAGTTGAAGCTAATGGGACTGTCGTATGATTGGGAAAGAGAAATAGCAACTTATACACCGGAATATTATAAATGGAATCAAAAATTCTTCATTGAAATGTATAAAAAGGGATTAGTTTATAAGAAAAAATCGTATGTGAATTGGTGTCCGGATTGTAATACTGTTTTAGCGAATGAACAAGTTGAGGCAGGAAAATGTTGGAGACATGGGAAAACAGATGTAATTCAAAAAGAATTATCACAATGGTATTTTAAAATAACAGATTATGCAGAAGAACTATTGACTGGTCATGAAGAGCTTAAAGGACATTGGCCAGAACAAGTATTGACAATGCAAAAAAACTGGATTGGTAAATCAATAGGTGCTGAAGTAGATTTTATTTTAGATTATAAATTTGAAAAAAATGGAGAAACTAATTTAAAATTAAATGAAAAAGGAGAAATTGTAATCTCGGTATTTACTACAAGACCTGACACTTTATATGGAGTGACTTATGCGACAGTTGCACCGGAACATCCGTTAGTGGAAGAAGTTATATTGAAAGAAAATCCTAATTTAAGAGAAACTGTTGATAAAATGATAAATGAAGATAAAATTAGTAGAACAGCAGATTCAAAAGAGAAAGAAGGAGTATTCACAGGTCTTTATGTGATTAATCCGATAAATAATGAAAGAATACAACTTTGGATAGCAAATTATGTATTAATGGATTATGGGACAGGAGCTGTAATGGCAGTACCTGCACACGATGAAAGAGATTTTCAATTTGCTAAAAAGTATAATTTAGATATGAAAATAGTTATAGCTCCAAAAAATAAAGATGGAGAAGTTGAAGTAGAGAGAAATATAGAATTAGAAAATGCTATAACAACGGCTGGAGTTTTAGTAAATTCAGCTGAATTTGATGGGATAGAAAGTAATGAAGCAAAAGAGAAAATAGTTGAAAAATTAGAAAAAATAGGATTAGGTAAAAAGACAGTAAATTATAGATTACACGACTGGCTAATTAGTAGACAGAGATATTGGGGAACACCAATTCCTGTAATTTATGATGAAGAAGGAAATATCTATTTGGAAGAAGAACAAAATTTACCGGTAATGTTGCCAACTGATATTGAATTTAACGGAAAAGGAAATCCACTTGAAACATCGGAAGAGTTTAAAAATGTTATATTGCCAAACGGTAAAAAAGGTAGAAGAGAAACTGATACAATGGATACTTTTGTTGATTCGTCTTGGTACTATTTAAGATATTTGGCTTCAAAAAATGCTGAAAAACCTTTTGATAAAAAAGATGCAAATAGTTGGACACCGGTAAGTCAATATATAGGAGGAATTGAACACGCAGTAATGCATTTATTATATGCAAGATTTTTCCATAAATCTTTAAGAGATTTAGGGTATATCAATACAAATGAACCGTTTAAAAGATTGTTGACACAAGGAATGGTGTTAGGACCGTCTTATTACTCTTCAAATGAAAGAAGATATTTGTTTGCAAAAGAGGTAGAAATAAAAAATGGAAAACCTTATGCGAAAGAAACAGGGGAAGAATTAATAACTAAAGTAGAAAAAATGAGTAAATCAAAAAATAATGGGGTAGATCCTGAAGAGATTGTCAAAGAATACGGAGCGGATTCTGCAAGAGTGTTTACTTTATTTGCTGCACCACCTGAAAAAGAATTAGAATGGAATATGAATGGACTTGCAGGAGCGTACAGATTTATTAATAGAATTTATTTGTTAGTATCTGATACATTGGATTTTGCTGACCACAATGTAAATAATTCTAATAATTATGAGATAAATTTAGAAGCTAGAAATGAAAAAGATGAAAATATACAGAAAAAATTACATCAAACAGTGAAAAAAGTAACTGAAAGTATTGAAGATGACTTCCATTTCAATACAGCAATAGCAGCAATAATGGAATTATTAAATGATATGACGACATATAAACAGGAAGTAATTGAAAAAAATCAAGCTTCAACAGAATCAAGAAAAATTTGGAAAGAAGTTTTAGATAAAACAATTTTATTACTTGCTCCTTTTGCACCACATGTTACAGATGAGTTATGGCACGAAATTGGAAATACATCATTTACATTTGAAGAAGAATGGCCAATCTTTGATGAAGAATTAACTAAAGAAAATAAAATCAGTTTAGTTGTACAAATAAATGGAAAAGTTAGAGATAATATTCAAGTAGCTGTTGGACTTTCAAAGGAAGAACTTGAAAAAGTGGCATTTGAATCAGAAAAAACTCAAAAAAATATAGAAGGAAAAGAAGTAGTAAAAGTAATAGTTGTTCCAAATAAATTAGTAAATATCGTAGTAAAAGGATAAAATTTTTGTACTGCATCACCAAATATTTAAACTTTTTGATTAAGTTTTGGGGTGTGGTACATTTTTAATTAAAAAAAACCTTCAAATTTATAGGGTAATTTTACCTTGATTCTTTGAAGGTTTATATAAAATATATTTATTATTGTATATTTTTAACAGTTGTATAAAATTACATTCCTGCATAATTATGATGAACTTTTTGGACATCATCATCATTTTCTAATAGATCAATTAATTTTCTAAATTTTTCTTCAGCTTCAGCTTCCATACTTTCAACCTCTATTGAAGGTAAGAACTGAATGTCAGCTTCTAATAATTCGTAACCAGCTTCTCTTAAAGCTGTAGAAACTGCATCAAAATTTTCGGTAGGAGTTGTAATGTAAAAGCTATCATCAAATGTTTCCATATCTTCCATTCCTGCTTCTAAAGCAATTTCCATAATTTCTTCTTCAACAGTTTTGTCAGTTTTTTCTATAATGATTTCACCTTTTCTATCAAACATATAACCAACACTTCCAGAAACTCCTAAATTTCCACCATTTCTATCAAAAATAGTTTTAATACTTGCAGCAGTTCTATTTTTATTATCAGTTAAAGTTTCAACCATTATAGCAGTTCCTGCAGGTCCATAACCTTCGTAAGTTAAAGTTTCATAATTTGTAGAACCATCAGCACCAGATCCTTTTTTTATTGCTCTATTAATATTATCATTAGGCATATTAACGGCTTTAGCTTTTTCAATTGCATGTTTTAAAGCAACATTAAATTCAGGATTATCTCCACCTCTAGCTGCGACTGTTATTAATCTAACTAATTTTGTGAACGAAGCTGCTCTTTTTTTGTCTTGAGCTTCTTTACGCCCAGCTATTGTACCATGTCTTCCCATAATTTCCTCCATATTTTTATTGTAATATATTATAGCATATTTAAAAGGAAAAATTCAATTAAAATAAAATATCTATTTAAAGATTATCTATATTACAGTAAGAAATATAAGAAATTATATTAAATAAATAGTTGATTTTATTAGATAAAAGGTATAAAATAAAATAAATTAAAAATAGGAGATGAGAGTATGGCAAGAGTAGATAAATTAAATAGGATTTTAGATGAATTAAATGTTGATGGAATATATTTGACAGATTTATTTAATTTGAGATATTTTACAGGATTTACAGGGACGACAGGAATAGCTTTAGCAACTAAAGAAGGAAAATATTTTTTTTCAGATTTTAGATATAAAAGTCAAGCAACAAAACAAGTAGAGCCAATGGGATTTGAATTTGTGGAAGTTTCAAGAGGGTCAATCAAATTAGTAGGGGAATTTATTGAAAAATTAGGATTGAAAAAAGTAGGATTTGAAGATAAAAATATGACATTTTCAGAATATCAAATAATAAAAGAATTATTTAAAGCAGAATTAGTACCTGTTGGAGAAAAATTAATTTTTGAAAGAATGGTTAAAGATGAAGAGGAAATAGCGACTATAAAAAAAGCTATTGAAATAAGTGATGTAGCATTTAGTGAAGTATTAAAAATAATTAAAGAAGGAGTGTCAGAAAAAGAAATAGCGGCATATATGGAGTATATTCAAAGAAAATTAGGAGCTGAGAATAGATCGTTTGATACCATAATAGCAAGTGGGTATAGAAGTGCATTACCACATGGAGTAGCAAGTGATAAAAAAATAGAAAAAGATGAATTTATAACGATGGATTTCGGTGCATATTATAACGGTTATGTTTCAGATATGACTAGAACAATTTACTATGGTAATAATATAACAGACAGACATAGAGAAATTTACAATACAGTTTTAGAAGCACAATTATTAGGAATTGAAACTATTAAAGCGGGAATAAGATCAGATGAAGTTGATAGTGTTGTTAGAAATTTCTTTAAAGAGAAAGGATTAGCAGAAGCATTTGGTCATGGATTAGGACATGGAATAGGATTAGATATTCACGAATTGCCATACTTATCATCAGTAACACAAATACCACTAAAAGAAAATATGGCTGTAACCGTTGAACCAGGATTATATTTTGATAATTGGGGTGGAGTTAGAATAGAAGACGATGTATTAGTTACAAAAAATGGTTGTGAGGTATTAAATAAAAGCCCTAAAGAATTAATAATTATAGAAGCATAAATAAATATAGAAATCTATTTGATTTGTTTTGATAAAAAACATATGTTATTTAAAGTTGACGATTTACTTTTTATGTTGTATAATTAGAAAGACAAAATAAAATTAGGAGGTCATTATGAAGCAAAAAGCATTAATTAACAGTTTAGTGAGATCAGCAGATAAAGAATTAAATTTATTAACAAATATAGTATTAATGGTAGTAGGGGCAATGTTTCTGGCATTATTTGCACAATTAAGAGTTGTATTACCGTTTACTCCAGTACCTATAACAGGGCAGACTTTAGCAGTATCAATAATTGCATTATTGTACGGTAAAAAATTAGCACCTGCAACGATTATAACTTATATTGTGGCAGGAAGTTTAGGTGCACCGGTTTATGCAGGATTTAAAGCAGGCTTCCCATTGTTAGTAGCAACAGGAGGTTACATAATTGGATGGGTTGTATCTTCATTCATTATTGGTTACTTGGCAGAAAAAGGGTGGGTAAACTCATTCGCTACAACAATTTTAGCTATAATTTTAGGAGAAATAGCAATGTACGCTTTAGGAATGTTCCAATTACATCTATTTGTTCCAGATAAAAATGTGTTTATGCTAGGATTTATACCGTTTATTCCTGGAGATATAGTGAAAATATTATTAGCGACAAGTATTGTGACAACATTAAGAAAAGTCATAAAAAAATAAATATTAAAACTACACTAAAAAACATATAATAAAAAAATGTACCAACGAACTGGACACAAAAAGTGAAAAAAGTTTGAAGGTACATTTTTTATATATAAAAATCGAAGGTGTAGTTTTTTTGTGAAACAATTAATATTTGAATTAATAAATAAAAATCTTATAAAAAATAGTTAAAGAATATTGATTTTAATTTTAATATTTTTTGAAAAAAATTAAAAGGGAAAAATAGTTTAAAAAATGTCAAAAAAGTAGTAATATAAGCGATTTTTATTAGAAAATTGTAAAAAAATATGGTATAATGGAATATATAGAAATTTAGATTGAACATAAAAAATATATATGAATAAATAAACTGTATATATTATAAATTTAAAAAAAGAAAGAGTGAGGAGATTATGAAAGAAAGAATATTGATAATAGAAGATGATTCAAAAATATCAAGATTACTAGAAATTGAATTGAAATTTGAAGGATTTGATCCATATTTTGCTAAAGATGGTAAAGAAGGACTTAATATGGCGAAATATGGGAATTATGATTTAATATTATTAGATGTTATGTTACCAAAAATGAGTGGAATGGAAGTTTGTAAAAGAATAAGAGAAGATTCGCAAGTACCAATAATTTTAGTAACTGCAAAAGATGATATAAATGATAAAATTGTTGGATTTGACTATGGAGCAGACGATTATTTAACAAAACCGTTTTCAACAGAAGAATTAGTTGCGAGAATGAAAGCGTTAATTAGAAGAACTAAAAAAGTATCTGATAATAAAGGAATATTTGAATATGAAGATTTAAAAATAAATTATCCAACTTATGAAGTGTTTAGAGGAAAAGATTTAATTCCTTTATCAAAAAGAGAATTTGAATTATTAGACTTTTTAGTTATAAATAAAGGGATTGTTTTAACGAGAGATAAAATATTAGAAGAAGTTTGGGGATTTGATTATATTGGCAATGACAATATTTTAGATTTATATATTAAATATTTAAGAGATAAAGTAGACAAACCTTATGAAAGAAAATTTATTAAAACAGTTAGAGGAATTGGTTTTATCTTCAAATAGGAGTAAAATATGAAAAAATTGAAATTGGAAGATAAAATATCAACTTGGTATATTTCACTATTTTTAATTTTCATAATATTTTCTAATGTTAGTACATTTTATATTTTAAAAACACAAAATGATAAAGAGCGATTAGAATCAAATATAGCAAAAACAAATGAAATAAATGATTTCTTAAATAAAGTTACAATATTTTCACAAAAATATAATAATTTTTCTTTAGAGTTTAATCCTAAAATAGAAGGTAAAAAAGTAACTTATTCAAAACCTTTTAATCCGGGAGAAGAAGGTTATTTATATTTATTGACTTACACAAATTCTAATTCAGAAAATAAAATTTTGTTAAATACAGTAACAACAATTGATAGTGACGAAAAAGAAAGTGATGATAAGTTATTAAATGATTTACAAAAATTAAAATTAGAAGCTAATAATTTGAAAAAAAGTAAGGTAATTGGACTAAATTCAAGCTCTGATGAAACGAAGAGAAAATATAGTGTAATAAAAATAGAAAGAGAAATTGCTAAAAGTAAATTTGAAGTTTATGTTTTACGTGATATTACATCAGAAAACGCATTGTTTTATAGATTGATGATAGTGAGTGGAATAGGTATTTTAGTAGGATTGTTAATAATTTATATTACTTCAAAATATTTAAGTAGAAGAGTATTAAAACCAATTAATGTAATTATAAATTCAGCGAAAGTAATAAATGCTAAAAATCTTAGCGAAAGAATACCGAATGCAAAAAGTGGAGATGAGCTTCAACGGTTAAGTGAAATATTAAATGAAATGTTACAAAGATTAGAAACATCGTTTTATAATCAATCAAAATTTGTATCAGATGCTTCACATGAATTGAGGACGCCGTTGACAATAATAAAAGGATATGCAGAAATAATTAAAAAAAGAAAACTTACAAATCCTGAAATTTTTGAAGAATCAATTGATTCAATTATAAATGAAGTTAATAATATGTTGACTTTAATAGAAAGATTATTATTTTTAGCTCGTGGAGAAAGAAATAAAATAAATTCAGCATTTAGAAAAGTTCAAATTAATGATATGATTGAACAAATTTATATGGAAGCAAAAATTTCAAACAAAAATCATAATTATGAAATAGTTCAAAATGATGAGTATGTTTTAAAAATAGATGAAACATTGTTGAAACAAGCTATAAGGACAATACTTGAAAATTCTATGAAATATTCGGAAAAAGGAAGCACTATTTATATAGGGTCAGCTATTGTGAAAAAAGAGGCAGTTATAACAATTAGAGATGAAGGAATTGGAATTTCAGAAGAAGATCAAGAAAGAGTGTTTGAAAGATTTTATAGAATTGATGAATCGAGAACGAAATCTACTGGTGGTACAGGGTTAGGACTAGCTATTGTTAGTAGAATAATAGAAATACATAGTGGTAGAATAAATGTAAAATCACAATTAAATGTAGGGACGGAAATACAATTAATTTTACCAGTTTAAAAAAGGAGAGAAAATGGCTAGAAAATATTTTGGAACTGATGGAATGAGAGGAGAAGCTAACAAAGATTTGACGATAGACTTGGTTACAAAGTTAGGATTAGCTTTAGGATATTACTTGAAAAAAAATAAAAAAGGGAAAAATAAACCAAGAATAATATTAGGAACAGATACAAGAATATCAGGATATATGATAAGGTCGGCATTGAGTACAGGATTAAACTCAATGGGAGTTCATATTGATTTTGTTGGAGTTTTACCAACACCGGGAGTTTGTTATTTAACTAGAAAATTAAAAGCAGATGCAGGGATTATGATTTCTGCTTCGCATAATCCAGTTAAAGATAATGGAATAAAAATATTTAGTCAAAACGGGTATAAATTGCCGGATTCTATTGAAGAAGAATTAGAAAGTTTGATGGAAAAAACAGATGAACTTATACAGTATCAAATGCCTGGAGATGATTTGGGAAGATTTACTTATATTGAAGATGATATGAGAATTTATTTGGATTTTTTAAGTTCAACAGTAAAAAGAGATTTTAAAGGGTTGAAAATAGTTATAGATGCGGCGAATGGAGCGGCATACAGAGTAGCTTCAAAAATTTATCAAAGACTTGGAGCGGAAATAATAGTAATAAATAATATTCCAAATGGTAAAAATATAAATGTAAATTGTGGGTCTACTCATCCAGAATTATTACAAGAAATAGTAAAAGTTTATAATGCTGATTTAGGATTAGCATTTGATGGTGATGCAGATAGATTGATTGCCGTTGATCATACAGGGAAAATTGTAGATGGAGATTTAATTATTGCTATAATTGCAGGGTATTTACATAAAAAAGGATTACTTAATGATAATAAAGTGGTAACAACTGTTTTGAGTAATATGGGATTTGAAAAATATTTAGATCAACAAGGTATTGGACTTATAAGAGCTAATGTTGGTGATAGATATGTTCTTGAAAAAATGAAAGAGTTTGGACTTAATATTGGTGGTGAGCAATCTGGACATATATTAATGTTAGATTATAATACTACTGGAGATGGAGTTTTATCTTCAATTCAATTAGTGAATGCAATACTAGAAAGTGGAAAAACTTTACATGAATTAGTTGATGAAATTAAACTTTGGCCACAAAAATCTCAAAATATTATAGTTTCTAAAGAGAAAAAAGCAACTTGGGAAAGTAATGTTGAATTATCAACTTTCATTAAAGCAAAAGAAAAAGAGATTGAAGGAAAAGGGAGAATATTAGTAAGGGCCTCTGGAACAGAATCTTTAATAAGAGTAATGGTGGAGGCTGAAACTCAAGAAATTGTAGATAAATTTGTAAAAGAGTTAGTAAATAAAGTTGAGGAATTATTAGGTTAATATAAATTAAAAAGCTAGTATATAAAGGTATACTAGTTTTCTATTTAAAAATATAATAGTTAAAATAAAGTGATTGGAGAGAATATGTTTTTAAGTATCATAAAAGTATTTATACTTAGTTTAGTGGAAGGATTAACAGAGTTTGTACCAGTAAGTAGTACAGGACATATGATAATAGTAGATAATTTTTTAAAATTATCAAGTAATAAAGAGTTTGTGTCGGCATTTCAAATAATTATACAATTAGGGGCAATTTTATCAGTTGTAGTTTATTATTGGAAGAGAATTTTTCCTTTTAGTAAAGGGAACAGTAAAGAAAAAATGATGGAAATTATACAAATGTGGCTAAAGATAGTGATAGCAGTACTTCCAGCTGTTGTATTAGGACTTTTGTTGGATGACATTATAGAAGAACATTTTTTTAATCCTGTAACAGTCTCAATAATGCTAGTATTTTACGGAATTATACTTGTTTGGTTAGAAAGTAAAAATAAGAAAAAAGTTAAATACGAAACAATAAAAAATGTACCTTTAAAAGTTGCGTTTGGAGTAGGATTATTTCAATGTTTGGCGATGATTCCGGGGACTTCAAGATCAGCTGCAACAATAATAGGAGGAGTATTATTAGGACTTAATAGAGTTTTAGCGACAGAATTTTCGTTTTTTTTAGCAATTCCAACAATGATTGGAGCATCATTATTAAAAATTGTAAAAATGGGAAATAGTTTGATGTTAAGTGAATGGTTTTTAATAGGAATAGGATTTGTATTGTCATTCGTTGTAGCGTATTTAGTGATAAAAATATTTATGAATTATATTAAAAAACATAATTTTAAAATATTTGGTTATTATAGAATAATTTTAGGAATAATTATGATAATTTTATACTTTGTGGGGGTAGTAAAATAATAAATGATAAAAATAAATATTGATATAAATAGAAATAAGTTGGAAGAATTTGTAAGAGTTTTATTACCAGAATATTACAGTATTTTAGATGAAAAAGATGAAAGAGAAAATGATGTTGAAATAGAAGTAATTGACGCGGAAGAAGAGATAAAAGTTGAAACAAAATTAGTAAATATACAAATAGGGACTGTAGAAAAAGTTGTAAGAAGTCATTATAAAAAAGTAAATAAAAAATATTTTGATCAAGCTGAAGTAATGGCAAAAACATCGCTTTTAAAATTGTTTGAAAAAATGGAAGATTATATGTGGGGGGCATTAATAGGGGTAAGACCGACAAAAATTGTAAGACGATTTTTGAATATGGGGATTAGTTATGATGAAATTGAAAATATTTTAGAGAAAATATATTTTGTATCGCCAAAAAAAATAAAACTTTTAGTTGATATAGTGAAAAGGCAAGAACAATATTTAGATAAAGAAACAATAGGAATTTATATTGGTGTAGCTTTTTGTCCGACAAAATGTTCGTATTGTTCTTTTCCTGCTTATTTGTTAAGAGGAAAGTATAAAGAACGATATGGAGAATACATTGATTCATTGTATAGAGAAATAAAAGAAATTGGGGAATTGACGAAAGAATTGGGGTTGAAAATAAATACAATATATATAGGTGGAGGGACGCCGTCAATTTTAACAAGTGAGGAAATAGAAAAATTATTAGATAATATATTAGAGAATTATGATTTATCAAATTTAAAGGAGTTTACATTTGAAGCAGGACGAATTGATACTTTAAATAGAGAAAAAATGAAAATATTAAAGCAAAAAGGTATAAATAAAATTAGTATAAATCCACAAAGTTTTAATGAAAAAACTCTAAAATTAGTAAATCGTTATCATAATCAAGAGCAATTTGATTTGGTGTATAATTTGGCAAAAGAATTTGGACTTGATATAAATATGGACTTGATTTTAGGGCTTCCAAGAGAAACGACAGAAGATGTAATTTATACGATGAATAAAATTAGTGAGTATGATATGGAAAATTTAACAATACATAATTTAGCGATAAAAACTGCAAGTAGGTTAAATAAAGAAAATTATAGACATAAAGATGTACTTGATTTTGAAATGATTTACACTAAAATAGAGGAAGTTGTTGAAAAGAAAGGACTTAAGCCATATTATATGTATAGACAAAAAAATAGTTTTCAATGGGGAGAAAATCTTGGATATTCATTAAAAGATAAAGATTCTATTTATAACATTGAAATGATTGAGGAGAATAAAACGATAATTGGAATAGGTGCTGGAGCAATAACAAAATTAATTTGGAAAGATAAAGAAAAAGATAAGGATAATATAAAAAGACTTATAAATCCTAAAGATCCGTTAGTTTGGATTGATGAATTATCAGAAAGATTGGAAAATAAAAAAGTGGAATTGAGGAAATTATATAAATAAAATATATGAAAATGAGGTTTGGTTAAGAAAATAAAGTTAAAAGGGAGAGGTTAGAATGAAAATAAAGTATGTGTTAATTTTTGTGATTTTATTAGTTTTAGGGAATTTTGCAAGATTATTTGTAGAAGACAAAACGATGAAAGATATACAAATAAATGAGGAAGTAAGTTATAATAAAAATGAAGCAAAAAAAGAATCAGATTTATCAAAAACTAAAGAAAAGTTTGATATAAATTTAATAAGTTATGAGGAATTATTGAAACTAGGATTTAATAAGTCAAAAGCAACAAAAATAATAGAATATAGAGATGAAGTTGGAGTGATTGAAAACATTTTAGATTTAAAAAATGTGAATAAGTTTGGAGAAAGTGGATTAAAACAAGCAAAACGATATTTGATTGTAGATAATGAAAAAATAAAAGATCCTGAAAAAAATTATGGAAAAGAAATACAAAAATTTAATATAAATAATTTAGATGAAGATGGATTGAAAAAGATAGGATTTACAAAAAAAGAAATAAAGAAATTAATAGTAGAAATTCATAAAAATAAAATTAGATCAAATGTGGAGCTTGAAAATATTATAGGAGAAGAGCGTTATATTCAACTTGAAAAACGAATAAAATTTATAGATTAAAGAAAAAACCGGATTTATATTCGGTTTTTTTAAACGATAAATAGTTTTTAAAAGTAAATATTTTTTATGAATATATAATTTTAAGTTATAATCTTGCATAAAAATAATTTTATAAATTATAAAATAAAGTGTTATATTTTGATTTATAATTTAAAATATAAAAATAATTTAAAAAAAGTAGTTGACAAGTTTTTGAAAATGTAGTATATTTATCTTGTAGTTAGCAATCGTAGTTAATGAGTGCTAATAACAAAGGAAGGTGTCAGAAATGAATGATAGAGAACAATTAATATTAAAAGCTATTATCAAGCATTATCTGGAGTATGGTGAAAGTGTTGGTTCGAGGACATTAGAGAAAAAATATAGTATTGGAGTGTCGTCAGCAACAATAAGAAATACGATGGCAGATCTTGAAGATAAAGGCTTAATCATAAAAACACACACATCTTCTGGAAGAATTCCTACGAGTGAAGCGTATAAGCTTTATGTAGATGAATTAATAAAAATTAGAGATATATCAAAAGAAGCAAAAGCTAAAATAATTGAAGCGTATAACAAGAAAATAAATCAAATTGATTTAATTTTTGAAGAAACGACAAGACTTTTATCAAGAATGAGTCAATATGCAGCAGTTGTAATTGAACCGTCAATAAAACAAGAAATTATAAAAAAAGTTAAATTGGTTCATATAAATGATACAAATATTTTAGCGGTAGTTGTCTTAGATAAGTTTTTAACAAAAAATATGAATATCTATCTTGAAAATCCAATAACTGAAATAGAAGTAGAGGAAGTAAATAGATATTTGAATGATAAAATTAAAAATAATTCTCAAGTTTTTACATTATCTGATTTAAGAGAATTTTTTATAAATACAGATTATTTTGAGTCAGAAGACTTCCAAGACAATCAAGTTATGGATGAGGGAAAAATATTTTTTGAAGGGGGTACAAATTTACTTGAAAATAATGTTTCAGATGTGATGAAAGTTATTGAACGAATAAAATTCTTTAATAATCCAAGTGATATGCGTCAAATATTTTCACAATTTATAAATACGGATGAATATAAAGATGGAGAAGTGAATGTAATATTTGGTGAAGACTTAGATATTCCAGGCTTAGAAGATTTCTCGTTTGTCTTTTCGGTTTATACGATGGGCGATGCGAAAGGAATTATGGGTGTTATTGGGCCTAAACGAATGGAATATTCAAAAACTGTTGGATTAGTGGAATATGTATCAGAAGAAGTACAACAATTACTTAAAAAAAATAAATAAAAGGAGATGAGAGGGAGTTGTCAGAAGAAATTAAAGATAAAAAAGTAGAAGAAACTTTGAATGAGGAAACTGTTGAAAATACAGAAGAAGTTAAAGTTGAAGAAATAAAAGAAGAAACTGCAGAAGAGAAAATAGGTAAATTGGAAGCAGAGTTACAAGAATGGAAAAATTCTTATACAAGAAAATTAGCAGAATTTCAAAACTTTACAAAGAGAAAAGAAAATGAAGTTGCTGAAATGAAAAAATATGCTTCTGAAGGGATAATTATTAAGGTTTTAGATAATATAGACAATTTGGAAAGAGCAGTAGTTGCATCAGAAGAAACTAAAAACTTTGAATCGTTAATAGAAGGTGTCCATATGATTTTAAAAAATTTAAAGGCATTGTTAAACGATGAAGGAGTTGAAGAGTTGGAGGCATCACAAGGATTAACTTATAATCCTTATGAGCATCAAGCTATGATGACAGAAACAAATGAAGAATTAGAAAATGACACAATAGTTCAAGTGTTTCAAAAGGGTTATAAATTAAAAGGAAAAGTAATAAGACCGGCGATGGTTACAGTTAATAAAAAATAAATTATAAAAATTATAGAACTATAAAAGAGGAGAATGATAAATATGAGTAAAATAATAGGAATAGATTTAGGAACAACAAATAGCTGCGTGGCAGTAATGGAAGGTGGAAACTTCACAATTATACCAAATTCTGATGGTGGAAGAACAACTCCTTCAGTTGTAAATATTAAAGATAATGGAGAAATTATAGTAGGGGAAATTGCAAAAAGACAAGCAATAACAAATCCAGATTCAACAGTAATTTCAATTAAAACACATATGGGAACAGATCATAAAGAACATATTTTTGGAAAAGATTACACACCACAAGAAATTTCAGCAATGATATTGAAAAAATTGAAAAAAGATGCTGAAGCTTATTTAGGAGAACCTGTAACTGAAGCAGTTATAACAGTTCCAGCTTACTTCACTGACGCTCAAAGACAAGCAACTAAAGATGCTGGAGAAATAGCAGGATTAACAGTAAAAAGAATTATAAATGAGCCAACAGCAGCAGCATTATCATATGGATTAGATAAGAAAAAAGAAGAAAAAGTGTTAGTATTCGATTTAGGGGGAGGTACATTTGACGTATCTGTGTTAGAAATCGGAGACGGTGTAGTAGAAGTTATCTCAACTTCAGGAAATAACCACTTAGGAGGAGACAACTTTGACCAAAAAATTATAGACTGGTTAGCTGACGAGTTTAAAAAAGAAACTGGAATTGATTTAAGAAATGATAAAATGGCAATTCAAAGATTGAAAGATGCTGCAGAGGATGCTAAGAAAAAATTATCAACAACATTAGAAACACCAATTTCGTTACCATTCATTACAATGGATGCAACAGGGCCTAAACATTTAGAAAAAAAATTAACTAGAGCAGCATTTGATGAATTGACTAAAGATTTAGTAGAAGCAACTAAAGGGCCAGTTAAACAAGCATTAGAAGATGCAAATTTAAGTCCGAGTGAAATTGATGAAGTATTATTAGTTGGAGGATCTACAAGAATACCAGCAGTTCAAGAATGGGTAAAATCTTATTTAGGAAAAGAACCAAACAAATCAATTAATCCTGATGAAGTGGTAGCTGCAGGAGCTGCAATTCAAGGTGGAGTATTAATGGGAGACGTTAAAGATGTATTGTTATTAGATGTAACTCCATTATCATTAGGAATTGAAACATTAGGTGGAGTATTTACAAAAATAATTGAAAGAAATACTACAGTACCTGTTAAAAAATCACAAGTATTCTCAACAGCAGTAGATAATCAACCAGCAGTATCAATAAATGTATTACAAGGAGAAAGAGCTAAAGCTGTGGATAACCATAAATTAGGAGAATTTAATTTAGAAGGAATACCGGCAGCTCCAAGAGGAATACCTCAAATTGAAGTAACATTCGATATTGACGCAAACGGAATTGTACATGTATCTGCGAAAGATTTAGGAACTGGAAAAGAAAATACAGTAACAATTTCAGGATCTTCAAACTTATCTAAAGAAGATATAGAAAAAATGAAAAAAGATGCAGAAGCACATGAAGCAGAAGATGCTAAATTTAAAGAATTAGTTGAAGCTAGAAACCAAGCAGATCAATTAGTAATAGCGACAGAAAAAACAATTCAAGAAAATGAAGCTAAATTACAAGGAACTGAAAAAGAAGATATTGAAAAAGCTATTGAAGAATTGAAAAAAGTAAAAGATGGTGATGATTTAGAAGCAATTAGAAAAGGAATTGAAGAATTATCAAAAGTTTCTCAAGGATTTGCAACAAGAATGTATCAAGAAGCAGCACAAGCTCATCAAGCACAACAAGGAACAGAAGGAACAACAGAAGATAATAGTACAGATGATGTTCAAGATGCAGAAATTGTAGATTAATAAGGTTAGAATTTTAAATATAAGAAAAAGAGGAAAATATTTTTTCCTTTTTTTCTAAAGTTTTTGATTTAGTCATATAAAAATTATACTATAAAGGAAGTGTTAAGTATGGAAAATATATTAAATACACTAAAAACAGGAGATGTAGAAATTGTAGTAGCTAAAAGAGGTGCAGAACTTAAAAATTATAAAGTAAAAGGTGAAGAGTTTATATGGAATTCAAACCCAGATTTTTGGTCTGGAAGTTCTCCAGTTCTATTTCCTTTTGTTGGAAGTTTAAAAAATGGAAAATATACTTATAAAGATAATGAATACGAATTGACTACTAGACATGGATTTGTTAGAACAGAAGATTTTGAATTAGTTGAAAAAACAGAAAAAAGTATGAAATTCAAATTTTCATCAACTGAGGAAACTTTAAAAAAATATCCGTTTAAATTTGATTTTTTTATAACATATACTATTTTTGGAAATAAATTAGAAATTGAATATACTGTTGTAAATAAAACTGATCAAGAAATGTATTTTTCATTAGGAACACATCCAGCATTTGCACTTGATGTAAATGAGAATATAAAATTAAATGATTATTATTTGGAATTTGAAAAAAATGAAACATCACAAAAATATGTACTTACTAATAATGGATTAGTTTTTGATAAAAAAATAAATTCTTTAAACAATGAAAATAAAATTCAAATAACAGAAAATGTGTTTGATAATGATGCTTTAGTATATGATGACTTAAAATCAGAAAAAGTTAAAATAAAAAATATAAAAAATTCAAAAGAAGTAATGATAGAATATAAAGGTTTCCCGTACATTGCATTTTGGAGTAAACCAAAAGCTCCGTTTGTGTGTGTAGAACCTTGGTATGGAATTACTGATTTTGAAAATTGTAACGGTAAATTAGAGGAGAAAAAAGGAATTTTAAAATTAGAAAAAAATAATGAATTTTCTGCAAAATTAATTATTGAAGGGAAAAAATAATAAAAATGTCAAAAAGAGATTATTACGAAGTGCTTGGAGTTAGTAAAAATGCAAGTGAAAGTGAAATAAAAAAAGCATATAGAAAAGCAGCAATGAAATATCATCCGGATAAATTTGCAAATTCATCGGATGCAGAAAAAAAAGATGCAGAAGATAAATTTAAAGAAATAAATGAAGCTTATGAAATATTGTCAGATGCACAAAAAAAAGCAGCATATGACCAATATGGACATGCGGCGTTTGAAAACGGAGGTCAAGGCAGTGGTTTTGGAGGTTTTGGAGGATTTAGTGATGGATTCTCAAGCCAAGGATTTGACTTTGAAGATTTAGGAGATATATTTGGAAGCTTTTTTGGTGGAGGTTCAAGTAGAAGAAGTCAAGGACCTAGAGTAAAAGAAGGAGCAGATTTAAGATATAATATAGAACTTACATTAGAAGAAGTTGCAAAAGGGACAGAAAAAGAAATAAAATACAAAAGGCAAGGAAAATGTAAAACATGTAACGGGACAAGTGTAGAGCCGGGATATAATATGAAAACTTGTGATAAATGTAATGGAAGTGGACATATAAGACAGCAGCAAAGATCAATTTTTGGTGTTCAAGTAACGATGGCAGAATGTGATAAATGTAACGGTACAGGTAAAATACCAGAAAAAGTATGCCATACATGCCATGGAAAAGGTATTGAGAGAGAAACAGTTACAAGAAAAATAAGAATTCCATCTGGAGTAGACACAGGTCAAAGATTAGTAGTTAGAGACGGTGGAGATTTAGGAGAAAATGGTGGAATTTATGGTGATTTATACATTTTCATAACTGTTAAAAAACATGAAATATTTGAAAGAAGTGGTTATGATATTTATTGTCAAGTTCCAATAGGAATGACAACTGCTATACTTGGTGGTGAAGTAGAAGTTCCGACATTAGATGGTAAAACGAAAATAAAAATACCAGAAGGAACTCAAAATGGTAAAGTATTTAGATTAAAAGATAAGGGAATAAATTCTGGACACGGAATAGGTTCTGAAATTATAGAAATTAAAATAGAAACACCAACAAGTTTATCTGATAAGCAGAAAAAAATATTAGAAGAATTTGATGCAAGTTTAAAAAGTAAAAATTATAAAGAATCGTATTCTTTTGGAGAAAAAATAAAGAAATTCTTTAAAAAATTTGAAAATTAATGAATAATAAAAAAAGAAAATTAAAAATATTGAAAAAATTAGATAAATTTTAAAAAAAGTAGTTGACAAAG
>CAURVQ010000022.1:0-24984 GCA_963528625.1 uncultured Leptotrichiaceae bacterium | reverse complement strand
TCAAGATGGAGCAGTATCGAAAGAAAAATTATCAGATACTTTAAAAACTGAAATTGATGGAAAATTAAAAGATGATTTAAGTAATATAAGTCTTGTAGGGAAATTAAATATAGCAACATTAATAACTGCAACAGGAAGTAATGGAATTGATGTAAATGAAAGTATATCTAATGGAATAAAAACAATAAATATTAGTGGAGAAAAATTAGCTAAAAAAGATTTAAGTAATGTTACAAAAGATACTATTATAAATAAAGTAGGAAATGGAAATATAGATAATCCTAATGGAGAACTGTTAAAAGATACTGATGTAAAAAATTATTTAGATGGAAATTACTATAGAAAAGCAGAAGTTGATAATATGGTAGGTAGAGCGGATGCAGCACTTAGTGGAGTATCTTCAGCTATTGCAATGGCTAATTTACCACAAGTATCAAGTTATCATGATCGTAGACATATGTTTTCAGCAGCTTATGGTAGATATGCAGGTGAAAGTTCTATATCTGTAGGGTTAAGTGGAGTATCAAAAAATAATAGAGTAACATATAAAGTGTCAGCGGCACTTAATTCAAAAGGTAATTTAGCATGGGGAGCAGGTATAGGAGTAATGATAGGTAAAGTTGAAAAACCAGAGATTGAAATGCCTACAACAATAAAAGAAAAACTTGAAATGTTTGAAATTGAAAAAAGAGAAATGCAAGAAAAAATAGTGGAACAAAATGAAATGGTAAATAAACAATCAGAACAAATTCAAGAGTTATATAATATAATAAAAGAATTACAACAAGAATTGAAAAAAAGATAATTTTAAATGGTTCTTTATTATAAAGAATACACCACTAAACTTATTATGAGTGAAGTGGTGTATTTTTATTATGATATATTAAAATGTTTTTCCTCTCATATTTTTTGAGGAAATATTATAAATTGTAAAATAAAGTGTCATATTTTGGTAAAAAAAAAGGCGTAATATAAATTTCTATGGTATGATTAGTTTAGACGATAAAATATTAAAGAAAAAAGTATAAGAAAAAAGGAATAAAGTATTTTTATGCTCATAGTTATTGTTCTGGAGAAAGAGAAAGTAATGAAAATAATAACAAATTAATAAAACGCCATATACCTAAAGGAGTGGATATAGGGGATATACCAGAGGAAGCAATAAAAGAAATAGAAGAATTGGATGAACAATTATTCTAGAAACTTATTTGATGGAAAAAGCTCAAATGAAATATATGAAAAAAGTAAAAAATATATTTTATAAAAGTATGATACTTTAAGTTGCAATTTACAATAAATAGAAAAAATTTTTTATATACTTTTTATTTTTGTAAAATTATGCTAGAATAAGGAGTAAAGAAATTTAATGGAGGATTTTGTTTTGGATATAAACAATTATGTAGCAACAGAGCTAAATCTTAAATTATCTCAAATTGAGAATACTGTAAAACTTTTTGATGAAGGAGCAACAGTGCCGTTTATTGCTCGTTATAGAAAAGAAGTTACAGGAAATCTTGATGAAGAACAAATTAGAGAGATAATAGAGAAAGTAACTTATTTTAGAAATTTAGAAAAAAGGAAAGAGGAAGTTTTACGGCTTATTGAAGAACAAGGGAAATTGACAGACGAATTGAAGTCAAGTATTGTAAATGCAATAAAATTACAAGAAGTGGAAGACTTGTATTTGCCGTATAAAAAGAAAAAGAAAACAAAAGCAGATATTGCAAAAGATCAAGGGTTAGAGCCGTTATCAATATTTGCGTTAGAAACTGAAACTACAATGGAACTACTAAAATTAGAAGCAGAGAAATACTTAACAGAAGAAGTAGAAACTGTGGAAGCTGCGATTGAAGGTGTACATTTAATAATTGCACAAAATATATCGGAGGACATTAAAATTAGAGAGTTTTTAAGAGAAAGATTATCAAAATTCGGTATACTTACATCTAAAGTAATAGAGAAAAATAAGGATGCAGATGAAAAAGGGATATATCAAGATTATTACGAATATTCGGAAAGTATCAGTAAAGCGGCATCAAATAGAATATTGGCTTTAAATAGAGGAGAAAAAGAGAAGATTTTAAAAGTTGATATTGAAATTGATGAAAAAACAGAAGAATTTATAATGAACTTTATTTTGAAAACTTTCAAAAATAAAAATTTAACAGAATTTTATAAAGAAGTGATAAAAGATGCGTTAGATAGACTTGCGTATCCATCAATTATAAATGAAGTTAGAAATATTTACACGGAAAAAGCAGAAGAAGAAGCGATTAGTATTTTTTCGGAAAACTTAGGAAATCTTTTATTGCAACCGCCGTTAAGCAAAAAGACTATGATGGGATTGGATCCCGGTTATAGAACTGGATGTAAAATGGTAATTATAAATAAAGATGGATTTTATGAAACGAATGATGTCTTGTTTTTAGTAGAAGGTGTGCATAATGATAGGCAGTTGGAAACGGCTAAGAAAAAGATACTTGATTATATTACAAAATATGATGTTGATATAATAGCGATAGGAAATGGTACTGCTTCAAGAGAAACTGAAAGTTTTGTAGCAAATGTTATAAGAGATAGTAAAAAGGCAGTATCGTATTTGATAGTAAGTGAAGCTGGAGCGTCAGTTTATTCTGCTTCAAAACTTGCGATTGAGGAATTTCCTGATTTAGATGTAACGGCAAGAGGTGCAATTTCAATAGCTAGAAGGGTACAAGATCCGATGGCTGAATTAGTAAAAATTGACCCAAAATCAATCGGTGTTGGAATGTATCAACACGATGTAAATCAAAAAAAATTAAATGAAACATTGGAGCAAACGATAGAGCATGTCGTAAATAATGTCGGAGTAAACATAAATACTGCATCTTGGGCTTTATTAAGTTTTGTGTCGGGAATTAAGAAAAATGTTGCTAAAAATTTAGTTGATTATAGACATGAAAATGGAGATTTTCAAGATAGAAAACAGTTGAAAAAAGTAAAAGGTCTTGGAGATAAAGCGTTTGAGCAAATGGCAGGATTTGTTGTTGTGCCAAATAGTGAAAATCCTTTAGACAACACGATAATTCATCCGGAGTCGTATCATATAGCAGAAACAATTTTAAAATCAGCAAACTGTAATGTTAATGACTTGAAAGATAATTTAGTGGAAGTTAGACAAAAATTGAAAGCAATAAATTTAGAAAGCATAATAAAAGAAAATGATTTTGGACCTCAAACAGCAAAAGATGTTTATGAAGCATTGTTAAAAGATAGAAGAGATCCAAGAGATGAATTTGAAAAACCGTTGTTGAGGTCGGACATTTTAAAAATGGAAGATTTAACGGAAGGAATGATTCTTGAAGGAACTGTAAGAAATGTAGCAAAATTTGGAGTGTTTGTTGATATTGGAATAAAAGGAGATGCTTTGATTCACATTTCACAAATATCAGATAAATTTGTGTCAGATCCAACAAAAGAATTGTCTGTTGGACAAATTATAAAAGTTAAAATTCTTTCAATAGATAAAGAAAGAGGAAGAGTCGGACTTACGAGAAAAGGGTTATAAATTAAGTATATAAATTAAATATTAATATAGAAAGGACTTTAGAAAAATGAGTTTATTTTTAATCGGGTTATTACCAATTATTTTGTTTTTAGTTATGTTAGCAGTGTTAAAATTTTCACCAATGATTAGTGCGTATTCAAGTTTAGCAGTTGCAGTAGTTTTATCGTTTTTAGTACCATCTTGGAGAATGCCTGTGGGTGGAATTGTTGGTTCAATTTTAGAAGGATTTGCGGTAGCGTGGATGCCGATAGGATTTGTAGTAATTGCAGCAATCTTTGCTTACGACTTATCAGTTAAAACAGGTAAAATTGAAACAGTTAAGAAAATGTTAGGAAATATTACAACAGACCAAAGAGCTTTAGCTTTAATATTAGCTTGGGGATTTGGTGGATTTATAGAAGGTGTTGCTGGATATGGGACAGCAGTTGCAATTCCGTTAGCAATAATGGTTTCATTAGGATTTAATCCGTTGAATGCAGCAGTTATTTGTTTAATTGCAAATACAACACCAACAGCATTTGGAACAGTTGGATTGCCAGTAACGACAATGGCAAGTATTTTGGGATTGAGTGCAAATGAAATAGCGTTAGATGTGTCGTTATTATTGTTTCCAATTATGATTTTCATTCCGTTTATACTTGTATTTATGGCAAATAAAGAAAGAAAAGGGAACTCATCAGCATTAGGTGGTGGAATAATACCGGTATTAATAGCGTCAATTTTAGGATATGCAGTTCAACCGTTTATTGCTATGGCAACTGGAGCTGAATTGCCTACAATTTTATCAAGCTTATTAGCTATGATTTTAATGATTGTTGCAACAAAAATATTTATTAAAAATGAAGAAGGATTTGAAGCACAACATGTATCGGTTAAAGATGGAATTTTAGCTTGGTTACCTTATATTTTAATGGTAATTTTAATAATTGGAACAAGTCCAATGGTACATGCTGTACACGAAGCATTAGAACATACAAATTCAGTATTTAACTTTACATTTGGAAATGCAAATATATTTAATGATATAAAAGGAGATATTTCTAAAGCAAATGTTACATTCAAATGGTTATTAGCACCGGGAGCACCAATTTTAATAGCTACAGTTATTGCAGGGTATTTCCAAGGAGCTAAAACTAAAGAAATGGTACATACATTAAAACATACAATAGTTCATAAAATACCGTCATTAGTAGTAATTATGGGAATAGTTGCATTATCAGTAGTAATGAAACATAGTGGAATGATAAACAGTATAGCACAAGGATTCCAAATGTTAATGGGAGATAAGTTTGCGTTAATTTCTCCGTTCTTAGGAACAATTGGAACATTTGTAACAGGAAGTGATTTATCATCTAACTTATTATTTGGAAATTTACAAACAAATGTAGCTGAAGGACTTAGAGCAGGACATGAGCCATTGAAAGCATTATTTATTGCAGCAAATACAGGTGGAGCAACAGGAGGAAAAATGATTTCACCACAAAATATAGCGATTGCAGCGTCAACTGTTGGATTAATGGGACAAGAAGGAACTATGTTAGGAAAAACTTTAAAATTCTCATTAATGTACGCGTTAATTTTAGGAATTTTAGTATTTGTTGGAAGTGGATTAGTTTAATAAATAGATTTAAGGAGGGAAACCTCCTTATTTTTTTATGATATAAGTTATTAAATAAATTAATTTTCTATATTTAATTTTTTGGATTATTTATTTTTGAGTTTAAATATATAAAATAAAAGTGATTGTTAATTATTCTTGAATTAAAAAAATAGTAATATAAAAGATTGAAAAAATTATAATTTTTAGGTATACTATATAATAGATAAATTTAGTTTGAAAAGGTTAAATTATAGTACAAAGATAAATACTTTGATTTTAAAATATTTGACATTCAAAATAAAATGTGATATAATTAAATGTATAAAGGAGCTGAAAAATGGCAAATATAGGAATTTTTTATGGAACAACAACAGGAGTTACAGAAGAAATAGCACATAAAATATCAGAACAATTAGAAAATTCAGAAGTTTTAGATATTGCAGGAAACGAAGATAAATTAGAAAATTATGATGTTTTATTATTAGGAACATCAACATGGGGATTTGGTGATTTACAAGATGATTGGCAAGTAATTCTTGGAGATTTATCAAAATTAGATTTAAAAGGGAAAAAAGTAGGTTTTTTTGGAACAGGTGATTGTAGCACATTTTCTGATACATTCATAGATGGAGTAGGAATTCTGTATGAAGAAATTATTAAAACAGGAGCTACTATAATTGGACAAATTGGGATTGAAGGGTATGAATTTAGTGAATCAAGAGCTTTACTAAATGGTAAATTAATTGGTTTAGGAATAGATGAAGTAAATGAAGCTGATTTGACAGATGAAAGAATAGAAAATTGGGTAGAATTAATAAAAGAGCAAATATAACTTTGTCTAAAACTTTAAAAGTTTTAAAAGACGGTATAAATATGATTTTAGATATAATTTATATATACTAAAATAATCAATTTTTCGCAAATTGATTTTCTCTCCAAAATAGCTGATGTATCCACAACATCGGCTTTTTTTAAAAATAAATTATATTATATAAATAAAAGTATTTAAGGAGTTGATTTAAATGTTAGGAACAGTAAAAAACGAAGTAGGATTACTATTTAATCATGACAATTTCAAAGTAGTAAAAAAGGTATTGAAAAAAGATGAGTTAATACCATCTCACAATCATAATGAGGAAATGATAGTGTTTTCAGTATTGAAAGGTAAGATGGAAATATTTTTAAATGAAACAGAAAAACACGAGTTAGTTCCAGGAGATATTTTAAATTTTGATGGTGTTAATTTTATAAATGGGAAAGCGTTAGAAGATTCAGAGATTAATGTAACTTTAATAAAAAAATAGATTATCAAAGTATATTGTTGAAAATTAAATTTGATAATCTTTAAAAATTATAATTTATTCATTAAAGTTTTAAATTTAGAAATTTCATAAAAAGAACCACATATTACAATGGCTTTATATGGAGTTTCTTTTTTATTTACAAGTTCAATTGCTTTATTGTAAACAGACAAAATATCATCTTCAAAGTGTATGTTTTTGGTATTTATATTTTTTAAAATCATTTTTTCTTTAATTTCTTGAGATGTAAGTCCGTAAGTAACATCTTTTAAAGAAGTAATAAATAATTTATTTGAAATATTTTGCAATTTTGGTAAAATATCATCGATATTTTTTGTTTCAAGAATTGAAGTAATGATAATAATTTCATCTTTTTTATAAATTTCCATTAAATTTTCAGATAATTTTTGAATAGAATTATCGTTATGAGCTGCATCCAAAATAACGGTAGGATTTTTAGAAAAAATTTCAAAACGAGCTTGCCATTTAACTTTACGAAGTCCCGATTGTATCGTTTCGTTATTAATATTAAACTGTTTTGCAGTATAGTATGCAAGTAAAAAATTATGTGCTTGAAATTTCCCAAAAAGAGGAATATTAAAAGTAAAATTATTAATTGTTACGATTGTTTCAAAAGTAAGTTTATTTAGAGTAACATTAAATTTCTCTTTTTGTAAAACATTTTCAAAATTATTTGTTTTTTTACTGATTTCAAACTCTAATTCTTGTGAATTTTGGGCATAAAAACAAAGTTGGTTATCTTTTATAATTCCAGCTTTTTCAAATGCAATTTCTTGAAGAGAATTACCTAAAATGGCTGTGTGATCAAAGCTTACATTTGTAATAAGTGCAATATTAGAATTTATAATATTTGTAGCATCAAGTCTTCCTCCTAAACCAGTTTCAAGCATTATAAAATCTAGTTTTTGAGTTTCAAAGTATAATAAAGCTATAAAAAATGTAATTTCAAAAAAATTAAGATTATGTTTTTCAGTTGAAATTGAATGATATTTTTTTATTGCTTCCAAAACAATAGGATAAAATTTTATAATCTCCTTGTCTGTTATCATATTTCGGTTAGCTACAATTCTTTCATTGTAAGATAAAATGTGTGGAGAGGTGAATTTCCCAACATTATATCCTGCTTCAATAAAAATATTTTCTAAAAAAGAAGCTGTAGAGCCTTTTCCATTTGTTCCTGCAATATGAATAAATTTAACATTTTTACAAGGATTTCCTAATATTTTATATATTTCTTTTAAATCATCTATATTTTCTCTTCGTTTTTCTGTCCTGCAATTAAAAATTTCATTTAAAATTTTATCTATCATTTTTACCACACTCACATTAATATTTTTTATTATTATATCAAAAAAAATAACTGTAAACCAGCGTTATTTTATGTTAAAATGTATGGAGTTAAAAAATAAAGGAGAAAAATAAAATTGGATAAAAAAATATTAGGTATAATAATGTCTAGTACTGCTTCAAGTTTATGGGCAATATCTGGAATCTCAGGAGAAATATTATTTGAAAAATATAAATTTGATGTAGATTGGTTAGTATCTACAAGAACTTTAATATCAGGAATTTTACTTTTGGCTATTGTAATGTTTGTACAAAATGAAAATATATTTGAGCCATTTAAAAATAAAAAAGATACAATAAAATTGTTAATATTTGGTGCAACAGGTATGTATTTGCTTCAATACAGTTATTTTAAGGCAATAGAGCTGAGTAATGTTTCGTTTGCAACGATAATGCAGTATACAGCACCATTTTTTATATTTTTATATGAATCAATTAAATATAAGAGAAAACCTAAATTTTCAACTATAATCTTATTGATTTTAACGGCATTGGGAGTATTTTTGTTAGCAACAAAAGGAGATGTAACAAAATTAGCTGTATCGGTTGGAGCTTTAATAGCAGGGCTTGGATCAGCGATAATGATTAGTTTTTATTCAATTCAGCCGAAACCTTTACTACAAAAATATAATAATTTAACTATTGTAGGTTGGGCAATGTTGGTTGGTGCGACAATATCTAATTTTAGATATTCAATGTGGCAATTTGATAATAGCTTAAATATGGAAGTAGTTTTAAATATAGGAATTGTTGTTATTTTAGGTACAGCAGTAGCATTTTTGTTATATATGAGTAGTTTAAAATATATATCGGCTTCACTTGCAGGACTTTTAAATGCGTTTGAAACAGTTTTAGCGGCACTATTATCAATAGTAGTCTTTGGAACAGTTTTTTCAATAATTGAAATTATTGGATTTTTATTAGTATTTGTTTCAATTATGATTTTACAAAAAAGGTTGTAGAAAAGTTAAAAAAGTATGAAAATTTGAGTTGTAATTTACAAAATATATAACAAAATTACTTATATATTCCATTTAACAAGGTGTACTAAAAATATTTATAAATACTTATTTTATAAGTGATAGAATTAAATTTTAATAAAAATATTATGAAATTAAGTATTCATCTATATTTAAAATTATTCCTTGATTATTGTAATATATAATTTGATTAAATTAGATTATAATTTAATGAATAATATTGTATAATAAAATAAAAATATAAGGAGAATATTTATGAGTTGGAAAAATGAAAAATTATCAATATTTGAAAAAGGAAATTTTAAACCATTGAATAGAGAATTTATAACAGAAACAATAAATGCATTATCCCCTATAATAAATATACAAAAAAAATATAATAAATTAGATAATGACACATTTTTTAATGAATTAAAGGATAGTATTATTGGAGCTTATCTTGATTATGGATTAATAAATACTGAAAAACATGGATTAGATGCGAAAAAAATAAATGAAGATAAATGGCTTGAAGTTAAACAAGTTTCTTTTTCGAGTAAATCATGGTCTGCAACATTTAATGATACTACATTAGAAAAAGCAGAAGCATTTAAAGATATTAAAACTTTATTAGCAGTTGGAGTATGGGATGGAATATCAGATATTTTATTTTTGGTTTATGGTCAAAATTTTAATATTGGAGAATATTTAGAAAATAAAGTAAAAGAATGTATTCTAAATTCTAGAAGATCAACACAAACTATATCTATTTTAAAATTAGTAAAAGAGTATAATTTTAAGATAAAACCAATAAATAAAACTAGACAGGAAGTTATTCAATTATTTAGACTGAAATTTGATGGCGAAGATTGGTGGAGTGATAACATTGAATAAATTGTATATTATGGAAGCTGTGGATTGTCTTAAAATGATAGAAAATAATAGTATAAAAATGATATATATTGACCCACCATACAACACGAAATCTAAAATTTTTGAATATGATGATAATAATAAAAATTGGGATAATATGATGCAAGAGTTATTAAACTTGTCTATTTTAAAGTTAAAAGAAGACGGGGTTATATTTATATCAATAGATGATAATAAAATGTTTGAATTGAAAATATTATGTGATTCAATTTTTGGTAAAGGTAATTTTTTAGGATTATTTGTAACAAAACAATCTACAAGAAGTAATAGTAATTATATAAATATAATTCACGAATATATTTTAGTATATTCAAAAGATAAAACAAAAACTAAAAAATTTGAAATATATCGTAAAGATATTGATATTTATAAAAATACTATAAATAATTTAATAAAAAATGTTAAAAAACTTTATTTTAAAGAAGGTAAACATATAGCAAAAAGTTATTTGAAAGAAGAAATAAAAAATATAATTAAAGATGAAATGTTTAATTGGTTAAGAAATTATAATTTATTAGATGAAAATGGGGAAATATATTTTGCAAAAGATTTGTCTACCCCTAGTAAACCAAATGAGTTGAATATGCCTGAAATTAATTTATATTTACCTAAATTAAAAACTCGTGGTTGGAGTTCTAAAGAAAAATTTATTAAATTATATAATGAAAACAAATTAGTTTTTAAAGGTAATAGACCTTATGAAAAACAATTATTAATTGATTCAAAAGACAATGTTATGAGTTTACTTAATTTTTACAGTAGGCAAGGTAGACACGATTTAGAAAAATTAGGATTAAAAGATGTTTTTCAAACTGCCAAACCTGTAAAATTAATTAAATATTTAATACAAATGGCAACAAATGATAATGATATAATATTAGATTTCTTTGCAGGTAGTGGTACTACTGCACAAGCAGTAATTGAATTAAATAATGAAACTAATTCAAATAGAATATTTTATATATGTAATAAAAATGAAATGATTAAAAATAATAAAAATACCATAAATTTATTGAAATCTTATAATTTGGAGGGGACCATTCCTAGTATTATTAAATTAAGATTGCTGAAATTAAAAGAGGTGTTTGATTTTAAATATGATATTTTTTAAATATATTACACATTTAACTTAAACCTTGATTAAGTTATATTTATAATATTTTTATTGAAAAATTTAGAATTAAAAATTTTTTGGAGTGTAGCAACACTCCTTTTTATTTATTACCTACTATAAAACTTCACGATTTAACTCATAACAATATAGTTTTTTAATATTATGTTTAAAATCGTTGTACAATAATATATTTAAAAAGTTAGTTAAATTCTTATAGTTTGTATATTTTAATATAATATTCTCTTAAATAAAATATATAATAATATTTATATTTACACAATAATTATAATATAAAATAATTTCTAATTTAACCAACTTTTTATGATTTTAATAACAAAATTATGAACTAATATAGTAAATATGAGTATTAAAATCATCCCTTGATTGTTGAAATATATAACAAAAATATAAAAAACTTGCATTTTTTATAAAAAAATGATATTATATTACGGAAACTTTACAGAATTAGATAATGTGGAGTAAAGATAAATAGATATAAACTAAGAAAGGAGAGAAATATGGCACATTCAAAATCATCAAAAAAAAGAGTGTATATTGGAGAAAGAAATGCAGAAAGAAATCAAGCTATTAAAAGTAGAGTAAAAACTTTCGTGAAAAAAGTTCTTTCAGCTGTAGAAGCTAAAAATGTCGACGAAGCTAAAACAGCATTACAAGTTGCATATAAAGAATTAGATAAAGCTGTAACTAAAGGTGTAGTTAAGAAAAATACTGCTTCAAGAAAAAAATCAAGATTAGCAGTTAAAGTAAATGCTTTAGCAAACTAATAAAATTTGATTTTAAAAAAATTTTTTTAAGATTATATAAGTGAGCAATTTTTTGTGAATTAGCTCATTTTTTATTTATATACAAAAAATTAAAGATAAATAACATATATAAATAATATAAAAAAACTATATTTTACATTAATGTTTATTTTTGATATACTTATCTTGTAACGATGAGTAAAACGGAGGAAAAATGATGTTATTGTTAATTTTAGTCTTATTATTAATTATATTAATTTTATCAAAAAATGAATTTAATAAAAAAGTAGAAAAATCAAGAGTAAAAATTAAAAGTGATGATTTTCTTGCAAGAAGAATAAGACAGAGAAAAAATAAATGGTAATATTATTATAATTGTAAAAAAATCAGTATATAATTTTAAGAAGGTGATTTTTCAAAAGCCTTCTTATTTTTTATTCATTTAAAATAAAAAATTAATATAATAAAAGTTAAATTTGTGGATACAATTAACTTAAAAATATGTTATAATATAACAATTATAATGAGAAAAAAAGTAAAAATAAATAAGGAGAGTGGAATCAATGTCAGGAAAAGAGAGAAGCAATAACTTAACAAAAGGTGTTGCAAGAGCACCACATAGGTCGCTATTAAAAGGATTAGGGTTTACGAGTGATGAAATGGATAAGCCTATTATTGGGATTGCAAACTCATTTAATGAAATTATACCGGGACATGTGCATTTAAAAAATTTAGTACAATCAGTTAAAGATGGAATAAGAAATGCCGGCGGAGTGCCGATGGAATTTAATACGATAGGAATTTGTGATGGGCTTGCGATGAACCATCTTGGAATGAAATATTCGTTAGTAACTAGAAACATTGTAGCAGATTCAATTGAAGCGGTAGCAATGGCAACTCCATTTGATGCGATAGTATTTATACCTAGTTGTGATAAAATCGTACCGGGAATGTTAATAGCAGCTGCAAGATTAAATATACCTTCAGTTTTCGTAAGTGGTGGAGCTATGTTGGCTGGAGTGTATAAAGGTAAGAAAATAGGACTTAGTAATGTATTTGAAGCGGTTGGAGCTTACGAATCAGGGAAAATTACAAAAAGAGAATTAAATATGGTTGAAGAAATGGCTTGTCCAACATGTGGATCATGTTCAGGAATGTACACGGCAAATACGATGAACTGCTTAACAGAAGCGTTAGGAATGGGACTTCCTGGAAATGGAACGGTTCCGGCAGTATTTTCTGAAAGAGCAAGGTTAGCAAAAAAAGCTGGAATGCAAGTTATGGAAGTGCTAAAAGCAGGACTTAAACCAAAAGACATTATGACAAGAGAAGCATTTGAAAATGCAGTAGCTGTAGATATGGCATTAGGTGGTTCGTCAAATACAGCATTACATTTACCAGCGATAGCACACGAAGCTGGAGTAAAATTAACTTTAGATGATTTCAATGAAATTGCTAAAAAAATACCACAATTATGTAGGTTATCTCCATCTGGAGAATATTTTATAGAAGATTTATATAGAGCAGGTGGAGTAACTGGTGTAATGAAAAGAATGTATGAAAATGGAGCATTACACGGAGAGGCAAAAACTGTAGCTCTTAGAAATCAAGGAGAGTTGGCAAAAGAAGCGTTTATAAATGATGAAGATGTAATAAAACTTTGGGATAAACCGGCATATTCAACTGGAGGAATTGCAGTATTAAAAGGGAATTTGGCGGTAGACGGTTGCGTTGTAAAAGAGGGAGCTGTAGACAAAGAAATGTTAGTTCATTCAGGACCGGCGAAAGTATTTAATTCAGAAGAAGAAGCAGTTGAAGCGATTGTTGGTGGGAAAATAGTAGCAGGAGATGTCGTTGTTATTAGGTATGAAGGACCAAAAGGTGGACCTGGAATGAGAGAAATGTTATCGCCAACAGCTATGATTGCAGGAATGGGACTTGATAAAGATGTGGCACTTATTACAGATGGAAGATTCTCAGGTGCAACAAGAGGAGCTTCAATAGGACATGTTTCACCGGAAGCAGCTTCAGGAGGTAATATTGCAATCGTTGAAAATGGAGATATTATTGAGATTGATATTCCAAATAGAAAAATAAATGTAAAATTAACAGATGAAGAAATAGAGAAAAGAAAAAGTAAGTTAGAACCACATAAAATAACTGTAACAGGATATTTAAAAAAATATGCAATGCATGTATCTTCAGCAGCAGAAGGTGCGATAGAAATATTAGATTAAGATTTAATAGATAAAGACAGAAAATAAAAGTGAGAGGGAGTTTTGGAAGGTGGTTAAAAGACTTAAATCCAAAACTCTTTTGTTTATACAAATAAGAATGAGAAGGTGAGTAAATTGCATAAATTATACGAATTTATGGAAGCAAGAGAGAGATTAGGAACTGTTATTGAAAAAACGAAACTAATTCATAGTACAGTTTTTTCAGAAGAGTCGGGGAATGATATTTATATAAAACCAGAAAATTTACAAAAAACGGGTTCATTTAAAATAAGAGGAGCTTATAATAGAATAGCGAAATTGACAGAAGAAGAAAAAAGCCGTGGAGTTATAGCGGCTTCAGCTGGAAATCATGCTCAAGGAGTTGCTTTTGGTGCACAGAAATTAGGAATAAAGGCAGTAATTGTTATGCCAAAACATACGCCACTTATAAAAGTGGAAGCAACGAAAAAATATGGAGCTGAAGTTATTTTATTTGGTGATGTTTATGATGATGCTTATAATAAAGCAAAAGAATTACAAGCAGAATATGGGTATACTTTTGTACATCCATTTGATGATGAAGATGTAATTGAAGGACAAGGTACAATAGCGTTAGAAGTGTTAGAAGAATTACCAGATGCAGAAATAATTTTAGTACCAATAGGTGGTGGAGGATTAATTTCAGGAGTTGCAGCAGCAGCAAAAATGAAAAATCCACAAATAAAAATAGTTGGAGTAGAGCCAGAAGGAGCAGCAAGTGCAGTTGCAGCTTTAGAAAATAATGAAGTTGTTGAACTTTCAGAAGCTGTAACAATTGCAGATGGGACGGCAGTAAAAAAAATTGGGAATACGACATTTGATTATATAAAAAAATATGTAGATGAAATAGTAACAGTTTCTGATTATGAATTGATGGAAGCATTTTTACTTTTAGTTGAAAAACATAAGATTGTTGCTGAAAATTCAGGAATTTTATCGGTTGCAGGATTGAAAAAATTAAATGTGAAAGGCAAAAAGATAATATCAATTTTGAGTGGAGGAAATATTGATGTATTGACAATTTCGTCAATGATAAATAAAGGGCTTGTAAATCGTGGAAGAATATTTACGTTTTCGGTAGATTTACCTGATAAACCAGGACAATTAGTGGCAGTATCTGAAATGTTGTCAAACCAAAATGCAAATGTAATAAGATTGGAGCATAATCAGTTTAAAAATTTAGATAGATTCCATGAAGTTGAATTACAAGTTACGGTTGAAACGAGTGGAGAAGAACATATTGAAAAAATAATAAAAAACTTTAAAGAGAATGGGTATATAATAAAAAGATTGAATTTATAAAAATTAATGATTGAAAAGATTAAGATAAAATTTGTTAAATTATAAAAAGAAAAGGTGGTTGAAAAAATGAGTACAGAAATGATAAATGGAGCCAGAATGGTATTGGAATGTTTATATAGAGTTGGAGTGACAGATATATTTGGATATCCGGGTGGAGCTGTAATTCCTATTTATGATGAGATTTATAGCTTTCCTAAAATAAAACATTATTTTGCTAGACATGAACAAGGTGCATCGCATGAAGCAGACGGCTATGCAAGAGTTTCTGGAAAAGTAGGAGTATGCCTTGCGACTTCAGGGCCTGGAGCGACAAATCTAGTTACTGGGATAATGACAGCTCAAATGGATTCAGTGCCAATGTTAGCTATAACAGGACAAGTTAGAAGTCAGTTATTAGGAAAAGATGCGTTTCAAGAAACAGATATTGTTGGGATAACTTCACCAATAACAAAAATGAATTATTTAGTAAAAAATATAAAAGAAATTCCTAGAATAATAAAAGAAGCGTACTATATCGCACAAACTGGAAGACCCGGGCCTGTACTTGTAGATATACCAAATGATATACAGTTACAAGAGATTTCAATGAAAGAATTTAATGAATTATTTAGTGAAGATATAAGTTTGGAAGGGTATTCTCCAAATTATGATGGTCATCAAGGGCAAATAAAAAAAGCATTGAGATTTATAAAAGAATCTAAAAAACCTTTAATTATAGCAGGTGCAGGAATTTTAAAATCAAATGCGTCACAAGAATTATATGAATTAGCTAAAAAAATACAAAGTCCTGTAGCTATGACTCTTTTAGGACTTGGAGCTTATCCCGGAATGGATGAATTATCGCTTGGAATGATTGGAATGCACGGACTTGCAGCAGCAAATTTTGCAACAGATGAAGCAGATTTAGTTATTGCGGCAGGAATAAGATTTGATGATAGAATAGCGGGAAATCCTACTAAATTCTGTGAAAAAGCAAAAATAATTCATATTGATATTGATCCAGCTGAAATTGATAAAAATAAAAAAATTGAAGTACCGATAGTTGGAGATTTAAAAAGTGTATTGACTGAAATTAATAAAGAGGTAGTGAGTAAAGAAAATAAAGAATGGGTAGAAACAATTAAAAATTGGAAGAAAGAGTATTCGTTAATTCATAATGAAGTGGGAGAAGATAAATTATTACCACAAGAAGTTTTAAAAGAGTTAGATAGTATTTTAAAAGGAGAAGGAATAATTGTAACAGATGTTGGACAACATCAAATGTGGACAGCACAATATTTAACTTACCAAAATCCTAATTCTATCGTAACATCGGGTGGAGCAGGAACGATGGGATTTGGAGTGCCGGCAGCTATTGGGGCACAAGTTGGAGCACCTACTAAAAAAGTAGTATTAGTTGTTGGTGATGGTGGTTTCCAAATGACTTTTCAAGAATTGATGATGCTGAAACAATATAATTTACCTGTAAAAATTTTAATTATTAACAATTCATTCTTGGGAATGGTAAGACAGTGGCAAGAATTATTTAAAAATAAAAGATATTCTTCAGTAAACTTAGAAATAAATCCAGATTTTGTAAAAATTGCTGAAGCGTATGGTGTTACGAGTGCAAGACTTAAAACAAAAGAAGATTTAAAAACAAAACTTAAAGATTTAATAATGTCAAATGAAGGAGTAGTAATTGATTGTGTTGTAGAAAGAGAAGAAAATGTATTTCCAATGATACCAGCAGGAAAAACAGTAAGTGATATGATTGGAAAGAAAGGAGTGTTAGAGAATGACTAAAGAACATGAAATATTAATAATAGCTAAAAATACAGATGGTATAGTTTCAAGAATAATGTCATTGTTTAATAGAAGAGGTTATACAGTTCAAAAAATGACAGCAGGAATTACTAATAAACCGGGGTATGCAAGGCTTACATTGTCTGTAAATGGAGATGATAAAACATTAGATCAAATACAAAAACAAGTTTATAAAATTGTGGATGTTGTTAAAGTTAAAGTTTTTCCGGAAGAAGGAACGATTAGAAGAGAATTAATGTTAGTTAAAATAAAATCAGATGCAGAAAGTAGATCGCAAATAGTACAAATCGCTGATATTTATAGAAGTAAAATTTTAGATGTATCACCTACATCTATTACAATAGAGCTTACTGGAGATGTAAAAAAATTAAGAGGATTTTTAGAAATTATGAAACCGTATGGAATATTAGAAGTGGCAAAAACAGGAGTTCTTGCTATGAGCCGTGGAGAAAAAATGTAATAAAATTTTGATAAAATCAGTGGAGGAAGGAGAAAATAATTGTAATTAAATTTATAATTATTTATAAAATATGAAACATATTAAAATATTTGATACAACTTTAAGAGATGGAGAGCAAACTCCTAGAGTAAATCTTAATGCTGAAGAAAAATTGCGAATAGCAAAACAGTTGGAAAGTTTGGGAGTAGATATAATAGAAGCAGGATTTGCAGTTGCTTCACCCGGAGATTTTGAGGCAGTTAAGTTAATTGCAAAAAATATAAAAAAATCAACTGTAACGAGTTTAGCGAGAGCTGTAAAAAAAGATATTGAAACAGCGGCAGAGGCATTGAAAGAAGCGACAAAGCCAAGAATACATACTTTTATTGCAACATCACCAATTCATAGAGAATATAAACTTAAAATGACTAAAGAGCAAATTCTTGAAAGAGTAAGAGAAATGGTTGCTTATGCAAAAACATTGGTTGATGATATAGAGTTTTCAGCTGAGGATGCTTTAAGAACGGAAAAAGAATATTTGGTGGAAGTGTACGAAGCAGCGATTGAAGCTGGAGCGACTACTCTTAATGTGCCTGACACTGTTGGGTATAGAACTCCAAATGAAATGTTTGAGCTTATAAGCTACTTAAAAGAAAATGTAAAAGGTATTGAAAATGTTGATATTTCAGTACATTGTCATGACGATTTAGGACTTTCAGTAGCAAACTCAATAGCAGCAATTCAAGCTGGAGCAACTCAAGTGGAATGTACAATAAATGGACTTGGTGAAAGAGCAGGGAATACTTCATTGGAAGAAGTCGTTATGATTTTACAAACGAGAGAAAATTTATTTAAAGAATATAAAACAAATATTGATTCAAAACAAATTTATCCTACGAGTAAGCTAGTAAGTTTACTGACTGGTATTGGGACACAGCCAAATAAAGCGATTGTTGGAGCGAATGCCTTTGCACACGAATCAGGAATACATCAACACGGTGTATTGGCAAATGCTGAAACTTATGAAATTATAAAGCCTGAAACTGTAGGGAGAAATACGGATAGCTTAGTTTTAGGGAAATTATCAGGAAAACACGCTTTCGTACAAAAGCTGGAATCATTAGGTTTTGTAGATGTTGAAGAAAATAGAGTGGAGAAATTATTTAGACAGTTTAAAGAGTTGGCAGATAAGAAAAAATATGTTTTAGATGAAGATATTATAGCTTTAGTTGCTGGAGATGTAGCTAAATTTCAAGGAAGAATAGAATTAAAACATTTTGAAATTTCAAGAAGAGAAGGGAATAAGCCTAAAGCGATAGTAACTATAATTTTAGATGGTAAAGAGCAAGAAAAAGAAGCGTTGGGAGATGGACCAGTTGATGCAGCTTATAATGCTATAAATATTGCGTTGAATGATAGTTTTGTTCTTGATGAATATAAGCTTGAGGCAATAACTGGAGATACAGATGCTCAAGCTCAAGTAGTTGTAATTATTGAAAATAAAGGGAATAGATTTATTGGAAGAGGACAAAGTACTGATGTTGTAGAAGCAAGTATTGAAGCTTATATAAATGCAATTAATAGACTGTATAAAGAAAAGAATTAGAAGAGTAGGAAAGAAGGAGAATGAGAAAAAATAAAAAAATATGGATTAAAATATTTTTTATATTTGTAGTTATAATTATTACATTTTTAGGGTATGCTCATTATGAATATACGAATATAAAAGTAAAAGAAATAACACTTGAATCAAAAGATATTCCACAAGAATTTGATGGTAAAAGAATTATGTTTGTGGCAGATTATCAAATTGATACAAAAGCAAGATATAATAAAGCACAAATGAAAAGAATAAATAAAATTATGAATGAAACTCCTAAAGATATGATTTTAATGGGTGGAGATTATGTGAATTGGACTGGGAAAATAGATAAATTTTATAATGACATGAAAGATTTACAAATACCACAATATGGAGTTTATACAATTTTAGGAAATCATGATTATATTGATGATGTGATTGAAGTTGAAAAACTTAAATCTTTAGGTTATGAAGTTTTAAGAAATGAAAGTAAACAAGTGAAAATAGGTGAAAGCTATATAAATATTGCTGGTGTGGAAGATTTGTGGAAAGGGAAACCTAATGCAACTGAAGCGTTAAAAAATGTTGATGAAAAAGATTTTACAATTTTACTTAATCATAATCCAGAATATTTTGAAGATATGACAGAAGAAGATAAGAAAAAGTCGGATATTATTTTATCTGGGCATGTTCACGGTGGGCAAGTAACTTTTTTTGGTAAAATAATTCATGGACCTGTAAAAAACTTGGGAAAATATAACTATGGAATGAAAAATTACGGTGGACATAAATTATACATAACATCAGGGCTAGGTGGAACAGCTTTTGAAATGTATATAAGATTTTTTGCATAACCAGAAGTTGTAGTGTTTAAACTTAAAAAAATATAAGAAAATAAATAATTAAGATGAATTAGAGAATGATAAATGGAGGGAAAATCATGGTAAATAAACCAAAAACATTATTTGATAAATTGTGGGAAAGACATGTAATTACAGGAGAAGAAGGAGAAGCTCAACTTTTGTATATTGATTTGCATTTAATTCATGAAGTTACATCGCCACAAGCATTTTCTGGACTTAGAATTGCAGGGAGAAAAGTGAGAAGACCAGATTTAACATTTGGAACGATGGATCACAACACTCCGACAACGATGGAAGAAAGAATGGATATTCAAGATAAAATTTCTAAAGCTCAATTAGAGGCGTTGGCAGCAAATTGTAAAGAATTTGGAATAACATTAGTTGATATGTTCCATGAACACAATGGAATAGTCCACATGGTAGGGCCAGAGCAAGGACTTACACAACCAGGGAAAACGATAGTTTGTGGAGATAGTCACACTGCAACGCATGGAGCTTTTGGAGCGATAGCTTTTGGGATTGGAACGAGTGAAGTGGAACATGTTTTAGCAACTCAAACAATTTGGCAAAAGAAACCAAAAACAATGGGTATAGAAATAACGGGTAAATTACAAAAAGGTGTTTACGCAAAAGATATAATTTTACATATAATTAAAACTCATGGAATTGGACTAGGAAATGGTTATGCATTTGAATTTTTTGGAGATACTATAAGAGAAATGTCTATGGAAGGAAGAATGACAATTTGTAATATGGCGATTGAAGGAGGTGGAAAATTTGGAGTAATTGCTCCAGATCAAACAACTTTTGATTATGTAAGAGGGAAAAAATATGCACCTAAAGGGGAAGAGCTAGAGAAAAAAATAGAAGAATGGAAAGAATTATATACTGATTCAGTGGACGCATATGATGTTCATATAAAAGTAGATGTTTCAAACTTGGCTCCTCAAATTACTTGGGGGACAAATCCTGAAATGGGTATGAATATTGACGAAAAATTTCCAGAGATAAAAGATCATAATGATGAAAGAGCGTATAATTATATGGGATTAGAGCCGGGAGGCTCACCGTTTGATATTCCATTAAAACACGTATTTATTGGATCTTGTACAAATGGAAGATTAGTAGATTTACAAGAAGCGGCAAAAATTGTAAGAGGGAGAAAAGTTCATTCTAACATTAAAGCGGTTGTAGTTCCAGGCTCTCAAGTGGTAAAAAGAGAAGCTGAAAAAACAGGGTTAGCACAAATATTTAAAGATGCTGGATTTGAATGGAGAGAAGCAGGGTGTTCTACATGTTTAGGAATGAATCCAGATTTGATACCATCTGGAGAACATTGTGCGTCAACTTCTAATAGAAACTTTGAAGGAAGACAAGGAAAAGGAGCAAGAACACATTTAGTAAGTCCAGCAATGGCAGCGGCCGCAGCAATTTATGGGAAATTTATAGATGTTAGAGAAGAGGAGAGAATTAAAGATGAAGCCATTTACTAAGTATGAAGGAACGATTGTTCCAATAATGAATAACAGTATAGATACAGATCAATTAATACCGAAACAATATTTGAAAAGCATTGAAAAAACAGGATTTGGTGACCATGTTTTTGATGAATGGAGATACAATGAAGATGGAACAAATAACATGGAATTTAATTTGAATAAGCCTGAATATAAAAATGGGACAATTTTAATTACTGGAGATAATTTTGGTTGTGGGTCATCAAGAGAACATGCAGCTTGGGCACTTCAAGACTATGGGTTTCATGTAATTGTGGCTGGAGGATATTCGGGAATTTTCTATATGAACTGGTTAAATAATGGACATTTACCTATAACTTTACCTCTTGAGCAAAGATTGGAATTGGCAGCACTTCCGGGAGATGAAAAAGTTGTAGTTGACTTAGAAAATAGTAGATTAATCGCAAATGGGAAAGAATATCCGTTTGAATTGGAAGAAGCTTGGCGACAAAGATTATTAAAAGGACTAGATACAATAGGTTTGACATTACAACACGAAGATAAAATAAAAGAATATGAGTTAAAAAGAAGTTAAATATAAGCCAAAAATAGAAATAGGAGAAGAGAAATGGAATATAAAATTGCGGTATTAAAAGGAGACGGAATAGGTCCAGAGATAGTAGACGAAGCTATAAAAGTATTAGATAAAATTGGAGAAAAATTTGGTCATAAATTTATTTATACACAAGGTTATTTAGGTGGAGAATCTATTGACAAATACGGAATACCTTATTCAGAAGAGACAGCAAAAATTTGTAAAGAAAGTGATGCCATTTTATTAGGGTCAGTTGGAGGGCCTAAATGGGATACAGTTGATCCTAATAAAAGACCTGAGAAAGGATTGCTTCAAATTAGAAAAGATTTGGGTGTGTACACAAATTTAAGACCTGCAGTTTTATTTAAAGAACTAAAAAGTGCTAGTCCATTAAAAGATGAAATAATTGGAGATGGATTAGATGTTATGATAGTTAGAGAATTGACAGGTGGAATATATTTTGGATCAAGAGAATATTCAGATGAAAAAGCTATAGATACATTGCCTTACACGAGAATTGAAATTGAGAGAATTGCTAAAAAAGCATTTGAGATAGCAAAATTGAGAAATAAAAAACTTATGAGTATTGATAAACATAATGTATTAGATACTTCAAAATTGTGGAGAAAAGTTGTAAATGAAATTTCTACACAATATCCGGAAATTGAAGTTTCACATATGTATGTTGATAATGCAGCAATGCAATTAATTGCAAATCCAAGACAATTTGATGTAATTTTAACAGATAATATGTTTGGTGACATTTTATCTGATGAAGCTTCAATGTTGACAGGGTCACTTGGAATGCTTCCGTCAGCAAGTTTAGGAGATGGAACAAGAGGACTTTATGAGCCGAGCCATGGATCTGCACCCGATCTCGCAGGACAAAATATCGCAAATCCAATAGCAACAATACTTTCAGTAGCAATGATGTTAAGATATTCGTTTGGTTTACAAAAAGAAGCAGATACAATAGAAAAAGCTATAACAGAAGTTTTACAAGCTGGATATAGAACAGTTGATATTTATACAGATGGGATGATTAAGCTAGGAACTAAGGAAATGGGTACTGAGATTGCTAAAAGAATATAAAATATTGATAAAAGAAATCCTTTAAATGATATGTAAAAAATTATGTATTATTTAAAGTTTTTTTTGTTTAATATAGAAAAATAAAAATTTAATAAAAAATTAATGTTTTTATTTTGTAAAAAGTAATAAATATAAATGATAGACAAAAATAAAAAAATTAATAAATCATCTAAAAGAAAAAAATTATAATTGATAAGATATAACAACAAAACAATATTTAGTGAGGTGATATTTATATATATCTTAAATGAGAAAGATTTGTTGTTAGAATTAATGAATTATAAAATTTTAAATAAATTAGAAATAATTAAAAAATATAATGTGAAAAATTTAGAAAAAATAATTGAGAAATTAAATTTTAAGTTAATTAAAAAAAATAGAAATTTAATAAAATTAACAAAAGATTATATTTTGTATTTAGATGAAAATAATGAAAAATTTTTGAGTGAAATTAAAATGAGTTATAAAATAAGAAGAAAAATTATAACAAAAATATTATGTTGTTGTGAAGAAAAAATAACAGCTTATAGAATAAATAAAAAAATTGGAGGAATTGAAGGAGAAGAAAAGAAAATAAAAAATGATATTAATGAAATAATAAAAACTTATAATTATAGATATGATGATTATATAAATAATTTTAACTCAGTAAAAAGAAAATTGACTGCAAATAAGACAAAAGAAAAGATATTTATAAATATTATAGAAAAATATTTTTATAAAATTTATTTAAAAAGAGGATTTTTTGAAGAAGAAAAGTTATTAAAGTTATTGTTTGAAAATTTAGAATTAAAAAATATATATTTAATATATGATGTAATTCAAGAAACATTAAGTAAAGAGAAGTATTGTGATATAAATCTCATTCAAAAAATATTTTCTTATATTTTATTGTATATAAATGATGAAAAAATTAATAAAATTCAAAAAAGTAGACAGATAATAAAATATAAATTAGAATATGAAACGATAAAAAAGATTATGGAAAAAATTTCAAAAATAGAAAAGAAAGAAATTTTAAATGGATTAATATATAGTATATTGAATAGATATATTTATTTAAGAAATAAAAATAAAAAAATTACTAAAATATCTACAATAAAGAAAGAATATAAAATAATGGAAAATATAATAACTTATAATAAAGTAGAGTATTTTAATAGAAAAATTGTTGAATTAAATAAAGTTGAGATAGAAAATGAAAAAATAAGAACAAAATTATTATTGGAAATTCCAAAAGGGAATGAAAAATATGTAATCCAAAATTATGAATATTTATTACAAAAATTAGATATTGTTGAAATAGAAAAGTTGAATTTAAAAAAAGTAGAGGAAAAAAATAGTAATTATGATCAAATTTTAATTATTTCAAATGCTGATATAAAATTAAATATAAAAAATATAAGCGAAAATCCTATGTTTTTTATAAAAAATGAAAATATTAAAGGGGTAAAACAAAATAGAGCAATGATAATAAAAAATACAATAAAAATATATGAACAAATGAAGTATTATAGAAATTATTGTTTGGAGAAGAAAGGGGTTAATAAAAATGGAAAAAATCTATTATAGTGAAAATATAAAAAAGGAAGTTGAAATACGAGAATATGTAAAAAATTATGTGATAGAAAAGAATGAAAATAGTAAATTGAAAAAATTAAAAATAAAGTTAGGTGATTTTAAATTCGTAATTTATTTAGTAAAAAATTTAAAGAATATAGATGGAATTAATGAAGTGAAAATTATAAAAACTAAAGAAAAAATAAATTATGGAAGTATAAAAATAAACGATAAAGTTGAAAAATTCAATATAGATTTATGTTTTATAATATCGTATGAAAATAATAATACATATTATGAAAAAGCAGAAAAATTAATAGAAAAAATCATATCAAATATGGACTATTACAAAAAAATATAAAAAAATTAAAAAAGTAGTTGACAAAGAAAAAGAGATATGTTAGAATACATTTTGTCTATTGAAAAAGTAGACGAGGACAATAAATA
>CAURVQ010000021.1:0-26288 GCA_963528625.1 uncultured Leptotrichiaceae bacterium | reverse complement strand
GATTTTAACAAAGATAGAAATGAAAACGGCGAAAGAAGAAATTTCAATAGAGATAGACAAAGAAACGATAGAAGAGAATTTAATAAAGATAGAAATAACAATGGTGAAAGAAGAAACTTCAACAAAGATGGGAAGGATAAAGACTTTTCTTCAAGAGATAATAGAAACTTTGGTAGAAGAGATAACAAACCTAAAAATAATGAAGATGAAATAGCATCAGTTGTTACTCCATCAAGTGAAAAACCAAAAGCATCAAACAAAGGAAATAGAGCTAAGTTCGATAAGAAAAAATACGAAAAAGAGAAAAAACAAAAAGAAGAAGAGAAAAAATTAAGAGAACTTAGATCAGATTTTAGAAAAGATGATAAAAAGAAAAAAGGTAAGAAAAAAGAAGAGAAAAAAATAAAAGACGAAATAGTTAGAATTGAAGGGGAAACTATTGGAATGATAACGATTTCAGAAGAAATTGCTATAAAAGATTTGGCTGAAAAATTAGGAATAAATGTTTCAGATGTTATTAAAAAATTCTTTATGCAAGGGAAAATTCTTACGGCAAATGCAATTTTAACATTTGAAGAAGCTGAAGAAGTAGCGATGGATTATGAAGTTATTGTAGAAAAAGAAGAAGTAGTTGAAGTGAGTTATGGAGAAAAATATCATTTAGAATTTGAAGATAAGGAACAAGATTTAGAATTGAGAGCTCCAGTAATAACAATAATGGGACATGTTGACCACGGTAAAACTTCATTACTTGATGCTTTAAGACAAACAAATGTAACTGCTGGAGAAGCAGGAGGAATTACTCAAAAAATAGGAGCTTATCAAGTGAATTGGCAAGGTCAAAAAATAACATTTATAGATACTCCTGGACACGAAGCGTTTACAGAGATGAGAGCAAGAGGTGCTAATATAACAGATATTTCTATATTAATAGTTGCTGCAGATGATGGTGTTAAACCACAAACAGTTGAAGCAATTTCACATGCGAAAGAAGCAGGTGTACCAATAATAGTCGCAATAAACAAAATTGATAAACCGGGTGCTGATCCTATGAGAGTGCGAACTGAATTGACAGAATATGGTTTAATGGCTCCAGATTGGGGTGGAGATACTGAATTTGTAGAAATTTCAGCAAAACAAAGAATTAATTTAGAAGAATTACTAGAAACAATATTAGTAACTGCTGAAATATTAGAGCTTAAAGCAAATCCTAAGAAAAGAGTTAAAGCTGTAGTTATTGAATCAAGATTAGATCCTAAAATGGGAGCAGTTGCAGATATATTGGTTCAAGAAGGAGAACTTGAAATTGGAGATATATTTGTTGCTGGGGAAACTTATGGTAGAGTTAGATCTATGGTTGATGATAGAGGAAATAAAATAGAAAAAGCAGGATTAGCTCAACCTGTTGAAATTACAGGATTTAGTACAGTTCCAAATGCAGGAGATGTACTTTATGGAGTTAATAATGATAAACAAGCTAAAAAAATAGCAGAAGATTATGCTAATGAGAAAAAAGCTAGTGAGCAGAATAAGAAAAAACATATCTCGTTAGAAAGTTTATCACAAGAGCTAGACGAACAACAATTAAAAGAATTAAAATGTATCATAAGAGCGGATTCAAAAGGATCAGTTGAAGCATTAAAAGAATCGTTGGCAAAATTAAATAACGAAAAAGTAGTAATTAATATAATTCAAGCAAGTGCTGGAGCTGTAACAGAAGGAGATGTTAAATTAGCAGAAGCCTCTAATGCTTTAATTATTGCATTTAATGTTAGACCAACAACGCCAGCAATTAATGAAGCTGAAAAAACTGGAGTTGAAATTAGAAATTATAATGTAATTTACCATTTAACAGAAGAAATTGAGAAAGCAATGACTGGAATGTTAGATCCTGAATTTAAAGAAGTATATTTAGGAAGAATGGAATTGAAACAAGTGTTTAAAATTTCAAATGTTGGTAATATTGCCGGAGCTTTAGTAGTTGATGGTAAAGTTACAAAAGCATCAAAAATTAGAGTGTTAAGAGATGGAATTATAGTGTTTGATGGTGAATTAGCATCGCTTAAGAGATTTAAAGATGATGCAAAAGAAGTAGTTATGGGTCAAGAATGTGGAATGGGAATTAAAGACTTTAATGATATTAAAGAAGGAGATATCATTGAATCATATATTATGGAAGAAATACCAAGATAGTTTGATTATTTAACAAAATAAAATAATTAAATTATGAGGTGAGAAAAATGAATGATAGAAGAAAAAAAGGATTAGAAAAAGAAATTTCAAGAATAATTGGAATGACTTTATTAACAGATGTAAAAAATGAAAAAATAAAAAATTTAGTTTCAATTCATAAAGTAGAAATGACGAATGATGGTAGATATTTAGATTTAACATTTTCAATTTTAGATCTTAAAAATAATATAAATAAAGAAAAATTGTTTGAAGAGTTATCAAAATTAAAAGGTTTTTTTAGAAAAGTAATAGGTTCACAATTATCAATAAGATTTGTACCGGAGGTAAGAATTCATTTGGATGATAGTGTGGAATACGGAATTAAAATTACATCAATATTAAATGAAATCAAACAAAAGGATAGTGAATAGTTCGTGAAATGGGAACAAAAAAACTATAATTATAGATATTTAAGCAAAAAAGCTTATGAATTTAAAGAAAATAGATTGATAACAAGTTTATTATTAAATAGAAATGTAACTACAAAAAAAGAAGTAGATAAATTTTTAAATTCAAATAAGGAGGATTTTCACGATCCTTTCTTATTTGAAGATATGAATAAAGTTGTAGATAGAATACTTAAAGCAAAAGAAAAAAATGAAAAAATTACGATTTATGGTGATTATGATGTAGATGGAATTTCAGCAACAGCATATTTAGTTATTGTTCTTAGAAAATTAGGAATAAGAGTGGATTATTATACACCAAGTCGTTCTCATGAAGGAACTGCAATAACATCAAAAATGATTGAAGTTTTACAAAAAAGAGGAACTAAGTTATTTATAACAGTAGACACTTCAATAGCAACAAGAGAAGAAGTTTTGATGTTAAAAAAAATAGGGTTAGATATAATTATAACGGATCATCATCATAAAAATGAAAAAATAAAAGAGTTTAATATACCAACAATAAATCCTAAAACGAGTGATAATTATCCTAATAAAAATTTAGCAGGAGTAGGTGTTGCATTTAAAGTTGCGTGTGCTGTTTATCAAAAAGCTGGAATAAGTGAGAAAATTTTATTTGATTATTTAGATATAGTAATGATTGGTACGGTGGCGGATGTTGTGCCGATGGTTGATGAAAATAGAATAATTATAAAAAAAGGATTAGCTAATTTACAAAAGTCTAAAGTAAAGGGTATGAGATATATATTAAATTATTTGAAAATAAATTCTAAAAACATAACAACTAATGAGATTGGATTTTATATAGCTCCTATTTTTAATGCTTTAGGTCGTATTGATAAATCGAGAACAGTTGTAGAATTTTTTATTCAAGAAGATGATTATAGACTATTTTCAATAATTGAAGACATGAAAAAAGCTAATAAAGTTAGACGATATTTAGAGATGGAAATATATAATGAAATAGAAGAAAAAATTCAAAGATTAAAAAATCCAAAATATATTTTTATGAAGAGTAGAGTTTGGCATTCGGGAGTAATTGGTGTAGTTTGTTCCAGAATTTCAATGAAATATAATATTCCGGTCATATTAATATCAATTAAAGATGGATTAGGGAAAGCTTCATGTAGAAGCATTGACGGACTTAATATTTTTGAAATATTAAAAGAAACATCGCATAAATTTGAACGATTTGGAGGACATGATTTAGCTGCAGGATTTTTAATAGCAGAAAATCAATTAAAAGATGTTGAAATTTTTTTAAAAAGGAAATTAAGCGAAGCTAATAAAACAACAGAGGAAAAAGTATTATTTATTGATACAGATTTGAGTATAGAAGAAATAAATAAAAATAAATTATTAGATATAAATAAATTAGCACCGTTTGGACTTGATAATCAAGAACCAAACTTTAAAGATACGGGAATTAAATTTATAAGTTTTCAAAAATTTGGAGTAAATAATAGACATTTTAAAGGATTTATTAAAAAAAATGATAGAATAATATCTGTTATTGGGTATAATTTAGGTCAAAAGTTACGGATAAAAAACAGCCATAGAACATTTGAAATTGTTTATACGCCTGTATTTAAGTCAGGTAGAAGTGATTTGTACATAGAATTAAAAATTAAAGATTTTAAATAAATTGAGTTTGAAAAAAATATATATTAGTGATATAATGTATAAAAATTGTATATAAAAAATTTAGGAGGAATATAATAAAATGACAACAGTAAAAAAATTAAATGAAACAACATATGAAGTAACGGCAGTATTAAATGGAGAAGAATTTGCAAGCATGAAAAAACATGTTTTAACTCACTTTAAAGATGCTAAAGTTGATGGATTTAGACCAGGGAAAGTACCTGCGTCAGTTATAGAAAAAACATTTAAAAATGAAATTAATGAACAAATTTTAAATCATTTAATCTCAGATGCTTACAGAGAGGCTGTAACTTCAAATGAATTAAGACCGATAGCTGATATTAAATTAGAAAAATTTGATGTTAAAGAAGATTTAGCTGAAGCAACTTTTACTATTCCAGTATTACCTGAAATTAAATTAGGAGAATATAAAGGTGTTAAAGTTGAAAGAGAAACAGTAAATGTTACTGAAGAAAAAGTAAATGAAGAATTAGAAAATTTAAGAAAAAGAGCAGGGAAATTAAAAGAAACTGAAGCGGGGACTAAAGCAGAATTAAATGATACTGCAAATATTGACTTTGAAGGATTTATAGATGGAGTAGCATTTGATGGTGGAAAAGCAGAAGGATTTGATTTAACTTTAGGTTCAGGAAGTTTTATTGATAATTTTGAAGATCAAATCGTAGGACATGTAGCTGGAGATGAATTTGATGTAAATGTTTCATTCCCAGAAAATTATGGAGCAGCTAATTTAGCAGGAAAACCAGCATTATTCAAAGTTAAATTAAATACAGTTAAAAGAACTGAGGAAGCTAAATTAGATGATGAATTGGCTAAAGAGTTAGGACATGAAACATTAGAAGAATTAACAACTAAAACTAAAGAAGATTTAGAAAAAAGAGAAGAAACAAGAATTGCAAATGAATTAAGAAATAAAGTTGTGGAAGCAGTGTTAGAAACAACTGAATTTGAAGTGCCTGCAGCTTTAACTGATAGAGAAGTTCAAAATCAAATTAATAGATTTGCTCAACAAATGCAAATGCAAGGACTTTCATTAAATCAATATTTTGAAATGACAGGGCAAACTGTTGAAACAATGCAAGAACAAATGAGAGAAGGAGCAGAAAAAGCAGTTAAAACAGACTTAGTTTTAAGTGAAATTGCAAAAGTTGAAAAAATTGAAGCAACAGAAGAAGAAGTAAACAATGAAATTGAAATGATGGCAGCAATGTATGGAATGGATAAAGATACAATTGTAGCTGATATTAAAAAAGCTGGAAATTATGAAGCATTTATAGATAATATTAAATTCCAAATTGAAAATAGAAAAACAATAGAATTTTTAGTGGAAAACGCTAAATAATAAAATATAGGAGGGTTAAGATGTATAGTCCAATAGTTATAGAAAATGATGGTCGTGGAGAAAGAAGTTATGATATTTATTCTAGACTTTTGAAAGATAGAATAATATTTGTTAGTGGTGAAGTTGAAGATAATATGGCGAATGCAATTGTAGCACAATTATTATTTTTAGATGCACAAGATAAAGAAAAAGATATTATAATGTATATTAATAGTCCTGGAGGTGTAATTACTGCAGGACTTGCGATATATGATACAATGAAACATATAACGGCAGATGTTAGTACAATATGCGTAGGGCAGGCAGCTAGTATGGGTGCTGTTTTATTAAGTGCCGGAGCAAAAGGTAAGAGATATTCTTTACCAAATTCAAGAATTATGATACATCAACCTTTAGGTGGAGCAAGAGGTCAAGCAACAGACATTCAAATTCAAGCAAAAGAAATTGAAAGAATGAAAGAATTGACAAGTAAAATACTATCTGAAGGAACAGGGAAAGCGATAGAAGAAATTTATAAAGATACAGAAAGAGATAATTTTATGTCGCCTGAGGAAGCATTGAATTATGGATTAATAGATAAAGTTTTATAAAATGAGGTGAATTAAGTGGCTAAGAAAAAACAGCATAAATGTTCATTTTGTGGAAGTACTGAAGACGAAGTATTTAAATTGATAGCAAGTCCAGAAGGAGATACTTTTATTTGTGATCAATGTATAGAAGATTCTATGGCAATGTTAGAAGATGAAATAGATCAAGACAAAGTTTATGATAAAGATACAGAAATTGATTTGATTAAACCTAAAGAGATAAAAGAAAAATTGGATGAATATATAATTGGGCAAGAAAGAGCAAAAAAAGTTCTTTCTGTTGCCGTTTACAATCACTTTAAAAGAATTACACATAAAATGCAAAATGATAATAATGATGTTGAGTTACAAAAATCAAATGTGTTGTTAGTAGGTCCTACAGGAAGTGGAAAAACATTGTTAGCACAGATATTAGCAAAAATATTAAATGTGCCACTAGCAATAGCAGATGCAACTACATTAACTGAAGCAGGATATGTTGGAGATGATGTAGAAAATGTGCTATTAAAGTTGATAAAAGCGGCAGATTATGATATTGATGTAGCTGAACACGGAATAATTTATATAGATGAGATTGATAAAATTGCTAGAAAATCAGAAAATATGTCTATAACTAGAGATGTTTCTGGAGAAGGAGTACAACAAGCATTATTAAAAATAATTGAAGGTACGGTAGCGAGTGTTCCTCCACAAGGTGGACGTAAGCATCCAAACCAAGAAATGTTAGAAATAAACACAAAAGATATTTTATTTATAGTGGGTGGAGCTTTTGAAGGACTTGAAAGTAAAGTAAAAAATAGAGTTAATGAAAGAAAAATAGGATTTGGACTAGAAGGTAAAAATGTTGAAAAATTAGATGATTTAACTTTATTTGAAAATGTATTGCCAGAAGACTTGATTAAATATGGGCTTATCCCAGAATTAATAGGTAGATTACCAGTAATTACAGCTTTACATGGATTAGATGAAAAAGCAATGATAAAAATATTAACAGAACCTAAAAATTCATTGATAAAACAATATAAAAAATATTTTGAAATGGAAAATGTTGAATTAGAGTTTGAATCAGAAGCAGTAGAAGAAATAGCTAAACTAGCTTTAAAAAGAAAAATAGGTGCAAGAGGTTTAAGATCAATAATTGAAAATGTTATGACAGACCTTATGTATGAAATACCTTCTATGGATAAAGTGTCTAAAGTTTTAATTACAAAAGAAACGATAGAAGATAAAAATAAAGTAATTATAAAATAAAGAAAGGAATATGAATGTTAAAAAAACCATTTATAGCAACTAGGGAATTAATAGTATTTCCGGGAGTTGTAACACCAATATTTATTGGTAGAGAAGCAAGTTTAAATAGTTTAAATGAAGCTTTAGAAAAGTTTGATAACAAATTAATACTTTCTAGTCAAAAAGATGCTAATATAGAAGATCCCTCATTACCTGAAGATGTTTACGAAGTTGGTGTATTGGTACATGTAATTCAAAATGTGAAAATGCCTAATGGAACAGTAAAGGTATTGGTTGAAGCAAAACATAGAGTAATAATAAATAAATTTCAAGAAAAAAATGGTGTACAATATGCAGATTATGAAGAAGTTTTTCCAAGACCTATAGAAGAAAGTACGGGAGAAGCTTTAAAAAGAAAAGTAATTGATGCGTTTAAAAATTATGCAAAAATAACTCAAAAAGTTTCACAAGATATAATTTTTAATATACAAGATATGAAGAATATAGATAGAACATTTGACTTTATTTGTACCCATTTATCTATATCAACAGAATTAAAACAAGAATTATTAGAAATTTTAGATATAGAAGCTAAAGCTTATAAAATTATAAATGTTCTTGATAGAGAAATAGAAATATTTAATCTTGAAAGAGATATAGAGTTAAAAGTTAAAGATCAAATGAATGAAGTTCAAAAAAATTATTATTTAAGAGAAAAAATAAAAGTTATGAGAGAGGAAATGGGGGAAGACTCTAGCGTTGATGATGAAGTAGATGAACTTGATAATAAAATAAATAAAGCAAAAATTACTAAAGAATTAAAAGAAAAACTGAAAAAAGAAGTAGCAAGAATGAAAAAAATGCCTGATTTTTCAGCAGAATCTGCAGTAATTAGAAGTTATATTGAAACAGTGTTAGAATTGCCTTGGAAAAATTCAACAAAAGATGAGATAGATATATTAAAAGCTGAGAAAATTTTAAATGAAGATCATTATGGTCTTAAAGAAGTAAAAGATAGAATTTTAGAATTTTTAGCAGTAAAAAAATTAAATAATTCATTAAAAGGGTCAATAATTTGCTTGGTAGGGCCTCCGGGAGTAGGAAAAACATCGCTTGCTTCATCTATAGCTCGTTCAATGAATAGAAAATTTACAAGAATTGCTTTAGGTGGTGTTAGAGATGAGTCAGAAATAAGAGGTCATAGAAGAACATATGTTGGATCGATGCCGGGAAGAATAATTAATGCGATAAAACAAATAGGAGTAAATAATCCGGTAGTTTTATTTGATGAAATTGACAAGATGGCTTCAGATTTTAGAGGAGATCCTGCTTCAGCAATGTTAGAAGTATTAGATCCATCTCAAAATCATACATTTGAAGACCATTATATTGATCATCCATTTAATTTATCAAATGTATTCTTTATTTGTACAGCAAATGATTTGGGTGGAATACCAGGACCATTAAGAGATAGAATGGAAATTATTTATATTGATTCATATACTGAATTTGAAAAATTAAATATTGCTAAAAATTATTTGATACCACAATCACAAGAAGAGAATGGATTAAAAGAATATAAAGTAACATTTACTGATAAAGCTATATTCAAAATAATAAATGAATATACGAGAGAAGCAGGAGTTAGAAATCTTAAACGAGAAATTTCAAAAATGTTTAGAAAAATGGCAAGGGAAGTTTTAACTACTGAAATTAAAAAAATATCAATAACAGATAAAAATATAAAAAAATATCTTGGAAATCCAAAAGTTAGAGAAGATAAAAAAGCAAGCAAAACTGGTAAATTAGGAGTAGTCAACGGACTTGCATGGACAGCAGTAGGAGGAACGATGTTAGAAGTTCAAGCTGTAAATATGGAAGGTAAAGGACGATTACAACTAACAGGTAAACTTGGAGATGTTATGCAAGAATCAGCAAAAGTAGCGTATTCATTTGTAAGACACGCTCAAAGTAAGTTTGGAATAAAAGATAAATTTTATGAAAAAACAGATATTCATTTACATTTTCCGGAAGGTGCTACTCCAAAAGATGGACCATCTGCAGGAATAACAATAACAACAGCATTAGTATCTGTTTTAGCAGATAAAAAAGTTAGACAAGATGTAGCAATGACTGGAGAAATAACGATTACAGGTGATGTATTGGCAATCGGAGGTGTAAAAGAAAAAGTTATTGCAGCTCATAGAGTAGGAATAAGAGATGTAGTTCTTCCTAATGAAAATAAAATGGATACAGAGGAATTACCAAAAGAGATATTAAATGATATGACATTCCATTTTGCAAAAACATATGATGATGTAAAAAAAGTTGTTTTTGTAGATAAAAAATAAATAGAATTAAGATAGTATATATTAATTAATGTATTTTAATTTTATAAATAACACATATAAGGATAAGAAATTTTCTTATCCTTTTTATATAATTATTAATTTATATATTAAATTAATTAAAATATTAGAGAATAATTAAATAAAGTTTTTATAGATTATACAAAGTTATATATTAAAAAAGATGAGAAAACTCATCTTTTTTAGTATTTTATTTAACTAACATAATTGTAGGGACTATTGGTGTTCTATAACCGTATTTATGTCCCGGACTACTATTTCCAAGCCAATCATAAATAAATTTAATTTGATCATCATAATGTCTAACACATTTATGAGATTCAGCGTAAGTACCTATTTTACTTGCTGTAATAGCTTTTCTTTGATTTATTGTAGCTTTTGGTTCAAAAACAGCCGGAATACTGTGCATATATCCACCACCACTAAATCTTATAGCATTTTTTGCATCACCGACAATTTTTGTATGATCTTTATCACTTGTATATTGCATTACAGGTTTTGAATACGCTATTAAAAACACTCCATATGGTGTAGCATAAGAAATACCAGAATCTTTACCTGTAGTTACAAAGGATGTAGTAACAACATTCCAAGTATCATAGTCTTTATTTTTTTCAACTATCATTTCATTTTGACTTTCTCTATCAATATAAATAAATCTTGTCACACTATTTTTTATTCCACTATCTTTTAAAAGTTTTTTAACATTTTTATTTATATAAAATTCTCCATTATAAGCATCTATTTTAACTTTAATATATTTTGTTGTTTCTTCTAAAATTGTCATAAGCGATCTATCTGGAATATTTATAAATTCTTTCATTTCAGGAGTTAAATATCCTCTTTCACTTTGGTTTTCTCTATTTCCAAATTTATCTCTAAATTGGCCACTTCCACCACCTAATGGAGTATAATCATCTAAAACATATATTTTTTGATTATTATCAATCGCATTTTTTATAAATTTATTAGTTTTTTCTATTTTTTTTATCATATCGTGCCAATCAAATGTTCTTTTAATTGCAATATTTGAATTAGCAGGTATATAGCCTAATTTTCCATCAAAATAAATTTCATACCAATCTGTGTTTCCTTTTGTTCCTGCTACAGTAATTTTTCCAACGACTTTATATTTGTTTGCATAAGTTGCTGTTTTTAATATTTTTGAATTCGTTTTTGGTTCTTGTCTTATACTCACAGTCGTTTTAATAAATATAAATTCATCCATATCAATTGGAGAATTTTTTTTATATTTATAATCAAATGTTAAATTTTTAGGTCTAGCTTTTAAATAATACTCTTTATAATTGTAAGGACCTTTTATTAACTTTGGTATTTCTAAATTTGCTTGTTTTGTTTCAATAGTTTCTGTCTGTTTTATATTATTTTGTTGATTAATTAATTCTTCTTTTTGAGAATATTCATTAATTAAACTATTTACAAATGGAGAAAATTCTGTACGAAATGTTGCTTTATCAAAAATATTATCAACAGATTCGTATTTTTTTCCATTTGTAATTTCTGGTGTAAATTTTACAAAAACTTTATCATTATTTTCATAATATTGTACTTTTATTATATCTTTTACATTATCCTTATTTATATCTACGGATAAACTCATCTCTTTCCATTCTATTTTATTATTTTCATCTGCATAAATATTTTTAATAAATAATAAAGATAATAGAAGCAATAGACATTTTCTTTTTTTCATTCACAAATTCTCCTTAATTTTATTAATTATATTTTACCATACAGATATAAAAATTTCAACATATGAAAATATGATAATATATTTTATTTTAATTCTTTTATTTTTCCTTCTTTATGCCATTTTGCTGCAATATACACAAACGGTGTATCCATTACAGAGATAAATATTTCTAAGAAATAAGTTGAAAAAGCGATAATAACTAATTCTTTAATTCCAATTCCAGGTGTTCCAGCAAAGGCTAATATTGTAAATAATGAATTATCAATTACTTGTCCGATAACTGTACTAAAATTATTTCTTATCCATATATCTTTATAATCTGGTTTCCATTTTCTAATTACTTGGTATGCCCAAACATCAAATAATTGAGATATAACAAATGCTGTTAGACTTGCTAATGTTACTCTAATTACTGATAATTCTAAAAAGTTTGCTCCAAATATAGCATTTAAGTGTGGTTGGAAGGTATCAATAGATGCTGGTGTAATTGTTACTGCCCATTTCATAACAATTGTTGTAAATACCATTGTTACAAATCCCATTGTTACTAATTTTTTTGCAAATCTTTTACCTTCTATTTCAGATAAAATGTCCGAGATTAAAAAGACTCCACCTAACGCAATATTTCCCATTGTTGTTTCTACTCCAAATAGATGCATCATTTTTAAAACTTGAATATTTGCCAGAACTACTGATAGTGGGACAAACAGTAATAATCCTACTTTTCCCCAATATCTGTATACTAATAAAATAAAAGTATAATTAAAAAACAAATATCCTAACCACGATAATTCGTTAAGTCCAATTTCTAAACCAAAAAAATTCATTTTTCCTCCTAATTTTATTGTAATTTTTTAAGATTGTATAAAATTAATTTTATGTAAAAATAAAAAACGCATACCTTTTAAAGATATACGCATTCTTAAAGGTTTTTTTTATAGATGGGTTTTCCCAAACATCATTTTTATTTTTACAGTATTTTATATTTCTACGGAACATTATTATATATTTTTTTTTAAAAAAAAGCAAGAAAAATAATCTTTTTTATTTTTTGTTTTTACAAATGTCAATGATATGTGACGCAAAATATAAAAAATTATGCTTTGTTTAAGATGATAGCTATACCAAAAACAAGATTTTAACAGGTGTTTATTTTCCTTTAATTTTATTAAATAGTCATTCAAATTCATATATATGTTTTTATATCTCCAAATCAGAATTTATGATATTATTTTTTGAATATGATTATTTATATAGAAGCTTAAAATTTATAATCATATAGCTTGAAACCATATTAAATCTTGTTTAAAAGATATTTTATTAGTTTTTCCTCTTTTGAATGATTAAGTATATAATCAATAACATCTTTTTTAGACAATATTTTAGTCATAAACTCTTCTTCCAATTGATCCAAAAATTCAATCAAAGAGACCTTACTTATTTCATTAAATTTTTTAACACGGTTGGTTTCTTTAATCTTTCGTTTCGCAACATCTGGTGGAAAGCCAATTCCAAAATCTCCATCAAACAGCTTTTCTAAAGTGTATTCAAGATTAAGATTTCCTAACCAACCAAAACCCAATCCCAAAGATAGACTAGCCACATTCCCATCGTTAATTCTTCCGAATAAGTATGCATCTTGCGGATTTTGAATAAACCCGGATAATAATCCTGGCAGTGTATTACATGCTAAATTCATTCCTTGTCCTGAAGAACATCCGGTTATTACAAAATCTACTGCCTTACTATTTATAAGCAAAGCAATTAAGATCGCAATTTCAGTATAAGAATATGAGGTCATTTCTTCCGGATAAACTCCAAAATTTATAACTTTATAATTCTTTGATGATACTACTTTATTTGTTATTCTATATATTATTTCATTTTTATCAACTTGTGTTGTTCCTTGGATGATTCCTATCTTCATTTGTACCTCTCTTATATTACAGTTTTTTCATCACTATAAATATAAAAATATATTGAATTTGTTTCACTTAATATTTGAGTATTGTATCATATTTTACTTAGTTTTACAACACAAACTCTTGCTTTTTTATCTGTGTGTAAATTGCAACTAAAAGTGTGATACTTTATTTTATAATTTTAAGTTTTTATCTTTTTATTTTAGAGTTATTAAATAATTAAAAAAATAAAGTATGATAAACTTAAAATAAAATACTTTAAATTATAAAAATATTATGGTAGAATGTGAACAGTAGACGAAAAGATTATAATACAGAAAAGGAGTAACATTTATGAAATACCAAAATTTAGTAAATGGTGAATGGAAAAGTTCAAAAAATGAAATAAAAATATATTCTCCAATAAACAATGAAGAATTAGGGACAGTACCAGCAATGTCAAGAGAAGATGTTGATTATGCTATGAGTACAGCAAGAAAAGCTTTTGCAACTTGGAAAAAATTATCACCAGTAGAAAGAGCAAAATATTTAAAAAAAGCGGCAGATATTTTGGAAAGAGATAAAGAAAAAATAGGGGAAATTTTAGCAAAAGAAGTAGCGAAAGGGTATAAAGCAGCGGTTGGAGAAGTTGTAAGAACTGCTGATTTAATAAGATATGCAGCTGATGAAGGTTTAAGAATAACGGGAGAAGTTGTTGAAGGTGGTGGTTTTGAAGCGGGAAGCAATAATAAATTAGCGATTGTAAAAAGAGAACCAGTTGGAGTTGTATTAGCAATTGCACCATTTAATTATCCGGTAAATTTATCAGGATCTAAAATAGCACCAGCTTTAATTGGAGGAAATGTAGTAATTTTTAAACCGCCTACACAAGGATCAATAAGTGGACTTTTATTAGTTAAAGCATTTGAAGAAGCGGGAATACCAGCAGGAGTTTTAAATTCTGTAACAGGGAAAGGTTCAGAAATAGGAGATTACTTAAATACACATAAAGAAGTGAATTTTATTAATTTCACTGGAAGTACACCAGTTGGACAAAAAATAGGGGAATTAGCGGGAATGAAACCGATAATGTTAGAATTAGGTGGAAAAGATGCGGCAATAGTTGCAGAAGATGCTGATTTAGAAAAAGTTGCAAAAGATGTTGTTAATGGAGCATTTAGTTATTCAGGACAAAGATGTACAGCGATTAAAAGAGTATTGGTAATGGAAAAAGTTGCAGATAAATTGGCACAATTAATTAAAGAAAAAGTAGAAAAATTAACAGTTGGAGATCCATTTGATGATGCAGATATTACACCTGTAATTGATAAAGGATCAGCTGATTTTATTGAAGGATTAATTAATGATTCTATTGAAAAAGGTGCAACTGCATTGACTACAGTAAAAAGAGAAGGAAACTTAATTTGGCCAGTATTATTTGACCATGTAACTACAGATATGAGATTGGCTTGGGAAGAACCGTTTGGACCAGTTTTACCAATAATAAGAGTAAAATCATTAGATGAAGCGGTAGAAATTGCAAATCAATCAGAATATGGATTACAATCATCTATATTTACAAACGATTTTAAAAAAGCCTTTGAAATTGCTGAAAAATTAGAAGTTGGAACTGTTCATATAAATAATAAAACTCAAAGAGGTCCAGATAATTTCCCTTTCTTAGGAATTAAAGGTTCTGGAGCTGGAGTACAAGGAATAAAATATAGTATTGAAAGTATGATGAGAGTTAAATCAATAGTTATAGATAAATTTTAAATAAATTATACTTTATAAAAGGAGAGAAAATGAGTAAATTATTATTGACACCAGGACCTACAAATATACCAAAAAGATATTTAGAAATATTTGCTAAAGATATTATACATCATCGTACACCTGAATTTAGAAATATTATGAAAGAAAATAATGAAAATCTAAAAAAAGTTTTTAAAACAAGTAATGATGTAGCAATTTTAACTTCATCTGGAACAGGAGCAATGGAAACTGCAATAGTGAATTTCTTTTCAACTGGAGATAAAGTTATTGCTATAAATACAGGATATTTTGGAGAAAGATTTAAAAAAATTGCTGAAATATACGGATTAAATGTTATTGAGTTAGATTATGAATTCGGTAAGAGTTATAAATTAGATGATGTTCAAAAAATATTGGATAATAATAGTGATATTAAGGGAATTTTAGTTACTCACAGTGAAACTTCAGTAGGAATATTAAATGATATAAAATCACTAGGAGAGTTGACTAAAAATAAAGATACTTTACTTATTGTAGATACAATAAGTGGACTTGTAGCTAATGAATTTGAGTTTGATAATTGGAATGTTGATGTGGCAATTGCAGGAAGCCAGAAAGCTTTTTTAATTCCTCCGGGATTATCGTTTGTAGCTATAAGTGATAAAGCTAAAAAAGCTATGGAAAAATCAAATTTACCTAAATATTATTTTGATTTAAAACAGTATGATAAGTATTTTACAGAAATGTATGAAACGCCATATACACCGGCAATTGCATTAATATTGGCATTACATCAATCGTTAAAAGATTTATTAAAAAATGGTGTAGAATATACAACGAAACAAAAATATGAATTAAGAAAATATATTGAAGAAAAAGCGAAAGCGTTAGACTTTAAATTGTTAGTAGAAAATGAAAAAAATAGAACAAATACTTTGATTTCAGTTTATAAAGAAAATGTTGAAATAAAAAAAATAATAGCAGAATTGGAAAAAAGAGAATATACTGTAACAGGTGGAAAAGGGAAATTTGCAAATAGTTTGATGAGAATTGGAATTTTAGGAGAAATTACTAAAGAACAAATTGATAAATTTTTTATAGTTTTGGAAGAGGAATTGAATAAACAATTATAGTGAGGAAAGGGAATAGGATTATAATAAAAAATATTTTATATATACTTATTCTCTTTAATTTTACTAATGAAGGGAGAAAAATGAGACCTTATTTATTTAAAATAGGAAGTTTTGAACTTAGAATTTATAGTTTGATGTATATTTTGGCATTTTTAATTGGAATATATATTAGTAGTAAAGATGAAGTTGCAAAAAAAAGAGGTATAAAAGATAAAAAAATAATAGAAGATTTTGCATTTGTTGCAATTATATCGGGATTAATTGGAGCAAGAATATATTATGTATTATTAAGATTAGATAATTATTTACAAAATCCTATTTCTATGATAAAAGTATGGGAAGGTGGACTTGCAATTCATGGTGGAATAATAGGTGGATTGATTGGTTCGTATATTTTTGCTAAAAAACATAAAATAAATTTATGGGTTTTAACTGATATGGGAGTTGGACCATTATTATTTGGACAATTTTTAGGAAGATTTGGAAATTTAGCAAATGGTGAAATACACGGAGTTCCGACTTTTACTCCATTAAATATTATTTTTTCAGGTAAATTTAATGAGTGGTGGGCATCTTATCAAAATATGAGTTTAGAAATGCAGTCACAATTTAAAGAATTAGTGCCGTGGGGATTAGTTTTTCCAGCAGATAGTCCTGCAGGGATGGAATTTCCTGAAACACCGTTACATCCAGCAATGTTATACGAAGCATTTTTAAATCTTATCGGATTTATATTACTTTGGTTTGTATTTAGAAAAAAAGAATACAATAAAGGTGTTTTAACTATGATATATTTGATAATGTACGCTATAATAAGAATTTTTGTAAGTACATTTAGAGCAGAAGATTTATTAATAAATTTAGGTGGAATGAGCATAAGAGCACCGTATGTAATTAGTATCTTTATGATATTAATTGCTATAATTGGAATAAAAATATTTAATAGAAAAAAAGTATAATTAATTTTTTGAAAAATATATAAAATAAAAATGATATGAGAATAATATTTTCTAATGAAAAGAATTAACTTTTATGAAAATAGGAGTTAATTCTTTTAAATTTTATATTCATAATATTAATAATTAAAGTTTTAATTTATTTAATTTTTTTATTCTTAAATAATTTGTAAGAAATAAATTTGTTTGATATAATTAATAAATAACAAATAGAGGAGAAAATATAATGAGAAATAATAATATTTTTTTAGAAGACGGGATAGTTTTATTAAATAAATCAAAAGGAATAACATCTTTTGCTGCGATAAATAAATTAAAATGGTTATTAAATGCGAAAAAAATAGGACATGCCGGAACTTTAGATCCAATGGCAGAAGGACTTTTAGTTGTAATGATTAATAATGCTACAAAATTTTCAAATGATTTGATGAAAAAAGATAAAGAATACTATGTTGAAATGGAATTAGGGTATGAAACAGATAGTTATGATGCTGATGGAGAAATAACTAGAAAATATGAAAAAGATTTTGAATTTGAATTTGAAAAAATAAAAGAAGTTGTAGAGAGTTTTTTAGGGGAAATAGAGCAAATACCACCAATGTATTCAGCGATAAAGATAAATGGAAAAAAACTTTATGAATTGGCTAGAAAAGGTCTTGAAATAGATAGAGAAGCTAGAAACGTCAAAATAAATTATATAAATGATATAAAATATAAAAATAACAAAATAAGTTTTTTTGTAGGAGTGAGTAGTGGAACTTATATAAGATCTTTAGTACATGATATTGGAGAAAAATTAGGAGTTTATGCTACAATGACTAAACTTATTAGAACAAAAATTAATAATTATTCTTTGTCAGAAAGTATAAATTTAGAAGATATTATATCTTATTTTGAAAACAATCAAGTTGAGATAAAATGTGAAGAAAAAGAAAATTTATATTTAGATAAAAATATAAAAAAAATTACTAAATTTATAAAAATACAAGAAATTTTTAATTATGAAGAAATAAAAATTGAAGAAGAGAATTATATTAAATTAAAAAATGGAATGACAGTGTTAATAGATAAAAAAGATATTCCAAATGAAGTAGAAGTTAATAAAAAATTTAAAATAATGTTAAAGGAAAATAATGAATTTAAAGGAATAATTAATGTATTAAAAGTGACACAAAATAAAATTTATTTGAAAAGAGATAATTATTTTAAATAGGAATAAAATTTTATTTGTAATATAAAAATAGAAATTATAAATTAAATTTACTATTAAAATAAATGTGTTTAAATATAGATAATTATTTGATTTTTAATAAAAATTATGATAAAATTATAAACAAAGATTTCAACATTTCTACATAAATTAAGAGGAGAGAAATTATAATATGAGAATATTAGGTATTGATCCGGGAACAGCAATAGTAGGGTATTCGATTGTAGATTTTGAAAAAGATAATTTTATTGTTTTAGATTATGGTTGTATATATACACATAAAGATGAAGATATGCCAGTACGATTAGAAAAGATTTACAATGAATTAAAAAAAATAATAATAAAGTGGAAGCCAAATGATATGGCTATTGAGAATTTATTTTTCTTTAAAAATCAAAAAACGATAATTGAAGTTGGACAAGCAAGAGGTGTTATAACATTAGTAGGTCAGCAAAATGGATTAAATCTTTTTGGTTACACACCTTTGCAAGTGAAAATGGGAATTGCAGGATATGGTCGTGCTTCAAAACAACAAATTCAAGAAATGGTAAAACTTATTCTAAAAATGGATGAAATACCTAAACCTGATGATGCGGCGGATGCGTTAGCTATAGCTATAACACATGGAAATAGTAAAAAAGGTTTGGGAGGTTTTTCAAGAGGTGATAATATTTCTAAAAAATTAGCAAAAATAGATAAAGGAACAGATAGAATTAAATTAGAAGATTATAAGAAATTAATGAATATAAAATAAATTACGGAGGAAATCGGTATGAACATAGTTTTACTAAATCCTGAAATACATGTAAATACTGGAAATATTGGAAGAACTTGTGTTTTAACAAACACAAAGTTACATTTGATTAAACCACTTGGTTTTGAACTTGATGACAAAAAAATTCAAAGAGCTGGACTTGATTATTGGGAAAAATTAGACCTTTATGTATGGGAAAATTTTCATGAATTTTATGAAAAAAATATTAAAGGAACAGATAGTAAAATTTATATGGCAACAACTAAAACACAACAAAAATATACAGATGTAAAATATACAAGAGATGATTTTATAATGTTTGGACCAGAATCAAAAGGTATTCCGACTGAAATACGGGAATCTTTTTTGGAAACAAATATTACTATTCCAATGTTACCAATGGGAAGATCGTTAAATCTTTCTAATTCAGCGGCAATTATAATATATGAAGCTTGGAGACAATTAAATTTTGAATTTTAATAAAATAATATTGAAAGGAGGGAAATAGTGGCTTTAAAAGAGATTATTATTGACATAAAAGCGAATAGTAGTTTTTCTAAAGCCATTATTTAAAAATATGAAAGTTTATTTAGATTTAGTTAAGTATGTTTTAGACAATGGTGTTAGAAAAGTAAATAGAACAGGAGTTGATACAATTTCAACATTCGCTTATTCGTATAAAGTAAATTTAAGTGAAGGTTATCCTTTATTGACGACGAAAAAAATGTATTTTAATTCTATGTTACATGAACTTTTCTGGTATTTATCAGGGGAGGAACATATAAAAAAATTGAGAGAAAAAACTAAAATTTGGGACGCTTGGGCTGATGAAGAAGGAAAATTAGAAACAGCTTATGGAAGATTTTGGAGAAGATATCCAGTACCTGAAATTAGTTTAGATGGTGAAGTATTTGTTGATGAAAATAATAAATGGACAACAAGAGAAGCGAACGGACAATTAGTTTTTGATCAAATTCAATATGTTATTGACACATTAAAAGAAATGAAAACAAATCCAAATCATAAAAATGGACGAAGGATGATTGTTTTAGCTTGGAATCCAGGGAATGCATCAATAAGTAAATTACCTCCTTGTCATTATACATTTGCATTTAATGTTTTAGGTAATAAACTTAATTGTCATTTAACTCAAAGAAGTGGTGATATTGCATTAGGAATCCCATTTAATTTAGCTTGTTATTCATTATTGACAATGATGATTGCAAAAGAATGTGGATATGAAGTTGGGGAGTTTTCACATACGATTATTGATGCTCATATTTATGAAAATCATATAGAAGGTCTTAAAGAACAATTAAAGAGAAAACCTTTAAAATTATCAAAGATTTTTATTGCTGATAAACCATTTAATGAGTTAACATTTGATGATATAAAATTAGAAGAATATGAGAGCCATCCATTAATTAAATTTGAAGTTGCAGTTTAGAAGAGGCGATATAAATGTTCAGTATTATTGTAGCAGTAGGGAAAAATAATGAAATAGGGAAAAATAATAAATTATTATGGCATATTCCCGAAGATTTAAAAAATTTTAAAAAAATAACTTTAAATAAAAAAGTTGTAATGGGGAGAAAAACTTTTGAAGGTATTGGGAGACCACTACCGAAGAGAGAGAATATTATTTTAACAAGAAATAGTGATTACACTTTGGACAATGAAATTAGAATTTATAATGACTTAGAAACACTATTAAGCGAATATGGAAATTCTAAAGAAGAAATTTTTATACTCGGTGGGGAACAAATTTATAAAGAAATGCTTGATAAAAACATGATAACAAAATTATATATTAGTTTTATTGATTTTGAATCAAAAGAAGCAGATGCTTATTTTCCAAAAATAAATTATGATGACTGGATTTTAGAAAAAAGTGAAAAACATAAAAATTGGGAATTTTGTATTTTTAAAAAGTATTTATAAAACAACAATGTGAAAGAAGTGGAGTAGTGAAAAAAATGCCAAAAATAAAATTTACTAAAAGTGATATACTTAATGCAGCTTACGATGTAATGAAACAAAATGGTATAAAACATATAAGCGCTAGAAAGATTGCGGATAAATTTAAAGGATCAACAGCACCAATTTATGCTAATTTTTCAACAATTGATGAATTAAAAAAAGAAGTAATTGAGATGGCTGAAGAAAAATTAAATGAATATTTATACCGTGATTATACAGGAAGAGAAATATTTGATGCAGCAATGGGATTTATAAAGTTTGCTAGAGATGAAAAAGAATTATTTAGAGCAATTTTTTTGGATGCAGCAGAAGGATTTAGCGATTTATTTAATAAAACAATGCAAGTTTTATTAAAGGAAGAGATTGTGTTAAAAAGTTTTCCAAATCTTTCATTTACACAAGCTAAAGATGGCATAGAGAGGTTATGGGTACATCTATTTGGATATGCAACTTTAGTATTTGTTTCAACAAATCCTGAAAAAGAAACAAATGAAGTTATAGAAGAAAAAATAAATGATATTTCTGATTATTTTAAAGAAGTACATAGTTTAAAAGAAATGTCGATGAAACATAAAGAAAAAAGTTAAAAAACTATAAAAATAACATATAAAATATTTATATGAAGGGAGGATATGATTTTATTAAAATCATAAAAAATAATGTCAAAATCATTTTACATAACGACACCAATTTACTATCCAAATGCAATGCCTCATGTTGGAACAGCTTATACAACGATTATTTGTGATGTAGTAGCTAGATATAAAAGATTAACAGGTTATGATGTTAAATTTTTAACTGGAGTTGACGAGCATGGTCAAAAAATTCAAGAAGCAGCTGAAAAAAATGGATATACACCACAAAAATGGGTAGATAAAATGTCTTTAAATTTTATAAATTTATGGAAAGAATTAGGAATTTCTAATACAGATTTTATGAGAACAACACAAGAAAGACATATAAAAAGTGTTAGAGAAATAATAAAAAAAGTTAATGAGAATGGAGATATATATAAAGGAGAATATTGGGGTAAATATTCAGTTTCAGAAGAAACATTTGTACCAGAAAATCAGTTAGTTGATGGGAAATATATGGGGAAAGAAGTAATAGATGTAAAAGAAGTGTCTTATTTCTTTAGATTATCTAAATATCAAGACGCTTTATTAAAATTTATTGACGAAAATCCTAATTACATTAAGCCAGAAGGTAAAAAAAATGAAGTTATTGCATTTATAAAACAAGGATTACAAGACTTATCAATTTCAAGAACAACATTTGATTGGGGAATTCCACTGGAATTAGAAGAAGGACATGTAATTTATGTTTGGTTCGATGCTTTAACAAATTACATAACAGCAGCTGGATATGGAGCTGACCCTAAAAAATTTGATGAAATGTGGACAAATGGAGTGGTAAATCATGTTATAGGAAAAGATATATTAAGATTTCATGCTATAATTTGGCCGGCAATGTTAATGTCTGCAGGGTTAAAAATTACAGATACAGTGGCAGCACATGGGTGGTGGACTGTTGAAGGTGAAAAAATGTCAAAATCCCTAGGAAATGTTGTAAATCCATCGGAAGAAATTAAAAAATACGGATTAGATCCTTTTAGATATTATTTAATGAGAGAAGCAACTTTTGGTCAAGATGCAGATTATTCTAAAAAAGCAATGGTTCAAAGAATAAATTCTGATTTGGCAAATGATTTAGGAAATTTATTGAATAGAACGATAGGAATGCAAAAAAAGTATTTTAATTCTAAAGTTATTTTAAATGAAGTTATTGATACTTTTGATATTGAAATTAAAAATTTATGGTTTGAAGTTGTAAAAAATGTAGAAATTAAAATGAACGACTATCAATTTTCGGAAGCATTAAAAGAAATTTGGAAATTTATTTCTAGAATGAATAAATATATTGATGAATGTGAACCTTGGAAATTAGCAAAAGATGAAAATAGTAAAAATAGATTATCAACAGTGATGTATAATTTAGTTGAGGCATTATATAAGATTTCTGTTATGATTTCTCCATTTATGCCAACTACAGCAATAAAAATGACAAAACAATTAGGTTTAAATATTAATTTTGATAAATTACAATTATCAGAAATATTAGAATGGGGAGTTTACCCAATAGGAACTGAATTAAATAATGCTGAACCTATTTTTCCAAGAGTGGAATTTTCAGAAGATGAATCAAAAGTAGAGTATAAAGAAGATTTGAAAATAGAAAATCCAATAACAATTGATGATTTTAACAAAATTAAAATTAATGTAGTTGAGATTGAGAAAGCTAATAAAATAGATGGAGCAGATAGATTATTAAAATTTATTGTAAATACAGGAACTGAAAAAAGACAAATTATATCAGGAATAGCAAAATGGTATCCAAACGAACAAGAATTAGTAGGTAAAAAAGTGATGGCTGTTTTAAATTTAGAACCTGTATCATTAAAGGGAGAGATATCACAAGGAATGCTGCTTACAACTACAGAAAAGAAAAAAACTAAATTAATAATGATAGATGAAATGGTAAAAATAGGAACTATAATAAAATAAGCAAAAATTAGAAGGTAAAAGGTGACAAAAAGGAAAATGAAAAAAAATATCCTTATAGCGTTGTTATTAATATTAGTAGTGGCGTGTAGCAATAAAAATATGGAGTATAGTTCTTTAGAAAAAGCACTGATTGCCATATTAGAGCAAAAAGATGAAAAAACAGTTACTAAGTTATTAGATAAAGCTGTAAAAACTAAAAATGAAGAAGCGTACAAATTAGCTTATATATATTTTGGAAATGAAGGAATTTCATTTTTTGATAAATATTTAGGAAAAAGTAAAGGAAATGCTGAATTTTATAAAGGACTTTTACTTCAAACAACAGAAACTTCAGAAAAAAATATAATAGATATTTTTGAACAATCTGCAAAAAATGGTAAAGATAAAGCGTATTATGTATTAGGAAGCATATATCAAGATAAGTTAGAATTTAGTAAAGCTGAAGAATATTTTGAAAAAGGAAAAAATAAAGGAGAAATATATTCAACTTATTCGTATAATTATTTAAAAAATTTAAAAAAAGATTATAAAAGAGTAGAACAGTTAAATCAAAAAAATTCTAGTAAAACAATTTCGGATAGTGAAAAAAAAGAATTAGGAAAAATTGTTTTAGAAAAATTTTCAAATTATGAAAAAGCGTATGAAATTTTAAAAGATTATATTCCTGAAAATTATCCCCCAGCATTATATGTTAAAGCAAAAATGTTAGAAAATGAAAATCAAAAAGATGAAGCAATTAGAATATATAATAGTCTTTATTTTGATTACGATTATTTTTTAGGTGGTTTTGAAATAGCATATAATTTAGTTGGTGATAAAAAATATGAATTAGCTGGAAGACTTTTAGATGAAATGGATGTTGATAATTCTCTTATAAATGGATATAGAGGTTTTGTTTATCAAAACTTAAATGATAATTCCAAAGCTGAAATGTATTACTTAAAAGCAGTTAAAGAAAATGATATTGATATTATGTTATATTTAGGTCGTTTTTATGAAAAACAAAATAATTTACAAAAAGCAAAAGCTATTTATGAAAAAGCGTATAACCTAGGTTCGATAAGAGCTGGTTATTCATTAGCTGATGTTTTAGAAAAATTAAATAAAGATAAAAAGTCAAAAACAATAAAATCAAATAAAGAGGCTAAAAAAATATTAGAAAAATTAGCAAAAAGTGGTGATGAAGACTCGATGATAGAATTAAGTTTTTATTATAATGAAAATGATAAATATGTTAAAAATGTTAATTTATTAGCGGCAGTATCAAGTTTTAATAGTACTGCTTTACATAATTTAGGTGTTTATTATTATAATAAAAAAAATAATAAAAAAGCAAAAATATATTTAAGAGCAGCAAAAGAATACGGTTATCAATTAGAAACTGAATTTGAAAATTATATTAATAAAAAATAGTAAAGTAGTTTAATTTTACTGGAGGAGGAAAATGAAAAAAATATTTTTATTTATTACAATGTTATTAGTTTTTGTAGTAAGCTGTGGGAAAGAGTTTTATGTTGATGTAGAAAATAATGGAGAAGTTCCAACGATTGAATTGAAAAAATTTGATGGTAAAATTGTGAAAAGTGATAAAATTTTTAAAAATGGGAAACCTACATTATTTATAGTAGCAGCAGAATGGTGTCCACATTGTAAAGCTGAAGCACCATATATTGAAGAATTTTATAATAAGTATAAAGACAAAGTTAATGTAGTTGTTGTTTATTCAAATGTAAATACAGATTTAGAAAAAAGTAAAAAATATATAGAAGATAATGGTTATACATATCCAACTTACTATGATGAAGATGGAAAGATTTTAAGAGGATTTGGAGTTCAAGGATTTCCATTTAATGTAAGAATTGATGATGGAAAAGTTACAAAAGTTTTAGAATTACCTGTTGATTTAGAGAAATTGGAAACAGAGTTTATAAAATAGTTGCAAAAAATAAAAAAATATGTTATTATACTAAGGAATTTATACTATGAATATAGGTTTGCCTCTATATTCTTGGTTTAAATAATAAATACTAGGAGGAAAAAATAATGGCAATGAAATCAAAAAAAGAAATTATTGAAGCATTTGGAAAAAATGCACAAGATACTGGATCAGCAGAAGTACAAATAGCATTATTAACAGAAAGAATTAATCATTTGACAGAACATTTAAAATTCCATTTTAAAGATGTTCATTCAAGAGCAGGATTACTAAAATTAGTTGGTAAAAGAAGAAGATTATTAAACTATGTAAAAAATAGAAATATTGATGAATACAGAAGTTTAATTGAAAAATTAGGAATTAGAAAATAATTTTATATATTAGAGCATGTGTTAAGTTACATATGCTCTTTTTTTAAAAAAATATAAAAATACTATTAATGAATTTGATAAAAAATAATAATTAAATAAATTCTTGTAAAAAAATATAAAAAAAATCAAAAAAGTAGTTGACAAAGAAAAAGAGATATGTTAGAATGCTATTTGTCTATTGA
>CAURVQ010000020.1:0-27487 GCA_963528625.1 uncultured Leptotrichiaceae bacterium | reverse complement strand
ACCAGTGACCCCCTGCTTGTAAGGCAGGTGCTCTCCCAACTGAGCTATGCGACCACTTCAAAATTACTTAGTTAGTATACTATATTTTTTTTATTTTGTCAAATACTTTTTTTATTTATCTACATTTTTTTAAATCACAACTCAAAGTGTCATACTTGCATAAACTACAACTAAAATTTTTTAATTTCTATTAAATATTCTACTAATTTTTAAACATAAAAAAATAAAGCTCCTTAAAGCTTTATTTTTTAAAATACATCTTTATCTGATAATTTTGCATCTTTCGTTTTAAACATTTCAAGTAATTTTTCTACCGTTAATTTCTTTTTATCTTCACCACGAATATCAAAGATAACTTCTCCAGCATGAAGCATAATAAGTCTATTTCCATAAGTTATTGCATCTTGCATATTATGAGTTATCATCAAACTTGTAATATTGTTCGTTTCAACTATATCTCTTGTTTTTTCTAATATTATTGCTGATGTTTCCGGATCTAAAGCTGCCGTATGTTCATCTAATAGCAATATATCTGGATGATTTAATGTCGCCATTATTAATGATAAACACTGTCTTTGTCCTCCAGATAAAAGCCCAACTTGTGTAAACAACTGTTTTTCAAGCCCTAATCCTATACTTGATAATAATTTTTTATACATTTCTATATTTTTTACATCTAATCCAAATGTAAAATTAAATCTTTTTCCTTTATTTTTTGCCATTGAAAGATTTTCTAAAACTGTCATTGAAGGAGCAGTTCCTTGCGTTGGATCTTGATACACTTGAGACAACCATCTTGCTCTCTTATGTCTTTCAATATTCGTTATATCTTTATCATTTATCAAAATTTGTCCTGCATCAGGAATAATTTCTCCATTCAATACATTCAATAATGTTGATTTCCCAGCTCCATTACTTCCTATTATCGTGATGAAATCTCCATCTTCTATTTTAAAATTTAATCCTTTAAATACTTGCTTTTCTGTTCCAATTTCAGAGAAGAATGTTTTGTAAATATTTTTTAATTCTATCATATTAATTCCCCTCCGCTTCTTTAATCATTTTTGCTTTTTTCTTACCTTTTTTTATTTTTTTAGCCATTTCATTCCATAAAATTATAACTAAAATAACTGCCGTTATTATTTTTGCATCTGTTGGTCTTATTTCTAATATTTTTATCATATCATCACTAAAGTTTAATGTTCTATACAAATTTTTCGTCCAAGTATTTGACATTAATGCTAAATTTATTATGAAATAATACGCTAACGAACCAAGTATAATTATTGATGTTTCATTTATTAATTGTGATTTTTTAATTACTCCTAAACCTAATATTATAGCTGCTAGCCCTATTACTAAAGTTCCAACTCCCGACTGTAAATCTGCTACTTTTATGTTTTGTGCAAATATTGCTCCAGAAAATGCAACCAACCCATTCGCTAACATTAATCCAAATATTTTTAATCTTTTTTCATTTACACCTAAACTTACAACTAATTTTTCATTATTTCCTAACGCTCTTAATGCAAATCCAAATTTTGATGTTAAAATATAGTCAATTATCATTTTTACTATAAACGCAATTAATACCGATAACATAAGTTTAATATCTTTTGTAATTCCAACATAAACTATTAACAAAATTGTAATTACTGTGTAAACTGATAATGCTCTTATTACATATTTATTTTCTTTAATTTTGTAATCGTAAAGTCCTTTTAAAATAAGTAATATTATAAATACTATCACAAAAGGTATGAAATTTTTTTCAAATGAAATTACTTCATAAATACTTCTTTCTGGTGATATAAATACATTCGGAGTCCCAACAACTCTTGCATTTATACTATAAAATCCTGTCATTATCAAAATTCCTGATAAAAGTCCGTTTATTCCTAAGTAAACATGTAATGCTCCCGTTAAATATCCAGCTATCATTCCTCCTATAACTGAAAGAATAAGTCCCATAACTGGATGAGTTATCCCCAAAAATCCATTTTTTGAAAGTGCAAATGCCGCAAATATAAAACCTCCTAACGGAAAAGTCGCATCTACCGACATATCTGGAAAATCTAATATTTTATAAGTTATATAAACCCCCATTACCATTATGGCATATATAAAACCTGTTTTAAAAGCATCAGGCAAGCTTTGTAAAAATACTAATAATTCATTCATCTTACTTTTTATTTTTCCTTTTCTAATTAATTTTTAGTTTTTACTAATGTTGCTCCAGCTAATTCAGATCTTTTCACATCAATTCCTAATGCTGCTGCTGTATCTTCATTAACATATAATGTCATTTTTTTAGATGATTCAAATGGTAATTCTGATATTTTTTTACCTTTTAAAATTTCAACAGCCATTTGTCCGGCTCTTTTTCCTAATTCATAATAATCAAGTCCCATTGTGAATAAAGCTCCTAATTCTACTGAAGAATTTTCACTTGTAACTATTGGTTTTTTAGCTAATAATGCCTCAGTATTAATAAGTTTAATTCCTGAAACTACTAAATTATCTGTTGGAACATATAAAGCATCCACTTGTGCTAGCAATCCTTTTGTCGCAGTTGATAACTCTCCAAACGCTGTCACACCTTGTAATACAACTTCAAGTCCTTTTTCTTTAGCTTTTGCTTCAATATCTTTAACTTGTAATATTGAATTTTGCTCAGAAGTATTATATAAAACTCCTATTTTTTTTACTTTTGGATCTAATTTTACTAATAAATCTAATTGATCTGCCACATTATCTAACTTATCGCTTGTTCCAGTTACATTTGCATTTAAAATATTTGCACTTGCTGGATCTGTTACGGCAGAAAATAATACCGGTATATCTGAAATATTATTTGCTAAAGCCTGAGCTGACGGTGTTGCTATCCCAAATACTAAATCTTTTTTATCTGCTTTATAGTTTGTTGCAATTAAATTTGCTGTTGCCATATTTGCTTCTGCATTTTTTTCATCAAACTCAGCTTTTATTCCTGCTTCTTCAAATGCTTTTTTAAATCCTTCCTTTACTTGATCTAAAGAAGGGTGTGTCACAAATTGTGTTATTCCTATTTTAAATACTTTATTCGCCATATCTCCTGTTTGATTGCCACTTTGTTCTGCTTTTTTTTCTCCACATGACAATACCGTTAATAATGATAGCATTACTAATGTCAATATTCTTTTCATAAAATCATTCCTCTCTTTCGTATGTACTTATTTTTTATTTTATAAATTTTGCTTTAGCTTTAATATCTTCTGGCAATGCAATTCCTAAAGCATTTAATGTATTTTCATTTATTATAATATCATTCAATTCTATTGTTTCAAATTTAATTTCACTAGGTTTTTTTCCTTTTAAAATCTCAATTGCCATCTGTCCAGCTTTTTTACCTAATTCATAATAGTCTACACCTTGAGTTATTAAAGCACCACCTTCAACATGAGCTGCCTCTGCTCCAAATACTATTTTTTTAGATTTAATCGCTTTTTCTGTAATTAGATTTATTAATGATGCCACTAAATTATCAGTTGGTGTATAAATCATATCTACTGCTGCAATTAATGTTTCTGAAGCTTGTGGTATTTCACTTGCTTGTGTTATTCCACTTGCAATTACTTCCATACCTAATTCACTTGCTGCAGCTTTTAAGTCATTCACTTGAACCATTGAATTTTGTTCTGATGAATTAAAAATTACTCCTATTTTTTTTGCATCCGGATTTAATTTTTTCATCAATTCTAGTTGTTGTTTTATATTTACTCTATCACTAACTCCTGTAACATTTTCTTTTAATACTCCAGCTGATTGCGGATCTGTAATTGCTGAAAATACTATTGGAATATCATTTGTAGCTTGTGCTACAGCTTGTGTTGTTGATGTTGCAATTGCATAAATCAAGTCTGGTTTTGAGCTAACTAGCGTTCCTGCTATTAAATTAGCCGTTGCCACTTCTCCATTTGCATTTTTTTCATCATACTCTACATCCATTCCAGCTTCTTTCAAAGCATCTTTAAAACCTTGCTTTGCTTTATTTAAAGCTGGATGTTCCACAATTTGAGTTATTCCCACCTTAATCTTTTTAGTTGCCGCTTTACTTTCTTTTGCTCCTTCTGTCCCACAACTCAAAATAAACATTGTCAATATTGACAACACTCCTACTAATTTTTTCATAATTTTCCTCCTACTACACTACTTTTCTACAATACATTCAATCTATTTGAATACTTAATGATACCATTTTTTTAACTTTTTATCAATCAATTATTTATATTTTTTCATTATTCTAACATAAACAAAACAAATGATTGAAATTAATTTTAAATTTATTTTTTATGTTATAATATATATCATTAAAAAAGGGAGCTTATTTATGAAAATATATAATTTTAAAGAATTAAACTCAACAAACGAATATTTAAAAACTAATCATCATTTATATAAAGAATTTGATATTATTTCAGCTGAAACTCAAACGAACGGAAAAGCCCGTCGTGGAAATGTATGGTTTTCAAATGTTGGTATGGCACTTTTCACTTTTTATATCAAAAAGAACTCAACTTTAACTTACGACAAACAATTAAAACTGCCACTTTTAGCTGGACTTGCTGTACACGATGGACTTAAATCTATCATAAATTTAGATTATAAATTAAAATGGACAAACGATATTTATCTTAATGACAAAAAGCTTTCTGGTATTTTAGTAGAAGAATTTGAAAATAAAATTTTTATTGGTATTGGAATTAATGTCAACAACAATGTTCCAGAAGAAGTAAAAAATATTGCTACTTCATTGAATAATGAAACTAAAAAAACTTTTAAAATTTCTACAATTATACTTAAAATCGTTGAAATTTTTAAAAATATATATAATTCTTTTATTTTTGAAAATTCTTGGCAAGAAATTTTATTAAAAATTAACAAAATCAACTACTTATACGACAAAGAAATTTCTTTAAATATTCGTGGTGAAGCAATTAATGGAATCGCAAAAAATATTAATTCAAATGGAGAACTTGAAATAAAAATTGGCGATAAAATCAACTCGTTTTCAGAAGGTGAAGTTATGAAAGAACGAATCGTAAAACAAATTGAAGCAACGGAATATTCAACACAAGAATTTATAAAATTAAAAAAATTAGGATTTGATCCAATTGCAGTTTTTTTTGTTACAAACTATACTAATCAAAATGATATTAATTTTATAAATAATTTTACTTTTAAAAATAAATTAAAACTTGAAACTTTATTTGTTGATGAAAATTCTCTTTCAAACGAAACTGTTTTAAATTATTTGAAACTTATTACTAAAAAATATAAGGCAAAAAATATTTTTTAATGAAATATAAAAGGATTGATTTCTATTTATTACAGTTATCAATCCTTTTTGAATAAAACTTCCTTTATTTTTAAACTTATACAAAGTTTTATTCTTTTAATATTTATTTTTGGAGTTTACACACATTTTAATATATTTTTAAACTTCTTTTTTTTCTGCTACACTTTTATACCAATAAGCACTTTTTTTCGGGTATCTTTTTTGAGTTTCAAAGTCTACATAAAATAAACCATATCTTTTCTCATATCCGTTAGACCAAGAAAATACATCCATTAATGACCATAAGAAATATCCTTTTACATTTGCTCCATCTCTTATTGCATCCGAAATAATTTCTAAGTGCTGTTTTATATAATCAATTCTAGCGTCATCATATACAGTGTTATCTTCAAACACATCTTTATATCCTAAACCATTTTCAGTAATATAGATTTTTTTACAATTTGGATAATCTCTTTTAACTCTAAAAATTTGATCATATAAACCTTGTGGATAAATTATCCAGTCCCAATCTGTTCTAGGAATACTTTCATTAGCTTTTCTTTGTCCTATACCTTTTAATTGATATTTAGAGCTTCCTTTATTCCCAGTAGCATTATGAACAATTTCATTCTCACCATCATATTCAGTCATCCAATCACTCATATAATAATTTATTCCAAGGAAATCGTTCAAGTCTTTTGCGGCTCTCATTTCTTCAAAATCTTCTTCTCTTAAATCTAATTTTCCGCCATTAACTTTTAAAATATGATTTACACCATCCATTGTTTCTTTTGAATATTCGCCTTTAAAAGTAGCATCCAAAATAAATTTATTATGAATAATATCATCTAATTCAGCGGCTCTAACATCTCCGGGATTATTTGGATCATAAGGATATTTTGTTGGCAATGCACAAACCATTCCTATTTCTCCGTGATAGCCATTTTTCTTAAATAAATTAACTGCTTTTGCATGTGATAACATCATATTATGATGTGATTGAAATACTTTCTCAAAATCATACTTGATTCCAGGTGGGAATTTCCCAACTAAATATTGTCCCTCACCGATAGGTCCAATTTCATTAAATGTTGTCCAATATTTTATTTCTTTAAATTCTTCAAAACAATATTTTGCATAATTCACAAAATGTTCAATATTTTCACGATTTAAAAAATCTCCATTTGAATGTAATGCTTCCGGTGTATCAAAATGATGTAAAGTTATAAACGGTTCAACTTTTCTTCTTTTACATTCTGCAAACAATTTATGATAAAATTCTACACCTTCTTTATTAACTTCTCCATATCCTTTTGGGAATATTCTAGACCACGCTATTGAAATTCTTATTCCATTTACTCCAAATTCTTCGCAAAGTTTCAAATCTACTGGATATTGATGATAAAAATCACTTGCTGGTTCGGCTGTATACCAATAATTATCTTTTAAAAATTTATCCCAAGCAACTGGACCTTTTCCGTATTTATCCGTTGCACCTTCTGCTTGATATGCTGCAGTTGCACCACCAAAAATAAAATCTTCTGGCAATTTTTTTGACATATTAAAACCTCCATTTAAAATATAAAACTATTTTAGTAATTGTCAATTATTTTATTAATTTTCAAATTGTTCTTGTACAAAATTTAAAGCTCCTTGTCCATCACGAGTTAATTTAATATATTGAGCTCCTTCTGTTTTCGCTAATTTAATTCCCAATTTATCTGTTTCTGCTTTCATATCTTCAAAATTTGAAGCAACTTGTGGTGCAAGAATAACTAAATCAAATTCAGGAAGTATCTCACGATGTGCTCCATATCCTCCTGCTGCTGCTTTCACTGGAACATTAAATTCTTTTGCCGCTTTGTTTAATGCATTAGCTAAAAGACCACTTGTTCCTCCTCCAGCACATAAAACAAGTACATTTGTTTCTTTTGTTATATTATTTTTTGTCACACCTGCTTTTTCTAAAATACTATCTGCTTTAGAAGTATTAAAGTTTGCAGCAACTTTTTCTTTTAATTCATCATTTGTTTTTCCTGAACGTTCTTCTTCTAAAATTTGTTCATCGTAAACTTTTACAAATGGATAATAAATTATAAAGTCAACAACAATTAAAAGAGCAGCTAATACAAATGATAATAATTGAAGATTAGTTCCTAATATAATCCCTAACGGTCCCGGTGTTGTCCACGGAAGATTAGCTGTAAAACTATTCATTCCAAGTACATCAATAAACACTTTGAATATCCATACATTTACTATTGGTGCTAATATGAATGGTATAAAGAATATTGGATTTAACACAATTGGAGCACCAAATAAAATTGGCTCATTTACTCCAAAGAATGTTGGTACAACAGATGCACGACCGATAGCTTTATTTCTCTTAGATTTACAAATCCACATAAACATAAATGGTACAATTAATGTAGCTCCAGTTCCTCCCATTGTAACTATAAACATTTGTGTTCCTGATGTTAAAATTTTATCTGCATGTTGTCCTGCTTTCATAAGATTTAAGTTTACATCTATATTTGCATAAGTAATTGCAGCAATAGCTGGTTCTACTATAGACGGTCCGTGTATTCCTACAAACCAGAAGAATGCATAAGCCCCAAATATAATTGTAATTCCTACATATCCATCTGCCGCTGAAAATAATGGTGCAAAAAACTTACCTACTGCTTCTGCAACACCTGTTCCTATAAACTGTCTTGCTAAAATGTCCAAAACATAAAGCAACACTATTGATAAAGTAAATGGTATAACATCTTTAAAAACTTGTGAAATATTAGGTGGAACTTCTCCCGGCATTTTAATTGTTACTTCATTTTTAATACAAATTTTATAAACAGTTACAGTTATAAACGCTGCTAAAAAGGCTGTTAAAAGACCTTTTGTTCCTAAAAATCCTGTCCCAAAACCACCTTCAATTGGATCTGCTGCTAATAATAACAATCCAACCATTGATGCTAAAAATGTTGATATATAATTAATTTGATTTGTTGCTGGCATTGAACGATTTACAGAATCTGTCAACGATTTTGCTGTTGTTCCAGCAACTAAAAATGCTAAAATTCCCATTGAATAACTATACGGTTTCATCAATAACGCTTCTATATTTTTTGGCCAAACAAATCCAAAAGCATTTGGAACATAAGCAATTAAGATAAAAATACTAGAAAATAAAATAACTGGCATTCCTGCTATAAATCCATCACGAATTGCTCTTAAATAAATATTACGTGATAACTTTTCAAAGAAAGGCTTTCCCTTTTCTATAAATTCAATTAGCTTTTTCATTATTTTGCTCCTCTTTTATACAATTCTATTAAATGTTTCATTAATTCTTTTAATAATATAGTTGTCATTAAATGATCTTGTCCATGAACCATTATAAATCCTAACTCTACGTCTTCTCCACCTGCTTCTTTTTGTATCATTTCTGTTTGAGCTTTATGGGCTTGAAGTAAACATTCTTCTGCTTCTTGTATTAATTTTTCAGATTCTTCAAATTCTCCGTTTTGAGCTTTTTGTAAAGCATTTAATAATTTTGTTCTCGCATCTCCTGCATAAGCTACAATCTCAAATCCTATCATTGTTACATCTTCTTTAGTCATTCAAATCTCTCTCTTTCCATGATGTTGCTGTTTTTTCTAAAACCTCATTTAATTCTTCTATATTTTTTCTTCCAACAGTATTCAACCATTCAACTGTTGCTTTTTCTCCTTCTTTAGCAAATACTTCTACTCCATTTGCCCAAGTTGCTCTTCCACATAATACACCATTAAATTTAGCTCCTGCTTCATGTGCAAATTCTAATGTATCTTGGAATAATTTAGCACTAACTCCTGCACTTAAATAGATGAACGGTAATTTTGTCGCATCACTTTGTTCTTTAAAATATTTTTGTGCTTCTTCTTTTGTGTAAACAACTTCACCTTCAGCAAATCCTTCCACATATTTCATGTTTACAGGTACTTCTACTTTTAATACATCTACATTGTAACGAGGATCTGAAAATACTTTCATTGCTTCTATTACTTTTCTCGGTTTAACTTTTGCATATTCTACTGAACTGTTATCTTCATTTTTGCAATCATAGCTTAAGATTTCTAAGAAAAATGGAATATCTTCAGCAACACATTCTGCTCCAATTCTTTCCATATAAGCTTTTTTCTGATTATTTATTACTTCATCTTCATCCACATCATAATATAAAAGGAATTTTACAGCATCTGCTCCTTCTTCTTTCAATCTTTTTGCTGACCATTCTACAAGACAATCTGGTAATCTTCCAACTGTGTTCGCATCATATCCTGTTTTTTCATATGCCAATAATAACCCCGCATTTTTATCTCTTACTTTTGAAGCTTTTAATCCATATTCTGGATCCAATAAAATTGATGAAGCATATTTTGTCAACTGTTCTGACACTAATTTTTTAAATTCTACTATTTGTTTTTCATCAGCTTCTTCTTGATATTTTTTTATCATTTTTTTCAAAGCTCCTCTTTGATCAATAGCTAATGCTGATATAAATCCATTTTTATCACTTAAATTTTCTAAAAATTTTCTTTTTTGTGTTGTTAAGCTCATCTTTTTCTCCTCTAATTTTTATTATTTTTAATTTATACTTCTACTAATTTATACTTCCACGACTTTTACTTCTTCAAATATCTCTTTATATTTTTCTAAATTTACATAACCTGTCATTTCTTCCATCGCATTTAATATTCCTAATGTGTTCGCTTTTTTTAGTATATTTTCATCATTTTCATTTTTATTTATAGCCGAAACTATACCTGCAACTGTTGAATCTCCAGAACCTACCGGATTTACAACTTTTATCTTAGGAATATTAACTTTATAAAACTTGTCATTATGTTTTGCAAAAGCTCCATCTGCTCCCAACGAAACTATTATCCACTCTATACCTTTAAATAATTCATTTTGCAAAACTTCTTTTATTTCATTAATATCTTTTATTATTTTTTTATTCAATAATTGTGATAACTCATCAATATTAGGCTTTATTACCTTTGGCTTATATTCATTTTTTAACACTTCTTCTAACGCTTTTCCCGAACAATCTAAAACTACATCTTTATTATATTTATTACAAATTTCAATCATTTTTGAGTAATAATCATTCTCTAATCCTTTCGGTAAACTTCCCGAAATTGATACGATATTCACATCTTTAACTATATTCTCAAAATAATCTAAATATTTTGTACTTTCATCTTCTTTAATTGTAGGACCATTTTCTAAAATTTCTGTTTGATTTCCTTCGTGTAAAATTGCTATACAATTTCGTGTTTCTCCAGAAATTTCAAAAAATTTATTTTTTATATTCATTTTATCTAATTTATTTTGAATATCTACTCCTAAAACTCCACCTATCATTCCTGTAGCAATAACATTTTCATCTAATTGCTTCAAGACTCTTGTAACATTCAACCCTTTTCCCCCCGGTGTTTTAGTTACTTCAATTGTTCTATTCACATTATCTAGGTTAAATTTAGACAAAGAATACGAAATATCAACAGATGGATTCATCGTCACTGTCAAAATCATTCCATTCAACTCCTATTCTTTTAATCTTTATATTCTCCTCTATTCCATTTTTCTAAAAACTCGTCAAAAAATTCTTCATTTTTTTGTTCTTTATTTTCTGTTTCTATTTTTCTTATTTTTTCTATTATTTTTTCATTTTCATCTGTTTTTTTATACTCAGCTTTTATAAATGCTTCTACTATATCAAATAACAATAATTCTCCTATTATTTTCCCACCAAAACTTACAACATTTGCATTCAAATATTCTTTTGAATGAATTGCTGTTGTCATATCTCTAACTAAAGCAGTTCTTACTCCAGGCACTTTATTGGCGCTATTACTTATTCCAACTCCTGTTCCACAAATACAAACACCCAAATCTGCTTTTCCACTAACAACTGCTTCACCTACTCTTTTTCCATAAATTGGATAATGTGTTCGTGTAAAGTCATAAGTTCCACAATCTAAAACTTCATATCCTTTTGATTTCAAAAAATCTGATAATGCAATTTTCACATTTGTTACAATATGGTCACAACCAATAGCTATTTTCATAATTTTACCTTCCTTTTTCTATTTTATATTTTCCACTAACACATTTTATTTAACATATCTACTCTAATTTGGTGTCTTCCACCATCATATTTAGCTTTTAAAAACTCTCTCACTATATTTTTTGCAAGTTCTTTTCCAACAATTTTAGCTCCAATTGTTATCATTCTAGAATTATTATGTCCTCTTGTCATATATGCTGAACGTTCATCTGAAACTTCTGCCGCAACCATACCTTTTATTTTTGTTGCTACCATAAAACTTCCATCTCCATATTCATCAAATACAACTCCTAAACTATTCTCTACATCTAATACTTCATGTGCAACTGCACAAGTTGTGTCAACAAAATCTTTTCCTTCCGTTTTATCAAGTACATCATATCCATTTTCTATTAAATAATCTTTAATATAATCTTTCAATTCTTTTCCTTTTTCATCAGCACCTAATATGACTTTCATCTGGTATCCTCCATTTTCATTTTAATTCTACGTAGTTTTTTTGATATATCTTTACATCTAAAAGATACTATTATATTTCCCAATTTTCAATAGTCTATATTTAATAAAAAAGTTATTTGTTTACTAAACTTTTTATAAACATTAATGATAATTTTATTCCTATTCAAATTTAATTTTTTATAAATATATAAAAAAAAGAGAAGCTAATTACTTCTCTAATATATTTGTACAACTTTCTCTTTCTATCAATTCTACTTCCAGTAAAACTTTTTTCCTATAACTTCTATTATTTTCAATTAATTCAAGTAAAGCATTCAAAGTTTCCTCTGCTATAATTTTCGTATTTACTCGTAATGTCGTTAATGGAGGAGTCATATATTGTGATATTTTCAAATCATTAAATCCTATAACAGAAATATCTTCACTTATTTTTAATTTTTTCTCTCTTATAGCCTTATAAGCCCCCATTGCTATAGAATCATTTCCACAAAATATGGCAGTTGGTATTTCATCTAACTTCAATATTTCTTTCATCATAGAATAACCTGATTCTGCTGAAAATTCATCTACTATAACATATTTTTCATTATATAAATTTAATTCTTTCATTATTTCTATAAAATATTTTTCTCTAAAATCTACTAAATTTCTAACTATTTGATTTCTTCCAACTAACAACCCTATTTTTTTATGTCCTAATTTTAATAAATAATCTATAACTATCTCCACAGAATGTCGCATATCAAATTTTATGTAGTCAATGGAATTATCTTTATTATACGCATCTACACAAATTATATTTTTATTTATTGATCTCAAATATTTCAACTGTTTTTCTCTGATTTCTCCAATTATAACTATTGCATCAGATGTAATTAAATTTATAACAACATCACTATCTGTCTCAATTGAATTTAATTCAAAATTTTTTATTTTTATTCCTTTATTTTTTAAAACCGTTTCTAAAGACATTCTTAAAGAAATGAAATAAGGATCATCACTTTCTATTTTTTCATCAAATACTTTTATTATAGAAACATTCAACTGTGCTACTTTTTTTCTCTTGTCTTTTTTTATATATTTTAATTTTTTTACAGCTAACAATACTTTCTCTTTTGTCTCTTTTTTTACAACAAAATATTCATCATTATTTAATATTCTAGAAACTGTCGCTGTTGAAACTCCCGCATATTTAGCAATATCTCTAATCGTAGGCATAATTCTCCTTATATTGTAACAACTTTCTTTCATTACAGTTTTTTATCACTCAAATCTTTTATTTAGGTTATTTTATGCTTAGTTTTTGTATTTGAAATTAGTAATTTTTTTATTTTTTTACTAAATGATGCTTTATTTTCTTTTAATATTAAATAATAATTTTTACAAAAAATAAAGAGGCTAGTTTATACTATCCTCTTTATTCTATCTATTTTAAAATGCCCAATTCCCATTTCTAAATACTGGCTCTCTAGTTCCATCCTCTGTTATTCCATCTATATCCATTTCTCCATCACCAATCATAAAGTCCACATGTGATATTGATGTATTTACACTTGCTTTATCAAGCTCTTCCTCTGTCATATTTGTTCCATTTTTTACATTTGTTGGATATGCTTCTCCTAAAGCTAAATGATTTGAAGCATTCTCATCAAATAATGTTTCATAAAACAATAATCCCGAATTTGAAATTGGCGAATCATTTGGAACTAATGCAACTTCTCCTATTCTTCTTGATCCTTCATCTGTATTTAGCAATTCTTCCAACACTTCTTTTCCTTTTTCTGCTTCAAATTCTACAACTTTTCCATCTTTAAATGTCAATTTAAAGCCATCAATTACATTTCCTTGATACGATAACGGTTTTTTATTTGAAACATAACCATCTATTCTATATTTATCTCCAGCTGTAAAAATTTCCTCTGTTGGCATATTCGGTATAAAACTTGTACCTTTTTCATTGTTACTTCCTGCTGCCATCCAAATATGATTTTTTGGTAATCCTACCGTTATATCTGTTCCTTTTGCTGTGTAGTGCAATGATTTATATTGTTTTTTGTTTAAATATTCCGCTCTTTCTTGTAATGATTTTCTATGATTTTCCCAAGCTTCAACAGGATTTTCTTTATCTAATCTCATCATTTTAAATATTGCTTCAAATAATTTTGCTTGTGCTTTCTCTCCATCTTTTTCTTCTGGAAATACCATTTCTGCCCATTCTATTGACGGATAACTTACAATTGTCCAAGAATTTATATCATTCACAATTCTTTTACTATAATACTTAAATACTTCTCCTGATTTTTTAGCAAAAGTACTTAATTTTTTAGGGTCAATACCTTCTAATAATTTAGGTGAACTTCCTAAAATATGTATAAATACTACATTATCATCTAAATAAGCATTTCTTTCATCTACAATCCATTGTGGTATATTAGCATAAACTTCCTCTGATTTATATTCAGCATGTAATCTATCTAATTTTGAATCTTTTAATTTAACATTTACATCACTCGCTCCTAATTGATATGCTTTTTCTACAACTTTATGAACTAATGGTAATGAGTGTGTTGCACCGTTTATCCACACTTTTTGCCCTTTTTGAACATTAGCTCCTACTTTTACCACTACCTCTGCAAATTTATCTAGTTTTTCCTCAAAATTTTCTACGTATTTCATCTTTCATCCTTTCTTATTTTTCAATAATTTATTTTATAAATATTTTTTTATAGCTTTATCTATTTCTTTTTCCTCAACAAATCCTTTTAATTGATTTACAACTTCTCCATTTTTAAATACTAAAAGTACAGGAATACTTCTTACTTTATACTCTGTTGCAATTTCAGGAAAATCATAAACTTCCACTTTTACAATAGGATAATTTACTTTTTCTGACATTTTATCTAAAATTGGCTCAAGCATCTTACAAGGCCCACAAGTTACACTTCCTAATTCAACTAACGCAACTCCTTCTCCAATTATATCTTTTAAATTTGTTTCTTTTAATTCTATCACTTTACTCATAAATAACAAACCTTTCTATTTTTTATTTTCAAAATATTTGATTTTTATTTAAAAACTTCGCCTGCTTCTTTATACCAAAGAACTAAATCTAGTTCATCCATTGCAATTTTTGAATATTTTGAATATTCTCTCATTTTATCTTCTATTTCATAATATTTTTTTTCAGTTATTGACTTTGGAACTTCATCAATTACATTTAATTCAGCTAAATTTCTTAAAATGTGCCTATCTAAAATCGCAATATTTTCTCCAAAACCTAAATTTCTCAAAACATGATTTGCTTCTTTTAATCCCATTCCTTTTATATTTTTTAAAATCCAAGCTCTTTTCTCAAAAACATCTCCAATTTCAGTCAATATTTTTTTTGGCTCTAAATTTCCATTTCTTGTCATTAAATTTCTTAATTCTACTAAATATTTTGATTTATTATTTTTAAATCTAACAATATTCAAATATTCCACCATTTCTTCAGCTGTTCCCGTATATAACAAATTATTTTCAACTAAATTCGTTATTGCTTGCCAAGCATTTTTTGCCTTAGATTGTGGTGTCAAAATACAAAAAGCCATCTCTGCAAACACTTCTTTTTCTGTACCTTCCCACGCTTTTTTATATCCCTCTATTGCCTTTTTTGCATCACTTTTCATAGTATTATAAATTTCTAAAATTTTCTCATGTTTCTCTTTATTTATTTTCATTTTTCTACTTTCTTTTTTAGTTTATTTTAAAATCGCTACTGTACAACCAATTCCACCTTCATTTTGATTTGCATCTTTAAATTCAGTCACATATTTTGATGTTTTTAAAAATTCGTGGATTCTTTTTCTTAAAACCATCGTCCCCTTACCGTGAATAATGTAAACTTCGTGATAGCCATTTAACATTGCACGATCTAAATATGTCTCTAAATCAATTAACGCTTCATCTGCTGTCATTCCTCTCAAATCAATTTCATTTCTAACTTGACTCGTTCTAGTCGCCGCAAAATTTTTATATGCTTTTACTTTTTTCTTTGTAATTTTAACAATATCATCAAGCGAAACCATTAATTTTAATATTCCTGCTTGTACTTGAACTCTATTTTCCTCAGCTATCACTCTTAAAACTTTCCCATTTTGATTTAAAGTTTTAATTAGTACTTCTTCTCCTTCTTGAATATCTATATTTTTAGCTACAACTTTTTGTGCTTTAACATTTTTCTTTTTATCTGCGACAAACGAATCTCTTAACATATTCAAACTTCTTTGTGCATTTTTAGCATCTTCTTTTTTAGCATCTTCACGACTTATTTTATCAATCAAGTTTCTTGCTTTAGATTGAACTTCTTTTAAATAATTATCAGCTTCCTCGTACGCTTTTTTTATCACTTCATTTTTTTCATTTTCAACTTCTACTATTTTTTCCTCGTAAGATTTTTTTTGATTTTCAAAATTTTGTTTTGTTTTTTCTAATTCAATTTTTAATGCTTCAAGCTCATCATTTTTCTCTTTAATTGATTTTAACATTTCCTCAACTTTTTGATTATCTTCGCTTATATAACTTTTCGCATTTTCTATTATTTCATCACTAATTCCATATTTTTTTGCAATAATCAACGCATTACTTTCTCCGGGTATTCCTTCAAGCAATCTATATGTTGGCGATAATGTTTCCACATCAAATTCCATTGAAGCACTTTTTATTCCCGTTGTATTAAATGCGTGTGCTTTTACTTCACTATAATGTGTTGTAATTATTGATTTTATATTTTTTTTATTCAAATAATCAATAATTGACATTGCAAATGCCGATCCTTCCATTGGATCTGTACCACTTCCAAGTTCATCCATTAAAACTAAAGTTCTATGATTTACACTTTCCATTATTTCTTTTATTTTGCTTACATGCCCTGAAAATGACGATAAATTTTGCTCTATACTTTGCTCATCTCCAATGTCTGACAATACATCTTCAAAAAATCCAATTTCTGTTTTTTCCCCCGCTGGAATTGGTATTCCTGATAATGCCATAATTGTTAATAGCCCTGCCACTTTAAGTGTTACAGTTTTCCCTCCTGTATTTGGTCCAGTTATCAACATAATGTTTTCATTATTATTTCCAAGTTCAAAATTAAGTGGAACAACTTTATTTTCATCAATCAACGGATGCCTTGCTTCAACCAATTTCAAATACTCTTTATTTATAATTTTTGGCACTATCGCATGTTTTTCTATCGCATAAGAAGTTTTTGCATTAATGAAATCTAATCTTTGCAATATTTCTTTAATTTCTAAAATTTCATCTTTTTTCATTCTAATAATTTCTGTCAATCTAAGCAGTATTTTTCTTATTTCTTCACGCTCTCGTGCTTCATATTCTCTAAGTTTATTGTTTAAAGATACGACATTTAATGGTTCAATATAAACTGTCCCACCACTTGCAGACCTATCATGCTCTATCCCTTTAATTAAGCCTTTAAAATCCGTTTTTACTGCTATTACATATCTATCATTTCTTTGAGTTATAATTCTTTCTTGGACTGCTCTTGTAGTTTCTTTATTATTCATCAAATCATCAAACTTTTCTTTAATATTTGCGTTTATATTTTGTTTTTGTCGTCTAACATCTCTCAATCCTAACGAAGCATCATCTTTTATTTCACCATCATCTTTAACTGCATCATCTATAAATTTTTCTATATCTTTAATTTCTTCTACATCATTAAATAATTGCCAAATTACTTTATACTTATCTCTTACATTTTTTGCTCTACTTTTTGAAATTCTAAATATTGCCAAATTCTTTTTCAAATCAGCCAAATCTTCTCCACTCAAATAACTTCCTATCAAATCAATTGTTCCCATATGCCTTTGAATATCTGTCAATCCACTTAATTCAAAACCATCATCGTATTTATAAAAATCAATCATTTCCGTCATAAGCATAAGCTCTTTATCTAATGTTGATTTATCTTTTAATATTTCTATATCTATAAATTTCTCTTTGGTTATTTCTAATTTTGATAAATTTATTAATTCATTTATCACTTTATGAAATTCCAATACATCATATTTTTTATTCATTTTACCTCTTTCTATTAACTATCTATTTTCATTATCTTTCTTTTTATATTATATCACAATTTTAAAAAACGAGCTTATTTTTTTTGATTTTTGTCTCTAATTTGTCCCCAAAAAGAAAAAAGACCGTTTTTAAAACAGTCTTATCCTTTTCAAAAAATAATCTCAAATCCTTTATATTCCTAACTTAATTCTCTCTATCTTAGCTCCAACATCATTTAATTTTTTCTCAAGTTGGTCATAGCCTCTATCAATATGATAAACTCTATTTAAAATTGTTTCACCTTCAGCTACCAATCCCGCTAACACTAAAGCTGCTCCTGCTCTTAAGTCCGAAGCCATTACTTCTGCACCTGTTAATGATAATCCTCCATTTATATGTGCAACTCCATGTCTTATAGTAATATCTGCTCCCATTCTATTAAATTCTGGAACATGCATAAATCTATTTTCAAATACTGTCTCTTCCATTGAGCTTGAACCATTTACTAACGCTTGTAAAAGCATCATTTGAGGTTGCATATCTGTTGGGAATCCCGGATGTGGCATTGTCACAACTTTTGATGGTTTTAAATTCTCTAATTTACCTATTATTGACAAAATATTCCCATCTCTTTCAAATTTTACTCCCATTGATTCTAATTCAGACTTAAACACTCCCAAATCTTCTACATTTGCATTTTCAATTTTTAATTCTCCATCTGTTATTAATGAAGCAATAACATAAGTCCCTGCTTCAATTCTATCTGACATAATTGAATATTCTACAGCGTGTAATTCCTCAACTCCTTCAATTTCAATAACCGGACTTCCAAGTCCAGAAATTTTTGCTCCCATTTTATTTAAGAAGTTTCCTAAATCTACAATTTCCGGCTCTCTTGCTGCATTTGAAATCGTTGTTTTACCTGCTACTTTAACGGCAGCCATCATTATATTTTGTGTTGCTCCAACACTTGGAAATGATAAAGCAATATCTGCACCCTTTAAATTATCGGCTTTTGCGTGAATATATCCGTGTACTCTAGTTATTTCAGCACCTAACGCTTCAAATCCTTTTAAATGTAAATCAACAGGTCTTGCTCCTATCGAACATCCACCCGGAAGCGAAACTACTGCTTCATCTAAGTTTGCTATCATCGGTCCCATTACTAAAAATGATGCTCTCATTTGTTTTACTATTTCATAACTTGCTTCATTTCTTTTAAATCCATCATTTTTTATTCTATATGTTGTATCATCTAATTTTTCAGTTTCCATTCCTAAATCTTCTAAAAGTCTCATCAACACTCTTATATCTCTCAAGTTTGGCACATTTTTTAATATATATTCTCCTTTAGCAACTAATGTAGCAATTATTATTGGTAACGCTGCATTTTTTGCTCCACTAACTTTTATTGTTCCATTCAATGGCGTTTTTCCTGTTATTTTAAATCCGTCTACCACTTTTTTCCTCCTATTTTATTTTCATTTTATTCTATCATAAATAAAAATTTTTTTCTATATTTATATAAACACTAATATTCCTATATTTAATATAGCGAAAATCGTATAAATTAAATTATATTCTATAACATAATTAACTTTTTGTTTCCCTTCATTTTTTATAACAAAATAATTAATTCCCCACATCCATATTAAGTAATATAAAATTGCTTTTAATGAAAATGATGCTAACGAAAAATATAAAATATTTCCTATTAAAAATATATATAATAAAGTTTTAGTTCTTTTACTATCAAAATAAAAATCAATAAAATTAATATTTATCATTATGTACGAAATAAAAATTATTACTGTTCCAATTTTTACATCTAATATTTCAGCTTTAGAAAGAATAAAACTTATAAAAAAAAGTACAAGAAAAATTATTATATTTTTTATTTTTTTCATTTCTATTTTCTTATCTTTACTCATTTTAAATCCTTTCTAATCATCGCCAATTTTTATTTTATTATAAATTTGTTTTAAATCATATTTTTCTACATGCGTATAAATTTCTGTTGTCGTTATATTAGCATGCCCTAAAATTTCTTGAACAATTCTAATATCTGCTCCATTACTTAATAATGCTGTTGCGACAGAATGCCTAAAAATATGTGGATACACATTTTTCTCAATCCCAGCATCTTTTGATATTTTTTTTAATTTTTTCCAAAAATTTTCACGCCTTACACTTGGAAACAATTTAAAATTTTCATCAGCTTCTTTTAATTTAGGTCTATCATTTTCTATGAAATTTTTTATTTCAACTTCAAGACTATCATAAATCGGTACAATTCTATATTTTGAGCCTTTTCCTAAAACTTTTATAAATTCATAATCTTGATTTTCCACATCACGAATTTTTAAATTTAAAATTTCTGAAACTCTAGCTCCTGTCGCTATTAAAAGTTTAATTATAAGTCTATCTTGATTTCCCGTTGGTGTGTGATTACAGTTATCTAAAATTTTTTTCACTTCATCCATTGACAACACTTCTGGTAATCTTTGTTCTCGTTTAAGACTTTTTATCATTCCCGTTGGATCGTCTTTAACCATTTTATTCAAATAACAAAATTTATAAAATGTTCTAACTGACGATATTTTTCTCAAAACTGTATTTCTTTTTAACTGTCTATTTAATTTTTCAATATACTCAAATATATGTTCCTCTGTAATTTTAGTAACATCTTCTTGAATATAATCAAAAAACATCGTTAAATCTCGTTCATACCCTATTATTGTATTATTAGAACTTCCTTTTTCATATTTTAAATAATCTAAAAATTCTTTTATATATAACCTATTTTTCTTTTCTGTTTTCGTATCTAATTCTTTTTTATCCATATTAATTTAATCCCATTATTTCTTTTGCATGAATAATTGATGCTTCCGTTATATTATCTCCTGAAATTATCCGTGCTATCTCTTTAGTTCTTTCTTCTATATTTAATTCACGAACTTTTGTTTCTGTATATCCATTTTCAACTTCTTTTTTTATAAAAAATTGTTGTTTTGATTTACCGGCAATTTGTGGAGAATGTGTCACACAAATTACTTGAACTTTTAACGATAATTCTTTTAATTTTTCGGCAACTTTCCTTACTGTTTCTCCTGAAATCCCTGTGTCAATTTCATCAAAAATTAATACTGAAATATCATCTACCTCGGAAAATACAATTTTTAATGCCAACATTATCCTTGAAATTTCTCCTCCCGAAGCAATTTTTGCTAAAGATTTAAAATCTTCTCCAACATTTGTTGTCATCATAAATTCAACTTCATCCATTCCATGAAAGCTAATAACTTTTTTTTCATTAAATTGTACTTTAAATTTAGCACTAGCCATATTCAAATCTTTTAACTGATTATCTATTTTTTTTGAAAGATACTCTGCTATTTTTTTTCTAGTTTCACGCAATTTTTCGCAATCTTTCAAATAAATTTCTGTTTTTTCCTTTTTTTCTTTTTTTAGCCTATCTAATTCCTCATTTTCAAATTTTACTAATGATAATTTATTTTCTAAATCATTTTTAGTCATTAAAATTTCAGAAATTGTAGCTCCATATTTTGACTTTAATTTATTTATTTCATTAAGACGATTCATTACTTTTTCTAATTTAAAATCATCAACTTCTATATCATCTGCCATATTTTCCAAAAAATAACTAATTTCTTCAAGTTCATATGAAATATTTTCTATTTTATTTACCATTTCAGTATAATTCCCTGAAATTGTACTCAAATACTCTAAATTTTTTTGCACTTTTGCTAATGACACACTTACAGAAAATTCACCCTCTTTTAATTTTTGTATTGATTCTCCTAATTTTTCTCCTATTTTCCCTGCATTAAATAATATTTTATATTCTTCTTCAAGTTCATTATCTTCATTTTCTTTTAATTTCAAGCTATTTATCTCATTAAATTGAAACTCATAAATACTTTTTTTCTCCATAATATTCATTTTTTCTGCTTCAATCTCTGATATTTTTTTATTTAATCTTTTTAATTCACGAACATTTTCCTGTATTTTTTTATAAAGATTTTTCCCATCTTTATCTAAAAATTTATCAAGTAAAGCTAAATGAAAATTTTTATTTAATAAATATTGATGTTCATGTTGTCCAACTAAATCAAGTACATTACTCATTATCTGTTTTAATGTAGAAACATTCATTCTTTTCCCGTTAATCGTTATTTTAGTTTTTGAATTTTTATCTACAATTCTATTTATAATAAGCTCATTATCGTCAATATCGTATCCCAATTCAACCAATTTATTTTTTTGTTCATCCGTTATATCAAAAATTCCTTCAGCTGATAGATTTTCTTCTCCTGTCCTTATCATATCAACACTACTTCTTTCTCCAATTAATAGTGATATTCCATCCAAAATTATTGATTTTCCTGCTCCCGTTTCTCCCGTTAAAGAGATTAGCCCATTATTAAAATTCAAATCCATTCCTTTAATTATTGCTAAATTATTCAGTCTTAATTCTCTTAACATAAACTTCCTCTCTTTAGAGTCCCCCTTTTTATTTTATTACAGAGTCTCCCCATTTTAATTTTTCTCGTAAAATACTATAATAATCTTTCTCACCACTTCTAATAATTTTCACACTTTTTCTTGATAATGTTGCACTTATCCTATCTTTAGATGTAATGTAAAAACATTCGCTTCCATCGACATTCATGTGAATATCATCTCGTGAAGCTGTTTTAAATGTTAATTTTTCTTTTCCATCTATTATTATTGCTCTTGCCGTCAAACTTTGTGGCGAAAGTGGCGTTATTGTTATTGCTTTTAATCTCGGATTTACTATAGCTCCACCTGCTGAAAGCGAATAAGCAGTACTTCCTGTCGGCGTCGCAACAATTACACCATCAGCACGATATTTATTTACAAAAACTCCATCCGCATAAACTTCTACTTCTATAAGTCTTGACATCGATCCACCTTTTATTATAACTAATTCATTTAAACCATAATGTTTTTGACCATTATACTCAATTTCTAGAAAATTTCTTTTATCAATAGAATATTTGCCTTTTTTATAATTTTCTAACATCTCAACTACATTTTGAGGATTCACTTCTGCCAAATAACCTAATGTTCCCATATTTACAGCCAAAATTGGTACATCTTTAATTAATGCTTCTTTAGCTGCTACAAGCATCGTTCCATCCCCACCAAAAGATACAATTAAATCTGCATCTTTTACATTTTCAACTTCTTCTATTTTATTTATATTCATGTAATTATAAAAATTTTGTAATATTTCATTATTTTCTTCCAATTTCAAACTTTTTATAATTCTTACTTTATTTACTCTATTTTTATCCATAATTACCTCTCGAATTATAGCTTTAAATTTAAAAAGGTTTCGGTATAAGCCGGGTTCTGTATTTGTCAATCATTTATCTAATATTATAATTACTTATAACATTCAGCGAACTACCATTTAGGCAAAGGCGGGCAACCTCTTATTGCCATCTTCTTATTCTTGCTTCGGAAGGGGTTTACCAAGCTAATTTAATCTCTTAAATCACTGGTAGTCTCTTACACTACCTTTTCACCCTTACCCATAAATTATGGGCGGTTTATTTTCTGTGGCACTTTCCTTAAGATTTCTCTCAATATTCGTTAAATATCTTCCTTGCCCTGTGAAGCCCGGACTTTCCTCTTAAATTTCTTCAAGCGATTGACTCCGAAACCTTTCCTTATTTTATCATTTTTTTTATAAAAAGTGAATAGCATTCTTTTTACCATATTTTATATTTTAAAAATTTCTAATAAAATCTAAAAAAAATAGTTGACAAATAAAAAAATATATGTTATAAAATATCTGTTAGCAGTCAGTAGTATAGAGTGCTAACAAAATAAAATGATTTTATTTAAGGGGTGATTTATATGGAAGAAAAATTTACACAAAAAAGTATGGAAGCTATATCAGAAGCTCACAACTTTGCAATTAGATATCAACATTCTGACATTAAAGTTCAGCATTTATTATTAGCTTTAACTGGTCAAATGAACGGACTTATTCCAAATATTTTAAATAAAATGGGAATAAATACGACAGAATTAATAAAAAATATTGAAGCTGAATTAAATAAAATGCCGAAAATTCAAGGGGGAAATATTGACCCAAGACCTAATGCTGAAATGAATAGAGTTTTAGTAAAAGCTGGAGATATTGCAAAATCTATGAACGATAATTATATCAGTACAGAACATTTATTTTTAGCAAGTTTTGATGTAAATAATTTTCTAAAAGAAAATGGCATTAACAAAAAACAATTTGAAAATGTACTTACAGAAATAAGAGGAGGAAGAACTATCAATACTGACAATCCTGAAAATAGTTACGAAGCACTTGATAAATACGGTAAAGATTTAGTTGAATTAGCTAGAAAAGGAAAAATTGATCCTATAATCGGGAGAGATAATGAAATTAGGCGTGCTATTCAAATTTTATCAAGAAGAAATAAAAATAATCCTATATTAATCGGTGAGCCCGGAGTTGGGAAAACTGCCATAGCTGAAGGTATTGCACAACGTATTTTAAAAGGTGATGTACCTGAAAATCTTAAAGATAAAACTATTTTTTCATTAGATATGGGAGCTTTAGTTGCTGGTGCAAAATACCGTGGAGAGTTTGAAGAAAGATTAAAAGCTGTGATTGATGAACTTGAAAAAAGTGAAGGGCGAATTATATTATTTATAGATGAAGTTCATACTATTGTCGGTGCTGGTGCTGGAGAAGGTTCTATGGACGCTGGAAATCTTTTAAAACCAATGCTTGCTCGTGGTGAAATTAAAGTTATTGGAGCAACAACTTTAGATGAATACAGAAAATATATTGAAAAAGATGCTGCTCTTGAAAGAAGATTTCAACCAGTTTTAGTTGAAGAACCAACTATTGAAGATACAATTTCTATTTTACGTGGACTTAAAGAAAAATTTGAAATATTCCACGGAATTAGAATTACAGATAACGCAATAGTTACTGCTGCCACAATGAGTGACAGATATATTAACGACAGATTTTTACCAGATAAAGCAATAGATTTGATTGATGAAGCAGCAGCAAAAGTTAAAACTGAAATGAACTCAATGCCTACAGAACTTGATGAAATTACTCGTAGACTTATGCAATTAGAAATTGAAAAAGTTGCATTATCTAAAGAAACAGATAAAGCTTCTCTTGATAGATTAGAAAATTTAGAAAAAGAAATTGCTGAATTAAAAGAAGAGGAAAATAGACTTAGAAGTCAATGGGAACAAGAAAAAGAAGAGGCAAATAAACTTACAAAAATTAATGAAAGTATTGAAAATATTAAGCTTCAAATTGAAGAAGCAAAAAGACAAAGCGATTATAACAAATTAGCTGAACTTCAATATGGGAAATTGCCAGAACTTGAAAAACAAAGAACTTTGGAAGAAGAAAAATCTAAAAATTCAAATATCACTGCAAATAAACTATTAAAACAAGCTATTGATAGTGAAGAAATTGCTGAAATTGTAGGAAAATGGACTGGAATCCCTGTTTCTAAATTGCTTCAAGGTGAACGAGATAAAATATTAAATTTAGCACAAGATATGAAAACTCGTGTAATTGGACAAGATGAAGCGATTGAAACTATTAGTGACACGATTATTCGTTCACGTGCTGGACTTAAAGATCCAAACAGACCAATAGGATCATTTATTTTCTTAGGTCCAACAGGTGTTGGAAAAACTTATCTTACAAAAACTTTAGCATTTAATTTATTTGATGATGAAAATAATATCGTAAGAATCGATATGAGTGAATATATGGATAAATTTAGTGTCACAAGATTAATTGGAGCACCTCCAGGATATGTAGGTTATGAAGAAGGTGGACAATTAACTGAAGCCGTTAGAAGAAAACCTTACTCTGTAATTTTATTTGATGAAATTGAAAAAGCTCATCCCGATGTATTCAACATCCTTTTACAATTACTTGATGATGGAAGACTTACAGATGGAAAAGGTAAAATTGTAGATTTCAAAAATACTATTATTATATTGACTTCAAATATTGGTAGTGAAATCATATTAAACGATCCTTCAGTGTCTGAAACTACAAAAAATGAAGTTTTAGATGAAATGAAACATAGATTTAAACCTGAGTTTTTAAATAGAATCGATGATATTATTGTATTCAAATCATTAAACAAAGAAAATGTAAAAAATATTATAAAACTTATTTTAAATGATGTAAATAAAAAATTAAAAGAACAATTTATAACTATTAAGTATACAGAAAATGCACTTGATTTTATTGTTAATGAAGCATATGATCCTGTATATGGAGCTCGTCCGTTAAAAAGATTTATACAAAAAGATATTGAAACTAATTTATCTAAAATGATTTTATCTGGGCAACTCCCTGAAAATAGTATTATTACACTTGATTCAAACGGTGATAAACTAACTTATAATATAGATATTAATTAAAAAAATTTACAAAACGAATAATAATGAAAACTGTCCCAAAATCTTAGACACAAAATTAGAGGGGCAGTTTCTCTATTAGTAAATTATCAAAAAAGGATAAGAAAAAACTTATCCTTTAATTTATTTTTTATAAATTTACACAATTGCCCACACTCTAACTGGTAATCCATTTGCTTCAATAATTCTAGGTGCTGCTATAAAAATAATTGCACCCTTTTCTGGAACATTTTCCAAGTTTTTCAATACTTCTACCTGAAATTTATCTTGACTTAATAAATATCTTTCACCAGGCAAATCTTGTGTTTTAGTCACTGTCAATCCTGAATCTGTATCTAATGTTTCGTGTCCTACACCTGCAACTTTTCGCTCATTTATTAAAAATTCTAATGCTTCCATTGACCAACCAGGAGTATGATTTTGTCCATTTTCATCTTTATTTTCTAATTCTTTTATACTTGGCCATCTCTTACTCCATCCACTTTTCACTACAACAAATGAGCCTTCATCTATTTTACCATATTTTTCTTCAAATTCTAACAAATCTGAAACTTGATATTCATAATCATTATTTTTTACAACTTTATCTGTTAAATCTACTACAACTAATGGTAAAATTGTATCAGTTATTTTAAAATCGCCTGCTCTTCTAGCTCCTTGGATAAAATGTGCAGGATAATCAATATGTGTCCCAATTTGACCCGGAAACTTAAATGTTTGGATTTGTAAATTCATCTCATTATAATCTATAACCGTTTTATTTAATTCTAATACTCCTTCTGGCATTCCACCCCAGTATGGACTATCATTTGTCAATTCATGTGATAACTCTATCCACTTTCTTTTTTTCAAATCTGCTAATAGTTCCCATAAATTTTTATTTTTTTCCATTATATTTCCACCTTTCATATTTATTGCTATTAATATACCATATTTTAAAAAAAATGTATAATATCAATAATTAATGTTATCATTTTAAATATATATTTAAACAAAAAAGACTATACGCAAATATAATCTTTCCTAATATATCTATTCCATATTCTTTC
>CAURVQ010000019.1:0-27926 GCA_963528625.1 uncultured Leptotrichiaceae bacterium | reverse complement strand
GCAAGGGACTGAAAATCCCTGTGTCCGTGGTTCGATTCCGCGTCTGGGCACCATTCAAAAATAAAAAAATTAAAATATTTATATAAATCTTCAAATAATATGTAAAACAGTCATATATAATTTGAAGTTTTTTTATTATAAATTATTTGTAATTTTAAATAGAAGTTGAATTTATATTTAATTTCGTGTAAAATGTTAGCTGAAATATAGATATTGTAAATATTGTGTAAAAGAGAAAATTAAACTAAAAAGTTATGAATATTGAAGGGGTACTCTTATATTAAAGTAGAAAAAATATAAAATAGTTGTGGTTCAAAATAGTGAAATTATATAAATTAAGAGTTATAAAGAATTATAAAAAGAAAATATTATTATGAATTAAATAATAAAAATTTTGAATAAAATCGTGAAAGTGAGGGATAGTAATGTTGTATCCGTTAAAGTTTGAAAAAGTCTTTATTGAAAAAGTATGGGGTGGAAGAGAATTTGAGAAAAGTTTAAATATGACTTTACCAAAAGATAAAAATATTGGAGAATCTTGGGAAGTATCAGCACACCCAAACGGGATGGGAATTGTAGCTAATGGAGATTTGAAAGGAAAAACTTTACAAGAAATTTTAGATGAATATAAAGAAAAATTAGTAGGAGAAAAAGTCTATAAAGAGTATGGAAATAGATTTCCTTTATTAATAAAATATTTAGATGTAAATGATAGACTTTCAATTCAAGTGCATCCAGATGATGAAGTTGCGTTGAAAAAACATAATGAATTAGGGAAAAGTGAATCTTGGTTTATAATGGAAGCTAGTAAAGATGCAAAATTAATAATGGGAATGAAAAAAGGAGTTACAAAAGAAGAATTTTTAGAAAAAACGGCAAAAAATGATTTTTCGGGACTTTTTGAGGAGATAAGCGTAAAAAAAGGCGATTTAATCGATATAAATCCGGGAATGGTGCATGCAAGTCTTGAAGGAAGTGTACTTTTTGCAGAAATACAAGAAAATTCAGATATAACATATAGAATTTATGATTTTGATAGAGTTGAAAATGGGAAAAAAAGAGAATTACATTTAAAAGAAGCAGCGGATGTAATTGATTTTGATGCAAGAGCTGTAGTTATAAATACGGATTTTTCTAATGATGAAAATAGAAAAAATATAATTAAGAAAAAATATTACTCAATAGATAAAATGAAAATTAATAAAAAATTTGAAGATGTAAATGAAAAAAGTATGATAATTTATTCAATACTTAATGGAAAAGGAAAAATTGAATATACATTAAATAATGAGAAAAAAGAAGTTTTAATTCAAAAAGGGGAAACGGTATTAATTCCAGTTGGAATAGATATTGAGTTAATTGGAGAATTAGAAATTTTAAGAACAATAATTGAATAGAGAAAAAGTAAAAAATATTATAATTAATGAAATATAAAAATAATAAAGGAAAGAAAAATGATATCAGTTGTAATAATGGCAGGGGGAAAAGGAGAAAGATTTTGGCCGAAAAGTAGAGTGAATATGCCAAAACAGTTTTTGACATTGACTGATGATGGAAAATCTATGATACAGCATACGGTAGAGAGATTAAAATCATTAGTAGAAATTGAAAATATATATGTTGTGACAAATGAAAGTTATGAAAAATTAGTGCAGGAGCATATACCTAATTTGCCTAAAGAAAATATAATTTTAGAGCCGATTGCTAAAAATACTGCACCTTGTATTGGATTAGCTGCAATGCATATAGCAAAGAAAAATAAGAATGCAAAAATGATAGTGCTTCCAGCAGATCATTTAGTTAAATTTGAAGAATTGTTTATAGAAACTTTGAAAACGGCAATTGAAGTTGTTGAAAAAGGAGAAAATTTAGTAACTATTGGAATAACACCAAATTATCCGGAAACAGGTTATGGATATATAAAATTTAAAGAAAAGTTGGAAAGTGTAAAAAATGTTTATGAGGTAGAAAGATTTGTAGAAAAACCTAATTTAGAAAAGGCGAAAGAGTATCTAGCTTCAGGTCAATATTTGTGGAATAGTGGAATGTTTGTTTGGAAAGTATCAACAATTTTAAATAATTTTAAAAAATATTTACCTGAGATATATAGTAGTTTAGAAAAAATTGGAAAAATTGTAGGAACAGAGAATTATGAAAGAGAGCTTGAAGCAGTGTTTAGCAAAATGCCATCAGAATCTATTGACTATGGAATAATGGAAAAAGCAACGAACATTTATGTTGTTCCGGGTAATTTTGGATGGGACGATGTTGGTAGTTGGTTGTCGCTTGAAAGAATAAACAAAACAAATCAAGATGGGAATGTTATTTCGGGAAATACAATAACAATAAAGACTAAAAATTCAATTATTCAAGCTCAAGATAAGTTGATTGCAACGGTAGGATTGGAAAATATAATAATAATTGACACAAAAGATGCACTATTGATTTGTAATAAAGATAATACACAGGAAGTTAAAGAAATTATTAATAATTTAAAAATTTGTAATAGAGTGGAGTATTTGTGATTAATAAAATAAAAAATGAAAAAGCCATCAGGATTTGTATTCTGAGGCTTTTTTTGAAGAGTATGTTATTTTAAATAAAAATAATTAAATTAGTAAGGAAGAATTAGAATTAATAAATTTAGTAAAAACAATAGATAAAGAAGTTAAGTCTACATATAAAGATATAAATATTAATGATGTTGATATATTACAAAGTGATAGAGGGTTTCAGTATACATCGTATATGTTCAAAAATATGACAAAAGATATTACACATAGCATGTCAAGACCAGGGCATTGTCCTGATAATTCTCCTATAGAGTCATTTTGGGGTATTTTTAAATCAGAATGTTATTACAATAAGTTAAATAAAGATAAGTTTAGAACCAAAGAAGAAGCAATTAAAACAATTAAAGAATATATAGAATTTTACAATAAAGTTAGAGTAAATTTAAAAGGAACTACACTTTATCAAATAAGATGTAATTCCTTTTAACTATCATTTTTCACTTTCACTATATTTTTTAGATACTTATAAGCTATCTTATATGAAAATAAAATACAATTAACTTATGATCTTAAAATAAAATATTTACATTTCCATATAATATCAAACGCAAAATTCCTATTATTATCATATGTGCCGGATAATAAATATAAAATCCCCATTTCATAGTTTTATTTCTACCCACTTTACCATTATATAAGCCTAATATAGGTAAGCTCAAGAGAGTACATAACTGTAAAATAGCATATGTCTTATCTATAAATATAAAATATACTATAATATAAATTCCAACGAAGATAATGTAGTCTAATATTTGCTTTTTAAAATTATCTCTATGTATATATAAGAAAAAAGGTAATATACAAGCAATACATGACCAATCTGCAGGAAAACTAAGTAAATCTACTAATAAAATGAGTAATAAGCTAGGTAAAAAAGCCGGCTTATACTTATTTAAAATATATATTAAGGTAGCACCTAGGGCTAAAGACCACATCACGCTGGTTTGATTAAATATACCTCCACTAAAAGGTATGGGATTTAACCCAAAACAAAAAGTAAATGCAAAATGTGAAATAAAAGCAAATATAAATAATCTTAATATATATTTTTTAGAATTTTTAGTATAGTACGAACCTTCAGCTATAAAATACCACATAATAGGTGCAGTTAGTCTTCCTATAGCGTGTAAAAATAAAATATACCACTCTTTTTGTAAACCTGGAAATAAAAGCCATGTAAGATGATCTACTGTCATAGCTATTATAGCTATTATTTTTACAGTAGACGCATCTAAACCTTCTTTTTTTACATAATAAAACATATTATCTACCTCATAATAAAATTTAAATTTAATTTATATTATTATTAAAAATTTTTTATGGAATTGTGCAGTATACAGTATAAAATTTATATTCAGCTATATTTCAAGATACTTTTTTACATACTTTCCAGTATATAAATTTTCCACTTTTATAATTTTTTCCGAAGTTCCAGCAGCTACTACTGTACCACCACTATCTCCACCTTAAAGTCTTATATCAATTATGTAATCAGCTATTTTAATAACATTTAGATTATGCTCTATTACTATAACTGTATTTCCACTATCTCAAAGATGTCTTAATATATCTACTAATTTATGTATGTCAGCAAAATGTAAGCCTGTTGTAGGTTCATCAGGTATATAGATTGTTCTTCCCGTACCTCTTTTAGAAAGTTCAGTAGCAAGTTTTATACTTTGTGCTTCTCCACCGCTTAACTGTGTACTTGGTTGACCTAATTTTATATAGGATAAACCAACATCGTATAAGGTATGTATTTTTCTTTGTATAATTAGTGTATGTTCTTTTCACATCTATATTATTCTTTTGGTAAATATTTTATAAAATAGTATTATTGTATAAAACTAAGTATGATACAAAATTAATAAATAAAAGATTTTATCAATTTCACTTATTACTCCCACTCAATCGTAGCGGCGGGTTTTGATGAAATATCGTATACAATTCTATTAATTCCATTTACATTGTTTATAATTTTGTTAGCTACATCACCTAAAAATTCGTACGGAAGTTTTGACCAAGTGGCAGTCATAAAGTCAATAGTATTTACTGAACGGATTGCAGCAACATATTCGTATGTTCTTTGATCTCCCATAACTCCTACCGTTTTTACCGGCAATAAAGTAACAAATGCTTGATCTACTTTACCGTATAAATCATTAGCGATTAATTCGTTAATGAAAATGTCGTCAGCTTCTTGTAAAATTTTAACTTTTTCAGCAGTAACTTCTCCAATTACTCTAATTCCAAGTCCCGGACCTGGGAACGGATGTCTATTTATAATTGCATCAGGTAATCCCAATTCTTTTCCAACTTTTCTAACTTCATCTTTAAATAATTCTTTTAAAGGCTCTAATAATTCAAATTGTAAATCTTCTGGTAATCCTCCAACATTGTGGTGTGATTTGATTGTATGTGAAGGACCTTTGATTGATTGAGATTCAATAACATCGGGATAAATTGTCCCTTGTGCTAAAAATTTTGCTCCTTCTTGCCCTTTTAATTTTCTAATTTCTTCGTTAAATACTTCTATAAATTCGTGTCCAATTATTTTTCGTTTAGCTTCAGGCTCGTCCACACCTTTTAATTTATTTAAAAATCTGTCTTTAGCATCAACGAATACAACATTTAAGTCAAAGTTTTTTTGGTAGTATTCTAATACTTTTTTACCTTCATCTTTTCTTAAAAGCCCTGTGTCTACGAACATACAAGTCAACTGTTTTCCAATGGCATTGTTAATAAGAACGGCAGCAACAGAAGAGTCAACTCCTCCAGAAAGTGCTAGTAAAACATGCTCGTCTTTAACAATATTTTTTATTTCTTTCGTTTTCTCTTCAATGAAACTTGTAATTTTCCAGTTTTTTTCTAATTTACAAATGTTAAATACAAAGTTTTCAATAATTTCTGTTCCGCATTCTGAGTGAACAACTTCCGGATGAAATTGTAATGCGTAAATTCCTTTATTATTAGTGATTGCAGCGATTGAAGAGTCAGTTTTTGCTACAATTTCAAATCCATCAGGTAATTGAGTAATGTGATCATTATGGCTCATCCAAATATTAGATTTTTTTTGAATGTCTTTGAATAACGGACAAGATGTGTCATTTACTTCAAGTATAGCTTTTCCAAATTCTCTTGAATCAGCTTTTTCTACTTTTCCTCCGTTTAAATGCGTAATTAATTGCATTCCGTAGCAAATTCCTAAAATAGGAAGTCCTAAATCAAACACGGCTTTATCAACAGTCGGAGCATCTTTTTCGTACACTGAAGCTGGCCCACCAGATAAAATAATACCTCTAACTTTATCTTCTCCAGATTTAATTTTTTCAATGTTAATTAACGGTACAATTTCACAGTAAACTTCCATTTCTCTAATTCTTCTTGCGATTAATTGCGTATATTGTGACCCAAAGTCAACAATAATAATTTTTTCTTTTTTATCTTTCACATTACACCTCTATCTATAAAGTTTATTTTTATTTTAATTACATAAATTATACATAATTTTAAGCTATAAATCAATAAAAATCCTTTTATAGAATTGTAAAATTTGTTATAATAAAATAAATGAAAAGTAAAGGAATAAAAATGGAGAAAAAATATTTTGAAAGTTTTGATAAAAAACAAATACCTTATTTGTATTTTAAATCAAAAATAGCAGAAAAAGGGAAAAAGAAAAATGTGATAATATTTCACGGAATGGTAGAACCTGTTTACAGATATATAAACTTTGGAGAATACTTGGCAGAAAATGGCTATAACACTTTTATTATGGAAATTAGAGGGCATGGAGAGTTAAGGACTGGAGAATACGGAGATTTTGGTAAAAAAGGGATAAAAAATGTATTTGATGATATTGATATGTTTTTCAAAAATTTGATTAATACAAGTCAAGTGAGCAGAGAAAATACTGTAATTTTAGGACATAGTATGGGTTCGCTTATTGCGACAGAACTTGCAATAAAAAAACAGTTTAAGTACTTGATTTTATCTGGATTTCCACTTATAGGAAAAGTAAAAGCCAGATTTGGATATTTTGTGACATTGTTTGAAAGAATACTTTATTTTCCTAAAAAATCAATTTTTAATTTACAATTTAGAAAATATAAAAAATATTTTACAAAACTTGATGAAAATAACGCCAGTTGGCTAACACGTGATATTGAGGAAGCTAAAAAATTTAAAGAAGACGAAAATTGTGGCTATTCAGTGACACCTAAATTTTATAGTGGAATATTTAAAATGATGTTATTTATAAATAAAAATTATAAAAAATTGAATGAGAATATACATATTTTAAATATTTATGGAACGGAAGATAAAGTTGTAAATGTGAAATTACTTAATAAAATATTTAAAAAATTGAGGAAAAAACGAAGAACTATAACGATATTTGAAAATGAAAATGGGAGACATGAGTCATTAAATGAAATTAATAAAAATCAAATTTATGAGGAAATTTTGGATTGGTTAAATAAATCAGATTTATAAAAATGAAAAATAAAGGAATAAAAATGAGTGAAATAAAAAATGAAACTATATATTTTGATAATGCGGCAACTACAAAACCATTACCAAAAGTGATTGAAGAAGTGACAAAGTCGTATACTGAAAGCTATGGAAATCCATCTTCAACTCACAGAATGGGTCAAAGAGTGAAAGGAATTTTAGAGAAAACGAGAGGAATTGTAGCTCGTCATTTTGGTGTGGAAAATAGTGAAATAATTTTTACATCAGGTGGGGCAGAAGGAAATAATTTGATTTTAAAAGGGGCAAGTAATTTTTACAGAGAAAAAGGAAATCATATAATTACGAGTAAAATTGAGCATCCGACAGTGTTAGATACATGTCGACAACTTGAAAAAGACGGCTTTCGTGTGACATATCTTGATGTGACAGAAAATGGAGTGATTGACTTAGAGCAATTAAAAAATGAAATTACAGATGAAACAATAATTGTATCTATAATGTATGCAAATAATGAAACTGGTGTAGTTCAACCAATAAAAGAGATTGGAGAAATATTAAAAAATAAAAATATTTTATTTCATACGGATGCAGTTCAAGCGGTAGGAAAACAAGAGATAAATATTAAAGAATTGAATATAGGAGCATTGACAGCGACAGCACATAAGTTTTATGGCTTAAAAGGGACAGGATTTGTATTTTTAGATAAGAGATTTTTTGTAAAAAAAGAGATATTTGGAGGGAGTCAAGAGAGAAACCGTAGAGCAGGAACGGAAAATGTGAACGGAATTTTAGCTTTAGGTGTGGCACTTGAAGAAATTTCAAAAAATATGATGGAAACCATGAAAAGTGAAAAAGAATTACTTTCGTATTTGGAAAAAAAAGTGAAAACTGAGATTGAAGATGTAAAAATTAACGGAGAATTAGTACAAAGAATAGGAAATGTAGCAAGTATTACAGTAAAAGGATGTGATATTCAAACATTGTTAATTGGACTTGATATGAGAAATATTTGTGTGAGTGGAGGTTCAGCTTGTATGTCTGGAGCTCAAGAAGATTCACATGTATTAAAAGCGATGGGCTTAGATGAGAATGATTTGAAAAGTACATTTAGAATAAGTTTAGGGAGATACAATACAATAGATGAAGTGGATTATTTTGTAGAAAAGCTAAAAGAAGTAGTTGAAATTGAGAGAAAAAATTAGAAAGCATTAAAGATTATTAATTTTAGGAGGAACGATTGTGGGAATAAAAGCGATTTTTATGGATATGGACGGTACTTTATTAAGAAGCGATAGAACTTTATCTGAAAAATTAAAACAGAAGTTAAAAGAATTAAGTGATAAAGGAGTAAAAATATGTATTTCCACAGGGAGAATGTTTAGATTATATTGAAGTTGTGAAGGAACCAACAATACATTATAATGGAGGGATGATAGTAGACCCTAATACAGGAGAAATTTTATATGAAAAAGCTATAAATCCGGAATTAGTGAAAAAAATAATAGATATATCACGACAAAGTAAAGTTCATTTGAATTTATATTATAAAGATGAAATGTATATAGATAGTGAAAGTAAAGAAGGACTGATATATGCAAAAAAATCTGGAGTTCCTTATATTGTAGAAAATTTTGAAAATTATAAAGGTAAAACTTCAACAAAAGGGTTATTTATAGGTGAAAACACAAGGTTGGTTGAGTTGAAAAAAGAGTTGGAAGAAAAAATAGATGAGTTGAATTATGTTTTTTCAAGTCCTTCATATTTAGAAGTATTGCCTAAAGGATCAAATAAAGGTCTTGGAGTGTTAGAAATGTTAAAAAGGTTTAATTTAACTACGGAAGAAGCTATGGCTTTTGGAGATCAGTGGAATGATTTGGAAATGTTAAAAACTGTAAAATATGGATATTTAATGGGAAATGCTGATGAAAAATTAAAAGAAAAATTTTCACATGATAGAATAACATTAACGAATGATGAAGATGGAATTTTATACATATTAAACAAATATTTTGAATAATAATTTTAATTAGTTTAATTTAATGAAATGAGGAGGTGATGAATTAATGGAGAATAAATTTATACATTTAAAATTACAAACAGAATATTCTTTACTTGAAGGTGTTGGAAAAATAGAAGAATATATTAAAAAAGCTAAAGAGATTGGACTTGATACTTTAGCGATAACAGATACTGCTATGTTTGGTGTCGTTGAATTTTATAAAAAATGTAAAAAAGAAAATATAAAGCCCATAATTGGATTGACAGTATATTTAGATGGGTTGGCATCGGAAGGCGAGTATTCGTTGACGCTAATTGCAAAAAATCAAACTGGCTACAAAAATTTATCAAAACTTTCATCACTTTCATATAGTCGTTTTAGTAGACGAAGAAATAAAATAAAATATGAAGAATTAATAGAGTTTTCGGACGGATTATTTGTTTTATCTGGAGGAATTTATAGCGAAAGTGTCCAAAGTTTGATTGACTATAAATATGCAGAAGCTAAAAAGTCATTAAAAAAATTAATGATAGATTTTGGAGAAAATTTTTATGTTGAAATACCGAGTTCTATAAAATTAAACAATATAAGAGAGCCTTTGATTGAGATAATTCAAGACTTGGAAGCTAATTATTTGTTTACAAATGATGTTTGTTATTGCAATGAAGATGAAGCGATATTGCAAAAAATAGTGAAATCAATAAAAGAAGGAAATAAATTATCGCTTGACTCAAAAGAAAAAGAGTATACGGACTTGTATTTAAAAAAATATGATGAAATAAAGCAGACATTTGTAGAATATGGAGATGAATTTTTTGAAACAGGAATAAAAAATATTGAATTTATAGTAAATAATAGTCAGGTTGATTTTAATTTTGATGAGTTTAAGTTTCCTAAATATGATTTGCCGGAAGGAGTAACAGAAAAAGAGTATTTACGAGAAATTGTATATGATGGGCTAAATGAAAAATATAAAAATAAATTATCTCAAAAAGTTATAGATAGAATAGAGTATGAGTTAAAAATTATAAATGATATGGGATATAATGGTTATTTCATAATAGTTTGGGATTTTATAAAATTTGCAAGAGAAAACGGTGTTTATGTAGGGCCTGGAAGAGGATCGGCTGCCGGAAGTTTAGTTTCTTATGCGTTAAATATAACGGAAATAGATCCTATTGAATATAATCTTATTTTTGAAAGATTTTTAAATCCAGAAAGAATTTCCATGCCAGACATTGATATAGATTTTGATCAAGAGCAAAGAGAAATTGTAATTGATTATGTGTTAAAAAAATATGGAAAGGAACATGTTGCACATATTATAACTTTTGGAACTTTAAAAGCTAGAGCGGCAATTCGTGATGTCGGAAGAGTTTTAGGAATTGATTTGAAAAAAGTAGACATTATCGCAAAATTAATTCCACATAATATGGAATTGCAAGAGGGACTTGAAACGATAGAAAGTTTAAGAGAATTGTATAATCGTGATAATGATATAAAAGTAATGATTGATTATTCAAAACGAATTGAGGGGAAGGTTCGTCATGCTTCAGTTCACGCTGCAGGACTTGTAATTTCAAAAGAAGAATTAAATGAGGAAATACCGTTATATTCGGACGGTAAAATGGCGATGGCTTCAACGCAATATCAAATGAAAGAATTGGAAGATTTAGGCGTTTTAAAAATAGACTTTTTAGGATTGAAAAATTTAACTGTATTACGAAAAACGATAGAAAATATAGAAAAAAATCGGGGAGAAAAAATATCGTTAAATGAAATAAAATTAGATGACAAAAAGACATATGAATTATTTACAAAGGCTGATACGCTTGGAGTTTTTCAGTGCGAATCTTTTGGAATTAGAAATTTAATGAAAAAAGTAAAAATTGAGAAATTTGAAGATATAATTGCACTTCTTGCACTTTATAGACCGGGACCTTTAAGAAGTGGAATGGTAGATGATTTTATTGCAGCAAAAAATACGAGTGTAAAGATAAAATATCCAGATGAATCGTTAAAAAACATTTTAGAGGAAACTTATGGAGTAATTTTGTATCAAGAGCAAGTAATGAAAATAGCAAATGAAATGGCTGATTATTCTTTAGGAGAAGCAGATGAATTACGTAGAGCAATAGGGAAAAAAATCCCGGAAATTATCGAGAAAAATAGAGAAAAATTTGTGACGAAAGCTACAGCAAAAGGAGTGAAAAAAGAGAAAGCAAACTATATTTATAATTTAATTGATAAATTTGGAGGATATGGATTTAATAAATCACATTCTGCGGCATATGCGTTAATAGTTTATTGGACAGCCTATTTTAAAGCAAATTATACGCTAGAATTTTTTGCGGCATTAATGAGTACAGAAATGTATAATATTGATAGATTGTCAGTTATAATAAATGAAGCTAGAGAGAAAAAGATAGAGATTTTAGTGCCAGATGTTAATTTTTCATCGTATGAATTTACGGTAGAAGATGGAAAAATTCGTTTTGGAATGACCGCAATAAAAGGTGTGGGATTAAATTTTGTAGAAGATTTAATAAATGTAAGAAATGAAAAAGAATTTAAAAGATATGACGATTTTGTGTATCGAATGAAACAAAATGGACTTAATAAGAAAAATTTAGAATCACTAATTTTGTCAGGAAGTTTAGATGGAATGCCTGGAAATAGAAGAGAAAAATTTGAAAGTATAGATAAAATTTTGGAATGGGCAGGGAAAAAATATGATTTAGATGAAGCATTGCAACCTTTATTGATTGGGGCAAGAAGTGAAACAGTTAAGGAATTTTATTTAGAAAAAATGGAAGATTTTAATCAAAATATATTGTTAAAAAATGAAAAAAATTATCTTGGAATTTATGTATCAAATCATCCGTTAAATGCAAAAAAAGGATTTTTAGAAATAATTGAACATCTTAAAATATCAGAACTTGATGATTGGAGAAATAGAAATAAAATTGAAAAATATAATAAAATTAAATTAATTGGAATAATAAAAGATATAAAAAAAATGGTTACTAAAAATGGAGATCCGATGGTTAAATTTAATTTAGAGGATTTTACAGGAATAGTAGAAACAATATGTTTTCCTAAAGATTTTATTGAAAAAGGGTATAAAATATTAGAAGATAAAATTGTATTAATTGAAGGAACGATAAAACAAGATGGAAGCAAATATTCAATAATTTTAAATGATATAGTTGAGCTTGATGAAATTAATGAAAAAAAAGATTTGAAATTATATTTGTTAATAGATAATGAAAGTCGTGAAAATACCGAAAAATTGAAAGAAATTATAAAAAAATATCGTGGAGAAAATGTAGTTTATTTTGCGATAAAACAAAATAATAAAAGAGAAATAGTAAAATTTAAAACACATGGTATTAATTTGTCAAAACAATTTTTAAAAGAATTGGTAAAACTTTTAGGTATGAAAAAAATAAAAATAAAATAGTAAATTTATAAATGATAAATTGTAAAAAAGGTGGTTCAAAAATAAATGAAAAATGATGTGTTGACAAAATTATGTAAAATGGTATAATATAGTGTAATGATTTTATAAAAATAAATTAGGAGAAAAAGTATGAAGAAAATTGTATTTTTACTACTACCACAAGTAGTTATGGCAACAACTGTAGGAACAAATGTAAAAATGGAAGGGGTAAAACCAGTTGTAGAGATAAATATTCAACCGCATAAAAATGTATATTTGAATAGTAAATTTAATCAAAATTTATTTGAACAAAGTATAGAAATTAGACATGATTTGAATGAACATTTTAAAATTACTGGAGAAGCATTCGTTGGATATGAAAAAATTAAAGAGAACAATACAAAAGCAGGATTGGGAAAATATAAAACTCTTAAAGCTAATTTAGAAAAAGCTAAAAATGATATAGCTACTGAAGAAGATGCATCTAAAATAGTTGAAATTGCGAGAGCTTTTAAGGATGAGAAAAATATTTATGATCTTGTAGAAGATAAAGTTACGAGAAAAGATGCGTACAAAAAATTATTGACAGTACTTGAGAAAAAAGATCCGACAAGACTTAAAGTTGCTATTGGACAATTACAAAATACTATAAAAGCTGAAAATTTAGATGGGGAAATATCAAATATAGGGCTTGTAATGAGTGCTCTTAAAACAAATTATAATGATAGCAACACAGATATAGGAGCAGGAACGGCAGCTTTAGCAAATGCTTATACTGGTGGTCATATAGCTAATGATGAATTTAAAACAGCATTTGAGAAATTTGCAGCTTTCTTTACTGCAACAAATGGATTTGATAGTGTAAAAGATGATTTTACTAAAGTTTCAAAATTATATGAAGTTGCAGGTCAAAACCTAAATCAATTAAAAACAGACATAAATGGTGGAGTAGATGCAGCAATAACAAAAGCAGATCAAGAAATAGCTAAAATAGAAGGAGGAACTTCTAGTTTTGTAATAGATAGAAGCCATACATATTATGGTGTAGGGGTTGGAACTATATTTACTTATGACAATTTAGAATTTAAGCTTAAAGGTAGATTAGGTCAAAGTAATTATGTAAGTACGATTGCTAATAAAACAGAAACAGAAAAAGCGGTTTATTGGTCAGTTGAAACAGGACTTAAATATAATTACACAATAAATAATATAACTATATTCCCAGAAATTGGGATGAGATATGTTGGTACAAAATATGGACAAAAAGGATTTATTCCTTACGGTTCAGTTGGATTAAAATATACATTCTAAAAAATATAAAAAATACAAATCCCCATATAGCTAGTAGACACTAACTATATGGGGTTTTTTATTATGGATATAAAAGTTATTATTGTTTAGAAAATGATAAAAATTTGATATATTTAATGTTAAATTTTTCATAATGATTTGAAAAAAAAGATTGAATATGATAAAATAGAAAGTAGACTAGACTGAAAAAATACAAAATATAAAATCATAGGAGGAATGATGGATTTAAGTGATATAAAAGAATTGATGAAAGTTCTCAAAAAAGAAGAGATGGCTGAAATTAAAATTAGATACGGTAAAGTAAAATTAACTTTAAAAAATTCTGAAATAACTCCAAATAAAGCTGTAGAAATGCCCGTAACTAAAGTTGAGCAAAAAACACCTGAAGTTCCAACTATAAATGAAGAAATTATAAAATCTCAAAATGTTGGAGAAATTAAATTGATTAAAACTGAGAAAAATATAGAAGTTTCAAAAGGAATGGTATTAGCAAAAATTAATACGATTGGATTGGAAACTGATATAAAATCTCCAGTAAATGGTATTTTAAAAGAAATATTAGTTGTAGATAATTCACCGGTAGATTATGGAAAACCTTTGTTCGTTATAGAAATTAAGTAAGAACGAATAAAAAATAAAATATTATTTTAAAATAAATAAAATTGGGAGGAACAATGTTCAAAAAAATATTAATAGCAAATAGAGGAGAAATTGCAGTAAGGGTAATAAGAGCAGCAAGAGAAATGGGAATTGCTACGGTTGCAGTTTATTCAGAAGCAGATGCAGAGTCGTTGCATGTAAAATTAGCAGATGAAGCTGTATGTATTGGGCCTGCAAGTAGTATAGATTCTTATTTGAAAATCCCTCATATATTGTCAACGGCACAAATTACAGGAGCTGATGCAGTTCATCCCGGATTTGGTTTTTTATCAGAAAATGCTTCATTTGCAAAAATATGTGAGCAAAATGGTATAACATTTATAGGACCAAAACCGGAAGTAATTACGATGATGGGTGATAAAGCGACAGCGAGAAAAACAGCTGAAAAAAATAAAGTTCCTATGACTAAAGGATCTGATGGAATTGTGCCAAATGTTGAGGAAGCTAAAAAAATAGCAAAATGGATCACTTACCCAGTAATCATTAAAGCAACAGCTGGTGGTGGTGGAAAAGGAATGAGAATTGCTCATAATGAGAAAGAGTTGGTAGAAAACTTTATTGTAGCTCAAAATGAAGCAAAATCAAATTTTGGGAATCCAGATGTATATATTGAGAAATATGTAGAAGAGCCAAGACATGTTGAAATTCAAGTAATTGGGGACAAATTTGGGAATGTTGTGCATTTAGGAGAAAGAGATTGCACAATCCAAAGAAGACACCAAAAATTAGTAGAAGAGTCTCCATCTGTTGGAATTGATAAAAAAACTAGAGAAAGAATGGGAAAAGTTGCAGCACATTTAGCTAAAGGAATTGGGTATGACAGTGTTGGAACATTAGAATTTTTAGTTGATAAAAATATGAATTTTTATTTTATGGAAATGAATACGAGAATACAAGTAGAGCATACAATTACGGAAGAAGTAACTGGTGTTGATTTAATAAAAGAGCAAATAAGAGTGGCAGCTGGAGAAAAATTAAGTTTTACTCAAAAAGATATAGAAATAACAGGACATGCAATCGAGTGTAGAATAAATGCTGAAGATTGTGATAATGGTTTCTTGCCTTCAGTTGGAACGCTTGAAACTTACTTGCCTTCAGGAGGAATTGGAGTAAGAGTGGATTCACATTCATACCAAAATTATGAAATACCACCTTATTATGATTCAATGATTGCAAAATTAATCGTAAAAGCTCCAACAAGAGATGAAGCAATTGCTAGAATGAAAAGGGCATTAAAAGAATTTAAAATTGAAGGAGTTAGTACAACAATTCCATTTCATTTAAAAGTTTTAGATAATGAATATTTTAAAAAAGGAATAGTTTACACAAATTTTATTGAAACACATTTTAAAGAAGTTTTAGAAAAATAAAAATTAAATATATGGAGGAAAAAATATGAATGAATTAGGAAATATAAGTATATCATCAGAAGTAGTGGCATCAATTGCAGAAACAATAATTTCAGAAATTGAAGGAGTTTATAGTTTAGCTGGCTCAAATTCAAAAAATGAAATTGTAAAATTCTTTCAAAATGTATCGTCATCAGGAAATAAAGGGATTGAAGTTGAAATAGGAGAAACAGAATGTACTTTAGATTTATATGTTGTGGCGAAATATGGACAGAAATTACCAGCATTAGCGGGAGAAATTCAAAGAAAAGTAGTAGATGGAATTACTGATATGACAGGGTTAAAAGTTCAAGAAGTGAATGTATTTATTCAAAAAGTAGTAAAAGTTGAAGAAGGCTCAAAAGAAGTAGTAGAAGCTGTTCCTGTAATAGAGGATTAAAAGGAGTAAATTATGATAACGATATTAAGTTTTTTAGCTAGATTTTCAATTATTGCAGGATTAATGGGAATTGTTTTTTCAAGTGTATCAGATTTTTTATTTCAAACGACTTATTTACAACAAATGGACGACTTTATTGACATGACTGATACAAAAATTATTATAATTATCGGGCTTTTAGCTTTGATTTATTTAATAATATTTTTACTTGCAACAATAAATAAACTTACAAAATATTCTCAAAATAAAAAAATTAAAAATAAAAGTGGAGATTTAGAAATTCCAATAAAAACGATAAATGAAGTTGCAAAAGATTATTTGGTAAATCAAGATATTATAAAAAATACTAAAGTAAAATCTTATTCTAAAGGAAGAGCAGTAATAATTGAAGCAGTAGTTGACGCATATAATGTTGAAAACTTGAGTGGGAAATTATCTGAGATACAAGTAGAATTAAGTAAATATGTAGAAAATTCAGTTGGAATAACTGTAAAGAAAAGTTCTATTAAATTGAAAAAAGTTTTAGCCGAAACAAAAATTGAGAAAAAAATAATTGAAGATAAAAAAAGTGGGATAGAAACTGAAAAAAAAGTATCAACTTATGATAAAACGCCCAAAAAAATAGAAGAGGAAAATTAATGACACGTAGAGAAATAAGAGAAGAAATATTTAAACTTCTTTTTGAAAGAGAATTAATTGATAATAATATTGAAAAAAGAATTGAAGAAGTAATTGAAAAAGAAGAAATAATTAAAGAGGATCAAATTGAATTTTTGAAAAATTATACAAAAAATATAATTAAAAATGAAGAATTTTTAATTGAAAAAATTAAAGAAACACTAGAAGGATGGACTTATGAAAGATTGGGGACATTAGAAAAAGTGTTATTAAAATTTTCATTTTATGAAATTATTGTAGAAAAAGTAGGTTATGAAATAGCGATAAATGAAACTTTAGAGATTGCTAAAAAATATGCTTATGATGATACAAAAGAATTTTTAAATGGAATTTTGGCAAAATTAGTAAAAAATGAGAAAAAATAAAAAAATAGTAGTAAGATAGAAAAGGAAAAAGAATGAAGAAATTTAATATAGTGTATATGTTGTTAATATTTTTAGTAGCGTTTAATTTAAGATTAGGAATATCAAGCGTTCCTCCTATTCAAAATATTATACAAGAAAGTTTAGCTTTATCAAATTTTCAAATAAGCCTTTTAACGGGAATCCCTGTAATTTGCATGGGGATTTTTGCTTTCATTGTAGGAAAAGTTCAAAGACAGTTTGGGATGGAGAAAAGTATATTTTATCTATTAATTTTATTAGGTGTGATGACGCTAGGAAGATTTATTCCAAATAGCTTTGTAACATTAATAGTATCTACATTTGGGATAGGATTTGCAATAGCGATAATTGGACCTATTTTATCTGGAATTATAAAAAAAGAGTTTCCGGAACATTCAAGTATTTTAATAGCAGTTTATACTTTTGCTATGGGATTAGGATCTTTAATCGTATCAAGTGTAACTAAAATAATTTCAGATAAAACAAATTGGAATATTGCTTTAGGAGTTTGGGCGTTAATTTCATTAGTTGTAGCTTTTATTTGGAAAATGTATATGGATAATACAAAAGATTCATCAGAAGAAAAAAATATAAAAATTAATTGGAGTGACATTGATATTTGGAAAATGATAATATTTTTTGGAGTCCAATCGGGAATTTTTTATAGTATGTCTATGTATCTTGTTCCGTTTTTACAAAATGAAAAAATTAATGAAAATCATTTAATTACATTGTTGACATTTTTTGTAGGAGCACAAATGGTTACAGGTTTTGTAATTCCAACTGCAATGCATAAAATTGGAACAATAAAAGGATGGGCGATATTTGCGACATGTTGTATAACTTTGGGACTTATGTTACCAATATTTTTACAAATAAATGTATTTTGGGCAATAGTTATAATTATATTTTTAGCAATAGGGCTTGGAGGTTCGTTCCCAATAGCGATGCTTATGCCACTTGATTATGCAGAAAATCCAGAAGAAGCTAGTATAGTTTCAGGAATTGTTCAGGCGTTTGGTTATATAATAGGTGGAATTGTACCTATTATATTTGGAGTTATAATTGATAGTACAGGAAATTATATAAATTTATTTATTGCAATGACAATAGGTGGTATTTTATTAGTTTTAATTGGAATGAGTAAAAAGAATGAAATTTAATTGACAAAAATTAAAATTAATTATATAATAAATTAAATAATTATTAAAAGAGATACTCTACATAATTGTGGAGTATTTTTTATAAAGAAATAAAAGGGGGAAATTATATGGCAGTAAGTACACTTAGTTGTAGTTATTTTGGCGTGGAGTCATATATAGTTGAAGTTGAAGTAGATGTTTCAAACGGGCTACCAGTTTTTAATATAGTTGGAATGGGAGATTTAGCAATTACAGAAAGCAAGGAGAGAATACGAAGTTGCTTCAAAAATATTGATCTAGTTTTTCCGGTAAAAAGAGTTTTAATTAACTTGTCACCAGCTGATATTAAAAAGAAAGGTAGCCATTTTGATTTGCCTATTTTTGTTGGAATACTCGCAAATATTGGAAAAATAACAAACATAGAGAAATTAGCTAAATATTTGATTTTGGGAGAAATTTCGTTAAACGGAAGTATAAAAGATATAAAAGGAGCGATAAATGCAGCAATTTTGGCAAAAGAGAAAAAGCTAAAGGGAATTATTGTTCCAAAAGGGAATTATAATGAATCAAGGTTAATAAATGGATTGGAAGTTGTGCCAGTAGAAAACATTTCGGAAGTTATAGAATTTTTGAATGATGAAATTAGGGTAGAGAAGTTGCTTGAAAAGATAGTAATAGAAAAAGAGAAAATAGAGAATAAAGAATATGATAATTTAGATTTTTCGGAAGTGAAAGGTCAGTTGCTTGCAAAAAGGGCGATGGAAATAGCTGCAGCTGGAGGACATAATTTATTTTTGATGGGAGATCCGGGTTCTGGAAAATCAATGATGGCAAAAAGGTTTAATACGATAATGCCTGATATGACAGATGAGGAAATAATTGAAACAACGAAGATTTATAGCGTGTCGGGAATGTTGTCAAAAGATAATCCAATTGTAAATAAAAGACCGTTTAGAAGTCCGCATCATACTGCAACACAAGTGGCATTAGTTGGTGGAGCGAATAGAGTTGGAGAAATTACACTTGCATTAAACGGTGTATTTTTCTTAGATGAGCTTGGAGAATTTGGAGTGAAAACACTTGAAACTTTAAGACAACCTTTGGAAGATGGAAAGGTTGTTGTATCGCGTGCAAATGTAACTTATGAATATCCGGTGAAAGGAATAACGATAATGGCATCAAATCCAACGCCTTCTGGGTATTTTCCGGAAGATGAAATGTGTAAAGATAGTTTGAGAGATATAAAAAATTATCAAAAAAGATTTTCAGGTCCGATTTTAGATAGAATTGATCTATATGTTGAAATGAAGCGATTAAATAATGATGAAATTTTTGGAAATCAAGAGGGTGAATCATCAAAAAGTATAAAAAGTAGAGTTATGAAAGCAAGAAAAATTCAATATGAAAGATATAAGCAATATAAGTTAAATAGTCAAATGACAAAAAAAGATTTGAAAAAATATTGTGTTGTGACAAAGGAAATACAAGATATTATTGAACTTGCAATGAATCAAATGAAATTGTCTGTTAGAATGTATGATAAAATTTTGAAAATTTCTAGAACTATTGCAGATATTGAGGAAAGTAAAGAAATTTCTGTGGAGCATGTACTGGAAGCTTTAAATTATAGGAAGAAATGATTTTTCCATAAGCTTAGTCGCTATTCGCTAAGGAGAAAACATGTGGCACAGAATAAAAAAATGAGGTATTGCTACCTCAATTGCCATTTTGTATGTCTAGTATTTTATACAAGTTTATTATACATTATTAAGTTTGTTTTTGCAAGCTTTTTATTATAAAAAATAAATAAAAAAAGATTGAAATCTAATTAAATAATTGATACAATAATATTAACTTTTGAAGTTTGCCAATTTTGAAAGTGTACATCTTGCAATAAGGAGGTGTATGATGTCTAGTATAGTTAAGAAAATAATAGTTTTAGTTGTGACCTACTTAATCATTTCACATAATTTATTCTAAAATTGTTGTTTCAGCTGGCGATAAAAAGTCAGCTTTTTATTTTTTTGAAAAAATTAAGAAACTGTGTCTACTTTTGTCGCCACAAAAGTAGCAAAAAGGCAAAGTGCCGATGTTTTCTGACTAAGCTCACACACTCCCACGCTTTGTAAAAATAAAAAAACTCGCTTTGCTCAAACAATGATTTTTACATGAGTTTAGTCGCTATTCACTAAGGAGAAAACATGTGATACGGAATAAAAAAATGAGGTATTGCTACCTCAATTGCCATTTTGTATGTCTACTCATTACTTACAAGTTTATTATATAGTAAAATTAAAAAAAGTGCAACTATAAATTGAAAAAAATAATATGAAATGATATAATGTTTTTACTTTTTAGTGTAAGCCATACAATAAAAAGTGTACATCTTGCAACAAGGAGGTGTAAAAATGTCTACTCAATTAAAAATAATAATTCTAATAGTGATCTACTTAATCATTTCATATAATTTATATTAGAATTGTTTTCATCGGTGTAAAAGCCGGTGTTTTTTTATATTATGTATCTACTTTTGTCGCCACAAAAGTAGCAAAAAGGCGAAGTGCCAATGTTTTCTGACTAAGTCCACACATACCCTCGCTTTGTAAAAATCAAAAAACTCGCTACGCTCAGACAATAATTTTTTCATGGGCTTAGTTGCTATTTGCTAAGGAGAAAATATATGGCATGAAAAAAAGAGGCATTACTGCCTCAGTCTCCAATTTTAATGCATAGTTATTACACAAATGTATTATATAATAAACTAGAAAAAAAATCAAGAACTTTTTAAAATTAAAATTTAATTGAAAAAAGATTGAAATATTGTTATAATATTTTTTGTTCTTAATAGTAACTCCAATTACTTTAAGAATTTTACATCTAGAATTAAGGAGGTGTAAAATGCATAGTTTAATAAAAAAAATAATAATTTTAATTGTAATCATTATGATTATTAGCAGAAATGCCTTTTAAAATTTATTTTCATCGGTGTAAAAGCCGGTGTTTTTTTATATTATGTATCTACTTTTATCGCCACAAAAGTAGCAAAAAGGCAAAGTGCCGATGTTTTCTGACTAAGCTCACATGCTTCCTCGCTTTGTAAAAATCAAAAAACTCGCTACACTCAAACAATGATTTTTCCATGAGTTTAGTCGCTATTCACTAAGGAAAAAACATGTGGCACGAAATAAAAAAGGGAGCGTAGCTCCCAATAGCATTTTAATAGAATGTCTCATACAATTCTCATTACTTTTTAATTATATAATATATTTTAAAAAAAATCAATAATAAATATAAAAAATTAAAATCAAATTGAAAAATAATTTAAAATTTGTTATAATAATTTTGAATTCTAAAGTTTAGCATCTTTAGAAAAAACCCTTTTACAAGGGGGTGAAAAAATGTCTCATACAATAAAAAAAATAATAATTTTAATTGTAATCATTATGATTATTAGCAGAAATGCCTTTTAAAATTTATTTTCATCGGTGTAAAAGCCGGTGTTTTTTATATTATGTATCTACTTTTGTAGCCACAAAAGAAGCAAAAAGACAAAGTGCCGATGTTTTCTGACTAAGCTCATACACTTCCTCGCTTTGTAAAAATCAAAAAACTCGCTTTGCTCAAACAATGATTTTTACATAAGCTTAGTCGCTATTCGCTAAGGGGAAAACATATGGCACTGAAAATAAAAAAGGGAGCATAGCTCCCAATAGCGTTTTTATGCAACATACATCTTTACATCGTAATTATATAATAAAATAAAAAAAAAATCAAGTCATTTAAATTATAAACAAATAAAATATTGAAAAATAATTAAAAAATTGTTATAATAAATTAATTTTTTGAGTTAGCGACTTAAAAAATGAAACCCTGTAAAGGGGGTGAAAAAATGCAACATACAATAAAAAAAATAATCGTTTTAATTGTAATCTTTATGATTATTTGCAGAAATGCCTTTTAAAATTTATTTTCATCGGTGTAAAAGCCGGTGTTTTTTTATTTCTACTTTTGTAGCCACAAAAGTAGCAAAAAGGCAAAGTGACGATGTTTTCTGACTAAGCTCACACACTCCCTCGCTTTGTAAAAATCAAAAAACTCGCTACGCTCAAACAATGATTTTTACATGAGCTTAGTCGCTATTCGCTAAGGGGAAAACATGTGGCACAAAAAAAAAGAGGTATTGCTACCTCAATTGCCATTTATATGTACGATTTCTTTTACATAGTTAGTATACTATAAAATAGAAAAAAATCAATAAATTATACCTATTTTTGTCGCCACAAAAGTAATAGAAAGACAAAACAAAGATAAGATACAGATAAAATAATAATAAATTTTGGAAAAGGGGGAAAATAAGATTTTAGAAATCAAAAAAAGGGAGAATATTTATATTAATTAAGAAAAGAGATAAAACAGAAATTTTAGAGAGGTGATGGAAAAAGTCATTTTATAAGGTAAAAAAAGTAAATGGTTAGATTTTAAAAGTGAAAATACTGGAAATTTATATAAAATTTATAAAAATGAAGATAATTTAAAATGACATAAAAACTTCATAAAAAAAGGAAGAAAAAATAAAAAAAGAAGAGTAGAAAATAGTAATTCAAAAAACTTAGAAAAAAATTATAAAAAATATATAAAAATGCTTGCATAATATAATAAAGTATATTATAATATAGAATGAGAAATAATTTTTAAAAAAAAGTTTTTAAATAAAAAGTAAAACTTAAAAAGTGATGTGAAAAGTGAAAAAGTGTGAATTTTAAAAGTTATGCGAAAGGTAAGAAAAAAGTGCGAGTGAAAAAACGTGGAACAAAAAAGTAAATGCTTTGAAACTTAAAAAGTGATATGAAAGAAAAATAATAAAAGAGAAAGGAGAGTGTGAATTATATGAAATTTTTGTGTAATTTGCATGTGAAAAAGAGATGAGAAAATTTAAAATATTTTTATTTTTGTGCTTAGTGGTACAAAGTGTAGTGATGGCAAATATTAATGATGATATAAGAAAACAGGAACTTAGTGTAAAAGAGGGAGTACCTAAATTGCCGGACAAATCGCCAGTAATTATAGCAGATATGTTTTCGGCAGATCAACTATTGAAAGAATTGAGCCGGAATAATAAAAAAGTAGAAAATCTTTATTTAATATTTCCAGATGTGAAAATATTAGATGATTATATAAATAGAGTTGTAGAAAAAGCAGATAATATCGTTGTTTATTTGTTGGGGAAAGAGACAACAAATGAATATTTTGTAAATAGAGGGATAATGAGTAAACAAATTGAAAGTTTAAAAAATAAATTGAAAAACTTAAACAATATAAAAATTTATTTAATCAATCCAACAGAGGAAGACTTAGACGAATTTTTAAAAACAACATTTGAAGAAAATCCTTATAAAAATGATGTGTATAAAAAATATATAGGGAATACAAGTAATTAAATAGAAAAGTAGAAGGAGAAAGGGAAATAAAGAGATGAAAAAGAACATTAATATAAGAGAGTTAGAAAGATGGCTAAAGAGTAGCTTAAAAAATAAAGTAAGTATAGACAGCAGAAGCGTTATAGCTTATCTAATGATGGGATTTGCCGGACTTATGATAAGTACTATAGCAAATGCTGGGTGGGTAAATAAATGGGGAGAAATTAAATATTGGCCAAAAGCAAGTGGTAATGCTGATGCTTTTACCTATGGTTGGACGGCAGAAGAAAATGTAACTGGAGAAGGTTCTGTAATGATAACTAAAGGGGATAGAATAAATAATAAATTACAAAACTCTGTAGTTATTGGCTATGGTGGAGGAGTCCCTAGTGGGTCTGGTATAAATGCGGAAACTCAAAGATTAAAAATAGATGTGGAAAATGGAGGTCATGGGATTGTTGCTATTGGTTCTGTAAGAGTTTTGTCGAATCCTCATGGAATAGGATCAACTGGTAATGGAGGACAAGGAGTAGCGATAGGAAACGATGTTACTTCAACTTCTCAAGCAGTAGCGATAGGAAATAATACTTATGCATTAGGAAATGCATCGATAGCAGTAGGTAGTGATGATATTTCAACATATAGAGATAAAATTACAAATTATGATTATAAAAATTATTTACAACCTTTGTATAATAATATAGATTCTAGTCATACATCTTATGGTATAGGAAATGGAGCTGCTAATGATATTTATTCACCTAATGTTGCAGGTGGAACAGGATCTATAGCTATAGGATCAAGAACAATGGCATATAAAGATGGATCAACAGCTTTAGGAACATTAGCTTATGCACTAGGAAAAGGAGCAACAGCCTTAGGTACACAATCTCGTGCTGAAGGAGAAGGATCGATAGCGGTAGGAAATAAAACTCGTAACTTTGCCAATCAAGCCTTAGCGATAGGGAATGACTCTCAAATCTTAAATGTTGGGGGAACAGCGGTAGGACTTAGAGCAAGGTCTGGAGGAGAAGGATCTATAGCGATAGGGACTGATGTTTATGCGAATGTTATAATGAATACAGATCCTAGCATTAAAAGTAAGTTGGTAGATAGAGAAATGGGAACTAAGTCAACTACAATAACTGATGTAGAAAATACAGTAAAAGATAATAAAGCTATTAATCCAGAATTAACAAAATTTCATGATATACAAGGAATAATAAAAACGACTGCAAATCAAAAAAATGCAATAGTAATAGGGACAAGATCAGTGGCTACGGGAGATAATGCAATGGCATTAGGTCGTGGGGCTTTTGCAATGGCAAACAATGCGTTTGGTATTGGATCTTACTCGTATGCAGATCATGTAAATGCTATGGCGATTGGGACATCTTCAAGAGCGTTAGCTGAAAACTCTATTACTGTAGGGGCAGGGTCAGTAGCTACAGCTAATGCAAAAAACGCAACGGTATTGGGGACAAATTCGGGAGTTGGAGGAGAAAACTCATCAGTAGTTGGATCTAACTCAGAGGCATTTTCTAAAAATACATTAATTTACGGTAATGAAACTAAGGTAGGAGAATTAAATTCTACAAATAATACAGATAACAACATTGCTATAGGTAATAATATTTCTATAGGTTCAGGAGTTACTAATTCAATGGCTTATGGACCTAATACTAGAATTGGGAATACAAACAGAGCAGTCAATAGTAATATAGACAACTCAACAGCATTTGGTAGTGGTGCAACGATTGAAAGATTATATAATGGACAAACTGCTGATAAAATGAATAATGCTCAAGCTAAATCAGCAGCTGACGCTAATAACCAATTTATGTATACTGGTAATAATGCGATGGCAATAGGTAACTACTCAAGAGCTGTACTTGAAAATTCAGTTGCTTTAGGGGTTAAGAGTGATACAGACTACACTTATTCAGACTTATTACAACCGGGATGGACAGCGAGAGGATCAATAGCTGTGCCTACTTCTGGACAAACAGGGGTAATATCAGTAGGATCAAAAGGGCAAGAACGTCGTATAGTAAATGTAGCATCAGGATATAGAGATACTGATGCAGTAAATGTTATTCAGTTGAGAACATTAGAAGAAACAGTAACAAATAAAGTTGATAGTATAGAATCAGGAATGCACTATTTGTCAGTTAATAAAGAAGGTGCTGATTATAATGGAGAAAAAGGTTCTAAAAAGGTAACTCAATTAATTGAAAGAGAGAAAAACTTTAATCAATATGTAAGATATAGAATACAACAGATTCAATTAGAAGCGAGACAAAGATGGCAAGGGGAGAAATTTAATGAGGAATCATTAAATGAAATAAATAGAAAAGTTGCTGAATTAGGAGCAGATTCGGAAATAACTAGAGTTGCATCGGCATTAGCAACTAAAACTATATCACCAACAGTACCAAGTGGGAAAAGTGCGGCTCAAGCGTATAAAGACCTTGTTACCGAGTTAGAAACTATAAGATATGAGCTAGTAGAAAAAGATCGTACAGATTTAACTAAAATAGATGGTAAATACCAAAAAGGTAAATATAATGAACTTCTTGCTGGAGAAGATATAGCAGCATTGAAAAAAGTGACAAACTATTCAAATGAAGGTGGTCAAGGAGATGACTCGCTTGCGGTTGGATTTAGAGCGTTGGCAGTAAAAGATGAAAGTAATGCAAGTAACAAAATAAACGCAGCTCGTGCAATAGCTATGGGATATAAAGCTAAAACTTCATCAAAAGAAAGTATTTCTATAGGGGACGAATCAAATGTAGCAGTAGCAGCAGAACGTGGAATAGCTGTGGGGTATAAAGCTCAAGCTGAAGGAGCTCGTTCATTATCACTTGGATCAAAATCTAAATCACAAGGAGAATTATCAATTGCTATAGGTTCTAATGAACATGGTAAAAGTGGAACAACGGCTTCTGGAAAACAGTCAATAGCTTTTGGTAATGCAGCAAAAGCAACAGCTGAAAAAGCAATGGCTATGGGACCAGAAGTAGAAGCAACAGCTGAAAAAGCAATCGCTATAGGTTCTAAAGATGGAAATAATGTAACAAAAGCTTCAGGAAAAAATGATATTGCAATAGGGTCTGGAACACAAGTTTCTGGAGGATGGTCAGTAGGAATTGGATCAAATGTAAAAGCAACAAAAAATACTACAATAGCAATAGGAGACAGAGCTGAAGCAACTGCTAATAATGCAGTAGCGTTAGGGGCTGCAGCTAAAGCAAATATAGCAAATTCAGTTGCATTAGGACAAGGTGTTACAACAACAGCATCAGCAGGAGCAGGATATTTAACAAATCAAGCGTTTAGTGATAGTGGAAAAGTTGTTTCTGTTGGACAAAGAAGAATTAATCAACTTGCAGATGGGAAAGCTGATGATGATGCAGTAACTGTGGCACAATTAAAAGCATTAGAGAATAAAACACTTACTACAGATAATGCAAAAATAACAATAGCACCAGATCAAAATGGGACACAAGAATTTGCTATGGGTTCTACAATAAATCTTAAAACAAACGATGCATGGACTATAGGGACTGAAAGATATGTTGGAGATAACTTAGAAACATATAAAAAATCTAATGGAGATATTTTAATTGGATTTAAAGAAGAACCAAAATTTAAAACATTAAAATTAAATAATGGAGCTAGTGGGTCTCAAGACTTGACACTTTCAGCTGATAATGCAGGAAACTTAAATGTTGGAAGTAAGAAAATAACTGGTGTAGCTGATGGGACTATAAGTGCCACGTCTACAGATGCAATTAATGGAAGTCAATTAAATACGGTTAAAAATACAGCAGATACTGCAAAAACTACAGCTGACACAGCTAAGAATACGGCAGATACTGCAAAAGCGACAGCAGATACAGCTAAGACAACGGCTGATGCAGCTAAAAATAAAGCAGATGATGTTGAAACTAGGTTGACTCAATTAGGAGATAAACAATTGACATTTGCTGCTAATAGTGGAACAAATATTACAAGAAAACTTGGAGAAACTATTGGTATTAAAGGAGATAATTCTACA
>CAURVQ010000018.1:0-28883 GCA_963528625.1 uncultured Leptotrichiaceae bacterium | reverse complement strand
AACAATATACTGTTATTGAAGTAAAAGCAATTAATGCTTAGTTAAAAAGTAGTTGGGTTTAAATGATTAAAATTAAAATTCAAAAAAAGAAAACAAATAAAGATATATTATATTTTACAATTAATTTATCTAATTAGTTAATAAAATTTTATTAATTTTTATCTTAATTCGTAGTTTCAAAATTTTAACTCCCATATAAAAATAAGATAGTAAAGAAATAAAAAAAGTACCAATAAACTGGACACTTAAATGTGAAAGTAGTTTAAAGGTACATTTTTTTATATTTTTTGATAATTATTTAAAGAAACTTACAAACATAGTAATTATTGATACATTGAAGAAGTCAATAAATAAAGCTCCAACTAATGGAATAACAAAGAATGCTACTTTTGAATAAATATATTTTTCAGTAACAGATCTCATGTTTGCAATACCGTTTGGTGTAGCTCCCAATCCAAATCCAGCATGTCCTGAAACCATAACAGCTGCATCGTAATCTGAACCCATTACTTTGAATGTTACGAATATTAAGTAGAAGTAAATTAATACAACTTGAGCTAATAATAAAATGATTACTGGTACTGCTAAATCAATTAATTGCCATAATTTTAATGACATTAAAGCCATAGCTAAGAATAAATTCAATGATACATCTTCAATAACACTAATTTCATGAATTGGTGCGTGTAATTTTTCTGAAGCATCAAATATATTTCTCATAATAGCAGCAATAATCATAGGACCTATATAAACTGGTAAACTTAAAGCTGGTAGTAAAGCTTTTAAAATTAAAGATAAATATGAACCAAGTCCCATAGCAATTAAAATGTAGAAGAATGCGTATGAGAATTTTTCTGCATCTAAAATAGGTAAATCTTCTTTTCTAACATTTTCATCGATATCTTTTTTCTCAAAGTGTTCATCTTTTCTTTCGTTAATAATATCATTCGGTAATAAGTTATGCTTTTTGATAAGTCTATCAGCGATAGGGCCACCAATCATAGAACCTGCAACCAGTCCAAATGTTGCTGCAGCAATAGCAATTGTACTCGCTGTATCTGCTCCTTTAAATCCTAAGGCTTCAACAGTTGGAGCAATAGCGGCAGCTGTTCCATGACCTCCAGTCATAGGAGTCGATCCAGTCATTAATGCTAACAATGGATGTAATCCAACAAAAGGACCTAATCCAGCAGCAAGTAAATTTTGTAAAATAACAAGTCCAACAGCAACGGCTAAAAATGTGAAGACTTTTTTACCACCTTTTTTAAGTACTTGTAAACTTGCGTTAAATCCAACACTTGTAAAGAACATTACCATAAAGAATTGTTGTAATATAGTATCAAATTTAATTTCCATAATATTTGATTGTTTAAGAATAAATGCAATAATAGCAAATAAGAAACCGCCAATTACTGGGGCAGGAATGCAATATTTCTCAAAAAATCTAATTTTCTTTCTTAAAAATCTACCAATTATAAGTAGAATAACTGCTAATCCAATAGCTTGTATCATGTCTAATTCTAATTTCAACATAATAATTCCTCACTTTCCATATATCTAAGTTTTCTATGAAAGTATTATACAATAAAAAATAAAAAAAATCAATATAATTAATGAAAAAAAATAATATCATATATAAAATATATAGTTAAGATTAAAAAAATTTATGAAAAAATGATATAATAGAAGAAATAAAAAAGAAAAGAGGAAAATAGATGAGTTTACCAAATTGTCCAAAATGTAATTCACAATATACATATGAAGATGGAATGATGCTAGTTTGTCCAGAATGCTTCCATGAATGGTCGGCAGAGGAAATAGTTAATGATGATATAGAAAATCTAGTAAAAGACGCAAACGGGAATATTTTACAAGATGGAGATTCTGTTACAATAATTAAAGATTTAAAAGTTAAAGGTGCAACAAATGATTTGAAACGAGGAACAAAAGTTAAAAATATAAGACTTATAGATGATGGAATTCACAATATAGATTGTAAAATTGATGGTTTTGGAGCAATGAAATTAAAATCAGAATTTGTTAAAAAAAATTAGAGAAATACCGACTAAAAATATACACAATATATTATATAGTCGGTTTTTGTTGTAAAGTATAAATAATAAAAATTAAAGGAAGTTAAAATATGAAATCAGGATTTATAGCAATTGTTGGTCGTCCAAATGTAGGAAAATCAACATTAATGAATAAGCTAGTAAAAGAAAAAGTCGCAATAGTATCAGATAAAGCAGGAACTACAAGAGATAGAATTAGAGGGATTGTTAATATTCAAGATAATCAATATATTTTTGTAGATACTCCCGGAATACATAAGCCGAAACATTTATTGGGAGAACATATGACAGATGTAGCTTTAGAGACATTAAATGATGTTGATTTGATAATGTTTATGTTAGATGGAACGATGGAAATTTCAACGGGAGATATGTTTGTAAATGAACATGTAAAACAATCAAAAACACCGGTTATTATTATAATTAATAAAATTGATAAATTAAGTGACGAAGAAATAAAATTAAAAAAAGAAGAGATAAAAGAAAAATTGGGAAATTACGATAATGTCATAACATTGACTGCTGAATATGCGATAGGTATTCATAAAATTTTTGAGGTGGCAGAACCATATTTATCAAGTGAAGTTTGGTTTTATCCGGAAGATTACTATACAGATTTGCCTGTAAATAAAATAGTTGTAGAAACAGTCCGTGAAAAAATATTACATCATACAAAAGATGAGATACCTCATAGTGTTGCAGTGGAAATAATAAATGTTGAAACAAAGCCACATATAAGAAAGTATGATATAAATATTTATGTAGAAAGAGATAGTCAAAAAGGTATTATTATAGGAAAAGATGGAGCTTTATTAAAAAAAATAGGGATTGAATCAAGACGAGAAATAGAAGCGTTGATAGATTTAAAAGTAAATTTAAAATTATGGGTAAAAGTTAAGAAAAAATGGAGAAAAAATAAACAATTTTTAGATGAAATTGGCTATAAAATAAACGATAAAAAGAAAAAATAATAAAAAACTACACTATTTAAGTTTAGTGTAGTTTTTTTATAAATATTAATTTTATTATTTTATAACTTTTCTATATAAAACTAATAATGGATTCCAAACACTTGCATTTGTTGGTGAATACGCAAAATCAATTTCAATAAATTTTTCAATAGGAGTTTCAAGTGTTATAACAATAGCAATTTGATCGATAAATTGAGCAACAGCTTGATGTCCTACCATAGCTCCTCCTAATACAATTTTTCTATCTTTATCATAAACGATTTCAGCTTTAGCAGGTATAGAATCTTCAAATCCTGAATTTTTATACATTGCTTTCATTTCAACTTTTTCAGCATTATAACCTAAGTCTAATGCTTCTTTTAAAGATAAACCAGTTTGAGCTAATTTAATGTCATAGAATGAAGTTGCAAAAGATCTAATTAATCCTTTCCAATCAACTTTTCCTCCAGAAAGATGTTTTGCTAATAGCATTCCGTGTTTATTTGCAACATCTCCAAAAGGTGCGTATAAATTTCTATCAGTTTTATAAAATTTATTAAATACAGCATCACCAATAGCATAAACATCAGGTAAATTAGTTTCAAATTGTGGATTAACGACAATTTTACCTTGAGCTGTTTCTAAATTATTTGAAATAAATTCAATGTTAGGTGTAATACCGATACTGAATAAAGCAATATCAAATGAAATTTCTTCTCCATTATCTAATTTTACTGATTTAGCTTTACCATTTTCTGAAATAATTTCAGTAACACCGGCATTTAATTTTAAGTTGATACCTTTATTTTGAATTTCTTTAATAATACCACTTTTTAAATTTTCTGAAACGATTGGGAAAATTTCTCCAGCTTTTTCAATAATTGTAACATTTAATCCTAATTTATTAAATGCTTCAGCAGTTTCTAAACCGATAAATCCTGCACCGACAATTATTGCGTTTTTCAATTTGTCTTTATTTTTATTTAAAAAATCTTTAATTTCAAAAGCATTTTGTGCGTGTGATAAAGTAAATACATTTTCTAAATCATTTGAGTATCCTGTAATACTTGGAATGAACGATTTTCCTCCAACAGCAATAATTAATTTGTCATAACTAAAAATACCGTTTATTTCAGTACCTTTAATATTTAATGTTTTGTTTTTAAAATCAATTCCTGTAACTTCGTGATGAATTTTAACATTTACTCCTCTTTTTATAAAATCTTCAGGAGTTCCTAATACAACATCTTTTGCTTTTAATTCATCTGCAATAAAATAAGGTGTCGGACAACCTGCCCAAGCTACATAAGGAGATTTTTCAAAAACAAAAACTTCATCATCTGGATTAGCTTTTTTGTACTGAGTTGAAAACATCATTCCTGCTGCTCCTCCACCAATAACTACAATTTTTTTCATATAAATTCCTTCTTTCTTATAAACATTTTGTGTAAATAAATTCAGTAAAATAAAGTATAGAAGCTATATTTGCCTATACAAATGATATTTTATCATAAAATTATTTATTTGTAAAGGAAATATATTAATTATTTTTAGATAAATTATTGAAAAGGTATCTAAGTCTACTAGAAACCATTTTAATACCTACTTTATTTTCTTTTCCTCTAGGAATTATAACATCTGCATATCTTTTTGAAGGTTCTACAAATTCTAAGTGCATAGGTTTTACTGTGTTAATGTATTGATTTTTGACACTATCAAAATCTCTTCCTCGTTCGTTTAAATCTCTTTCCATTCTACGCAATAGTCTTTCATCATCATCTGTATCTACAAATATTTTTGCATCAAATAAACTTCTAATTTTTTCTATTGCTAAAATCAAAATTCCTTCAACAATAATAATACTAGCAGGCTCAATATGAAGAGTATCATTTATTCTATTATGTTGTTTGAAATCATATATTGGTTTTTCAATAGAGTGTCCACTTTTTAAAGCTAAAATATGATCTTTTAAAAGTTCAAAATCTATTGAATCCGGATGGTCATAATTTAATTTTACTCTTTCTTCAAAAGTTAAGTGATCATTTCTTCTATAATATGAATCTTGTTCTAATAAAATTGCATTAATTCCTGTTTTCTTTAAATCTTCAATAATTGCCTTTGTTACACTTGTTTTTCCTGAACCAGTTCCTCCAGCAATTCCTACAATAATTGTTTGATTTCCCATGATATAATTCCTTTCTTTGAATACTATAAAAAGTATATAATAGATATGAAAAATTTTCAAGTATAGAATAAAATTTTTTATTGAAAAAATATAGAAAAAGTTATAAAATAAACTATCTTAAAAGTAAGGGGTAATAGTATGATACTAGGATTAACAGGTGGAATAGGTACAGGTAAAAGCACTGTTGCAAAGATGTTGAGAGAAAAAAATATACCGGTAGTAGATACAGATAGTATTTCAAAAGAAATAATTGAATATCCAGAAGTTATAGAAAAAATAAAAGCAGAAATTTCATCAAAAATTTTTAATAATGAAAATAAATTAGATAGAAAAAAATTAAGCGAAATAGTATTTGAAAATAAAGACAAATTAAAAAAATTAAATGAGATAATGCATCCGGTAATATTGAAAAAAATGTGGGAAGAAGTAGAAAAATTGAAAAAAGATTATAAAATTATTGTAGTTGATATTCCGTTATTATTTGAAATAAATATGGAAAATGAAGTAGATAAAGTGTTATTAATTTATAGTTCAAAAGAGATTCAAATAGAAAGAATAATGAATAGAGATGGAAGAACTCGTGAAGAGGCAATAAAAATAATTAATTCTCAAATGCCATTGTATAAAAAAAGAGAAAAGAGCGATTATATAATTCAAAATAATGATAGTTTGGAAAAATTAAAGAAAAATTTAGATAAAGTTGTACAAAAATTATAATTTTAGGAGAGAAAGTTATGAAAAAAATAATAAAATTATTGTTAATATTATTTGGAATTTGGCTATGTACACCGTTTACAGTTTTAGTTTTAGGAAGTGATGCTTATAAAGGGAAACCGTTAAAAGGCTCACGGACTGATGGGATGATTTTAGTAAAAGTTACACCGCTTTTAGCTAAAGTTCGTATGGTTTCAATACCGAGAGATACTTATGCTGAAATTCCGTGTGAAATTGGGAAAAATGATAAAATAACGCATGCTCACGCTTATGGTGGGACTACATGTGCAAAACAAGCAGTAGAAAGATTACTTGATACAAAAGTGAATTACACTGTATTATTTAGATTTGATGATGTAATTTCATTGACGGACATAATAGATGGAGTTGATATAGTGGCAAATCATAGTTTTGTACAAGATGGACAAAAATTTGTAGAAGGTGAAAGTTATAATATAAAAGGAGAAAGAGCTTTAGCGTATACAAGACATAGAAAAACTGACAGTGCGTTTAAAAGAGATGAGCGTCAAAGACAAGTAATTCAAGGGATTGTAAAAAAATTATTGAATCCTTTAAATTGGAAATATATTCCAAATGTTGTTAGTTATACACTTAAAAATATGGAAATAAAATTTAATCCTATAAGAGTAATTTCGGCAGCACCGGCATTACTGATACATGGAGGTAAATTTGAACAAATGGAAATAAAAGGAGATGGAATGAAAAAAGGAGGAGTTTATTACTTTAATCCAAGTGAAGACTCAATAGATGAAGCAAAAAGGAAATTTAAAATATTTTTTTAAATAATAGATAAAAATAATAGAAAGGTAAAATAAATGAATATAAAAAAATCAGAATTTGTAAAATCTGCCGTTTATGAAAAAGATTATCCAGAATTTATAGGATTGGAATTTTCATTTATAGGAAGATCAAATGTAGGTAAATCTTCATTGATTAATTCGTTAACAGGAAGAAGAAGTTTAGCTAGAACGAGTAAAACGCCAGGACGAACACAATTAATAAATTATTTTTTAATAGATAGTAGTATACATTTTGTAGATTTGCCTGGGTATGGGTTTGCAAAAGTTCCAGAAGCAGTTAAGAAAAATTGGGGAAAAACAATAGAAACATATTTGAAATCACAAAGAGATAAAGTTGTATTTTTGTTATTAGATATAAGACGAATACCTTCTGGAGAAGACATAGAAATGCTAAAATGGCTTGAACATTTTGATATAGAATATTACATAATTTTTACAAAAACAGATAAATTGTCAAATAATGAAAAATTCAAACAATTAAAAGAAATAAAGAAAAAAGTCGTGTTTAATAATGAAGATGTATTCTTTTATTCTTCATTAAAAAATATTGGAAAAGATGAATTACTTGAATTTATTTATAAAAAAACAAATAAATATAAAAAATAATTTAATTTTGTATAAAGACATAAAAAAGTCAATTTTGTCAAAAAATGGGCGTTAGTAGAGCTTAATCTTGTAAATACAAATAAAAAACACAAAAAAAGTATAAAAAAAACATTTGATTTTTATATGCAAATGAGGTATACTCATAATGTAAAATAAATATGTAGTTAAATAATACAAAAAAATTGGAAAGGAAGTGTTACTTGAATGGACGCTTGGAGAGGATTTAAAGAAGGGAAATGGACTAATGAAATAGATGTTACAGATTTCATTAGATTAAACTACACTGAATATACAGGAGATGAAAGTTTCTTAGCAGGACCAACTGAAGCTACTACAACTATGTGGAAATCATTAGCTGAAAAATTTAAAGTAGAAAGAGAAAAAGGTATTTACGATGCAGAAACTAAAGTACCATCTCAAATAGATGCATATGGAGCAGGATACATAAACAAAGATTTAGAAAAAATTGTAGGATTACAAACAGATGCACCTTTAAAAAGAGCAATCTTCCCTAATGGTGGATTAAGAATGGTTAAAAACAGTTTAGAAGCATTTGGATACAAATTAGATCCACAAACTGAAGAAATATTCACTAAATATAGAAAAACTCATAATGACGGAGTATTCTCAGCTTATACTGATGAAATTAAAAAAGCAAGACATACAGGAATTATAACTGGATTGCCTGATGCTTACGGAAGAGGAAGAATCATTGGAGATTATAGAAGAGTTGCTTTATATGGAGTAGATAAATTAATTGAAGATAGAAAAGCTGAACACAAAAAAAGAGATTCTTCAGAAATGACAGAAGATTTAATTAGAACAAGAGAAGAAATCTTTGAACAAATTAAAGCATTAAATGCTTTAAAAAGAATGGCTGCAGCTTATGGATTTGATATTTCAGGACCTGCAACTACAGCACAAGAAGCAATTCAATGGACTTACTTTGCATACTTAGCAGCAACTAAAGATCAAAATGGAGCTGCAATGAGTATCGGTAGGGTATCTACATTCTTAGATATATTTATTGAAAGAGATTTACAAGAAGGAAGAATTACAGAACAAGAAGCTCAAGAATTTATGGATCATTTTGTTATGAAATTAAGATTAATTAGATTCTTAAGAACACCTGAATATGATGCACTATTCTCTGGAGATCCAGTATGGGTAACTGAATCAATTGGAGGAATTGGATTAGATGGAAGATCGTTAGTAACTAAAAACAGCTTTAGAATTTTACATACATTATACAACATGGGAACTTCACCAGAACCAAACTTAACAGTATTATGGAGTGAAAATTTACCTGAAGCATGGAAAAAATATTGTGCAAAAGTTTCAATTGATACATCTTCAGTACAATATGAAAATGATGACATTATGAGACCACAATTTGGAGATAACTACGGAATCGCTTGTTGTGTATCACCAATGACTATTGGACATCAAATGCAATTCTTTGGAGCGAGAGTAAACTTACCTAAAGCATTATTATATGCAATTAATGGTGGATTAGATGAAAGATATAAAGAACATGTTGCTCCAGAAGGAACATTTGAACCAATTACATCAGAATATTTAGACTTTGATGAAGTATGGGAAAAATATGACAAAGTGTTAGATTGGTTAGCTGAAACTTATGTTAAAGCATTAAATATTATTCACTATATGCATGATAGATATTCATATGAAGCATTAGAAATGGCATTACATGATGTTGATATTAGAAGAACTGAAGCATTTGGTATCGCAGGAATTTCAATTGTAGCTGACTCATTAGCAGCAATTAAATACGGTAAAGTTAAAGTAATTAGAGATGAAGACGGAATAGCAGTTGACTATCAAAATGAAGGAGATTATGTACCATTCGGAAATAATGACGATAAAACAGATAAATTCGCTGTTGATATGGTAGAAATCTTCATGAACAAAATTAGAAGACACAAAATGTATAGAAATGCAATTCCTACACAATCAGTATTAACAATAACTTCAAATGTTGTATACGGTAAGAAAACAGGAAATACACCTGATGGAAGAAAAGCAGGAGCACCATTTGGTCCAGGAGCAAACCCTATGCACGGAAGAGATACAAGAGGAGCTGTAGCGTCATTAGCTTCAGTAGCTAAATTACCATTTGAACACGCAAATGATGGAATTTCTTATACATTTGCTATAACACCTGAAACTTTAGGTAAAAATGATGATGAGAAAAGAACTAACTTAGTTGGATTAATGGACGGATACTTCAATCAAACTGGTCACCACTTAAATGTAAATGTATTCGGTAGAGACTTGTTAGAAAGAGCAATGGAACATCCAGAAGATTATCCTCAATTAACAATAAGAGTATCTGGATATGCAGTAAACTTTGTTAAATTAACTAGAGAACAACAATTAGACGTAATTAACAGAACAATTTCAAACAAAATGTAATTACAGTAAAGATAAAAGAAATGTCGTAACATATACTGTTGCGGCATTTTTTTAAAGATAAATGAGTGGAAGTGAAAAGTAATTATAGATTTTGAAAAATTTGAAAATATGATAATTAAATTTGTAATTAAAGATAAAATAATAAAATAATAAAATTTATTTATTTTTAGAAAAATGCTGTAATAAGAAATGGAGAGAATATGGAAGTAAAAGGATTTATACATTCATTTGAATCATTTGGGACAAAAGATGGTCCGGGAATAAGATTTGTATTATTTACACAAGGGTGCCCTTTGAGATGCTTATATTGTCATAATGTAGATACTTGGGATATAAAAGATAAAAAGTTTGTAATGACACCGGAAGAGGTGATGAAAGAAATATTAAAAGTGAAAGGTTTTATAAAAACAGGTGGTGTAACAGTTTCAGGTGGAGAGCCTTTAGTTCAACCTGATTTTGTGAGAGAATTATTTAAGCTTTGTAGAGAAAATGGCATTCATACTGCACTTGATACATCGGGATATATTTATAATGAAAAAGCGAAAGAAGTATTAGAGTATACGGATTTAGTATTACTTGATATAAAACATATTGACCCTGAAAAATATATGACTTTAACATCGGTAAAATTAGAAAATACATTGAAGTTTGCTCAATATTTACAAGAAATTAAGAAACCTGTTTGGACACGATATGTATTAGTACCGGGATATTCTGACGATGAACAAGATTTACATAAATGGGCAAAATATGTTTCACAATTTGATAATATAAAAAGAGTAGATATATTGCCGTTTCACCAAATGGGTGGCTATAAATGGGAACAAGTTGGAAAAGTATATAAATTGAAAGATACACCAACACCTACTCGAGAAGAAGTACAAAAAACAGAGGAAATTTTTAAATCTTATGGATTGAATGTTGGAGTTTAAAATAATATTAGTTTAATTATTGAACTTGAATTTCAAAATATAAAATTTTAATAAAATAAGCTAGAAAGTAATATTTACAATCTAGCTTTTTATATTGATTAAATATATAAAATTTAAAATTAATATTAATTTTAATATTTAAAAATTATTAAACTTTTAATTCTTCTCTTTCTTCAATAATTTCATTTTTATATTTTTCTAATATTGGCTCAATTTCTTGAGAAATGAAGTCTAAAACTTGTTCGCTAGCAAATCCTGTATAATTTGCAGAAACTAAAATACCTTTCATGTCTTCAGCTTTTAGTCCTAATCTCCCATCTTTTATAATTCTATCAATTAAATTGTTTGGCTTTCCATTAATTTTGATTTCTTTTGTTTCTTCCATAGATAATTCTCTAATAATTTCGTGAACTTCTTGTCTATCCATACCTTTTTTAACAGATTCCATAATTATATTTTCTGTCGCCATAAACGGTAATTCTTTTTGTATATTAGCTTCAATAACTTTAGGGTAAACAACAACTCCGTCCATAATATTTAACCAAATTATAAGAATGGCATCTAAAGCTAAAAATGATTGTGGAATAGAAAGTCTTTTGTTTGCAGAGTCATCAAGAGTTCTTTCAAACCATTGAGTTCCGTACACTAAAGCACCGTTTGTAGCATTAGAAATTATATATTTGGCAAGTGATGAAATTCTTTCGCTTCTCATAGGATTTCTTTTGTATGCCATAGCACTTGAACCAATTTGATTTTTTTCAAATGGCTCTTCTAATTCTTTTAAATGTTGTAATAATCTAAAATCATTTGTAAATTTATGTGCAGATTGTGCGATATTTGATAACAAGTAAAGTACTTCTGTATCAATTTTTCTATCATAAGTTTGTCCAGATACACCTTGTTTAAGATTAAATCCTGCCTTTTTAGTAACTAATTCATCTAATTTTTTAACTTTTTTAAAATCACCGTCAAATAAATCTTTAAAACTTGCTTGAGTTCCGGTAGTTCCTTTAACTCCCCTAAATCTTAAAGTACTTAATCTAAATTCTAATTCTTCAAAGTCTAATAGCAAAGAGTGCAGCCATAATGTAGCTCTTTTACCAACCGTAGTTAGTTGAGCGGCTTGAAAATGTGTAAATCCTAAAGTTGGTAAATCTTTGTATTCCAGAGCAAAGTTTTTCATTTTTTTAATTAATGTTAGTAATCTTTTTCTAATAAGTAATAATCCTTCTTTTATTTGGATTAGGTCAGTATTATCACCCACATAAGCACTTGTTGCTCCTAAGTGAATAATTTTTCTAGCGTTTACAGCTTGTTCACCGTAAGTATGAACATGGGCCATAACATCGTGTCTTAATTTTTTTTCAAATTCGGCAGCTACACTGAAGTCAATATCATCTTTATATTTTTTTAATTCTTCAATTTGTTCATCTGTAATAAAATCTAACCCTAATTCTTTTTCTGATTCTGCTAAATTAATCCATAATTTTCTCCAAGTTTTAAATTTGAATTCAGGAGAAAAAATGTGTAGCATCTCCTTACTTGAATATCTTTCTACAAGAGGGTTTGAATAAATACTCATGTCTAACATTAATAGTCACTCCTTTAGATTATTTTATATTTAAGTATTATTTTAAAATATTTTGTAAATCATATCTATAAATATTTTGGCTTCTTTCAGGACCAACTGAAATCATAGAAATATTACAATTCAATTTTTTTTCAATATATTCAACATATTTTTTACAATTTTCAGGTAGTTCTTCATAATTTTTAATTTGAGTAATATCTTCTTTCCATCCATCTAATTCTTCGTAAACTACTTTTAATTCTTTTGATTTTCTTAAATTTCCTGGATAAGAAGTATGAACTTTTCCGTCAATTTCATATCCAACAGCAACTTTTATTTTATCAAATCCAGTTAAAACATCTAATTTTGTAAGAACAATATCAGTCAATCCGTCAATTAAAACTGCATATCTTCCAATAACTAAATCTAACCAACCACATCTTCTAGGTCTACCAGTTGTAGCTCCAAACTCATGACCTACACTTCTTAAAGTTTCTCCCGTTTGATCTTCAAGTTCAGTTGGGAAAGGACCTTCTCCAACTCTAGTAGTGTATGCTTTCATAACTCCTAAAATTCTATCTATCTTTTTAGGAGAAACTCCAGCTCCTACTGTAACTCCTCCAGCTGTAGGCGATGAAGATGTAACATACGGATAAGTTCCGTAGTCAATATCTAACATTAATGCTTGAGCACCTTCAAATAAAACTAATTTATTATTTTCAATCGCTTCATTAATTTCAACAACTCCGTCAATTATTCTAAATTTAATTTTTTCAGCTAAATTCATAAATTTATTATAAATTTCTTCTAAATCAAAAGTTTCTTTTCCATATCTTGTAAGCATATCATTTTTTTCGTTTACATTCCAAACAAGTTTATCTCTAAATCTTTCAAAATCAAGTAGATCACCAATTCTTATACCATTTCTAGCAATTTTATCGACATAACAAGGTCCTATTCCTCTTTGAGTTGTACCTATTTTATTTTCACCCATTGCTTCTTCTTTTGCTTTGTCTATCGCAATATGGTAAGGCATAATAATATGTGCTCTTTCATCTATAAATAAATTATCTAATTTTTTTCCTCTTTTTTCAAGTTTTTCAATTTCTGAAAGTAAAACTTCAATATCAACAACAACTCCAGCACCAATTACACATTTACCAGCTGAATTAATTATTCCTGATGGTAATAAATGTAAAATAAACTTATCATCATTCACAACAACAGTATGACCTGCATTATTTCCTCCTTGAAATCTTACAACATAATCTGCTTTTGGAGATAAAACATCTATAATTTTACCTTTTCCTTCATCTCCCCATTGTGTTCCTACTATAACAAAAGTATTGTTTTTCATGGATATTCCTCCTAAGTATTTTTTATATTTTTTTTACAATTCCAACGTAAGGTAATGTTCTATGTTTTTGCGCGTAATCTATTCCGTAACCTACAACAAATTCATCAGGTATCTTGAACCCAGTATAGTCAACATGTATATCAACTTCTCTTCTTTCCGGTTTATCAAGTAAAGTACAAATTTTTATAGATTTTGGATTTCGTAGTTCCAACATTTCTTTAACTTTTTTTAAAGTATGTCCTGTATCTATAATATCTTCAACAATTATAACATTTTTTCCTAAGATATCTTCTTCCAAATCTTTTTTAATTTTCACATCTCTTGAACTATTCATATCATTTCCGTAACTAGAAACGACCATAAAATCTATTTTAGCTTCATCGATATTTAGTTCTCGTACTAAATCACTCAAAAAGATAGTAGATCCTCTCAATAATCCAACAAAAATAATTTCATTGTGATTATTTATTTCATTTTCTAAATCTTTTTTTATTTGATTAGCTAATTCTTTAATTTTTTCACTTATTTGTTCTTTTGAAATAAGAGTTTCAATAGAATATTCAAACATATTAAATACCTCCCAAGTATTTTAAAGCTTTGTAAATAATTGTTTATAAAAAATCTTTTAATTTAAAAACAATAGGCTTTTACCTCTTATTTTACAATAAATTTCTTTTTTTTTCAATTAAATAAAATGAATATAATTATAAATAGAATTAATTTATAAATAAAAAAAAGAGCAAACAAAAAAACTACACATCCAATCTTGTATGCAAGATTTCGGGTGTAGTCACATAAATTTTAGGTTTTATAAATTTTCTAATTCATTTAAATCGTAAGGTGTTTCTTGATAAACATAATGATTTATCCAGTTTGTGAAAAGTAAATTAGCGTGAGCCCTCCATGTAAAAAGAGGTTTTTTTGTAGAATCATCATTTGGATAATAATTAAAAGGTATTTGAATATTTTTACCTAAGGCTAAATCTCGTTCATACTCAGTAGCAAGTGTTAATCTATCGTATTCTAAATGCCCTGTAACAAATATTTTTCTTTTATCTTTGGAAGTTGCGATACTTACTCCAGCATCTTCTGACATAGCTAAAATATCTATTTTTCCAGTTTTTTTCACATCTTCAATTTTAATTTCTGTATGTCTTGATTGAGGCATATTAAAAATTTCATCAAATCCTCTAAAAAGTTTAGTATGTTTTGGATTAATCTGTAGAGGGAAAATGCCAAAAAGTTTTTCTTTTAATGTATATTTTGGAATGTTATAGTGGTAATAAAGTCCAGCTTGAGCTGCCCAACAAATATACAGAGTTGAAAATACATTTTTTTCAGCCCAATGTAATATTTGGGTAAGTTCGTTCCAATACGAAACTTCTTCAAATTGTAAATGTTCGACAGGAGCACCGGTTATTATCATTCCATCAAATTTTTTGTCTTTTATATCATCAAATGTTTTATAAAAATTTTCCATATGTTCTTTTGAAATATTTTTTGAATCATGAGATTCCATTCGTAAAAATGTAATTTCAAGTTGTAACGGAGTGTTACTTATAAGTCGTAGTAACTGAGTTTCAGTAGTTATTTTTGTTGGCATTAAATTTATAATCACAAACTTTAAAGGACGAATATCTTGAGAAGATGCTCTATTTTCATCCATTACAAAAATATTTTCTTTAGCTAAAATTTCTACGGCAGGTAAATTGTTTGGTATTTTTATAGGCATTTTATTCACCCTTTCTATTTATTAGTTGTACTAATTATATTATTATTTTAAATAAAATGCAATAAATAAAAGAAAAAAGTGAGATAAAAAGTAAAAATTGTAAAATAAAATGTCATACTTTGATAAAAAAAGAATCATAATATAATTTTCTATGGTATGATTAGTTTAGATGATAAAACATCAAAGAAGAAAAATATTATGGTTTAAGCTAATTATACAACAAAAAGAGAAAAAAGTAAAAAATATGAAAATTAATGCGACACTTTGAGTTGCAATTTACAAATAAAAAAATTTTAAAAAAAATAGTTGACATAATTTTTTTTATATGATAGAATATTCATTGTCCAGTAAGGAAAATACAACGGTGCATGGCGCAGCCCGGTAGCGCACCTGCCTTGGGAGCAGGGGGCCGCAGGTTCAAATCCTGCTGCACCGACCATTATTAATTTATGTTTGCGGGAGTAGCTCAGTTGGTAGAGCGTCAGCCTTCCAAGCTGAATGTCGCGAGTTCGACCCTCGTCTCCCGCTCCATTTTTTTTTGAAAGATATACATAATAATATGGTGACCGTAGTTCAGTTGGTAGAGCGCCAGTTTGTGGCACTGGTTGTCGCGGGTTCAAGTCCCGTCGGTCACCCCATAACTTATTATGAGCCATTAGCTCAGTCGGTAGAGCACTTGACTTTTAATCAAGGTGTCACTGGTTCGATCCCAGTATGGCTCACCATTTTTTTATAGAATATGCGAGAGTGGCGAAATTGGCATACGCACTAGACTTAGGATCTAGCGTCTTTGACATGTGGGTTCGAGTCCCACCTTTCGCACCATAAAGTGATAAATAATTTATACATTATATCAGGAATATCAACACTTTTAGTGGATGATATTTTTTTATTATTAATTTTATTAACAATCCAAACACTTCAAATGAATCACATCTATTTATATTTTTTTAATTATTTAATACTTTTTTTAAAATTTTTATATTAATAGTATTGATTATAGGTATATTAATAATACCTATAATAACTCAAAAATCTTTTAATAAAAGAGAAAAATAATTATTAAAGATAAATTTTAATAATTATTAAAAAATTGAAATATATTATTTTGATAAATTTTATGTTTTTCAATAAAGATAGCAAATAAAGTTTAAGAATGAATTAAATTAAAAATAGAAATAAAATTACTTTATAATATAAAAAATAATTATAAAAAAAATGTATTAATAATTTTAGTTTTACTAAAAAATAATACATTTTTCTAATATGCAAATTTTACATATTTTCAGATAAAAATTCTTCAACATCAAGTGCAGCAATTGCACCACTTCCAGCTGCAATAATTGCTTGTTGATATTTATTATCCTGAACATCTCCTGCAGCAAAAACACCTGATATATTAGTTTTAGATGTTTTTCCATATGTTTTAATATAACCGTGTGTATCTAATTCAACTTGATTATTTAAAAAAGTTGTATTTGGATTACGACCGATAGCTACAAAAATACCATCAGTACATAAAGTTTCAATTTCTTGAGTTTTATTATTGATTAGTTCAATGCCAGTAACTTTTTGATCAGCTAATATTTTTTTTGGAGTATAGTTTAATTTCCATTCTATTTTAGGATTAGACTTTGCTTTTTCTTGCATAAATTGTGAAGCACGTAATTCACTTCTTCTATGAACGATAGTTACTTTAGAAGCAAATTTTGTTAAAAACGAAGCTTCTTCCATAGCAGTATCTCCTCCTCCAATTACTACAATTTCTTTTCCTCTAAAGAAAAAACCATCACAAGTTGCACAAGCACTAACTCCTCTTCCAATATATTCAAGTTCATTTTCAATTCCTAAATACTTTGCACTTGCACCTGTTGAAATTATAATAGTTTTAGCTTCAATTAAAGTTTTGTTTTCTAAATGTATTTTGAAAGGTCTATTTTCAAATTCAATTTTAGTGACATTAGTTTGCAAAAATTCTGTACCAAAATTTTTAGCTTGTTCTAGCATATTATTCATTAATTCGGGTCCCATAATACCTTTAGGAAATCCGGGGAAATTTTCTACTTCCGTTGTTGTTGTTAATTGACCTCCTGGTTCATTTCCATTAATAACGATATTTTTTAAACCAGCACGGCTTAAATAAATTGCGGCGGTAAGACCTGAAGCTCCAGATCCTATAATTACAGAATCGTATAACATTTTTACCTCATTTCTCTTAATAAATTTTTTAAGTTAAAGAAATGACCCAACCAAAAGGTAGAGCCATTTTTAAAATATTTATAGTCATTAATTTTTATAATACAGAATTGATTTTTTCAAATAAAATTTCTTTTGATTGTAAACCAACCATTACATCAATGGCTTTTCCGTCTTTAAATAAAATTAATGTAGGAATACTTTGTACTCCAAATTGGTGAGCTAACTCTAATTCTTGATCAACATTTACTTTTCCGATAGTAGCTTTTTCTCCTATTTCTTCTACAACTTCATCTAAAATTGGTAATTGTAGTCTACAAGGTCCACACCATTCTGCCCAGAAATCAACTAATGTAATACCTTGTGAAATAGTATTTTGAAAAGTATCTTTTGTTATTGCTATTGCCATATTAAATCATCTCTCTTTCATAAAAATAAAAAACTGTGTTTTGTTGTGATTAATAGAGAAATGTTATCATTTTTTTGCAATAAAGTCAAGTAAATAAGAAAAAACAAAAATATAATGTCTACAGATATCAATGATATGTGACATTTTTAGGCTCACTTTTTTAGTATATTAAGAAATAATATTCATAAAAAATATAAAATTTGATATAATGAAGAAAAATAAAGTTATGGGAGAAAAAGAATGAATAACCTTTTTAATCAAAAAATATTAGAGAAAAAAGCAGATGAAGAAATTGATTTGAGTAAAAATAATTTGAGCGAAAGGCGTGAAGCTTTAAATAAATGGATAAATTTATTGGAAAATGGAGTACTTGAAAAATCTAAGGAAGAGGAGTTTCAAGGCGAGTTTTTGTACGACATTTTTACGACGGTGTTGCATGCGACAAATAAAAGTGACGGGCAAGATGAGTGGAATTTAGAGAGAGAAACTACAACACAGCTAGATGGTCAAAAAGCAGATGGTGTATTAGGATTTTTTGATAAAGATGGGAAAAAAGATATAAGAGCAGTAATAGAACTTAAAGGAGCAAAAGTTCCGTTAGACCAAAGGCAAAAAAGAGTGGGAGATACGAGAACACCTGTTGAACAAGCGTTCAATTATGCACCTAAATATGGGAAAAATTGTCAGTGGGTAATAGTGTCAAATTATAAAGAAATAAGACTTTATCGTGCAAATGATATGACAGAATATCAAGTGTTCTTTTTAAAAGATTTGAAAGAAGACTTAGAATTTAAGAAATTTATTTATGTATTGTCATTTTTTGCGTTGGTTGGAACTGATAAAAAAAAAGCGAAAACATTAGAATTATCGGAAGAATATCAAAAAAATCAAAGTGAAATTGAAAAGAAATTTTATAAAGAATATAAAGAAATAAGACTTAAAATATTTGAAAATATTAGAAAGAATAATCCAACAGTAAATGAAAATATTTTAATTGAAAAGGTACAAAAATTACTTGATAGATTTTTATTTATTTGTTTTTGTGAAGATAAGGAGCTTTTACCGAATAATAGTTATAAAAAAATAGTACAGCGTGGAGAGGCGTTTGGAGATATTTTTGAGAGTTTTAAAATGCTTTGTAATTGGATTAATATTGGAAGTCCTAAAAATGATATAAATAAATTTAATGGTGGACTTTTTAAAAATGATGACATTTTAGACACTTTAATTGTTGATGATGAAGTATTTAAGGAAATGGAAAAGATTTCATTATATGATTTTGATTCTGAAATGAACGAAAACATTTTGGGGCATATTTTTGAGCAATCAATAAATGATATCGAAGAATTGAAAAAATCTCTTTCAGGCGAGGAGTATGACGCTAAAAAAAGTAAAAGGAAAAAAGATGGAATATTTTATACTCCAAAGTATATAACGAAATATATTGTTGAAAATAGTATAAAGAATTGGCTTGATGATAAGAGACATGAGCTTGGGGAAGATGAATTGCCGGAACTTACTGAATCAGATATGAAATTTGATATTTATAAAAAAAATTATACAAAAAATTATAAAAAACATATTGAATTTTGGGAAAAGTATCGTGAGGTAGTAAGAAATATAAAAATTGTTGACCCGGCTTGTGGATCGGGGGCATTTTTGATAACGGCATTTGAGTATCTTTTAAGTTATAATAAATATTTGGATGAAAAGATTTTTGATTTGACTGGGACACAAGATTTGTTTGAAAATAGAACGAAAGAAATTTTACAAAAAAATATTTATGGTGTGGACTTAAATAGAGAAAGTATTGAAATTACTAAGTTATCATTATGGTTAAAAACAGCAGATAAAGATAAAACGCTTGCCACTTTGGAAAATAATATAAAATGTGGAAATTCGTTGATTGATGACCCGGAAATTGCAGGAGAATTAGCATTTAATTGGGAAAAAGAATTTTCAGAAGTATTTGAAAATGGAGGTTTTGATATTGTTATTGGGAATCCGCCGTATGGAGTTAATTTTGATGAAAAAACTAAAAAATACTTAATAGAATTTGATAATCTTGTTCCAGATTATGAAATTTATATTTACTTTATATCTTTGTATAAAAAAATATTGAAAGTAAAAGGGCATTTATCATATATTTTTCCTAATACTTTTTTATCAACACTTTTTGGTAAAAAATATAGAGAAAGTTTAATACAAAAAATTTCATTAACAGAAATTGTAGATTTATCAAATGATAATACATTTGTTGATGCTTCAGTTAGAACAATAATTTTTTCATTTAGAAATGATATTGAAGATTTTATAGTTAAATTTTCAAAAATAGAAAATAAGAAAATACATATATTTGAAAAATATCAAAAAAATGAAATTTTAGAAAAAGTAGAAAATATTTCAAGTTTATTTTTTCAAAATAGAAAAGAAAAAAATATAATAGAAAAAATAAAAGAAAATAAAAGTATAAAAGATTTTTTTGAAGTTTCACAAGGTTTAATTCCTTATGATAAATATAGAGGACATGATGAATACACTATAAAAAATCGTATTTGGCATTCAAATATTCAAAAAGATGAAACATATAAAAAAGAATTAAAAGGAGAAGATGTAAAACAATACATAATAAATTGGAACGGAGAACTTTGGATAAGTTATGGTGAGTGGTTAGCAGCTCCAAGAGAACAAAAATTCTTTGTTACTGAACGAGTTTTAATAAGAGAAATAACGAAAGATAGATTATATGCTTGTTATACGGAAAAAGAATTTTATAATACACCATCATTAATAAATATTATAGATGAAAAAAGTATTCTTAATTTAAAATATATTTTAACTTTGATTAATTCAAAATTATTAGGTTGGTATCATAATAAAACATCTCCAAAAGCTAATAAAGGATTATTTCCTAAAATTTTAGTAAATGATGTTAGAAATTTACCAATCGTAGAAATTACATTAAATGAACAACAACCATTTATAGAAAAAGCTGATAAAATGTTATCATTAAATAAAGAATTACAAGAAATTTCACAAAAATTCCAACGAATGATAATGAGGGAATTTAATTTAGAGAAATTATCAACTAAATTGCAAAATTGGTATTTATTAAATTTTGATGAATTTATAAAAGAGTTATCAAAAGTAAAAGTGAAATTAAGTCTTTCACAAAAAGCTGATTGGGAAGATTATTTTGTAGTAGAAAAAGAAAAAGCAGAAATATTAAATAATGAAATAACAAAAACGGACAAAGAAATAGATAAAATGGTTTATGAACTTTACGGGTTAAGTGAAGAAGAGATTAAGATAATTGAAGAGAGTTAAAAATGTTTTTTGAAATTAATTTTTGATTAAAGTTGTTTTTGTTTTGACAGACAGTTAAATTTTACAGGGGGTAAAAGCTCTTTCATACTTTTGGCGTCCCAAAAGTATGGTAAAAAGACTGAGTGCCGACGTTTTCTTGCTAAGCTCACACACTCCATCATTTTGTGAAAATCAAAAAACTCAAACTCGCTTATGAGTAAGCTCGTTTTCAGACAATGATTTTCACATGAACTTAGTCGCTATTCGTTAAGTCAAAAACGTATGGCACTGGGAAAAAGAGAGATTTTGTAGATTAAGTGAGGATGAAATTAAGGTAATTGAAGAGAGTTAAAAATATTTTTTGAAATTAATTTTTGATTAAAGTTGTTTTTGTCTTGGTAGACAGTTAAATTTTACAGGGGGTAAAAGCTCTTTCATACTTTTAATGTCCCAAAAGTATGGCAAAAAGACTGAGTGCCGACGTTTTCTTGCTAAGCTCATACGCTTCATCGTTTTGTGAAAATCAAAAAACTCAAACTCGCTTTTGTATAAGCTCGTTTTCAAACAATGATTTTCACATGAACTCAGTTGCTATTCGCTAAGTCGAAAACGTATGGCACTGGGAAAAAGAGGGAGGATATTATAGGTTAAGTGAAGAAGAGATTAAGATAATTGAAGAGAGTTAAAAATATTTTTTGAAATTAATTTTTGATTAAAGTTGTTTTTGTCTTAATAAGGATAGAGTATTGAATTTTTTATATAAATAAGTTATAATTAATATGTAAAAGAAAAAGGGAGAAAAGGGTTAAAATATGAATAATATAAGAATAGTTGCTATTTTAAAACCAGAAATAGTAAAATATTTTGAATTACAAAATAATATTGTTTATATAGGACAACAAAATATTGAACATATAAGAAAAAAGCATTTTTCAGATTATGAATTATTTTTTGAGAAACTATCTGAAATTATAATTAATCCTGATTATATTGGTAAACATCCACAGGATGGTTCACTTGAATTAATAAAAAGATTTGTTGTTTAAGAAAAATATTATGTCAAAGTTGCGGTTGGAGTTTCTAAAAATAATATTCTTTTTGTAAGAACACTTTATACATTAAATAATTCTAAATTTTTATATAAATTAAATAAAAAGTATTATAAAAAAATTGTTGACATTCAATAAAAAAAAGAATATAATAATGCAAAAGTTAATAAATTAGTATTTGAGGATAGAAAAGGTAGCTATCACCCTTGTTAGGAGATACAGGAAAAGTCACCCTGTCTTATACTAAAATAATAATAATAGAAAAAGAGTACTTTTATTTAAAAAGTGCTCTTTTTTCATAAAGAATAATATTTTTCTTTTTGGAAACATAACCCTACTTTGGGAAAAAAATGGAGAGAAATATCTGAAAATATAAGAAAATAATTAATTTTAAAAAAATAGAAGGAGAAAAATATGAAAATTAAATATTTAGGAATAGGAAATGATTTAAAAAAAGAATTATTTGAAAAATTAAGTAAAAATAAGAATGAGCTTTATGTGTTTGGAAATGGAGCAACTTACTTTGAATTTAAGAAAGATTATAAAGAACAAAGTAAAAATCTTTTTGAGAAATTTACTTTATTAAATGAGTATGATTTTTATGAAAAAATATTAAAAACAAATAAAATTGTAATAAAAGAAGAGAAGCAAGTAATGTTCTTTTTCAATGCGTTGTCGGACAAAATCAAAAAAGAGTTAAATGTGAAAAGTTATTATGATGTTGTAGATATTTCGTATAATTTTTATTCATTATTGGCAGAGCTTCAAGAGTATAAAATTGATGTGAATACTTTAAAATTAGAAGAATGGCAAAAAACAATTTTTAATACAATGTTAGAAATGAAAGATGAAATGACTAAAAAAAGTGATGAATTAGGACTTATAATGCCGTACATGTTGCGTTCAGTTGAAAATATTTCTTTTGATTTTATAAATAAATACAAAAAAATTGTTTTAGTGAATAAAGTTAAAATTACGCCCTTTGAAAAAGAATTATTTGAAGTTTTAGAAAAAAATGGAATTGAAATAGAGCATATTTTACAGTTAGATGAAAAAGATTATGATATTGAAAATATGAAAATAAAAGAAAGTTTTGGATTGCCGAGTATTGAGAAAATTAAAGAAAAAGGTATTGAAATTAAAATAAATCAATATGAAAATAAATTTTCACAATTAATAGGATTAGTACAAAAATTGGAATTTAATAAAGACAAAAACTATAAAATTTATGATGGTCAAACTGTAACGAAGGAAAGTGAAAAAGATTATCAATTATTGAATCAGCAAAAAATAGAATATAATAATGAGAAAACATTAGAAAATACAAGAGTTTATCGTGTTTTAAATGCACTTTGTGAAATTTTAGGAAATATTAATGAAAAAAGTAAAGAGGAGTTATTGTTCGGGATGAGTTCTTTACATAGTGCTTTTAAATTAAAAGAATTTTTATATACATTTAATATAAATAAAAAAGTTTATGATTATTTACAAAATTTAGCAAGAGAAGGTTATAAAACTGTATCTATTAAAATGTTAGATAATTTAAAAATGAAAGAAGAAAATGAGAAAAAAGTACAGATTATTAATGAATTTATACAATTTTTAACAGAAATTGAAAAAATAAATGAAATAAAAAATCTTAATCAATATAGAGAAATTTTAGAAAAAAAAGTTGAGAATTTATTTGAAAATACTAAAATAAGAGATAAATATTTTGAGGCGTTGTCAGAAATTGTAGTAATTGAGGATTTTTCTTTTGAAAATTCGTGGAATAAATATTTTGACGGAAGTGTTGCAGAAGGATTGTTAAAAATGTTCTTGAAATATTTAGATAAAAAAGCAATAAAATTAATTTTGGAAGAAACGGAAGAAGATAAGAACGAAAAAAATAAAATAAATCAATTTGCTGTAATATCAGAGTTGGAAAATGAAAATATTATTTTCTTAAATTTACAAGAATCGTTCCCAAATGTGCAAGTAAATAATTATTTATTGACAAAATTGCAAAGAAAAGAAATTGGACTTCCTGTAGTTGAAGATTTTAAAATCATTGAGAATTTTAAATTTATAAATAATATATTTAATTCAAAAAATGTAAGTTTAAATTATGTGAGAAATCTTGATGCTAAAGAAGATTGTGCCGGAATTGTTGAGGAAATTAGATTGCAATATGGAATAGAAGCGAAAGTATCAAAAATAAATGAAAGCACTGAGCTTGAATTTATTAAAAAATATTTTACTGAAAAAGGGAAAGAGTTTGAAAGAAAAGAAATTGGGGAATTTATAAAATCTAAATTGATGAAAGATAATAAAAAATTAAAAGAAAATAAATTTAATTTAAGTTACTATACGCTTGAAAAAATAGATAAATTTGAATACGGGTATTATTTAGAAAAAATGATTGGAAATGTTGAAAATGAAGAAATTTTAAATACGATTGATCCGATGTTGTTTGGTAATTTGATTCACGGAATTTATGAAGAAATTGTTAAAAATAATAAAGAAAAAATAGAAAATAAAACTTATGAAGTTGATGAAAACGAAATTAGTGAGATTTTATCTTTAATTTTTGAAAGAGAAAAAAATAAAATTCCAGTAGAATACATTAATTTTTATAAAGAGATTTCTTTTAATGAAATAGTGCAATCTGTAAAAGTATTCTTTAAAAAACTATATGAATTGGAAGAAATAAAAAAAGTAGATAAATTTGAAATATATTCTGAAAAAAATATAGAAAGAGAAATTAAAAATATTACAAAAAAATATGAAAATGTTATTGGTAAAGGACGAATAGATTTATATATAAAAGCGGGAGAACATGAATTGATATTAGATTATAAAAGTGGGAAATTAGAAGGAAAATACGGAAAAGAAGATAAAACTAAAGTTGTTCCAGCACAAAAACAACTTGATTTATATAGTTTAATTTTAGGAGGAACTGATATAAGAAGTAAGTATGTTGTAAATACTTGGAATGGTGAAATAATAAAAGATAACAGAGATAAAGATGAGGAAAGATTGACATTAAATAGTGTGGAAGAAATATTGCAAAAACATTTTGAGACAGATAGTTATAATATTGAAAGTAAAAATAACGATTATAATTATAAAAAATATGTTGATATTGTGAGAAAAGAGGATGAAAGAGATGGAGAATAATAGAATTATTTTAAAAGCGAGTGCAGGAACAGGAAAAACATATAGATTGTCGCTTGAATATATTGCAAACATAATAAAAGGTGTAGATTTTAACGAAATAGTAGTAATGACATTTACTAAAAAAGCAACTGCTGAAATAAAAGAAAGAATATTTGATTTTACTTATCAAGTGGCATTTGAAAAAGGAATGTGGGAAGATTTAGAAAAAAATATTGAAAATTTATATGTAATAAAAAATATAGATAAAAATAAATTGCAACAAGTATATTTTAAAATGTTAAAAAATAAAGAAGATATTAGGATTTATACGATTGATGGATTTACAAATAGAATTTTTAAAACTGCAATTGCTCCCACTTTAGGAATTTTCAATTTTGAAACGATAGATCAAGAAAAAGAAGAATTTTATGAAGAAATATTATCTAAAGTGTTGAAAAATAATGATATTTTTCATCAATTCAAATATATAATTGATGAAAAAGGAGAAAGAAAAAATATATCTACTTATGTTGAATTTATAAAAAATTTAACAGATTTACAAAAAGAATACTTATTGGCAGAAAGATTTGTACAAGAAACGAAAAATGTGAAACCGACAAATTTATTTGTGGGACATTTAGATAGAGCGTTTGAGTATTTAGAGATAGCAGCAAATAAGAAAAATGATGAAAGAGAAAAGAAAAAAAATTCAAGAGAAAAAATGGAATATTTTATGAAAGAGTTTATTCATAAAATTTATTCTAATTTTAAAGAAATAGATAATCAAAGTGAAGTTCAAGATATTGAAAAAATTAGAGAAAAAGCTGAAAAAGTTTCAAAAGAATGGGAAAAATTGTTTAATACAATAAAAGATGGAGAAATTGGAACATTTTCACATGGAGTAAAATTAAAAAATAGTAAAACTTGTCCGATAGCAGATGAATTAGAGGAAATACGAGAAAATTATGAAATTTTCATGAAAGGACTATCAAAATATTTAACTGAAACAAAAATAGTTGAAGGACATAATAAAGTAAAAGAAGTAGCGAATAAAATTTTTGAATTAGTTGAGAAAGAAAAAATTAAAAATAAAAGATTTACACATGATGATATTTCAACTTATACATATAAATTTATTTTTGATGAAAAATTAAATTTTGTAAAAGACAATAAACCGACAGATGAATTTATGGATTTAATAGGTGGTAAAATTGAAACGATTATGATTGATGAGTTTCAAGATACGAGTATTTTACAATTTAAAATATTGAAATTGTTAATGGTAAATGCAAAAAATATAATTTGTGTTGGGGATGAAAAACAAAGTATTTATAGCTGGCGTGGTGGAGAAAAAGCTTTATTTGAAAAACTTGAAACAATTATAGATGGAAAAATTGAAACATTAGGAAAATCATTTAGAAGTTATAAAGAAGTAATTGAAAATGTAAATAAAATTTATGAAAATTATAGAAATGATTGGCAGTATGAAGCTGTGTCATATAGAGAGGATGCTGATTATCAAAGAGGATATTTTGAATATAATGTAAATCCTATAGATGAAAATGGAGATGAAAAAATTGTAAATTCTTATGAAAATATTATTGAAACACTAAAATCGGGTAAAGTTAAAAATTATGGAAAAAGTTGTATAGTTTGTAGAACAAATAGTCATTTGGATGAAATTGCAAAAAGACTTAATGAAGAGAATATTCCTTATACTTTAACGAGTAACGCTTCACTTATTGAGCATGAAGGAGTTAAGCCAATATATAGAGTAATTAAATTTTTCTTATATGAAAACTTCCAATACTTACTTGAATTTATGAGAAGTGACTTAATTGGTGGACTTAACAATCATGTAAAATATATTTTAGAAAATAAAGAAATGATATTGAAATATATAAATAGTAAAGAAAATGATACTTATCAAGAATTTGTAAATAAAAATATAGAAAATTTAGAATTACAAAAATATAAAGAAATAGATATTTTAGAACGAAATAATAGAAGTTTTAGCAAAATTTTAATGGACTTAAAAGAGTTAAAAGAATTGTCGTTAAACTTAAATGGTAAAGATAAGAAAGAGAATTTTTCAAAAGAAATTATTAATAAATTTGAAGTATTAAATTATTATAATACAAATAGTGATTTGAAAAATATATTTAATTTCTTTAATATTATGAAAAGTTATAATAACTTGTATGAGTTTATAGCTGAAATGGAGGAAGATAAAGAAAAAATAACACAAGTGAGTAGTCAAGATGTAGACGCAGTAAACTTAATGACAGTTCATAAATCAAAAGGACTTGAATTTGATACGGTATTTTATTATAGAAGAGATAAAAAAAGTGAACAAGATAGAAGAAATTTAATTTCTTATGTGGAATATGCTGAAACATTTGATAATGTGACAGACTTTTTAGTAATGTTACCTAAATATAAAAAAGTATTATTAGATGGCAATAAATATTATGAAAGAGAACAAGAATATCAATATAAACAGAAAATAGAAGAGATTAATAATGATTATGTTGCATTGACGAGGGCTAAGAAAAATTTAATTTTAAATTTTGATGTTCGTAATAATGAATATAAAAATGAATTAGCTAATAAATTGATTGAAAAATATGGTTCTGATAGTGAATATTCTCAAGGAGAAATAGTTGAAGATGAAAAACAAAATATTGTAAATAATAACATTGAATTGACAGAAATTATGGGTTATTTTGAAGATAATAAAGAAGATGGTACAAAATATTCAACATTTAAAATAGATTTAGATGGAGAATTTAGACGAAAACAAGGACTTGCGATGCACTATTATTTTGAACATATATTAAATGATATTGAAAAAGATAGAAAAATAGCGAAATCAGCATACTTAAATAGATATGGAAATATGTTAGGTAAAGAGAATTTAATTAAGCTTCTTGAAAGAATGAATAAATTTATAGATAATAATAAGGAAATTTATAATCCAAAACATACAATTTATACTGAATTTGAAATATTTGATAATGAAGGTAATAAAAAAATTATAGATAGAATGAATATTGATGAACAAAATAAAAAAATATGGATTTATGATTATAAAACAGGACATGAACCACAAGAAAAAGAATATTACCACGAACAGTTAGAAAATTATAAAAAATTATTGACTGAAAAAACTAATGGCGAATATGATATTGAATGGGAAATATTGGAGGTGTAGGGTAGGAAGTGTATGTAAAAATCTAGTTGGGTTGAGTTAGAATAAAAAATATATAAAATCAAAAAAAGCAATGTAAAAGTCAAAAAAATGCTTGACAAACTTTTTTGTTTGTTATATAATAGCATTTGTCAATGTGAAAAGTGCCTTGGTGGCGAAATTGGTAGACGCACAGGACTTAAAATCCTGTGGTAATTAT
>CAURVQ010000017.1:0-29102 GCA_963528625.1 uncultured Leptotrichiaceae bacterium | reverse complement strand
GTTAAATGAATTTAAGTAAAATAGAGTGAAACAATAGTTTTGCTCTATTTTTTATAAAGATATATGAAAATATTTTTTGATATAAATAAAAAATAATAAAAATATGAAATGATATTAAATAGATAAAAATTTTTGAATATAAAAATGCACCATAGTCTTAATTAGTAAAAGTTTAAGATGAAAGGTGCATTTTAAAATTTTATTTTTTAGATTAATTTTTTTATTATTAAAGTGTTAAAATTTAATATTTTAAATAAAATTATTTTTCAGCATTCAATCTAGCAATTTCAATGATAACATCTGTTGCTTTTTCCATAGTTTCTAAAGCAACAAACTCATATTTTCCGTGGAAATTTTCTCCACCAGCAAAAATATTTGGAGTTGGAAGTCCCATAAACGAAATTTTAGAACCATCTGTCCCACCACGAATTGGTTGAATGATAGGTTTTATATTTAAGTTTTCCATAGCTTTTTTAGCAATTTCAACAATATGCATGTGATCTTTTATAATATCTCCCATATTGTAATAACTGTCTTTAATTTCAACATTTACAAGTTTTTTTCCATATTTTTCATTAATTTTCTCAGCAATATTTTTTACAAATTCTTTTCTTTCTAAAAATTTTTCTTTGTTATGATCTCTTATAATAAAATGAAGTTCTGCATCTTCACAGTTTGATTTAATACTTTCTAAGAAAAAGAAACCTTCATATCCTTCTGTTTTTTCAGGTACTTCATCTGCAGGGAAATGATTAATAATTTCTGCAGCTATTAAACTAGCATTAATCAATTTATTTTTTGCAGTTCCGGGATGAACGCTTTTACCTTTTACAGTGAAAAATGCACTTGCAGCATTAAAACTTTCATATTCTAATTCTCCAACAGGGCCTCCGTCCATAGTGTAAGCAAAATCTGCTCCAAATTCTTTAACATTAAAATTATCAGCTCCACGGCCAATTTCTTCATCTGGACCAAATGCTACTTTAATTGTACCGTGTGGTATTTCTGGATGATTTTTTAAGTATTTCATTGCCTCCATAATTTCAGTAATTCCAGCTTTATCATCTGCTCCTAATAAAGTTGTACCATCTGTAGTAATTAAAGTTTTACCAATATAATTTTTTAAGTTTGGAAAATCATTTGGTGATAAAATAATATCTAAATCTTTATTTAATACAATATCTTCTCCATCATAATTTTCATGAGTTTGCGGATCTACATTTACCGCGTTGAAGTCAGCAGTATCCATGTGTGCAATAAATCCAATAACTGGGACATCTTTTTTAATATTACTAGGTAAAGTTGCATTTACAAAACAAGCATCATTAATAAACACATTTTCCAATCCTATTTCTTCTAATTCAGCTTTAAGCATTTTTGCAAACTTAATTTGAGATGGAGTAGATGGGATTGTGTTACTTTTATCATCTGATCTAGTTTCAAATTTTACATATCTAAAAAATCTTTCTTTTAAAGTTTCGTATTTTGTTGACATATTTTTTCCTCTTTTCTATTAAAATTTTTTAAAAAAAGTTATGGAAGATACTAAAAATTTAAGTAACTTCCATATTTGTTGTATTAAATTATGCTAAAGATTTTAAGACTTCTAGTGCTTTATCGTAATTAGGTTCAGTTCCAATTTCTGGAGTGTACTCAACAAATTTTACGATACCTTCTTTATCGATGATTACTGTTCCACGAGCAAGTAATCTTAATTCAGCGATTGTAAATCCGTATTTTGTTCCAAAATCTAAATCTTTATGATCTGAAATAGTTAATGCGTTTTCAATTCCTTTGTCTCCACAGAAACGCCCTAAAGCGAAAGGCAAGTCAACTGAAACTGTTAATAATTGAAAATCATCTTTGTTAAATTTTGTAATTTCTTGGTTGAATTTTGTAGTTTGTAATGCACAAATTCCTGTGTCAATAGACGGGAAAGCAGCAATAATCACATTTTTCCCAGCGAAATCGCTTAATTTTACTGAACTCATATCTGTTTTTAAAGCAGTAAAGTCAGGAGCTTTATCTCCAACTTTTATTTCATTTCCTAATAATGTAACAGGTGTTCCTTTAAATAAAACATTTCTACTCATATTAATTACCTCCATAAATTTTCTCTTTTATATTATACCATAAAAAATTATTTTAACATACAAATATTTTATCCACTGTTTCTAAGTCCAGTTGCAAGACCGTTAATTGAAATATGAATAGCTTTTTGTAATTCGTTTGAATCATTACCATTTCTTTGTCTTTTAAGCAATTCAATTTGTAAATAGTTCATTGAATCAAAGAAAGCAAGACGGTTACGCAAACTACTTGCAAGCTCTGGGTTATCTGCTAAAAGGACTGTATTTCCTGTAATTTTTTGTAAAACATCTAATGTTAATTCCCATTCTTTCACAATAGAATTGAATATTTTTTCTGCTTTATCTTTATCTTTTGCTAATTTTATATATTCTGCTGCAATACCTAAATCTGTTTTTGATAAAATCATATCTACATTAGAAATAACAGATTTAAAAAATGGCCATTCAATATACATTGCTTTTAATATTTCTAGTTTAGCAGGATCATTTGCAATCCATTCAGAAAAAGCTGAACCGACACCGTACCAACCCGGTAACATTATACGAGATTGTGACCAAGAAAATACCCACGGTATTGCTCTTAAACTATCTAATGTTTGAACTTTTTTCCGTGAAGATGGACGAGAACCAATGTTAAGTCCAGCTATTGCATTTATTGGAGTAATGTCAAAGAAAAAATTAGCAAATCCTTCAGTGTTATAGACTAAATCACGATAGACATCATAACTTATTTCAGAAATTTTTGAAACAATTTTTTCATATTTTTCCCAATTAGCATCTTCAATAGTTAAAGCACTAGATTCTAAAGCTGCAGATACTAAAGCTTCTAAGTTTTTAAATCCTAAGTCTGGATTTCCATATTTTGCTCCAACAACTTCTCCTTGTTCTGTAAGTCTAATTGTTCCGTCAGCAGATCCTTCCGGTTGAGCTAAAATAGCTTCATAACTCGGACCTCCACCACGCCCAACAGTACCACCACGCCCGTGGAAGAATGAAATTTCTACATCAAATTTACATCCAATATCTGTAAGTTCTTTTTGTGCAACATAAAGTGACCAACTTGAACTTAAATAACCTCCATCTTTATTACTATCAGAATAACCAAGCATTACTTCTTGTTTTCTTCCAGTTTTTTCCATCCATTTTTGAACAAGTGGAAGAGAAAACCATTTTGTAAGTATTTCCGGAGCTGCGATTAAATCTTCAACAGTTTCAAATAATGGCACAATTTGTAAATCGCAAAATTCGTTATTTTTAGTTCCTTTAGATAAATTTGCTTCTTTTAATAAAATTGCAATTTCAAGCATATCAGAAACACTTGTAGCGTGTGAAATTAAGTTTTTTTCAATAATTTTGTTTCCAAATCTTTCTCGTAATGATTTTACTTTTCTAAAAATGGCAAGTTCGCTTGAAAGCAATTCACTTTGAGGAATGTTCGCGTCACTTAAAATACGCGGATCGTGTTCTAATTCTCTAAGTAAAATATCACAACGAGCTTCTTCCGATAGACTTAAATAATCATCTAAAATATTTGCACTTTTTAGAAGTTCAGCTACACATATTTCGTGAATACTGGAATCTTGTCTTAAGTCAATAGTTGCTAAATGAAATCCAAATATTTTGATTGCACTAATAAGTTCAGCTATTTTACCATCAACTAAAAAACCAGCATTATTATCAATTAATGATTTTTTTATAATATTCATATCTTTCTCAAATTCTTGAGAACAAGTGTAAGGATTGTCTACAACTCCTGCTCTTTTTGGTGGGAAGGTACTTGTATCTTTACATAAATTATATGCAGTAGCTAAAAGTCTATCGTTAATAGCTGTTAAAGCACGACGATATGGCTCATTTACTCTATGAGGCGATACTTCTCCAGACATATCAGCTAAATCTAATAATTCTTTATTTACAGTAACCATTGTAATAGACATTGATAAATCACGATAAATATTCTCAACTTCTTCAAAATAATAACTAAATAATTTTGAGGCTTGAGCTTGAGCAGATTCTTCAAGAGTTTCTACTGTAACGAAAGGATTACCGTCACGGTCACCACCAATCCACATTCCCATAGTTAAAGGGATAAGTGAATTTGAAATATCAATATCTTGCCCTAATTTTTCTGAAATTTTTTGAAATTTATTCATTAATTTTGGAATTTCTTTAAAAAAAGTAATATTGTAGTAACTTAATGCATTACTAATTTCATCGGTAACTCTTAATTTACTTGTACGAAGCATTGAAGTTTGCCATAAAATTTGGATTCCTCTATTTAACTCGTTAATCCATTCTTCTTCAGAAATTTGTTGCGTTTCAACATTTTGATATTTATCTAAAATATCAGTTAATTTTTTAATTAAGTCTAAAATACTTTTTCTTTGAACTTGAGTTGGGTGTGCTGTAAGAACAGGCACAACTGATACTTTTTTCATTGCTTCCAGTATTTTTTCTTGTGAAATTCCTTTTTCTTCAAGATTTTTTAATGATTTTTCCAAAGTTCCAATTTGTAAAGCGTTAGAAAATTTTGCACTTCTTTGTTGATGTGTTTGATAAACATCTTCTGCAATATTGGCTAAAACTGAAAAATGTGTAAAACTTCTTACGACTTTAAGTAATTCTTCGTCAGAAAGTCCCGAACAAAAATTTGATAAAGTTTGACGACTATTTTCAAAATAATTTTTGTAATATTTTGTTGAAGCCTCTTTAAAATATTCTGTAACATTATAAATATCTAATCCGGCATAGGTAAAAATTGTTTCTCCTAAAAGAGTTCCTAGCAATCTATTGTGTTCTATTAAAGTTTCCTGTTGTTTATTCCTACTAACTTCAAGTAAAGGAGTAACAGGTAAATTTTTAAAATTCATTTAAACACCGCCTTTTTTAATTCGTAATATATAAAATTATACCATAAAATCAATATAAATAAAATGTATAACTTGTAAATGTTATATATAAATTTTATGAATGATTTTTTTGAAAAAATATGCTAAAATAATAATGATTATATATAGAGAAGGGGATGGTAATATTTATGATAGAAATATTAGTTGTAATTACGATAATTTTATGTAGTATAATTTTAGTAATGATTTTAAAAGGGAAAAAAGATCAACAAGATGAAAATTTAAAAATTAAAGAAGAAATGATGTTATTATTAACAGAAAAATTAAGTGAAAATAATCAAAAAAATTTAGATGAAAATAGAAGAAAATTTGTTGAAATGGAAAATAATGTAATTTTAAATACAAAAAATGGATTATTACAAGGAATTAATGAGTTAAATAAGGAATTATCAGGAAATAATGAAAAATTATTAGTTCAGTTTAATAATTTTGGGACAAAACTTGGAAATGTAATGAATGAAAATAGTCAAAACTTGACAATAAATATTAATAAATTTAAAGATGAATTTAAAAAAAGTATAACAGATGATTTTGAAGGGCTTAATAAAAAAATAGAAAATCGTCTTGATATGATGAATACTAGAGTGGAAGAAAGATTATCTAAAGGTTTTGAAGAAACGACAAAAACATTTGGTAATGTACTGGAACGATTATCAAAAATAGATGAAGCACAGAAAAAAATAGAGAGTCTTTCAACGAACATAGTTTCTTTACAAGATGTGTTGACAGATAAAAAAAGTAGAGGTATTTTTGGAGAAATTCAGCTTTATCAAATATTAGCGTCAATTTTTGGAGAAAAAAATGATAAAATTTATGCAAAACAATATAAATTATCAAATGGCTCAATAGCTGATTCTATATTGTTTACACCGGAACCAATGGGAAATATTGCAATAGATTCAAAATTTCCATTAGAAAATTATAGAAAAATATATAATCAAGAATTAACGGAAATAGAAAGAATACAAGCTAGAAAAGATTTTGTTTTAAATATGAAAAAACATATTGATGCAATATCAAATAAATACATTATAGAGAATGAAACAAGTGATCAGGCAATATTATTTTTACCAGCTGAAGCAATTTTTGCAGAGATTAACGCATATCATAGTGATATTTTAGATTATGCAAACAAAAAAAATGTAAGAATAACATCGCCAACAACTTTAATGTCAATATTAACAATAGTTCAAGTGACAATGAAAAACATTGAAAGAAGTAAATATGCAAATATAATTCATGAAGAATTAAGAAAATTACAAGAAGAATTTGCAAGATATGAAACAAGATGGACATCATTACAAAAAGATATTGAAAAAGTGACGAAAGATGTAAAAGAAATTGCAACGACATCAACTAAAATAAGTAAAAGATTTAATGAAATTTCAAATGTAAAAATAGTAGAAAATGAACCAAAAATAGAGCAAGATTTATTAACTGAATCTAATAGTTAAAAATGTTAGGAGAAAAAATGAAAATATACAATACGATGACAAATAAACTTGAAAAATTTATACCGATAGAAGAAAATAAAGTAAAAATGTATGTTTGTGGACCTACAGTTTATAATTATATTCATTTAGGAAATGCAAGACCGATTATTGTTTTTGATACTTTGGCGAGATTTTTTAAGTGTAAAGGGTACAAAGTAGAGTATGTACAAAATTTTACGGATGTTGACGATAAAATAATAAAAAGGTCAATAGAAGAAAAAATAAAACCGGAGGAAGTTGCAACTAAATATATTGAAGGATTTTTTGAAGATATAAATCAATTAAATGTATTGAAAGATATTGTTAGACCAAAAGTTACAGAGCATATGGCTGAAATTATAGAGATGATAGAGAAATTAATTCAAAATGGGTATGCTTATAAGAAAGAAGGAAATGTATTTTTTGATGTTAGAAAATATGAAAATTATGGAAATTTATCAAATCAAAAAATTGAAGAACTGGAAGCTGGAGCAAGAGTAAATGTGTTAGATATAAAGAAAGATTTTCTTGATTTTACTTTATGGAAACCTAAAAAAGAAGGAGAACCTTATTGGGATTCACCTTGGGGGAAAGGAAGACCGGGCTGGCATATTGAATGTAGTGCAATGTCAAAAAAATATTTAGGAGAAACTTTTGATATTCACGGTGGTGGGCAAGATTTAATTTTCCCACATCACGAAAATGAAATTGCTCAAAGTAAATGTTCTGGTCATGGAGATTTTGCTAAATATTGGATGCATAACGGCTTTATAAATGTAGATGGAGATAAAATGTCTAAATCTTTAGGAAATTTCTTTTTATTGCGTGAAATTTTGGAAAAGTTTAGCGGTAATGTAGTAAGATTATTTGTGTTAAGCACACATTATAGAAAGCCTATTAATTTTTCTTTAGAAAATATAGAAGATAGTAGGAAAGCATTACAAAGTATTATTTCATCAGTTAAGAGATATGAGGAAATTTTACAAAAAAATAATGTAAATAAAGATATTGAAAAAATAGTTATAAAAAATGAAAATATAGAAAATTTTATAAAGAAAGTAAAAAAATTTGATGAAAAATTTGAGGAAGCAATGTTAGAAGATATGAATACACCTCAAGCAATAGCTACTATATTTGATCAAATACGAGAAACAAACAAATATTATGATATGATTTTTGAAAATGTAACGAAAGAAATGTTGAAAGGATTGTTTTATTCGTATATATCTTTAAAAAATAAAATGGAGGACATACTAGGAATCAAACTTATAAATAAGGTAAATGAGGAGAATAATGAAATGAATAAAAAATTAATAGAATTATTATTAAAAATAAGAACAGATGCTAGAAATGAAAGAAACTTCAAATTATCGGATGAAATAAGAGATGAATTAAAAAATATAGGTATTGAAATAAAAGATAATAAAGATGGAACAACGAATTATGAAATTAGTTAGAATAATGAAAAATCAAGTTATTTGAATATAAAGACTTGATTTTTTTGAAAATCGAGATATAATTTGTGTATACAAAAAAGGAGGAGAATATATGATTTGGATAATAGGTGGAACAAAAGATTCTAGAGATATATTAGAAATAATTATAAAAAATACAAATGAAAGTATAATAATAACAACAGCAACGGGGTATGGTGGAAAATTGTTGGAAGATTATGTTGAAAACAATAAGGATAGAGATATTAGAATTTTGTCAGAAAAATTAGATGAAAATCAAATGGAACAATTAATTAAAGAAAATGGAGTAACACTTGCTGTTGATGCAAGTCATCCATACGCACAAATTGTGAGTAAATCAGTAATAAATGTTACAAATAAATTAGGTGTAAAATATGTAAGATTTGAGCGTAAAATGTTAGATTATGGGACAGAAAATGTAATAAAATTTGAAACACTTGAAGCTATGAATGAGTATGTAAAAACACTTGAAGGAGTTAATATTTTAAGCACATTTGGATCAAATAATCTTGCGGCAATAAAAGAAATGGGAGATAAAAATAATTTGTATGTAAGAATGTTGCCTACAACTGATTCAATAAAAAAAGCAGAAGATTTAGGATATTTACCATCAAAAATTATTGCAATACAAGGGCCTATTGATAAAATTTTAAATAAAGCGATGTTGCAAAGTTATAAAATAAATTATTTATTGACAAAAGAAAGTGGAACGACAGGTGGGGAGCAAGAAAAAGTGGAAGCTTGTAAAGAAGAAGGAGTTACAGTTTTAGTTTTAACACGACCGTTCGTTGATTATGGAACTGTATTTAATGAACTTAGTGAAATTGAAAGTTATTTTAAAAATAGAAAATAAAATTTATTTTATCAATTAGAAATAATTTTTTTGAATGATATTTTTGTAAAAAATAATATAAAATTAATAAAAAATAAAAAGGCATATTTTAATATGCCTTTTATATTAAGCTAAGTATGCTTTAAACATCCATAATGTTTTTTCATAATTTGCAATATCTTCATCAATTAAAGCTGAACTTCCAAAGTCTTCTTCTTCGTCAGCTGCTCTTTTTATATCTTTACAAATTGATAACATAGTTTGGAAATCTTTTTGTAAATTTGCTATTGCGTCTTTTGTAGAAATATCTTCATCTTTAGCTTCTTCTAAAGTAGTAACTTCTAAATATTTTTTCATAGTTCCGTATGGTCTTCCACCAACTGCTAAAATTCTTTCAGCTATTTCATCAATTCTTTCATTTATATTGTCATAAAGCTCTTCTAATTTAGCGTGAACTGTAAAGAATCCTGTTCCTGTAACATTCCAATGGTAATTTTGTACTTTTCTGTAAAGTACATTTAGATTTACTAAATATAAGTTTAAATTTTCAACTGTTTTTGACATAAATATCTCTCCTTTTTTATAATAATTTTTAATTTGTAATAATTACAAAACTATTATACTATTATTATTGTTATTTGTCAAGTATTTTTTTTATAATTTTTACAACTACAAGTAATAGCGTTAAGATAACTATTATAGAAGGTCCAGAAGGAATATTTAGTAAATATGAAAAATATAAACCAAATAAAATTCCTAAGAAAGAAAAAATTACGGATAAATAAATAATACTTGAATATTTTTTGGCAATAATTGATGCCGTTGCTTGCGGAATTGTTAAAATTGAAATAATTAAAATAATTCCAATTGTTTTTATATTTATGATAATGGCAGAAGAAATAAGAATTATCATAAAATAATTTATAAATTTAATAGGAACATCGTAAAGTTTATAAAAATTTTCATCAAAACTAGAATAAAGAATACTTTTATAAAATATTACAAAAAATATAATAGTTATAATATTTAAAATTAGTAAAGAAATAACATTTGTATTATTTGATAATAAAATGTTACCAAATAGATAAGTAGACATATCAGCTTGGTATCCCGGAGTCATAAAAGAAAATATAATTCCTATTGCCATTCCAAGTGACATAGCTATTCCTATTCCAAGATCACTATCAACATTAAAATAATCTTTTAAAATAAGAATAAGTACTCCGGAAAGTATTGAAAATATTAGTCCAAAAACAAGAGGATCTTTCATAGGAAGTTTTAAATAATAAATAAGATAAACTCCTATTCCAAGACCACCATATGAAGCATGACTAATACTTGATGATATGAAAACCATTTTTTTATTTACAATGTAAGTTCCAATAATTCCACAACAAATACTAGAAAGTAATCCAACTAAAAGTGCATTTTTCATGAAATCATATTGAATGATGTTTGTTAAAAAATCCATTTTTTCTCCATTTCTGTAAATTTTATTGAATTTGTTTTAAACGGTATGATTATGATGAATATATTTGTATGCAAATTCACTTTCAAAGAAATCGTTTTTATTTTCAAATTTAAAAATTTCGCCTTCAACGACATAAATTGAATTTACATGACAGCATAATTTATCAAGTTCGTGTGACACAACAACCATTGTAGAATCAGATAATTCTTTTATTTTATCAAAAAGTTCAAATTCAAATTTTTTGTCTAAAAATGATTCCGGTTCATCTAAAAAAAGTATTTCAGGGGATGAAATTAAAGCTCTTGCTATTAAAGCTCTTTGTAATTGACCACCTGATACCTCAGAAATTAATTTTTCTTTTAAATGCTCAATACCAAATTCAATTAATAAATTTTCAGTTTTTTGTTTTTCCTCGTTATTAAATTTTCTAAATAAATTTGTTTTTTTAGTAAGTCCGGAAATTACTAATTCAAAAATTGTAATGGGAAAAGATGTATCAAATTCCCTGATTTGCGGTAAATATCCAATTTTATTTTTTGGAATATGATAATTGATTGTTCCGGAACTTTTTTTAAGAAATCCCAATATAACTTTAATTAAGGTAGATTTCCCCCCACCGTTTCTACCTATAATAGCTAAATGATTTCCTTTGTAAATATCTAAAGAAATATTGTCTAATATTTTTTCTTTTCCATATCCAAAGTTAAGATTTTCAACAGATATTAATTTTGTTTTTTTCATTTAATACCCTTTCTTTATTATAATTATATAAATTGATTTTACTCTAAATTATCAACAAATTTTCTTAAATTTTCAAAAATATTTTCTTCATCAGCATTAAATTCAGCAATTTTTGCGTTAGGAATTTCTTTTGAAATAACTTCTATACTTTGTTTTGGGAATTGTGGTTGAACTAAAATTGTTGTAATGTTATGTTCTTTAGCTTCCTCAATTATATGTTTAATTTGTTTAGCTGAAGGCTCTTTTCCTTCAAATTCAACGGCAATTTCTTCAACATTTCTTCCAGCTAAGAAATAATTTAAAGCTGGGTGATAAACCATGAAATATTTTTTAGTTTTTGTTGCAAATTTATCGTCCATTTCTTTTTTGAAATTATTTAATTCTGTTATAAATGTAGTGTAATTTTTCTCAAAAGTTTCTTTTTTATCAGGGTATGTTGCAACAAGTTTATTTTTTATATTTTCAGCAACTTTGTCCATCATATTTAGTGAGAACCAAACATGTGGGTCAAATGCTTCATCATGATGATGCTCGTGTTCATCTTTGTCGTGTTCGTCATGATCTTTATCGGCATGTTCGTGTTCGTGATGATCGTGATTTTCTAAAAATAAAGTTTTATCAACACCGTCTAAAACAAGAGCCACTTTATCTTTATTTTGTACAATTTCAGTAATTTCATTTTCAAAATGTAAAGCGTTGTATGTAAAGTAAAGTTTTGAATCTTCCAATTTTTTCAAATCTTCTGGTTTAGGCTCAAAAAGTTCGTGGTTCATATTTGGTTGAACGATTGAAATTACATTAAATTCATCTCCTGCAATTTTTTGAACTAGCCATTTTAAAGGTGGTAAACTTGTAACTAAAGTTTCTTTTTGTGTAGCTTTTGCTGTATTTGTATCAGCTTTTTTGTCGCTGTTACTTCCACAAGAAAAAGCTAGTAAACATAAAAATAATGACATAATAATTTTTTTCATTTTTCCTCCTATTTCATCTTAAATAATTTAGATGATTATTTTTTATTTTGTAAACTTTATTCTACTCTAAAATACTCACAAAGTCAATAAAAATACATCTGAACGAATGAACAGGTTTGAAAACTAAATATTGTAAATAAAATTTTTTAAAAAATTTGTGATATTTTGAACATAAAACTTTTTATTTGTCTATTTTTGTGATATAATATTATTAAGAAGGAGATGATGATAGTGAAAAGATACAAACCTAGATTATTGAAAACTTTTATAAGTTTGGTAATGGGCTTGTTTCCTGTCTTATTCATTGGATTTATATTATCAAGATTTATAGTAGATACAACTTATGGAATTATAATATTAGCATTAATATATTTATTTTTTGCATATTCAACAATATTACAAAACAAAATAATTATAATAGTTGATAATGATAAATTAATATTACAAAAAGGGAAAAAAGAAGAAGTATTTCCTTTTAATGAGTATGAATTTTCGTATTATGAAGTGAATGGAAGTAGAAGTTTAATTGTAACAGATGAGGCAGGAAAACAAGAAGAAATAGATTGTGATTTATTAAGTTACAAAGATTATGAAAGTCTTTTGGAGGACTTATGTCTAATTGGAGATAACCAAAGAGTTATAAAAATAAAAACTAAAAGAAAAGGAGAGTGAATTTGAATGAATTTACCAATTTATGCTTACTACATAATTGCAATGGTAGTATTAGTTCCTTTAAGTATGGGAGTTTCACTATATTTTCATAGAAAAAATGGAGATAGATTTTTACAAGAAAATCCTGATGCTTCAAAATTATTTTTAGATACAGGGACAAATGGTATAACTTCTAAAGAAATGAGAGTCTTGGACATAGATGGAGAGCCAGCAGTGTATTTTTATCAAACTACAAAAAGAGGAGTTTACATAAAACCGGGTAAAAGAATAGTAAATGTTACTTATTCATCAACTAGACCGGGAATACTTCATAAGAGTGTTACAAATATTTATGGTCCTCAAAAAATAGAATTAGATATTCAACCGAATAAAGAATATAAATTGAAATTTAATAAAAAAGAAGAAAATTTTGAAATTATAGAATTAAATTAATAAAAAATATTTGATAAACACCTAAAGTCTTGAATATGAAAATATTTGAGATGGAGGGTGTTTTTTATGAAATTTATTGTATGAAAATTTGAGAGATATAGATTGGGGTAAAAATATTTTTTTAAAACTTGAAAAATAAAAAAAGATTTATTATAATTATGGTGTAAACAGTGTAATTAAATTTTAAAATTAAAGATTGAAATGGGAAAAAACTATGAAAATAATAATTCAAAGAGTTAAAGAAGCAAAAATGTTTGTAAATATGAAATATAAATGTGAAATAGAACAAGGAATATTAGCATTTGTTGGAATAACTCATAATGATAATGAAAAAGATATAGATTATTGTGTTGATAAGTTAATAAATTTAAGAATATTTAGTGATGATGATGGAAAAATGAATTTATCTGTACAAGATGTGAATGGAAGTTTAATGATTGTAAGTAATTTTACAATTTATGGAGAAACAAGAAAGGGAAGGCGTCCAAGCTATACGGAATCAGCTCCGGCAGATAAAGCGAGAGAAATTTATAATATATTTTTGAAAAAGCTATTAAAAACGAGAGTTCCATTTGAAACGGGAGAATTTCAAGAACATATGGATATAGAAGCTATAAATGATGGACCGATTACCTTAATAATTGAATCACCTAAAAATTAAAAAAATAAAATTTTGGAAAGGAAAGTTGCAATTATTTATATAATTTCAATATGGAGAAATGAGAAATAAAAAAATAATATTAGGAATATTAGGATTGATAGTTATAAACTGTAGCAATATAAATGCAGGGCAGATAGCAACAATAACTCAATCAGATTATCAAGAAAATGAAAATAAAGAAAGTATATTGTTGGATAATACAATAATTCGTAATAGAATGAGTGAGTTTGAAGCGTTACAAAATAAAATTTTAATGAATGGAACGATGGAAGAAATAGATAGAGTAATTTTAGAAAATTCTCTTTTAAAAGCCTTTAATATATGGAAAGGAACTAAATATATTTGGGGTGGAGATTCGGTAGAAGGAATTGATTGTTCGGCATTGACAAGAAGAATTTATCGTGCTGTATTTAATTATGAATTGCCAAGAGTTGCAATAGACCAAGCAAATCACGGTAGAAAAATTGATAGATCAGAGTTAAAGCCGGGAGATATATTGTTTTTTAGACCAGAGGAGAGGGTAAATCATACAGCAGTTTATTTAGGAAATTCCTTATTTTTAAATGCCTCAACATCTCAGGGAGTAGTAATTTCAACGCTTGAAAGCAAGTATTGGGGGAAATATTTTAAATATGCCGTAAGAGTAGATAAAGCTAGACAAAGTGTATAAAAAAGAGTACCAAGACTATAAAAAATAATAGTTTTGGTGCTTTTTTATTGAATAAAATTTATTATTTTTTAGTTTTTTAGATAAAAAAAAAACAATTTATAAAAGTGTAATTAATGTTTGTAAAAATTACAAATTAAAGAGAATTTATTAACCGATATTTTTGTAAAATGTCTTTTTCTGAAATAATTTCTTGTAATTTTATAGAAAAATCAGGATTATTTTCTGAAAATTTTTTAAAATATGGGCGTATAAATTTATTAATTTCCATAGAAGCAGTTATAGCTCCTTTGTTTTTCTCGAGAATTGATAAATGTTCGAGTAAAATATTTTTGATGTCGTCAAAAGTTGGTTTTGTGTTAATAATTCCAGATGATAAAAATTCTTTCGTTTGAGCGATAAGCCAAGGATTACCAACGATACCACGAGCAAGCATAATTCCATCAAGTTTTGCATCTTTAATTTTTTTTGCAATATTTTCTGCATCAAACAAGTCACCATTACCGATAAAATCAATATTTCTTGGTAATTTACTCAGTTTTGAAACTAAATCCCAGTTAGAAACACCACTATAAATTTGTTCTTGTGTACGACCATGAACACAAATAAAATCTAGATTATACTCGTTAGCAAGTTGAATATAAAATTCCGGAGAATAAAAATTTTTGTAACCGACACGGATTTTTATTGAAAGTTTTGTATTAGACTTTAATTTTGATTTTAAAGTATCAATTAAATCTTTCATAAATTCAGTTCTTGGTAAAAGAGCAGATCCCGAGCCGTTTTTTATAATTTTTGGTTGAGGGCATCCCATATTAAGATTAATTTTTTTAAATCCAAGTGATTCAACTTTTAAAAAAGCATTTACAAGTTCATCTTTATCATAGCCAAAGATTTGAGCTCCTGTTGTTTCAAAGTTATCGCATTTTAAAAGTTGAGTTATTGTAGTTTTGTCATCTAAATTCATAAGGTGAGCATTTACCATTTCGGCAAAAATTAGATCAGGATTAAATTTTGACATTATTTGTCTGTAAGCATAATCTGTTATTCCTGCCATGGGCGAAATATATATTTTCATAATTAACTCCAATTTTATTTTTTTATAAATTATATCATTTTTAATCTATAAAAAAAAGTAGAAATAATGTAGGATTTGATGTATAATGATTTTAAAAAGTAAAATTTAAGAGGATAAAATGAAAAAAGATAAAGTAATATTTTTAATAGCTCATTTGATGATTATTACACTTGTATTTTTTACAAAAAATGTAATAACATTCAAAAATGGACAGCAAGAAATGAAATTTTTAGAAGGAATGTTAATGGTAATTTATATCTATGTTTTTGTTACAGCAAAAATATACTTAAATTGGTTAAATTCATATATGATTTTTTTATACACAACATTTTTATTTAATTATTCACGAATATTTTTAGATATAGTGAATTATCGTGAATTTGGTTGGGCAACAAAATTTGCAAATTATTATTTTTATCATGATGTGAGAAATGAAATTATCATAGTATTTATAATAACTTTATTGTTTACACATTTAGGATTTATAATTGGAATATTTAATGAAACAAAAGAAAAATTGTATAGTGAAATAAAATTAACAACAAATAAAATATATACAGATTTTGGGATGTTTTTGTTTTTTGTAGCAGTTCCGGGATTGGCGTACAAAATGTTTTTACAGATGAAAATAATTTTACAAGCAGGTTATGAAGCATATTATACCGGAATTTTAAAAAGTGTTGAATATCCTTGGTTTACAAAAGGATCAGGGACAATAATGACGATAGGATTTTTAATATTTTTAATTTCTATACCAGCAAAAAAGAAATTTTTAACTGTTTCAAGCATTTATCTTATGGTAAAGTTATTAGATTCTTTTAAAGGAGCAAGAGCGATTTTCTTAACACAATTATTATTTATAATGTGGTATTACACAAAAGTGTATGGTATAAAAATAAAAATGCAAACGATGGCAAAATTAATAGGATTTACGGTAGTTTTTTCACAAATATTAGTGTCAATAAGAAGTAAAAAAATATTTAGTTTAGATTTAATTAATGGAATTTATAATTTTTTATTTTCACAAGGAGTAAGTTATTTAGTTTTAGGATATACAATTGATTTGAAAAATAAGATTGTTGGAGTTGGGAATTATCCTTATATATTTCAAGGAATTTTTGGCTTTAAGCCACAATCGATTGATACTTTAAATAGTACAAATTCATTAGCAGATAGATTGACTTATGTGTTAGATCCGAGAGCTTATTTAAAAGGAGAAGGGATTGGATCAAACTATATTGCAGAAATGTATGATTTAGGTTACATATGGCTAATAATTTTATCGATTATTTTAGGAATAGTTATTATGAAATATGAAAAAAATGTTGTGAAAAATAGATTTTTATTATTAACATCTTATTACTTTATACCAAATTTATTTTACATTCCAAGAGGTTCGTTTTTTGGAGATGGACTTATAAAAAATATGGTATTGCTGATAGGAGTATATATTTTAATAACTTGTTTTGCATATATGTATAAAAAAATAGAGGAGAAATATAGTAATGATAGAGAAAAAAATACATTACGTTTGGGTAGGTGACGGTAAAAAACCGAATATTTTTTATCAGTGTCATGGCTCTTGGTGTGAAAATCTTAAAAATTATGAAATTATTGAGATAAATGAAAAAAATTTTGATATGGAAAGACATTTAAAAGAAAATAGATTTTTTAGAGAATGTTATGAGCGTAAATTGTGGGCATATGTGTCGGACTATATCCGAGTTCATTATATGTACGAGAATGGTGGAATTTATTTAGATACAGATATGGAAATAATAAAAGATATTTCCCCACTTTTAAAAGATGAAACAGAATTTTTTTTGGGATATGAAAATGAAAAATTTTTAAGTGTTGGAATTTTTGGGTGTGAGAAAAGAAGTCCATTTTTAGCTGATATCATTAAATTTTATGAACAAGAAATATGGGAAAAGCCTCTTTGGACAATTCCTAAAATATTTACATATGTAATGGAAAAAAATTATGGATTAACGAATAAAAGAGAAAATGAGTTACAAAATGGGAAAATAAAAATTTACCCGAAACAATATTTTTATCCATATGGATTGGGAGAAGTTTTTTCAAAAGAATGTATAAAAGAAGATACTTACGGAATACATTGGTGGGCAGATAGCTGGACATCATTAAAAGCGAGGCTTTTTTTAGAAAGCAAACATTTAAGTGGATTGAAAAAAATTATAAAAAAATTAAGAATAAGGGCAAGATACTATTTAATTGAAAAAAGAAAATAATTAATTATTATTGAATAAAAGTTGAAAAGTGTAATTTAGGAGAAAAAAATGAAAATTTTAAAAAAAATATTGACTTTAATAACTTTTTTAGGAATTGGAGTAATGTTACAAGCGAAAGATTTAAAAGTAATGACTTATAATATTTATGGAGCAAGATTGACAAATGGAGATAAATTAGGAGAAGTTATAAAAAAATATAATCCGGATTTTATTGTATTGCAAGAAGTTGATAAAAATACAATACGAAGTAATAAAAAAGATGTGACTGAAGATATTGCAAAAAAATTAGGATATGATTATTATTATTTTCAAAAAACTTTAGATTTCAATGGAGGTGAATTTGGAATTTCTATCATTTCAAAATATCCAATTGAACGATATTATACTTTTGAATTACCATCTGTTGGGAATGAAAAAAGGCATTTGTTAGGAGCTCAAATATCTAAAAATGTTTTTGGGAAATCCGTAACAATAATTAATGCACATTTGAATTATCAAGAAAATATTAAAGCAGAAGAAACGGATGAAGTTTTAGCTGTAACTGATATTTTTGAAGGAGATGTTAAATTTTTGGCAGGAGATTTTAATATGTTGCCAACTTCAGAAAATTATTCAAAATATTTAAAAAAATGGACAGATAGCTACACAGAAATAAAAGGATCACCTTCAAATAGTGAAATTGAAAAAGATAAACAAAGAAATGAGAAAGACACAAGAATTGACTATATTTTTGGAGATAAATCAAAAATTTGGAAAGTTAATAAAAGCTTTTTTGTAAAAGATGAAGCTGAAGAGTGGGATAAATTGTCAGATCATGTGCCTTATATGGCAGAGTTTGAAATTAAGGGGAAATAAGAGTAGACAAAAAATATAAAAAATAGTAAAATTATATTGAAAATAAAAGTGAGAGAGTTCTAGCTCTTTAGTAAATAATTACTGACAAATAGGAAATGAATAAGAGAAAGTAAGTTCCGACTTTTTAACAAAGGATTGTTGATAAAATAGGAAAAAATAAGAGTGAGTGAGTTCTAGCTCTTCAGTAAATAATTACTGACAAATAGGAAACGAAACAAGGCTGCTTCATGAAAGAGGCAGCTTTTAAAATAAAAGGGGAAATTATGAGAGAGAAAATATTATTAGTTACATTAAATGAAAAATATAGAAATAAAAAAGATAAATTATTATTAAAAAGATGTGTAAATTTTAAGAAAATTGAAAATAAATTAATTGAAAAATAAATAAAAATGTGTATATGAAATTAAGTTGAAAATTATAATAAAATTTGTTATAATTCACTGACTAGAAAATAAAAATAATTGAAAGCGCCAGACCCTTAGCCAAAAATTAATCTAACCTTCACGGTTAAGGGTGACGAGGAAAGAAAGTTATCGAGATTTTCGGCGGATACTTTCTGGGAAATCACAGCCCAAATAGTATACAAAATTTATGAGTAATTGTAATAATAAAAGTACTATCGTGATATTTTCTAGTATGTTTATATTAAAAAGGAGTAGAAAATATGTGTGGAATAGTAGGATATATTGGGAGTCAAAATGCCCAAGATTTTGTTATTGACGGATTATCAAAATTAGAATATAGAGGATATGACTCAGCGGGAATTGCAGTAAATACAGGAGAAAAGGGATTGGCAGTTGTAAAAAAAGTAGGAAGATTGCAAAATTTAGCCAATGTATTAGCTGAAAATCCTTTACACGGAACTATGGCAATAGGACATACAAGATGGGCAACTCACGGGAAACCGTCAGATGAAAATTCACATCCTCATTTTAATAAAGATAGAAGTTTGGTTGTAGTTCATAATGGAATTATTGAAAATTATTTAGAATTAAAAAGAGATTTAATGGCAAAAGGCTATGAATTTCAATCAGAAACAGATACAGAAGTTGTAGCTCATTTATTAACGGAACTATATGAAGGAGATTTATTAGAAGCAACTAAAAAATTATTAACTATTATTAAAGGGGCTTACGCTTTAGGGATTATGTCAGTTTCAGAGCCTGATAGATTAATTGCAGTAAGAAAAGAAAGTCCATTAATTGTAGGAATTGGAAACGGAGAAAACTTTATAGCTTCGGACATTCCGGCAATTTTAAAATATACAAGAGATGTATACTTAATTAAAAATGGAGAAATTGTAGAATTGAGAAAAGATACAGTAAAAATAATGAATTCTCAAGGTCAACCGGTTGAAAGAGAAGTAACTCATATCGAATGGGATATGGAGGCAGCTTCAAAAGGTGGATATGAGTATTTTATGGAAAAAGAAATACACGAACAGCCGGAAGTAATAATAGAAACATTAAATAGTAGAGTAGATGAAAATAATAACATTAATTTTGATGATGCAGGATTGACTAAAGAATACTTGGAAGGAATAAGTAGCATTTACATAGTTGCGTGTGGAACTGCATATCATGCAGGATTAGTTGGTAAACATATTATTGAAAAAAGAACAAGAGTAAAAGTAGATGTTGAGGTTGCATCAGAATTTAGATATAGAAATCCTGTAATTGACAATAAAACATTAGTAATTGTGTTAAGTCAATCTGGAGAAACATTGGATACATTAGAGGCAATGAAAGAAGCTAAAAGACATGGAGCGAGAGTAGTTGCAATTACAAATGTTGTAGGGTCATCAATCGCAAGAGAGGCAGATCATGTAATTTACACATGGGCAGGGCCTGAAATTGCAGTAGCTTCAACAAAAGCGTACACAACTCAAATGGTTATTTTATATTTATTAGCGACAGATATGGCCATGAAATTTGGGAAAATAACGAGAGAACAATATGAACACGACATAAAATCATTATATAGAATAAAAGCAGGGGTGCAAGAAGTTTTAAATTATGCAGATAGAGTAGAAGCTGTGGCAGAAAAAATAAAAGATCAAAATAGTATGTTCTATTTAGGAAGAGGTCTTGATTATGTAATAGCTGTAGAAGGTGCGTTGAAATCAAAAGAAATTTCTTATATTCATTCGGAGGCGTTTGCATCTGGAGAACTAAAACACGGAACAATCGCTTTAATTGATAATGGTGTACCAGTTGTAATAAATGTAACTCAATCAGATTTATTTGAAAAATCAGTATCTAATATAAAAGAAGTAGCAGCAAGAGGAGCATTTGTTATTGCGATAGCAAAAGAAGGGAATATACTTGTTGAAGAAGTAGCAGATGAAGTGTTTTATATTCCAGCAGTAGAAGATGATTATACTGGATTTTTATCAATTATAATTCATCAATTACTTGCTTATTATTTATCAAAATTAAAAGGAAATGATGTAGATAAACCAAGAAATTTGGCAAAATCAGTAACAGTGGAGTAAAATTAAGATGAAAAATTTAAGTAAAGAAGAGATTTTAAATGAAATAGATAAAAAATTAAAAATGATAGAAAAAAATTCTAAAGATAGTGAATCATTAAATGATTTGGGTGTTTTATTATCAACAATAGGGGACTTCCAAAGAGCACAAAAATTTTATTTTAATGCGATAGAAAATGGAAACGCGAAAGCTATGTTTAATTTGGGTGTACTTTATATGAATACAGATAAAAAAGATTTAGCTGAAAAATGTTTTTTAGAAATGGCAAAGTTGAATGATGGAGCTTCTATGAATTATTTGGGATTGTTATATAAGGAGCAAAAAAAAATTGATTTAGCAGAAGAATATTTTTTGAAAGCATTAAAGTTAGATAGTAAAGAGGCATGCTATAATTTAGGAGTATTATATGATGAGAAAAGCGATACAGAAAATACAAAAAAATATTTTTTAGAAGGTATAAAAAATGAAGATTCTCATTGTATGAACGCCTTAGCAGTAATATATTTTAAAGAAAAGAAATATGAAAAAGCAGAAAAAATGTATGAAAAAGCTATAAATTACGGGCATATTGGAGCTTTAAATAATATGGGATACCTAAATTTTATATTAGGGAATTTCAACTTAGCAGAAGCTTGGTATTTTAAAGCTATTGATGCTGGATATTTGGGAGCTATGTACAATCTTGCAGAATTATATGAAATGAGAGAAAGATTTGAAGAAGCTAAAATTTGGTATGAAAAAGCAAGAGATGAGGCGGGAATGTCGGTAGATGATAAACTTAGACATATTGAGGTAAAAAAAGGATTAGTAAATTAAAAAAGTAATAAAATAATAAAATTAAAAATAATAACAATATAAATTTCTAGGAAGAGTATATTTGAGTTGTATTTTAAAATCATTAAAGGGTAAATATAAAAATACAGTTCAAAAAATATACTCTTTTTTATTTGTTTTTTACAATTTTAATTAAAATTTAATAAATGTAAAAATAGATATTTTACTATAATCAAAAATAATAATGTGGTAAAATATAAGAAATAAAGTTATAATACGATAAAAATAAATTAAAATAAAAAAATGAGGAAATATGAAAAAAACAGGAGAAAGAACGGAAACGATGTTAAAAAATATGAAAATTATACAAAGAAATGATTTTCAAAATTTTACATTAGATTCTGTATTAATTGGAGATTTTGTAAAGATAAATAGAAAAAGCAAAAAAATATTAGATATTGGGACAGGGTGTGGAATAATTGCATTAATTTTAGCAAATCGTTCTAAAGCTGAAATTGTTGGCGTTGAATTGCAAGAAATAATGGCTGACATTGCAAAAGAAAATGTACAAAACAATGAACTTAAAGATAGAGTAAAAATAATACAAGGCGATATAAAAAATTATAGAGAAATTTTTAATAGAGATGAGTTTGATGTCATTGTTACAAATCCTCCGTATTTTGAGTTTAAAGGAGACATTAACCAGATTAATGATTTAGAGCAATTAGCAATGGCAAGACATAATGTTGATTTGAGTATTGAAAAAATTGTTGAAGTAAGTGCGTTTGTACTGAAAAATGGGGGAAGTTTTAATATGGTTTTTCGTGTGGAAAGACTTGTTGAAGTGTTTGAAATTATGAGAAAATATAGATTAGAGCCGAAAAGATTGGTAAATGTTTTTACAAAAAGAGGAGAAAATGCTAAAATTTGTTTAATTGAAAGTATAAAAAATGCAGAGAAAGGATTAAAAATTGAAAATCCAATTTTTGTATATACTGAAAAAGGAGAAAAAAGCGAATATATAGAAAAATTATATAAATAAAATTATTTTAATATTAAAAAAGAAAAAGGGAAAAATATGAAAAAATATAATGGAATAGTTATTGCAGGGCCTACAGCTGTTGGAAAAACGAATATGTCAATAAAATTAGCAAAAATACTAGAAGCAGAAATAATATCTGCAGATGCTTCACAAGTATATAAAAAGATGGATATAGGGACGGCAAAAATAACGAAAGACGAAATGCAAGGAGTGAAACATCATTTAATAGATGTTGTTGAAATTGGAGAAGATTATAGTGTTGGAGATTTTGAAAAAGATACGAATGAAATATTGAACAATTTTGATGAAAATAATAGAAATATTTTGTTAGTTGGTGGAACTGGATTGTATATTCGTGCAATAACGGATGGATTTTCAAATTTACCGACAAAAGACAAAAAACTTAGAAATGAATTAAATGAAAAAAGTTTATTTGAGCTTCAGGAACAACTGAAAATATTAGATGAAAAAGCATATAATGAGATAGATAAACAAAATAAAATTAGACTTGTTAGGGCGATTGAGGTTTGTCTTTTAACAGGGGAAAAATTTAGTGAAATTCGTACAAAAAATGTGAAAAAGAATAAATATAATTTTTTGAAAATATTTTTAGTAAGAGATAGAGAAGAGCTTTATAATAGAATTAATATGCGTGTAGATATTATGTTGAAGCAAGGAATGTTAGATGAGGCAAAATATATTTATGATAATTATAAAGATAAGTTATATAAAATAAGTGCGATAGGTTATAAAGAATTTTTTGAGTACTTTGACGGTAAAGTAAGTTTAGATGAGGCAGTTGAAAATGTAAAGAGAGAAAGTCGGAGATATGCAAAGCGTCAAATGACTTGGTTTAAAAAAGAAACAGATTATATTATTTATAATTTATCGGAAATGACAGAAGATGAAATTGTTGAAAAAATATTAGAAAAATTTAAAAAATAAAGTTGAAAAAATCTTAAAAATCAGATACAATAAAGCATACACAAAAATTAAACTAAGTTTTACATAAGGAAAGAACATACAAATATATAATAAAAAAGAGGTATGAATAGATGAGTAATAATTTGAGAAAATTAGAAAAAGAGCTTAGAAGTTATGCGAAAAGGGTTAAAGGGGTAAGTTATACGAGTAGATTTTTAATTGCCTTTTTATTAATGGGAATTTTAAGTTTAGCAAATACAACACTAGATAAAGAAATATCAAAATCAAAGGCAGATATAAAAGATACGACAGCAGAAATAAAAGAGTTGTTTACAAAAGTAAAAAAAGAAAATGATAAGTTATTAAAAAATAAAAGTTTAGAGTTAATTCAATTAATGGAGCAAGGAGATCAAGTAGTGAAAAGTCCTTGGAGCTCTTGGCAATTTGGGGTAAATACTTTTATTGGAAGTAATAAGGGGAGATATAGTGGAAAAGGGGATAAGTTTGAGAGATATTTGTATGAGGGCGTTTACAATAGAAGCAATGATATATTTCATAAAACTGTATCGCCAATAAGTAAAAAATATAGTAAAGTATTTGAAATTATGGATAAGTCTATTGATTCATCAAATACACAAAGTGGGTTAGATTATGGAATTACACAATTAAAAAGAGTAGACGAGCCAATAGTAGAAATAGGATTTATGATAGGAGTTAAATCTAGAGAAGTTGAAAAACCGGTAAATATAAGAGTGGATGGAGATAAGGAAATTGTTTTTAGAAATATAGAATTACCACATTTTGAGATACCGAATGATGAAGTAAAACCTGCACCTCCAACAAGAGCAAGAGATACTAAAAGTTCAGGGAAAAGCCTAAGAACAGTAATAAGTAAAGCTGATTATGCTAATATAAAAAAAGGAAATGGAGAAAGTGGAACATTAGTAGGACAGATGGAAAATGATGTTGCAGGTCCAATATCACAAACAAATATAAATGGTAAAAATGGCAAGGGAACAATAGAGATAATTCATAATAATACAGATGAGTTTACAATAAAATCAGAAAATACAGTTTTTACTGGAATAGAGGGGATAGATCATCATCAAGTATTTACATATGATACAAATTTGAATAATAAATATGAATATGAAGATGAAACAGGACCTATGGTAATTAGAGCCGGTGGAGGACATAATTTTGAAATCTCAAATATGAATATTATTTCTAAGGGTGAGATAAGAGAAGTAATTACGAACATATTTGAATTGAATACAAGAGATAATCAAAAAACTAAATTAACTTTAAAAGAAAATACTGATGTAGTAGTAGACTCTAATTTAACAACAGTCGTAAAATTAGCAAATCATACAAGTAAGAGCAGTTTAGATTTTGTAAATGAAGGTAAAATAACAGTAAACAGAAATAATAATTATGTATCAATGATTGCGAATCTGAACGGTGAGAAAAATATGTCATACTTTGAAAATAAAGGTGATATAATAATTAATGGAAAAAGTAATAGAGGGATAATAGAGTTAAGAAATTCATCATATTTTTTTAAAAATGAAGGGAATTTAATTTTGGATGGAGAAATAAATTATTTTTTACCAGCGAGAGCAGAAGGGGAAGGAATTATTCAATTAAATAAGCCTTTAAAAATAATAGGAAAATTAAATAGGGGAGCTATATTTACTCCTAATATTAGAAAATTCGAAAGAGAATATAATGGGAAACTAGAAAAATCATATTTTAATATGGAATTATCAGGAGAAAGAAATACTGGAATTTATATTTTTGATACTTTATCAAGTATAGGAAATACAGTAAATATAGAAAATTTTAATTTAAAATCAATAAATGGGAAACAGAACAACTTAGTAGTAGTAAATGGATTAAAAAATAAGACAGTAACTTTCTCAAAAAATGGAGAACATAGTAATTTTGAAATAATAGGTGGAGAAGGAAATACTGCAATTCAAGTAGCTGCAAGTCAAAATGTAAAAAATGAAGGAAGTATAAAATTAACAGATGCTACATCATCAACAGCAATAGCTAGTAGAGGTTTAGTGAAGGAATCAGGAGAAGTTACACCGGCTTCTATGATAAATGAAGGAAAGATTGAAGTAACAGGAAATTCAACAAAAGCCCTTCATTCTTACGATGATGGAAAAATCATAAATATAGGAGAAATAACTTTTAATGGGTCAACATCTGCTGATAAAGTAGGAGCACTTGCTATTTATAGTAATTCGAGTGGAGAAATAGAAAGTACAGCTAATGCGAATATTACTGTAGACGGTTCTAAATCTGCTGGTTTATTTGCTAAAAATAAAAGTACAAATCCTAATTTACAAAGAATATCAACTATAAAAATATCAAATGCAAATATAACAGCAAAAAATGGAGCATTTAATGTGTTTGCAGATAAGGGTGGAGAAATAACATTAAATGATAATAATGTGTTGAATACAGAAAATCAATCACTAACATTTTATACGAATTATAGCCAAGCAGCTCCGGGTGGAAAAATAATTGTAAATAAAGATGTAACTGTAAATGTAAAAAATGGAGGAACTGTATTTTATTATGATTTAACGAATATAACTTCTGGGAATTATAATTTTATGAATTGGTATAATGATAATTTTCAACATAATAATGGTAGTAAGTTAAAATTGAATATGTCAGAAAAAAGTAGAATGATGTTATTAGGTAAAGCAAATGTAAAATTAAGTGAAATACCTGATAGATTTCCAGATAATCCATATATAGAGGTAGTTTCAACTAATAGATATATTCCATTTTCTATAATAGATGGAAAAGTATTTTTAGATAGTAATATAAATTTAGATGATGAAAATGAAAAATATAATAAAATTGAGTTAATAAGAAATAAAATAAAAAATGAAAAAACGATTAGTGGAACACTTGAAAATCAATTAGCTATAGGACAAGAAAATAACGACACAAATTCTTCTGCTGATATTACATTGGAAAATGAAGGAACTATTAATTTGACTGGAGATAGTTCTGTTGCAATGTATACAAAAAGAGGAAAAATATTAAATAAAAATGAAATTTCTGTAAATAAAGATTCGGTTGGACTTTATTTGATTGAAAATGATGGTACAACACAGGCAGATGGAGAAATAAGAAATAGTGGAAATATAAAAATAGGAGAAAATTCTAGTGGTATTTTCTATAAAGGTATTAAAACAGGGACAAATAATGCAATAAACGGTATTTATAATAGTGGAAGCATAAAATCAGAAGCTAAAAAAGCTAAAGGAATATATTTTAATAGTCAATTTTCAACAAAAGAGGTAAAAAATGAAGCTGCAGGGAAAATTGAATTAAGTGGAGCTAATTCATTAGGAATGTTTGGATTAGGAAATGGAACTTATACTATGGAAAATTTAGGAGAAATAAAAATAGGGTCATCAGCTAATTTACTGGAAGCAGGTTTAGGAATGTATACTGAAAAAGCAGATGTTACACTTAAAAATAGTGGGAAAATAAGTGTTGGTGAAAATGATATTGCGATGTATGGTCATAAAATTTTAACTGATACAGGCTCTAATCTTGAAGTAGGCAACAAATCTATAGGAATATATTCAGCGAGTGGAAATTCTACTTTACAAGGGGAAATTAACTTGTCTAACAACTCAACAGGAGTTATGCTGGCAGGAAATAACCAAAATTTAATTTCTAATTTTTCAAATATGAATTTAGGTGATGGGACTTTCGGTATTGTAAATAATGGAGATACAAATACGATTACCTCAAAAACAGATACAGTAAATTTAAACAATGATACAATTTTTCTTTATTCTAATGATATAAATAGTAAAATTTATAATTATACAAAGATAAATACGATAGGTAATAGTAACTATTCAATTTATAGTAAAGGCGAGGTTGAAAATAGAGCTGACATTGATATGAGAAATGGAATAGGGAATATTGGAATATACAGTATGGGAGCTAAGGATTCTAAAAATTTTGCGACTATAAAAGTAGGAAATTCATCTAAAAAAGATGGATTGTATTCAATAGGAATGGCAACAGGATATTATAATACTGAAAATGGAACAATACAAAATGTAGGAAAAGTAATAAATGAAAATACAGGGAAAATAGAGGTTGAAGGAGAATTTGGAGTAGGAATGTATGCGGTTGGTACAGGATCTACAGCAATAAATAATGGAGAAATAATATTAAAAGGGAAAAATTCTGTTGGAATGTTCTTAGATCACAATGCTATAGGAATTAATAATGGAACAATTTTAGGGACAGCAGATGCAATAAAAGCAGTTGGAGCGATTGTTAGTAATGGAGCAGTTCTAAAAAATTATGGAACAATAAAAATATTAGCGAGCGATGGAACGGGAGTTTGGTTATCTAAAAAGGGAGAAATTGAAGAATATGCTTCATCAACAGCACCGAAAGTTTCAAATAGTTCAACAATTATAGCAAATACAAGAATAAAAGAAAATAATATAGTAGAAAGTGGAAAAGGATTAGAGGATGATTCGGTAAAAATACGAGTATTTAAAGATAGGGGAACTGGGGAAGTAATAATTGATAATAAAAATATTGAAATTGAAGGAATTGAGAAAAATATAAATAATTCAAATCCATTAGTTATTGAAAAATATAAAGATAATAAGATAATTGAAAAATTTGAAATTGACGAGTCAAAAGAAGAAAATACAAAATCAAAAGTTAGTAAAATAGGAATGTATGTAGATACATCAGGTATAAGACAAACAAATCCGATAGAAGGGCTTGAAAATCTTGGGGATGAAATAGAAACAGATTTAATACTTGGGACAGAAGCAACGAGATATACAAATTCTAAAGCGATAGAAATAAAAGAAAATATACTGAAGCCATTTGCCGATGCTATTGCAACTAATCCAAACATTGAAAAATGGAATGTTTATTCAGGTGCTTTGACTTGGATAGGAACAATTTTAGTAACGCCAGAAGAAGATAATATTAGAAAAGTGTATTTGGCGAAAATTCCTTATACGAAATTTGCAGGGGATGGGAAAAATGAGGATGAAAAAGGAGCAAATTACAATTTCTTAGATGGATTAGAACAAAGATACGGAGTTGAAGCTATTAATTCTCGTGAAAAAGAATTGTATAATAAACTAAATTCTATTGGTAAAAATGAAAGAATTTTACTAACGCAAGCTGCTGATGAGATGAAAGGTCACCAATATGCAAATACACAAATGAGAATAAAAAATAGTGGAGATCAGTTGAGTAAAGAATTTGAGT
>CAURVQ010000016.1:0-29477 GCA_963528625.1 uncultured Leptotrichiaceae bacterium | reverse complement strand
TCAGTTGGCTAGAGCATGCGGTTCATACCCGCAGGGTCGAAGGTTCGAATCCTTTTCTAGGCACCACTAAAAATTAAAAAATATATAGAGTTAGATATTTGAAGAACTATGTTGATTTTATAAGATATAGTTCTTTTTTTATAGTAAAAAAAGAAAAAAATTAAAAGGATTAATCCCTGCTAAAAAAGAGAATTTAATCCTTTTTATATAAAAATATATTTTAATTTAAAAATTATATTAAAATTACCAAGCTGAGTTAATTAATACTTCTTCTCCGTAACCACCGTTCATTTTTTGAGGGTTAGTTGAATTATAAGCTCTTTGAACTCTAATTCCACGGATACCAAGTTCTCTAGCTGCTAAAATATCATCATCGCTATCTCCGTAGTGGATTGAAACATCATGTTTTTTAATATAGAATGATTTATCATATTTGTATCCACCAGTAGGTGTATCGGCAGTATATTCTACATAAACTTCTTCTGGTAAATTAAAGAATCTTTGTAATGTTTTTGATAATTTTGTAGAAGTATAGTTTTTATCTTTAGAATGTTTTGTTCTTCCTGTAATAAAGAATACTTTATCTCCTCTTTCTAAGTGCATTTTTATAAGATCTGCTGCTGATTGTTTTGGAATTGAATGTTCATCACCCATTTCAGCTACATAATCCCAGAATTTTTGGTTATATAAATAACTAATTTTTCCTCTTGAATCTCCCGGAATTTGGAAGTAATCTACTCCATATCTAAAGTATCCACTTGAATGTAATAAAGTATCATCAATATCAAAACTTACATTAATTGGTCCTTGTCCTTTTAAACTTTCTTTAATTTGATCAACAGATACGAAATGAACTGCTTTTTGAGTTTTTTCAGTTGAATAGAATCCTTCGTGTGTGTAAGGTACTTTTGGTCCAGCTGCAAATGCTGTCATTGAAGCTAAAACACTTACTAAAACTAGAAATTTTTTCATATAATCATCTCCTAAAATTTTTTCAATATAAGTATACCTCTAAAATTATATAAATCAAATTATGAATAATATAAATTAAAAAAATATATTCAAATCAAAAAAAGTATAAATAAAAATTATGAAACTAATGAAAAATAAATTTGAAAAAAGTAGTGTAAATAGAGTATAATTTAGTATACAAATTTTATGAAAGAGGAAATAATGAAAAATATAGTAAATCAAATTATACTTTTAATACAGTTTATGACACGAATACCTATACCGATAAAAGTTGAATATAGTGAAAAGCAACTAGGTAAAGGAATAAAATATTTTCCATTAGTCGGTTATTTAATAGGAATAATTATTTTTATAACGGGAATTGTTTTAAATAAATATATAGATAATAAATATATTATTTCATTACTATTGATATTAATTGAATTAAAATTAGTCGGTCTTATTCATATTGATGGATTGGCAGATAGTTTTGATGGACTTTTTAGTTATAGAGATAAAGACAGAATACTTGAAATAATGAAAGATTCAAGAGTTGGAACAAATGGAGTAGTTGTTTTAATATTTTACTATTTAGCAAAGTTAATTTTAATCGCTGAAATTATAAGCCGTGGAGATATGAGGTGTTTAATAATTTATCCAATAATCGCAAGAATGTCAACATCTGTAAATGCAGGATTTGGAGTGTATGCTCGAGATAACGGAATGAGTACAGGTATAATTGGTATGAATCAAGTTAAAGATAGTATATTTTCAGTAATTTTAACATTATTACTAATAATTTTAGTTTATTATAATTCGGGAATTTTGAAAGGGCTTGTAATGTTTGTTGCTGGAATTTTATTTATTTTTTATTTTAGGCGTGTTGTGTATAAAAAAATAGGTGGAATTACTGGAGATACAATGGGTGCAAGCTTAGAAATGACAGGCTTGATTGTACTTTTAATTGGTGCAATTATTTAGAAAAAGGAGATGTGATGAATAATTTTAAACAAACAGAAATAATTTTAGTACGACACGGCGAAACAGATATGAATAAAAATCATTTATATTTTGGACATTTAGATCCAAGTCTTAATGAAACTGGAAAAAAGCAATTAGAGGCAAGTAAATATAGTTTGAGAAAAATAGAAAATATAGATGAAATTAGTGAAATTTTTTGTAGTCCATTAAAACGATGTACCGAAAGTTTAGATATTTTAGAAATTTCAAAAAATATAAAAATAAATTATGATGACGAGTTTAAAGAATTAAATTTTGGGATTTTTGAAGGAAAAACATATAAAGAAATATGTGAAAATTATCCAGAAGAAGCAAAAAAAATGAGAGCTGAATGGCGGACATTTAAAGTTGAAGGATCTGAAAGTCTTGAAGAATTAGAAAAGAGAGTTGTAGAAAAATTAGAAAATATTTTTTTGTCTAGGAAAGGTAAAAAAATATTAGTAGTTGCACATGCAGGTGTAATAAAAATATTATTAAGTCATTATTTAGTAGGAAATGTTGATTTGTATTGGAAGTTGAAAATTGATAATGGTGCAATTTCTAAAATAATAAAATTAGAAGATGATTTTGTATTTGTTGATTATGTAAATAGAATATAGAAAAACTATATAAAAAAGATATAATAAAAATAGATAAAGTATTTATTTTGTAATATTAAAATGATAAAATATTAATTATAAAAAAATAAAAAATTAGGAGGTAAGTTATGTTTTTTCCATTGTATATAAATTTAGAAAATGAGAAAGTGTTAGTAATAGGTGGTGGAAAATTAGCGAATAGAAAATCAAAATTATTGTCTGAATATGGAGCAGATGTGACAATATATTGTAAAGAAATAGTAGATGAAGAATTAAAAGAACGAACAGATGTTAAATTTATTTATGAAAATGTTGAAAAAAACGAAGAGAAAATATTAAATTTAGTAAAAGATTATTTTGTTGTTATTGCAGCAACAAATGATTTAGAGTTAAATGAAATGGTTGCAAAAACATGTATGAAAGAAAAAATATTAGTTAATAATGTATCTTCAAAATTAACTATGAACGCAATGTTTGGTGCAATTGTTAAAAATGATGAGTTTCATGTGTCTATTTCTACAAATGGAGCAAGTTGTAAAAGAAGTAGAGCTATGAAAAGTTTAATTCAAAAAACGATAGATAGTGTTGTAAAAAAGGAAAAATAAAGGTTTTGGAGGAATAATGTTTAAAAGGAATAGAAAACTTAGAAGTAGTGCATTAATGAGAAATTTAATTAAAGATGTCTATTTAACAAAAGAAGATTTAATTTATCCTATTTTTGTAGAAGAAGGAGAAAATATTAAAACAGAGATAGCTTCAATGCCTGATATTTTTAGATTTTCAATAGATAGAATAGATGAGGAATTGCAAGAAATAGTAAAATTAGGAATAAAAAGTATATTATTATTTGGAATACCAAAACATAAAGATGAATGTGCAACATCAAGCTATGATGATAATGGTATTGTTCAACAAGCGATAAGATATATCAAAAAAAATTATCCAGAAATTTTAGTAATCGGAGATGTTTGTTGTTGTGAATACACAAGTCACGGACATTGTGGTGTACTAGATGAAAATGGATATGTGAAAAATGATGAAACATTGAAAATATTAAGTAAAATTGCACTGTCGTATGCAAAAGCAGGAGTAGATATAATAGCTCCAAGTGATATGATGGATGGGAGAATAGAAAAAATAAATGAGATTTTGGAAAATAATGGATATTTTGATATAGCATTAATGTCTTATGCTGTAAAATATTCATCAGCTTATTACGGACCTTTTAGAGATGCAGCAGATTCTGCACCAAAATTTGGGGACAGAAAAACATACCAAATGGATTTTAGAAATAGTGTAGATGCATTGCCTGAAGTGGCAGAAGATGTAAGACAAGGTGCAGACATAATTATCGTAAAACCAGCATTATCTTATAGCGATATAATGATGAAAGTTAAAGAAAATTTTAATGTACCAGTTGTGGCTTATAATGTGTCAGGAGAGTACAGTATGGTAAAAGCTGCATCAAAAAATGGTTGGATTGATGAAGAAAAAATTGTTATGGAACAAATGTATGGATTTAAAAGGGCTGGAGCGACAGCGATTATAACTTATTTTGCAAAAGATGTAGCAAGATATTTAGAAAATGAAAAAATGAATTAAAAAAATAGATAAAAGAGGATACAAAATGAAAATAATAATTGTGGGAGCGGGAGTTGTAGGAGAAGAACTTTGTGCAGAATTATCTGCCAGTGATAACGATGTTATTTTAATTGAAAAAGATATTGAGAAAATTGAACGATTAATAGAAAAATATGATATAACAGGGCTTGTAGGAAATGGTGCAAGTCACGAAAATTTGATAGAAGCAGGGATTGAAAAAGCAGACATGTTTATTTCGGTGACTGAATCGGACGAATTAAATATAATGGCATGTGTTATAGGGGGAAAACTTGGAGCAAAATATACAATAGCAAGAGTTAGAAATCCTGAATATAGTACAAATGTAAAATTTGTTAGGGAAGAACTTGGAATATCTCTAATGATAAATCCGGAAGATGAAGCAGCAAAAAGTATTATTAAAAAGCTAAAATTTCCTAATGCAATTAGTGCAGATACATTTTTTTCAAATAGAGCAAACATAATTGGGCTTATAGTAAAAGAAGAGAGTGTATTAGTTGGAATGACATTGAGAGAAATGAATAGGACAATAAAAGGAAAAGTTATTGTTTGTGCTATAAAAAGATATGATAAAGTATTTATTCCAACTGGAGATTATAAATTTAAAGAAAATGATAATATTTATATAACCGGGACAAATGAATCGGTAACAGATTTTTATAATAAAATGGGATATAAGACAAAGCCAGTAAATTCGGTGATGATATTAGGTGGTGGAATTATTCCACATTATTTAACAGAAAAATTATTAAAAAATAAGAAAAGTGTAAAAATAATTGAATCAAGAAATAAAAGAGTTGAAAGTTTAAGTAGAAAATATGATCAAGCTATTGTAATTAAAGGAAAGGAATCAGATCAAGAGTTTTTATTAAATCAAGGAATAAAAAAATACGATGCTGTTGTTGCTTTAACTGATAGTGATGAAGAAAATATTGTAATTTCAATGTTTGCTAAAAGTTTGAATAAAGGAAAAATTTTAACAAAATTGAGTGGAACGATGTTGCTTCCAATATTAGAAGAACAAGGATTTTCAACAATAGTACCTAAAAAAATAATTGCAGAAATAATACTGAGAGTTGTTAGAAGTAAAATGAATGTAAAAAGCTCAAAAATGAATGCTTTAAGGAGATTATTTAATACAAATGCAGAATCAATAATTTTTCAAATTGAAGAAGGTAGTAAAATTATTGGAATACCATTAAAAGAATTAAAGATAAAAGAAAACTTATTAATCGCATCAATATTAAGAAATAACGAGGAATTAATATATCCGGGTGGAGATGATGTTTTACAAGCTAAAGATAAGGTTATGATTATAACGCTTAAAGCTCATATAGAAGAAATTGATGATATATTAAAATAGAAGGGAAATATGTGAAAAATTATGAATAAAAGAATGATTGGATTTATAGTAGGTCGTATATTATCTCTTGAAGCTGGATTTATGATTTTACCATTGATAGTGAGTTTTATTTATGGAGAATCTAATTTACATAAAATGGCATATGCTGGAATAATATTTTTGCTTTTAATAATTGGTGGACTATTATCGTTTAAAACACCTAAAAATATGGTTATTTGTGGTAGAGAAGGATTTGTAATAGTTGCATTGTCTTGGATTGCAATGTCAATTTTTGGAGCTTTACCATTTGTCATAACTGGAGAAATTCCACGATTTATTGATGCTTTCTTTGAAGTAGTAAGTGGTTTTACTACGACGGGATCTAGCATTATTACAGATTTAAACGTAATAAGTCATTCTAACTTATTTTGGAGAAGTTTTACGCATTTAGTTGGAGGAATGGGAGTATTAGTATTGGCGTTGGCAATATTTCCTAAAAATTCACCTAGTACAGTTCATATTATGAAAGCTGAAGTTCCGGGACCAGTTTTTGGTAAATTAGTATCAAAATTATCAACAACGGCAAGAGTTTTGTATAAAATATATTTAGCAATGACATTTGTAATGATAGTTCTTTTAATGTTAGGAGGATTGGATTGGTTTGAATCAACTTTACTTGCATTTGGAACGGCAGGAACAGGAGGATTTGGAGTTCGTAATGGAAGTATATTACCGTATAACAGTTTATATATTGAATTAGTGTTAGGTATAGGTATGCTAGTTTTTGGAGTTAATTTTAATATTTATTATTTTATTTTAATAGGAAAAGTTAAAGAAGCCTTGAAAAATGAAGAATTAAAGTATTATCTTTTCATAGTTGTTACAAGTATAATTTTAATCGCAATAAATTTATATATTACAGCTTATGGTAGTTTTGGTAAAGGGTTAAGAGATAGCTTTTTTACAATTTCATCTATTATGACAACAACAGGGTACTCAACAGCAGATTTTGGACAATGGCCTATGTTTTCACAAGTAATTATATTAGTAGTTATGTTTTTTGGAGGATGTGCTGGGTCAACAGCTGGAGGACTTAAAATTTCAAGAGTTATTATGTTAGGAAAAATGGCGATTAGTGAAATCCGACAAATGATAAATCCATTTAGAGAAATAACTGTAAAATTTGAAGAGAAACCGATAGATAAAAAAATACAAAAAAGTATGTTAGGATATTTTTTAGTATATATATTTTTATTTACTATAATTTTATTAATTGTTTCATTTTCAATGGATGATTTTAAAACAGCTTTTAGTGCAGTGGCTGCCACATATAATAATATAGGTCCGGGGCTAGGAAAAGTAGGACCGGCATTTAGTTTTTATGAATTGACAGACTTTAATAAAATTGTATTAAGTTTTTCAATGTTGGCTGGAAGATTAGAATTATTTCCAATGTTAGTGTTATTTGTACCGAGTACATGGAAAATGAAATAAATTTGAATAGAAAGAGAGAAAATATGAAAAAAAAACCAATAATAGGAATATCAACAAGCATAATAGCAGATAATAGTGGATATTTTGCTTTATATCCTAGAAATTATGTAAATAAAGATTATGTAGATGCAGTTATAAAAAATGGTGGAATACCTTTGATGATACCAATGAGTTTGGATGAAGAAATAATAGCAGAACAAATATCAATGATTGATGGGTTAATTTTATCTGGAGGGCATGATGTATGTCCGCATAATTATGGAGAAGAGCCAAGTAGTAAATTAGAAGAAATTTTACCCGAAAGAGACGAGTATGATTTTATATTATTAAGAGAAGCAAAAAAAAGAAAATTGCCTATATTGGGAATTTGTCGTGGATGTCAAATAATTAATGTTTTTGAAGGAGGAACACTTTATCAAGATTTATCGTATATAAAAAATGATAGAGAAATTTTGAAACATTCTCAAGATCATTCGCCTGAATTGAAAACACATACAGCAATAATAGAGAATGATACAAAAATTTATAAAATTTTTGGCGAAAATAATATAATGATAAATTCGTTTCACCATCAGGCATTAAAAGATATAGCGAAAGATTATATAGTGTCAGCTAGTGCTAAAGATGGAGTGGTGGAAGCAATAGAAAGCACGACTTATCCGTTTTTAGTTGGAGTGCAATGGCATCCAGAAATGATGCATAAATATCATAATGATGCGAATAAAATATTTAAAGCTTTGATAGATGAGGCTGGGGAATTTATGAATTATAGAGAAATGTCAATTTAATAAAGAAGAATAGAGGATATTATGGAAATTGGATAATTATTTGAAAAGTTAAAAAATAAAAGGAGGAATTTTAATAAAAAAAGATACCGTAATATTAACTACAAAAATTATTAGAGTTTTAGAAAGTGAATTTGGTAAATTGAATGGGAATCATGTAATTCTAAGAAAAGAAAGATTAGAGCATATAAGAGAAAGACATCCCGAGGTAGTAGATCTAATAGAAGAAAAATATAAAGAAATTTTAGAAAATCCTAATTATATTTTGAAAGATAAACAATATTTAGATAGTGTTTGGTTTATAAAAAAATTAGAAAATTCAAATATTAATATAATTTTGAAATTAAGTTTGAAGAATAAAATAAAACATAAAGGACTTGAAAATTCAATAATTACAGCATATGGGATGAGTAATAAACAATTAAAAAGATATGTGAATAAGTTAGAAAAATTGTTGACAAAATAAGGAATATGGGATAGAATATAATCGGATATAAGGATAGAGATTTTAGTTCGTCTATCACCAATACTGAAAAGTATAAGGAGATGTAGGAACCAGAACACCTACTATATCAAAAACAAAATAGTATTTATATTAAAATAGTGGACGGAGTAATTCGTCCATTTTAGTTTTTTAAAAATTAATATAAATTTAATAAAATATTAACCGTTTTTTTTTTTTTTTTTTTTAAAATTTAAGGGGGATTTTATTCAAAAGGACAAGATAATATGATGGTGAAAAGAGAAGATGAAGTAAGAGATGAAGCAAAGATAATTTTAAAGTTTGATGAAAAAGAAAAGAATATTCAGCAAGGGACAGGACAAATAACAACTTTTAATCAATTAGGATTTAAAGGTATTAATGATAAGCCTGATGGCTGGTATTTACCTAATAATGTTAATGAACCCGCAATAATATTAGAAACAAAATCATCAGATAAAGATTTAAGTAAAAAGTCCATAATAGATGAATTATTTAAGAATATTGATATAATTTCTTCTAAATATAAAAATACAATAGGTATCTTATATAATGGTGCAGATGTAGTAGTATATAAAAATAAAGAAGAAATAAGAGTTGCTAAAACACTTCAAGAAAAACAATATTATTTAGATTTATTTAAACTAAATTTTGTAGATAAAGGTAAGATATTTACTGTAACTAAGCGTATAAATGATTTATTACATTTTAAATTTGGAATAAAAAACTTATATCATAGAATGATATTTACAGCTTCTGCATTAGTTGTCGAACGTTTTGGTGGTAATTTAAATGCTATTAAAGATAATGGATATGAACCATTTAGAAATAAAATCTTTGATACTCTAGCAAAATCATTACAAGAGCATAGACAACAAAATTTAAAAATTGACATTTTATTAGAAGTGTATAGTGAAATAAAAGTAAATATAGTAGAAAATCAAGAAGATATAAACATATTTATAGATTCTATTATTGAAATTTCAGAATCAGTTAATTCCGATAACTGGAATGGTGAAGATGTAATGGGGATTTTCTTCAATGAATTTAATAGATATAAGAAGAAATCTGAAAATGGTCAAGTATTTACACCAGAACATATTACATCATTTATGTATGAATTAATAGGTGTAAGTTATAACGATAGAGTATTAGATGCAACTTGTGGGAGCGGAGCATTTTTAGCTAAGTCGATGGCTAATATGATTAGAGAAGTTGGTGGAAATAATACAAAAGAAGCAGAAGAAATAAAACAAAATAAATTGTTTGGAATTGAGTTTGATAGAGAAATATTTGCTTTAGCTTGTGCTAATATGCTTATTCACAAAGATGGGAAAACTAACTTGGAACATTTAGATACTAGAGAAGAAAAAGCGTGTAATTGGATAAAATCAAAAAATATAACTAAAGTTCTAATGAATCCGCCATATGAAAGAAAATATGGTTGTAAGAAAATTGTAGAGAATGTTTTAACTAATGTACCTGTGGGTACAAAATGTGCATTTATCTTGCCAGATAAAAAATTAGAAAAAGATAAAATGCAGAAACTTCTAAAAAAACATACTTTAAAAATGATAGTGAAACTTCCAGAAAATTTATTTGATGCAGGAGTAACAACAAGTATTTTTGTCTTTGAAACTGGGGAACCTCAAAATAGAAAAAAAGTATTTGCATTCTATATAGAAGAAGATGGTTTAGAGAGAGTAAAAAATCAAGGTAGACAAGATATAAAAAATCGTTGGAAAGATATAGAAAAATATTGGTTGGAAGTAGCTCATACAAAAGTAGATAGAAAATATAATACTCATCAGTGGTTAAACTCAGAAGAAAATCTATCGTATCAAAAGCCACAAAAAGAATTTGAAATATTTGAAGAAGATTTTAAAAAGACAATACTAGATTATATTATGTTTGAAGAAAATATAGATGTGAAGGAATTTAATGCAAAATTACTAGATAGTGTATTATATAAATCAAATATAGAAGATAATAAATTAATTCTAGATTTAGGTGATATTAATGAAGAAAATTAATATACAAGATTGGAAAGAGTTTAAAATAAATAGTATTTTCGATATAAAGAGACCCACCTCAAGAAGTGTAAAAAAATATGATGAAGGACATATTCCCTTTGTATCTTCTGGAAATTATAATAATGGAATAGATAGTTATCGTACACCATTAAACAATGAATTATTAGACGAAGGGAACTGTATAACAGTAAGTCCAGTTGATGGTAGCACATTTTATCAAGAAACAGATTTTTTAGGTCGTGGAGGTGGAGGGTCTTCAATACTATTATTATATAATCAAAATATAAACAAAGATGTAGGTTTATTTTTAGCTACAGTAATAAGAAGTACTTTGACTAGAAAGTATCAATATAATGATATGGGGTCTTCTGAATCAATAAAAGAAGAATATATAAAATTACCTGTTGATATTAACGGTGAGCCTGATTGGGAATATATGGAGAGGTACGTAAAACAGCTTTACGCTAGAGAGAGAGAGAGTTCAAACTATGTTACAACTTATGTAGAAAAATCAAAATCTCATAAGATTGATATAACAAAATGGAAAAGATTTAACTTATATGATGAATATTTATTTAACATAGATTCAGGAACAAAGTTAGATAAAGTAAAAATGACTATGATATCTCCTAAAGTAAATTTTATAGGTAGGTCAAACTTTAATAATGGTATAACTGAACAAGTTGATTTAATAAAAGAAATTAAACCTTATGAATCTGGTAATTTAACTTTATCATTAGGCGGTTATTTAGGATCTTGTTTTATACAAAAAGAACCTTTTTATACAAGTCAAAATGTTATTGTTTTAATTCCAAAGTTAAGAATGTCTGAATATTGTAAAAAGTTTATAGCAACAATGATATTTAAAGAGTCTCAAACTTATTATAAAGCTTTTGAGAATGAACTAAATAGACATATAAAAAGAAATTTTTCTATTTATTTACCAGTGAAGAGTGATAATTCTCCTGATTGGGAATATATGGAAGCTTATATGATGAAATTAGAAAATCAAATAAAACAAATAATAAATAAAGGTTAAAATCCCTAAACTCAAAAAAGAGTCGAGGGATTTTATTTTAATAATTAAATGATTTTAAAATTTGTTTTTGTTCATCGGTTAAAATATCATTGATTTGTGAATTTCTATTTTCTTTAAGGCTATTAAATTTATCTAAAAATTCAGAAGAAGATAAAAATTCTTTATTCATTTGAGTTAATTTTCTGTTAAAATTTCTATCAAATTTTAGAATAGAAGCTTTTTGTGAATTTGTTAAATCTAGATCATCAATTAAAGTTTTAATTTTATTATTTTTTTTCTCAAAATCTAATTTTTGTTTGTTTGTATATTCGTTAAAAGTTAATAATTGAGAAGGAGTTAAAATCTTTTTAATTTGTTCGTATCTTTCTTTTTCAATTTTATTTAATTTTTCTTTTTTTTGCTCAAATGTTATAAATTTATTTTCAATTTTATTTGCTTTTTTTTGAAAATATTTGAAAACATTAGAAAGTTTATTAGCTTGTTTTTCTGTAACATTTAATGATTTAAAAAGTTCTGTTTTAGAAATTTTAATTGTATAAACTTTTTTGTAATAATCTTCGTAAGAAAAACTTAAATTACTAAAAATTGTAATGATTAATAAAATTAATATTTTTTTCATTTACTCTCACTTTCATAAATTTATTTTGAATTGTTATAGTTTGGAGCTTCTTTTGTAATTATAACATCGTGTGGATGACTTTCAGCAAGTCCTGCTCCAGTAATTTTAACGAATTTACCTTTTGTTTTTAAATCTTCTATGGTAGGAGTTCCGCAGTAACCCATTCCAGATCTAAGTCCTCCACAAATTTGATAAATTGTATCTTTTAAAGCACCTCTATGTGGAACCATAGATTCAATTCCTTCGGGCACTAATTTTTCTGTTGCTGATTCTAATTGGAAATATCTGTCTGAGCTTCCTCTTTTCATAGCAGCAAGCGATCCCATTCCAGCGTAAGTTTTATATTTTCTACCATTATATAAAACTTCTTCTCCCGGAGCTTCATCTGTTCCAGCTAACATTCCTCCAAGCATTACGCAGTCAGCACCAGCAGCAATAGCTTTTACAACATCTCCTGATAGTTTTATACCTCCATCGGCAATAACACCAATTCCTTTTTCGTAGCAAACTTCTGCAACTTCCATTACAGCTGAAATTTGTGGAACTCCAACTCCGGCAACAACTCTAGTAGTACAAATTGATCCGGGACCAATTCCAACTTTTACAGCATTAACTCCTGCTTCAATTAAGTCAAGAGCAGCTTCTTTTGTAACTAAGTTTCCTCCAATAATGTCTAATTCAGGGAATTCGGCTCTAATTTCTTTAATTCTGTTAACAACTCCTGCTGAATGTGCGTGAGCTGAATCAATAGTAATAATATCAACTCCTGCTTCAACAAGAGCAGTAACTCTTCTAATAGCATCAGGACCTACACCAACAGCAGCTCCTACTCTAAGTCTTCCGTGATGATCCTTTGCAGCATTTGGGTAGTTGATAGTATTATCAATATCTTTTATTGTGATAAGTCCTTTTAATTTCGTACCTTCAACGATAGGTAATTTTTCAATTCTATGTTCTAGTAAAATAGATTTTGCTTCTTCTAAAGTCGTCCCAACAGGAGCTGTAATTAAATTGTCTTTAGTCATAACTTCTTCAACTTTTAAAGATAAGTTTTCTCTATATTTTAAATCTCTATTCGTAATAATTCCTTTTAAATTTGATTCTCCATCAACGATAGGTAAACCAGAAATTTTATAATTTTTCATAAGAATAAGTGCTTCTTCTAATGTAGCATTTGCTCCTAAAGTGATTGGTTGTGTAATCATTCCACTTTCATATCTTTTAACTTTTGTAACTTCTTCTGCTTGTCTTTCAATAGTCATATTTTTGTGAATGAAACCAATTCCTCCTTCTCTTGCCATAGCTATAGCTAAGTTAGCTTCGGTAACAGTATCCATTGCGGCACTTAGTACAGGAACATTTAGCTCTAATTTTTTAGTTAATTTTGTTTTTAATGAAACTTCGTGAGGTAAAATGTTTGATGCTTGTGGTATTAATAAAACATCGTCAAATGTCAATCCTTCCATTACAATTTTATTATTTTTCAAACTCATATTTATTCCTCCTACTAGATATATAATTTATTTGTTATTTATTTTATAAATTATAATATTTTATCATAGAAATAATAGTAATTTCAATATATTTTTAGTATTTAATTATCTTTTTTTTATAGTCTTTTTTATAAGAAGTATATATTTTTTTTATGTAATAAAATAAAAAATATGATTTTATTGACAATAAAGCGAATAGACATTATACTAAAGGGCAGAATAAAATAAAAAGTAGGAGTGAATGATGAAAAAGAAATTAAAAACAACAATATTAGAATATTTAATCGTTGCATTTGGGACATTTTTAGTAGCCTTTGCGTTACAATTTTTCTTTTTCCCAAATAAAATAGCAAGTGGAGGAGTGACAGGGTTAGCATTAATAATAAGTAGTATTTTTCATATATCAAGTAGTTTAATTGTTACAATAGCAAATGTTATTTTGTTTTCAATAGCGTTTATTTTAATAAGTGGAGAATTTGGAATAAAAAGTATTTATGCCGCAGGACTTTTATCAATATTTTTAGCAATACTAGAAAATTTTTTCGGCAATGTAGTTATTACAAATGATTTAGTTTTAGCGACAGTAATAGGAAGTTTTTTGTTATCAGGTGGAACGACAATAATATTTTTGTATGAAGCTTCAACAGGTGGAACAACAATAGTTGGGAAAATACTAAGCAAATATTTTCATATAAGTATTGGAATGAGTTTGTTTATAGCAGATGCAGTTGTAGCGGTGTTATCTATATTTGCATTTAATATGGATTTAGCACTTTACGGATTGATTACAGTATTTTTAACAGGATATTTAGTTGATGTATTTATTGGTGGATTTATTTCATATAAACAAGTTATGATTATAACAAATCAAAGAGAAAAAGTTTTAAATTATATTTTAAAAGTTTCTGATAGAGGATGCACAATTTTAGAAGGTACAGGAGGATATTCTAAAGAGAGAAAAGATATTTTGATGACAGTTTTAACAAAATCACAATTTGTAACATTAAGAAAATTTTTAAAAGAAGAAGATGCAGCAGCTTTTGTGACAGTAACTGATGTAAAAAAAGTATTTGGAGAAGGATTTGAACAGTTACATTAGAAAAAAGTTCTAAAAAATGTATGAAAAAATATTTTTCTTGACAAAATAAAAAAAAGAGTTAAAATAGTATTGAGAAAATAAAATAGAAAAACTAATTATGAACAGCTCAAGTCCCAAGAGCTAAAAGGTAGGGAAGTAAGTGCAAATCTTACACTGTCTCGCAACTGTGATGAAGTAAAATTCTAAGTCAGATGGCTACCCATAGTTAAATAGTATTTATGTTGACTACGATGAATGGTTAAGTAAATTTTTTTAGTAACCATTTGAAATGTAGTCAAGTGGTTTTTTTGATTTTATTTTTAATATCATTTGTGTTTACCAGAAGGTGGGGGTTAAAATAAAAATTGAAAGGAAAAATATGGCAAAAGGGATATTAGTAACAAGTTTTGGAACGACTTATTTAGATACAAGAAAAAAATCAATAGAAGTGATAGAAAATTTAGTAAAAGAAAAATATGGGAAAGAGAGAGTAGAGAGAGCGTTTACTTCAAATATAGTTAGAAAAGTTATTTTGAAAAATGAAAATTTGAAAATAAACGATCATATAGAGGGAGTGGAAGCACTAAAAGCCAAAGGATACGATGAAATAGTTACGATGTCGTTGCATATTATTCCGGGAAGTGAATATAAAACAAAAATAAATCACGAAATAAGCAAAGTTACAGAGCCATTACTTAAAAATGATGAAGATTTTGTGAGAGTTGTAAATGATGAAGAAATAAATGATACATTAGGGAATGATGTTTTAATATTTATGGGACATGGTTCTGAAGATATAGCAGATGAAACTTATAATAAATTACAAAAAGTTTATGAAGAACAAGGAAAGAATAATATTTTTATAGGAACAGTTGAAGGGGCTATAAGATTAGAAGATGTATTGGAAAAGATAAAAGGTGAAAATTTCAAAAAAATTCTTTTAAAACCATATATGATAGTTGCAGGAGATCATGCAAGAAATGATATGGGTTCAGATGAGGAAGATTCTTGGAAAACAGTTTTAGAAAATAAAGGCTATGAAGTAGAAGTTCAATTAAAAGGATTAGGTGAACATAAAGTTGTACAAGAAATGTTTATGGAAAAATTAGGTAAAATTTATTAAACGATGTCCAAAAAGTGTTTTTTTAAAATAACTAATACAATTAGAAAACTAGTAAAATCAATATAAAATAAAATTGATTAGTTTTTTGATTGTATTTTTTTATGTTTTTTCTATTGACTTTTTCTAAAATAGAGTTAAACTTATAATAATCTAAAAGGCATCTTACTCTTATATGAAGGAGTGATATGTATGTTTTCATTATTTCTGGCAGAATTTGTGGGAACACTAATATTAATTTTTTTAGGGAATGCAGTAGTAGCAAATGTATTACTAAAAGATTCTAAAGGAAATGGAAGCGGTTGGATTGTAATTACAGCAGGTTGGGCATTCGCAATAGCAATAGCATGTTATACAGTAGGTGGTGTAAGTGGAGCACATATGAATCCAGCATTTTCAATAGCGTTGGCAGTTATAGGGTTGTTACCATTTGATAAATTACCTGTATATATAGCGGGACAATTTTTAGGAGCAGCATGTGGATCATTATTAGTTTATTTATCATATAAACAACATTATGATAAAACAGAAGATCCTGGTTTAATATTAGCGACTTTCTGTACAGGACCAGCAATTAGAAACAAATTTTGGAATATGGTTACAGAAATAATAGCAACAGCAACAATAGTTTTTGTTATATTAGCAGTAACTGTATTTAATAAATTTGCAGATGGATTTGCGTATTATACAGTTGGAATTATAGTTTGGTCTATAGGGTTAAGCTTAGGTGGACCTACAGGATATGCTATAAATCCAGCAAGAGATTTAGCACCAAGATTTATACATGGTTTATTGCCAATACCAAATAAAGGAACAAGCGATTGGGATTATGCAATAGTTCCGTTAGTAGGACCGATTGTAGGAGCAATTATTGGAGCATTATTATTTTTAGTTTGTAAAGGAATTTTTATGTAATTAAAAGCTAGAAAACTGGGAATTTTTTAGCTTTCAAAAACCAAAACACTATAATTATTTAAAAAATATTGGGAATACAAATGAAAAAAATAAAATTAAAAAAGGTAAGATGCTATTAAAACAACTATGGCGTACAAGGATTAAAAAAATTAGTTTAAAATTAAAAAAATTTTAAGAGGTGAAAATTATGGTAACTGAATTTGTTGGAACAGCGATAGGAGATACAATAGGATTAGTAATAGCAAATGTAGATGAACAAATAAAAAAATCAATGAGTGTTGAAACAAAATATAGATCAATAGGAATAGTTGGAGCTAGAACAGGAGCAGGACCACAAATATTTGCGGCAGATGAAGCAGTTAAAGCAACAAATGCTGAAATCGTATCAGTAGAATTACCAAGAGATACTAAAGGTGGAGGTGGACATGGTTCTTTAATTATATTTGGAGCAGATGATGTATCAGATGTAAGAAGAGCAGTTGAAACATGTTTAGAAGTATTACCTAAATATTTTGGAGATGTTTATGCAAATGATGCAGGACACTTAGAATTCCAATATACAGCTAGAGCAAGTCAAGCAGTAGTTACAGCTTTAGGAGCAAAACCGGGAGCTGCATTTGGAATAACAGTAGCAAGTCCGGCAGCTATAGGTGTAGTGTTAGCAGATACAGCAGTTAAAGCTGCATCAGTAGAAGTTATGGGATATTCTTCTCCTTCAAAAGGAACTGCATATAGTAATGAAGTAATCTTATGTGTAAGTGGAGATTCTGGAGCAGTAAAACAAGCAATTATTGCAGCTAGAGAAGTAGGAATAGAATTACTTGGAGCTTTAGGAGATAAACCTGCAAGTGCAGGAGAACCATATATTTTATAAGAAAATAAGTGATATAAAAACGAGTAATAGTAATAAAATGTTACAGGAACTAATTTTTAGTAGAGAACATCCATGTTGAGGAGGAAGTTAGATGAAATCTAAAAGGTTTGAAGCATTAAGAAATAGACCAATAAATAAAGATGGTTTTGTATTAGAATGGGAAGAAGTTGGATTTATTGCGATGAACAGCTCTAAAGATCCAAAACCAAGTGTAAAAATAGAAAATGGTCAAATAGTAGAATTAGACGGGAAAAAAAGAGATGAGTTTGATTCAATAGATACTTTTATTGCTAACTATGCAATTAATATAGAAAAAGCTAACGAAGTAATGGCTATGGATTCACAAAAAATAGCAAATATGTTATGTGATCCAAATGTATCAAGAAAAGAGTTAGTAAAATTAACTACAGCTATGACACCTGCAAAAGCAGTAGAAGTGTTAGGATATATGAATGTAGTAGAAATGATGATGGCAATGCAAAAAATGAGAGCTAGAAGAACTCCAATGAACCAATGCCATGTTACAAATATTAAAGATAATCCAGCTCAAATTGCGGCAGATGGAGCAGAAGCAGCGTTGAGAGGATTCCCTGAACAAGAAACAACAGTAGGGATTGCGAGATATGCACCGTTCAATGCTTTAAGCTTGTTAATCGGATCACAAGTTGGAAGAGGTGGAGTATTAACTCAATGTTCATTAGAAGAAGCAACAGAATTAGCTTTAGGAATGAGAGGATTAACTTGTTATGCTGAAACAATTTCGGTATATGGAACTGAAAATGTATTTACAGACGGAGATGATACACCTTGGTCTAAAGGATTCTTGGCATCAGCTTATGCGTCAAGAGGATTAAAAATGAGATTTACTTCAGGAACAGGGTCAGAAGTTCAAATGGGATACGCTGAAGGTAAATCAATGTTATACTTAGAAGCTAGATGTTTATACATAACAAAAGGTGCAGGAGTACAAGGAATTCAAAATGGATCAGTAAGTTGTATAGGAGTTCCATCAGCAGTACCTGGAGGAATTAGAGCCGTATTAGGAGAAAACTTACTTGCGGCAATGTTAGACTTAGAATGTGCGTCAAGTAATGACCAAACATTTACACATTCTGACTTAAGAAGATCTGTAAGATCATTAATGCAAATGGCACCGGGAACAGACTTTATTTGTTCAGGATATAGTGCAACTCCAAACTATGATAATGTATTTGCTGGATCAAACTGGGATGCAGAAGACTTTGATGACTGGAATGTTATTCAAAGAGACTTGAAAATTGATGCAGGATTAAAACCAGTAATTGAAGAAAATGTAGTAGCTGCAAGAAATAAAGCGGCAAGAGTATTACAAGCGGTATTTAGAGAATTAGGATTACCAGAAATAACTGATGAAGAAGTAGAAGCTGCAACTTATGCAAACGGAAGTAATGATATGCCTCCAAGAAATGTTGTAGAAGACTTAAAAGCAGCAGAAGATATGATGAAGAGAGGAATTACAGGAATTGATGTAGTTAAAGCTCTTTATAGATCAGATTATAAAGAAGAAGCACAAAAAATATTGAATATGTTGAAACAAAGGGTAGCAGGAGATTATTTACATACATCAGCTGTATTAGATGAAAACTTCAATGTAATAAGTGCTGTAAACGATGTTAATGATTATGCTGGTCCGGGAACAGGATACCAAATGAGTGAAGAAAGATGGGAAGAAATTAAGAGAATACCAGCAGCAGTAGATCCAAGTAAATTATAATTAGAATTAATACAGGAGGATGACATGAACATTAACGAACAAGAACTAAAAGCTCTTATAGCTAAAGTTTTAGGGGAAGCTCAAAAAGAGTCAAGCTGTGGATGCACAGTAACAGATGAAAAAGAAAATAATGTAGTAGAAGATCCGGCTTTTCATGAAGCTGAATTGAATAGATTAGTAATGACAGATATAGGAGAAGCTAAAGTTGGAACAGCGGCAGACGAAGTAGTAATAGGATTTGCACCAGCTTTTGGAGTATATCAAAAAGAATCAATAATAAAAGTTCCTCACTATAAAATAATTAGAGAAATAGTAGCAGGAATAGAAGAAGAAGGATTAAAAGCTAGATTTGTTAGAATTATTCGTACATCAGATGTATCAATTTTAGCAAATGATGCAGCAAAATTAAGTGGATCAAAAGTAGGAATAGGAATTCAATCTAAAGGGACAACAGTAATTCACCAAGCTGATTTACCGCCTTTAAGTAACTTAGAATTATTCCCACAATGTCCATTGATAGATTTAGAAACATATAGAGCAATAGGTAAAAATGCAGCAAAATATGCAAAAGGAGAGGTTCCAACTCCGGTACCAGTAAAAAATGATCAAATGGTAAGACCTAGATTCCAAGCGTTAGCAGCATTATTACATATAAAAGAAACAGAGCATGTTGTGTACCAAGGAAAACCTAGGGAATTACAAATAAAATATTAGGAATGTGAGGAGATAGAGTTATGGATATGGATCAAGCAAAATTAGAGCAATTGGTTAGAGAAATATTGGGAAGTATGGGTAACAATACATCATCTACTCCAAAAATGACTGGTGGAATAGATGCTTCACAATATCCTTTAGGAATAAAAAGAAAAGATCTAGTTAAAACTCCAACAAATAAAAGTTTAGATGATTTAACATTAGAAAGTGTTATGAACGGAAATACAACTATTGATGATGTTAAAATAACACCAGAAGTGTTAGAATTACAAGCACAAGTAGCAGAGTCAGCAGGAAGACCAACTATTGCTAGAAACTTTAGAAGAGCAGGAGAATTAACAAGAATACCTGACGCAAGAATATTAGAAATTTATAATGCGTTAAGACCGTTCAGATCTACAAAAGCAGAATTATTAGGAATAGCTGATGAAATTGAAACTAAATATAATGCAAAAGTAAACGCAGCATTTATTAGAGAAGCAGCAGATGTATATGAAAAAAGAAGAAAATTAAGAGATTCTGAATAGTTTATGAAGTTTATGAAATTGTAAATATATGATTGAGAAACCGACTAAATAGTGAAATATGAGGTCGGTAGTTCTCATATTTATGAACTATGAAGAGACTTGATTTTTAAGGAGATCAGGTATGAAGTATGTTGTAGGTATAGACATAGGAAATTCAACAACAGAAGGAGCTTTAGCAAAAATTGATTCTGGAAAAGTAGAATTTTTGACGAGTACATTAGTTAGTACAACAGGAATAAAAGGAACATCACAAAATAAGCACGGAATTTTTCAAGTGTTAAATGATATGCTTAGAGAAACAGGATTGGAATATAAAGACATTGATAAAATAAGAATAAATGAAGCAGCTCCTGTTATTGGAGATGTTGCGATGGAAACAATTACGGAAACGATAATAACAGAATCTACAATGATAGGTCATAATCCTAAAACTCCAAGTGGTGCTGGACTTAGTTCGGGAATAACTGTGCATTTTAAAGATTTATTAAAATGTGAAAAAAATAAAAATGTAATAGTTGTAGTACCAAGACAATATGATTTTGAAGATGTAGCGAGAGATTTTAATTATGCTTACGAGCAAAATATAAAAATCACCGGTGCGATATTGCAAAAAGATGATGCAGTATTAATTCAAAATAGAATAAAATTTAATATCCCTATAATAGATGAAGTCGCTATGATTGAAAAAATACCGTTAAATGTTCAATGCGGAGTGGAAGTGGCTCCGGTAGGAAAAGTTATTGAAGAATTATCAAATCCATATGGGATTGCTAAAATTTTTAATTTAACGCCTGAGGAAACAAAAAAAGTTGTTCCAATTTCAAGAGCTTTAATGGGAAATAGATCGGCTGTTGTAATTAAAACACCTGAAGGAGATGTAGAAGAGAAAATAATTCCGGCAGGTAAGATAGAAATTTATGGAAAAGATGGTAAAAAAGCGAGTGTAAACATTGAAGATGGTGCGAGCAAAATAATGGAAACAGTAAGTAGTGTAAAAGAAATAGAAGATATAAGAGGTGAAGCTGGAACAAATGTTGGTGGAATGCTTGAAAAAGTAAGATATACAATGGCTAGCTTAACAGGGAAAAATATTTCAGATATTTTTATACAAGATTTGTTAGCTGTAGACACTTTTAGTCCTGTTAGTATAAAAGGAGGACTTGCAAATGAGTTTTCAATGGAAAATGCAGTTGGAATAGCATCAATGGTAAAATCTGACAGATTACAAATGTCTATTATAGCGGAAGAATTAGAAAAAGAGTTAGGTATAAAAGTAGAAATAGGTGGAGTTGAAGCAGATATGGCGATAGCAGGAGCTTTGACAACACCGGGGACAACACTTCCAATGGCGATAGTTGATATGGGAGCAGGATCTACAGATGCTTCAATGATGGATAAAGATGGAAATATAAAATCAATTCATATGGCTGGAGCAGGAAATATGGTAACTATGCTTATAAATGAAGAACTTGGACTTGAAGATATTTATTTAGCTGAGGAAATTAAAAAATATCCGTTAGCAAAAGTAGAAAGTTTGTTCCATATAAGACATGAGGATGGAGCAGTTGAGTTTTTTGATGAGCCATTAGATCCACATTTGTTTGCAAGAGTAGTGATTATGTCACCAGAAGGTATGAAACCGATAGCTGTGGACAAATCGCTTGAAAAAATTAAAGCTGTTAGAAGAAGTGCAAAGGAAAGAATATTTGTGGAAAATGCTGAGAGAGCATTAAAATATATAAGTCCGACAAACAATATAAGAGACATTCATTTCGTAATATTAGTAGGAGGTTCAGCGTTAGACTTTGAAGTTTCAGAATTTGTAACAGATAGATTATCTCATTATGGTATAGTAGCAGGGCGTGGAAATATACGAAGTACAGAAGGGCCTAGAAATGCAGTTGCAACAGGTCTTATCTTAGACATAGGAAATGAAAAATAATGTCTAGAATAACTGAGAAAGAAAAAATTGCGATAGAAGTTCTTTTAGATAAAGAAAATGAAAAACGAGCATTAGATATTGTGTATGGAATTGAAGAAGAAGGAATACCGTATCAAATAAATTATACAGTTTATGATAAAAATATAAACGATGATACTTTAATAAAATACGCATTTGAACAAGCAAGAAAGTCTAAATTAAGTCTTGGAATTGTAGTAGCGAATAATAAAGCAGTTTTTCATTTTTCAAAATTAAAAGAGCAAAATCCGTTATTTATATTAGATAATCTTGAAAATACCAAAAGAGAGCAAAAAAGAACTTATGGAAGTAATATAGCTAGAATTGTAAAAGGAATACCTTTAAAAGATATAAACGAGATAGATGAAAAAATTGTAGAGAGAGAAGATTTTGTAGAAAAAATTGAAAAAGAAAATACTCAAGAAATGAGTGATAAAATGAGTAAAAATGATTTAAAAGATGAATTACATGAAGAAGTATTGAAAAAAGTGATGGAATATATTTCAAAAGAAAATAATGTGGAAGTATCATGTAATAAAGAATATTTTGATACAAATTTAGAATTGGCAGAAAAATTAGTTGCAAAAGCCTTTGAGAAAGCGACTAAAGAAGGATTAAGTATGTCAGTGTCAGTTGTAAATAAAGGTGGAAATTTAATTTTATTGAAAAAACAAGACGAAGCAATAGTTGCAAGTATTGATGTTTCATATAAAAAAGCATATACGGCATTATCGTTAAATTGTCCAAGCTCAAAAGTTGACTTAAATGAATTTCCGGGACTAGATCAATTAATGAAAGATAAAATTGTATTATTTGGTGGAGGATACCCAATCGTTTATAAAGGTAAACTTATAGGAGGTTTAGGAGTAAGCGGTGGAAGTTCAGAGCAGGACGAAAGAATTGCAAAAGAAACAATAGAGGAAATTTTGAAATAATAGAATTAAAAATAAAACATATCCAAAAATGATAAAAAGTTAGAGGGTATGTTTTTTATTTAAATTATTGATAAAAAGTAATAAAAAAATTTGAAAGATATAAAAAAATATTATATAATTAATATTAGAAAAATAGTTAAGTCTTTTCAAAAAAAAAGATAAAGTAAAGAAACTTACTAAGAATGAGGTGTGAATAAATGGGTGATACTTTAAGAAAATTGGAAAAACAACTTAGAAGTTATGCAAAAAGAGTAAAAGGTGTAACTTATACAAGTGCATTTTTAATATCATTTTTATTAACAGGAATGATTAGTTTGTCTACAACAACTCAAACAGATAAAAAGATATCACAAGTTAAAACAGAGATAGGAAATACTACAATAGAAGTAAGACAGTTATTTAAAAAGGCAAAAAAAGAAAATGCTAAATTACTAAAAAATAAAAGTATAGAGTTAATTCAACTAATGGAGCAAGGAGATCAAGTAGTGAAAAGTCCTTGGAGCTCTTGGCAATTTGGGGTAAATACTTTTATTGGAAGTAACAAGGGGAGATATAGTGGAAGAGGAGATAAAGCAGAAAAATATCCTTATGAGGGAATATTTACAAGAAGCGTAAATCCTTTTGTGAGATCTACAAATATATTAAATAAAAAACGACTTGAAGAATATAATAAATATTTAGAAGATTTAGAAAAAATAGAATCAAGTAAACCTTTATCAATAAATGGAGAAATAGTTAATAAAGGGAAAAAGTATGGACTATTGGAAAGAAAATTAGTGGAGGAAGAGCCTTATAACGCACAAATTAGTGCAGGGATTTATCCGAGAAATATAACACTGGGAGATGCTTTAATAAATGTTGCTTACGATGAAATACCGACACCTAAAGCACCAACGACACCAAATATTAATATACCGTCATTTTCTCCTGTAGCACCAAAAGTGGAAGTACCTGAAATTCCGGTACCACCTACTTTTGCAGTTGTATTAGGGGCAGATTGTAATAATAACTGTAATAGTGATGGAAACGAAAGACAAGAAGGGCAAGGGAAGCCGGAGTTATATCCGGGAAAACAAAACTTAAATGCTTTTCTTCACTATACTTGGGCAAGTGGTAGTGTTCCTGATAAAGAAACTAGGGGATTAGCATTTAAAATGTATGCAGAAAATAGAGGTAAAGTAGATTTTATATTAGGGACAACTGAACCGACAGTTAAAAATACGGAAATATTGACTGTTAAAGATTGGTATTTTAATTCATATAATACAGGTACGGAATTTAAAGATAAAGTAAGCAATTCATATTTAAAGGATAATGAAAAGAATCATCAACCTTTTTTTGTGGGAGGTTCAAGATTTATTGAATCAGATAATGCACTAAGTGGGATAGATAATAAGACAGGAGAACTTAAAGGAAGAACAAAAATTGAAATTCCGGAAGGTCATACGGTTCATTTGGGAGGGATTTTAACGCTTGCATTAGTTTCACAGGGAGATAATACTCACGAACTTAATGTCGGTAAAATAACGGACATTGAAGAAAAACAAGATGACTATATAAAAAAATTAGAATATGACAAAGATGGAGAAGGAAAAGATAAATATAGGACTATTATAGGACCGGGGACAGCTAAATATCAAATTAAAAGAAGTAATGACGGTTATGTTGGGTATAAGGTAGGAATTGCCTTAGTTCAAGAGCAAGGTACTTTCCGTGGGATATTAGAAAATAAGGGAACAATAGACTTTAGAGGAACAAGATCTATCGGTATGTATACTTATTTACCGGGAAGAGAAAAAGGAAATATAAATATAAATAATGAATCAATGATGATAAATAATAAAGATATTTTACTTAGTGGAAAAGAAAGTTACGGAATGAAAATAGCAGCTGATTTTGATCTGGAAAAAAGAGAACAAAATTTAGTAAAACGTAATATAACTATTTATCCTGAAATGATTAATGGAGCAGATGGGATTATAACGCTTAGAAAAAATCCGGATTCAACAAAGGGAGATTTAGCAGATAGAGCTGACAATTCAACAGGAATGGCACTTATGGCAGATGAGACTGTGAATGGAAATGTAAATTTTGAGCCGGGAAAAGCAGTGAATAAAGGAAAAATTAATTTACAAGATAATATTTCAAACTCTTTAGGGATGTTTATAAATATTGGGTCTAATATGACAAATCAGGGAGAAATAAATGTAAATGCTTTAGCTCAAAAAGATGATACCGGGAAATATAAACCGAATGTAGCTATGAGAGCAGATCAAGTAAAAAAAGAACATGCAATAAAAAAAGTAAAAAGAATTATAGAAGAAGAAGTAAATGGACGTATTCGTAAAAAAAATATTGAGGTTGAAAAGAATGTAGTGTTTGATACAGCGGTTATTAATGATACAGCAGGAAAAATTAATATAAATGGTCAAGCAGGAATAGCTATGTTTGCTCAAGGAAAAGTGGAAGAAACAGGAACTGCACAAGCTATAAATAAAGGAACAATTACTATTGATGAGAACACAGAAACAGAAGAAGCTAAAAAATCTAAAGCTAATTTTGGTATGCTTGCTGCAAAAGAAGCACAAATAACTAATGAAACTGATGGAAAAATATTTGTTAAAAATTCTGAAGATTCAGTGGGAATGGTATCATTGATTGAAGGAACTGGAGAAACTGCAAAAGTTTCAAAAGCAGAAAATAAAGGAATAATTGAAGCGAGTGGAGAAAGAACGACAGCAGTATACAATAGTGGTGAATTTTTAATGGATAATGAAAATGCCAGAGTAAGTGTTTCGGCAAAACAATCAATAGGAATTTATGCAAAAGGGATGGAAGCGAAAACTAAAACTCTATTAAAAGCCGGAACTGTTGTAGCATCTAATTCTGGGACAGGGCTTTATTCAGACAAGTCTAAAATTACTTTAGATAATACTGAGGGTAAATTAAATCTAATTGCAGATAGAGATGGGCTATTATTCTATAACTATCAATCTGACCAAACACAAACAGCTAGTGGAAGATTTGAATTAATAGGAACAGCTACAAGTCCTGTAAAAGCAACAATCAAAGATGGAGGATATGGTTTTTATTTAAAAGGAGCAACTATTAGCAACGGAATAGTACCAGGTGTTAATGAATTTTTAAATGAAATGTTTATTAAGGAAGATAATGTCCCAAAATTAAAAATAGGGCTTAAAGACGGTGGAACTTTAATGATATTGGAAAAACCTCAAGGTGGAGCATTAACTTTATCAGGAACTTCTACTATTCAAAATATTAATACATCTTTAGGAGATAAGGTAGAAATAGATGCGACTTCATCAGGAAAATATAAAGTTTACTCTGTGTATAGAGGAAAATTAAAATTGGATCAAGATGTTAATTTAGATAACACTATGGCTACTGCAAATCCTGATGCATATTATAGAGTAGATTTCCGTTCATCAAATATGACATTAGATGCAGGAAAAACAATAAAAGGAACAAAAGAAGGAGAAATGGCACTATTCCAAGGAAATTATAGTGAAACAGGAGGAGAAGTAGGGACTGTTGCTGATGTAGAAGTAGTTAATAATGGGAAAATTTTATTGACAGGTAATAGTACTGCTTCAAAAACGACAACAGCAATGGCAGGAGATTTTGTAACTTTAACAAATAATAAAGATATTGAAGTTACGGGTGATAATGCTATCGGAATTTTTGGGGCTGGAGGATCAAAAATATTAAATGATACTACTGGAACAATAACTGTTGGAAAACAAGGAGTAGGACTATATAGCATTAACAAATTAGGAAACTCTCTTTTGGGAGATAAAAAAATAAATATAACAAATAAAGGGAAAATCACAGTAAGTCCTGGAAAAGAATTGCCTTATGGAATATATGCAAAAAATAAAACAGATTTAGTAGCAAAAGTTGATTCAAAGGTAGTAAATGAAGGAACAATAGATTTTTCATCAGCAACAAAAGCTGTAGGAATATATGCAGGAGATTTAACTCTAAATAATACTGGTAGAATATTAGTAGGAGAAAAAGGAGTAGGGATTTATAGTGCTGGAGTAACAGATACTGTAACTTCCGGAGAAATAACAGTAGGAGCAAATGGAGCTGGACTTTATTTGAAAGGGTCTGGAACGACAACAAATACTGGAAAGATTACTATTGGAGAAAATTCAACAGGAATATATATAGAGGGGACAGGAACTATATCTCATTATGGTACAGGGGCAATAGAATCAACAGCTAACAAAGCAAAAGGAATGGTAGTAAAAAATGATACTGCCGGAGATTTCTCAAATGATGCTAAAATAAAATTGACAGGAACTTCATCTATTGGGGTATATTCGTCAGGAAAAGATCGTACATTTACAAATAATGGAAGTATAGAGGTAGGAGATACAAAAGATTCTAATCAAAGTATTGGAATTTATATGCTAGACTCAGGGAAAGTTATAAATTTCAAATCAGTGAAATCAGGGAATAAATCAATAGGTATTTATGGAAAAGATGTTAGCTTAGAAAATACAAATTCAACAGTGGAAGTTGGAGATGGAGCAACAGCTATTTATTCAAAAGATGGAAATGTTGAATTAAAAGCAGGTTCTAAAATAACTATAGGAAAAACATTAGGAGAAGATCAAGAAGCTATTGGAGTTTACCATACAGGAACGGGAGCAAAAACAATAAATAATAAATTACAATCGTTGACAATGGGAACAGGTTCTATAGGATTAGTTGTAGCAGGAAGTGGAGCAACAACATTAAATAATAATATGGCAAATATTAGTCTTGGTGAAAATTCAGTATATACATACACATCTAATAGTAATTCTATAGTAAATGGAAGAACAAAAATAATTAGTACTGGAAGTGGAAACTTTGGATATTATGTTGCCGGAAATTTAACAAACTATCAGACAGTAGGAGATATTGATTTTTCTAATGGAGTAGGAAATGTTGGAATATATAGTGCATATTCAACAGGGAATGCTGTTGCTAAAAATTATGCAAATATAAAAGTTGGAAAAACAGATTTAGAAAAAGAATTATATAGTATAGGTATGGCAGCAGGATATTCAAAAAATTCTGATCCGGATCATAAAATAGGAAATGTTGTAAATGAAGGGAATATAACAGTTGGAAATGAAAATTCAATAGGAATGTATGCTACTGGAATAGGATCTACTGCTGAAAATAAAGGAAATATAAATATAACAGCAAAAAATGGAGTAGGAATGTATTTAGAAGGAGGGGCAAGAGGAATAAATGCAACTACTGGTAAAATAACAATAGAAGCAGGAGCTGAGGGTGCAATAGGAGTTTATGCAACAGGAAATGGAACTATTTTCAAAAATTATGGAACAATAGAAATAAAAGCGAATAAATCAAAAGGTATTGTAACAGCAAAAGATGCAACTATAGAAACTGGAAGTGTAGATCCTATGATAGCAAGCGGGGTAAGTGGATCTGAAGCAATATATGAAATGGCTAAAACAAATGGATTACCGGGAGCAAATAAAATTTTTGGTGATAAAGAATTCATAATAAAAGAAGGAGTAACTACCCCAACAGTAATAAAACAAGGAGACAAAGTCTTAACACCAGATGAAATTGATACAGTTAATGGTACTACAGATTTAAGTATAAATAAACCTAATGGAATAGTAGAAAAATTTAGTAATGCAGGAAGATTAGATTTTGGAGAAAGTGCTTCAAAAATTGGAATGTATGTAGATACATCAGGAGTTAATTTTACAAATCCAATAAAAGGTTTAGAAAATTTAAGAGGACTAAAAAAAGCTGACCTAATTATAGGAACAGAAGCTACAGAATATACAAATGCTAAAACTATATCAGTAGGACAAAATATTTTAGAAAGATATAACAAAGCAATAGAAAATACCAGATTGGATGAATGGGGGATAGTTTCAGGGTCATTAACTTGGGCTGCAGCACCTGGGAAAGCTGATGAAAATGGTAAATTCAGTAGTGTTGTAATGGCGAAAACAGATTATAAAGAGTATGTTAAAAAATCTGATAATGCATATAATTTCTTAGATGGTTTGGAACAAAGATATGATAAAAATGAACTTGATTCAAGAGAAAAGAAAATTTTTAATAAGTTAAATGGAATAGGTAAAAAT
>CAURVQ010000015.1:0-29711 GCA_963528625.1 uncultured Leptotrichiaceae bacterium | reverse complement strand
TGCAGAAAAATTATGTAATAAAATTGCAATTATAAAAAATGGAAAGTTAATTGCGAGCGGAAATACAGAAGAAGTCAAAGGCAATAAATCTTTGGAAACTTTTTTCATGGAGGTGCAGGATAATGAGTAAAATTTGGATACTAATTAAAGCACAATTGATGAATTTCTTTCCGATCAACGAAATGAAAGAGCCGGGAAATAAAAAACAAAGTTCAATTGTTATAACAAGTTTTGGAATAATAACTCTTGCCATATTTTTCTTTGTTTATAATATCATAACAGCTAAAACATTGGTACAAGTGGGACAGCAGGAATTGATACCAGCATATATGGTGTCGGTATCAAGCTTTGCAATATTATTTTTGACAATATTTTATTCGAATGGGATTTTATTTGGCAGTCGTGATATGGAAAATCTTTTGTCATTGCCTGTAAAGAGTTCGGATATTATAAGCAGCAAGTTTATGTTTATGTATTTATTGAATTTTTTAATAGGATTGATGTTTATGCTTCCGGGAGGAATTGTTTGGGTGTTAAACGGAAGTTTAAATGTATTACAGATTATATTGTATTTTACTTCTATGATTTTTGTTCCGTTGATACCGATGTGTATAGCAGCGTGTATGGGAATCATTATTGTTGTTGCTTCATCTTTCTTTAAGAGAAAAAATGTTATTGCTTTAATTTTTTCATTTGCAATGATAGGGATAATTGGATATATTGCAGTGTCAGCCATGAAATCAGGTAATGAAAATAGTATTGGGATTATACTTTCTAAGCAAATTACAGGATTGTACCCACTATCTAAGCTATTTATGGAATACTATAATTTTCCAATGTACATTGGAGTAGGGTTATTTATTGTTCTCTCAATAGTACTTTTTTATATATTTACCAAAATGGTTTCATTGAAGTATGAATTACTTAATACTCTTACTAAAACAACAACAAGATATTCTGACAACAAAAATTCTAATAGTAGAACATCGGTATTTTTTGCCCTATATAAAAAAGAAATAGGACGATTTCTAAACTCATATATGGCAGTGTTGAATGCAGGTCTTGGTGTAATACTTTTATGTGTTTTCAGTATATTTTTCCTGTTTAACTCTTTACAACAAATAGGTGAATATTCGGGAATCGAAAACATTAATGAATATCTTTCAAATTTTGCTCCAATGTTTATTGCTTCAATGCTTTTACTTAGTTGTCCGGCAGCGTTTTCCATATCTTTAGAAGGTAAAAATATTTGGATTTTACAAAGTTCACCTATTCGGATAAAAACGATTTTGAATTCTAAGATTGCAGTAAATCTTACGCTTCATTTAATCGGATATATTATTTCTGTGTTTATATTTTTGGTAAAGCTTGATATGAATATTATTCAAACTATCAGCTTAATAATTGTTCCTATTTGTTATTCCATTTTTATAACAGTGATTGGAATTTCTTTGAATAAAAAATTCCCTAACTTTGAATGGGAAAATGAGATGATGATAGTAAAACAGAGTATGCCTGTTATTGTGTCTTCAATTATTGGAATGGCTGTATTAGTTATACCAATTCTTTTCCATTGGTTCTTGCATTTTCCTATAGTACCTACATTATTGGGAGTAGCACTTATTTTGATCGTTATTGCGGGTGGCATTTATATAAAAACTTGTAGATTAAATTTTTAGTTTAAGGAGGAAATGTTCTATGAAAAAAATATTAAAAAAGAGTAAATTAATTACCGACAGTAGATATAAAAATGATATCTATTATTCAAATAATAGGGACACATTTGTAGAGGCTATAAGGTAGTTAGATAAATTTTAAGAAAATAGAAAACTATTGACAAATAGAAAGGAGATTTGCCATGAAAAAAATTTTTTTGAAAGATTTATTAGTTCTGATAGGAATGATGTTTGTAATATTTATTATTTGCATATTTCTTCCAGAGAAAATTCCTGTTCATTTTAATGCAAAAGGAACCCCTGATATGTTTGCTAAAAAATATTATCTTCTGTTCGCTACAGTTATTCCATACTCTGCATATTGGAAATTTTTACGAGGGAGAAAAAGTAAAAACGAATAAAAATATAATATCCATATTTATAAATTGCATCAGTGTTAAGAGCGACTATTTTAAGAGGAGACCATGTTCTGGGCGAACGGATGCCACCTATAAGGACTTTAGTACAGAGGGAGGGATGTAATCCTGCAACAGTTTAAAAAGCGTTAAAAGTTCTTAAAAAGCAGCGAATTAATGAACTTGAAGAATATATCAATTCACAGGGGACGCAAATTAGTGAGTATAATGACAAATTAGTAAGGAAGTACATTGATAAAATTCGAGTATATGATGTTAAATTTGTGCTTTGTTTTAAAGCTAGGATGGAGATTGTGGTAGCTAGATAAATATCATTTATAGAGAGGCAGAACTTTGGTTCTGTCTTTTTGTTATACTTGCAATTTGACTTTATTCGTAGTTTGTAATATACTATCGTTAATAAGTGTAGCTGTAAAGTTATTTACGGAGAGATTAGAAATCTTAGGGAGGTATTTATGTTTTTTTTAAATTATAATAAAGATGAAAAGTTGGAATTTAATTATAAGAGCGCTGGTGGTTTATGGTTAATTGTAATAGCTGTGATTATTTCATTGGCAACTTTAATAGGAGGAAAACAAATCATCAATATGCGAGTATTTTACTTTGGATATGTTATCAGTTTTTTCTCAATAAATATGAATAAAAAAGTGTTGAATAAACTATCCAACGGTTCGTCGAGTAAATTTCAAGATAAAGTTTCTCTGTATGCGATTATTTTATTATTCGTGTTAATGGTTTTATTAGGGGGACCTTTTTTTGCAACTGAGAATTGGCGATTAATTTGGTTGGGTGCATTAATGGCGACAGCTTTGCATTTTTTTCCATATTATTTTGTGCATGGAAAATCAATGATATATTTGGGAATTATTTGTACTATAAATATTGCTGTAGCTTATATTTTTACTGATATTTCATTGGTGTTAGTTGCATATATTGATGCAACAATCAAGTTTGTATTTGGAGTATATTTACTATTTTTTTCAAAACCATAAAAACATAGATAACTCTCAGTTTGTCTAGGTAATATCTTTTAACGATAACCTTATGCTATAAAAAGTATATGGATATGTTCCCGCATATGAACGTAACTACGTGATATACTTAGTGTTCGCTCATTTCATTTAGAGTGCGTTGTGTTACTGAAAAAAACTTTATTCGATAAATAATATATATTTAAAAGGATTAAAAAATGAATATCAAAAAAATATTTTATATACTAATGTTTTTACCATTAGTAATAAGTATGATTGCATTAGTATTCTTACCAGATTTGATACTAGTTCACTATAATATTAAAAATGAAATTGATAGATGGTGAAGCAAATATGAAATATCAATAATTCCGATCATAATAATTTTACTTGGGAAATTTTTATTATTTATAAGAAAATGGGTTAAAAAATATGAAGTAAAAGGAAACAATAATGAAAAGTTTGTTTTAATTATAGGAATTTGTTTATTGTTAATTTATAATATTATTTTATGTATGATGATTTATTTGGGTTTAAGTATGATACTTTAAATTGTAAATTAAATAATTTATTCAATTTCTCTTTTTATTGCATAATTAACATGAATCATAATATTTTTTTCTTTTGGTATTTTACTCTAAAGTAATCATACCATAGAAAATTATATTATGTTTTTTTATTAAAGTTTTGGCACTTTATTTTACAATTTTTAATTTATTTACAATATTACTTGACAAATAATACTATATAGCATATAATATTATTGAGGTGATAATATGCAAATAACAAGTGAAATCTTAGAATTTTGTGTACTTTCTAGCTTGAAAAAAGAGGATTTGTACGGATATATATTAACTCAAAAAATACAAAATAGAGTTAATATTAGTGAATCGACACTTTATCCAGTGTTAAGACGGTTACAGAAAAAAGATTTTTTAGAAACTTATGATGTAAATTTTCAAAGTAGAAATAGAAAATATTATAAAATAACGGATAAAGGTATTAAAGAGCTTAATAAATTTATTGAAGAATGGGTTATTTTAAAGGAAGAAATTGATAGCTTTATAAAGGAGTTGAACGATAATGACTAAGAAAAAATTTATGCAAAAATTAGATAAATATATAAAAGATTTACCTTATGATGAAAAAGCCTCTGTATTTATGTTTTATGAAGAATATTTTAAAGATTTAGGTCTTGAAGATGATGATGAAATACCAGAAGATATAAATCCAAAAAAAGTAGCTAATGATATATTACTTGAATACGGAGTTATTAAAAAAGGTAAAGGCTTTTCTTCATTTAAATTATTTTTAATAACTATCGGGGGAATATTTAGTTTACCTATTACTATCCCTATGCTTATACTTGTATTTGCAGGAATAGTAGTAGCAGGTGCGTTATTAATTTCATTATTTGCTTTACTATTTTCAATTTTAACTGTTCCTTTTTATGTAGTGTTTTCTTTAATTGGAACTATTTTAATGAATATTGGTAATAATTTAAGTCTTATAAATGTATTGGCATCAGTATTGATAATAATAGGGTTATTATTAATTATTTATCCTATAATTAAAGGAGTTATAAAAATATTCTTTAAAATATTATTGATGATTACATCTAAGATATATAGTTGGATTTATAATAAGAATGAGATGAAGCATGGAAATCTAAAAATTGAATTAAAGAAACCGGATAAAATTGATTTGAATAATTTTGATGGAGGAGAGACTATAGGAGATGGTAAAGATGCGTAAAATATTAATTGGAATATGTATGGTATTTTTAGGGGTTATAATAATGTATTTTAATGATGGATTTAAAATAATAGATAATAATGGATTTAAAATAATAGATGAGGTAGTTAAAAGTGAAGATGTATTACCTATACAGAATATATCAGTAGAAGATTTTGTTGGAACTATTGAAATAAAAAAATCAAATAGAGATAATATAATAAAAAGTGATAATGTAAAAATTGAAAATTTTGATGGAAATTTAAAGATAAAAACTAAAAGAAAAAATTGGTTTAATTTTGGAAGCAAAAATTCAAAAATAGTAATTGAATATAGTAAAGATATTATAAATATAGATGTTAATGATGTTGTTGGTGATGTATCAATAGAAATGCCACAAATTTCAAATTTAAATATTACAGATATAGTTGGAGATATTAATATTAAAAGTAATGGTACAGTTAATATATTAAAAAATGAAGATATATTAGGTAAAGTTTCATTTGAAAATATTACTCAAAGCTCTAACTCTAGTCAAAAAATAAAATTTAGTGATGTTGTAGGAGATATAAATATATTTTAATATGTTGCAATCAAAAGTTATTTAAAAGAAATTTTTTTAATTTTTGATTTTTAATATTATTATATTAGAATATTTAAAATATTAATATATGAAAATATTTCTTTAGTATTTTGAGTAATATAAGTAATTTTTTTTAAAAAAAGATAAAATTATATAGATAAAATTTAAAAAAATTTGTATAATATATATAATAAAAAATAAGAAAAGGATAAAAAATATGACAGAAACAATAAAAAATCAATTAAATCATAAATCAATTAGAAAATTTAAAAACAAAATATTGACAAACGATGAGATAAATTTATTAGTAGATGTAGCAAGACATACAGCGACAAGTAATTTTAGACAAGCATACAGCATAATAAGTATAACAGATCAAAAAATAAAAGATGAATTGGCAATTATTGGGAATCAGCCATATATTGCAACAGCTCCACATTTATTTGTATTTGTTGTAGATCAAAGAAGAAATAAACAAATTGCAGAAGCGAAAGGTGCTAAAGCGTTAGTTCAAGGAGAGGCTGAAAGATTTATGTCAGGATTGACAGATGCAGTTATTGCTGCACAAAATGTAGTAGTTGCAGCTGAAAGTCTTGGAATGGGAACTGTTTATTTAGGATCAATTTTAAATGATATTAGAAAAGTTGTAAAATTGTTAAAATTACCTAAATATGTCTTTCCGGCAGTGGGATTAGTAGTTGGGTGGAAAGATCAAGAGCCTGATTTAAAGCCAAGAATACCGAGAAATATAATTCATATGGAAAACGAATATAAAGAGTTAGAAAATCCGTTGAAAGAGTTAGAAGAATATGATAAAATTGTAAATCAATATTATGATTTGAGAGATACAAATAATCGTGTAGATGAGTTTACAACACAAATATCAAAACAAATGGAAACTATGATGGCTAAAAGAGGAGAAACATTTGATGTTTTACAAGAACAAGGATTTTTTGTAAAAAATAAAGAAAAATAGGAAATATATTAAAACTAATATAGAAAAAATTGTTAATTTATGTTATAATTTACTTTATGAAAGGAAGATTGAATTAATATTATAATATAGAAAGTGAGAACAAATGATACAAAATATAGTAAAAAAAATATTTGGTACTTCAGATGAGCGTGAAATAAAAAAGTTAAGAAAAATAGTAGATAAAATAAATGCCATTGAACCAGAATTTCAAGCATTATCTGAAGAACAATTAAAAAATAAAACAAAAGAATTTAAAGAAAGAATAAAAAATGGAGAAACGTTAGATGATTTATTAGTTGAGGCGTTTGCTACTGTAAGAGAAGTATCAAGAAGATTAACTGGAAAAAGACATTATGATGTACAGTTAATTGGTGGAATTATTTTACATAACGGAAATATAGCTGAAATGAAAACAGGAGAAGGTAAAACTTTGATGTCAACATTACCGATATATTTGAATGCTTTAATGGAAAAAGGAGTTCATGTAGTAACAGTAAACGACTATCTTGCTGAAAGAGATAGAAATATAATGAATGAAATTTATGAATATTTAGGGTTGACTTCTGCGTTTGTTGCTGACGGATATACAATGACGACAGAAATGAGAAAACAGGCTTATGCAGCAGATATTACATATGGAACAAATAGTAATTTTGGATTTGACTATTTAAGAGATAATATGGTTGGATCAAAAGAAGAGAAAGTACAAAGAGGACATTTTTATGCAATTGTTGATGAAATAGATTCAATTTTAATTGATGAAGCAAGAACGCCTTTAATTATATCTGGGGCAGCACAAGAAATTCATGAATGGTATGATAAATTTGCAGAAGTTGCAACAAAATTAAAAAGAAGTGTAAAAACGGAAGGAATTAAAGATAAAAAGTCTGCTAATATACCAGATGAAGATTGGGAAGATTATGAAGTTGATGAAAAATCACATTCAGTAGTTATGACAACTAAAGGTATAAAAAATGTAGAGAAAATTTTAGGATTAAATAATTTATATTCTCCTGAAAATGTTGAATTGACACATTTTTTAACTCAAGCATTAAAAGCAAAAGAATTATATAAATTAGATAGAGATTATGTTATAAATGCTGATAATGAAGTAATTATCGTAGATGAATTTACTGGAAGACTTATGGAAGGTAGAAGATACTCGGACGGATTACATCAAGCAATAGAGGCTAAAGAAGGATTGGAAGTAGCTGGAGAAAATCAAACGATGGCAACTGTTACATTACAAAATTACTTTAGAATGTATGATAAACTTTCTGGAATGACAGGAACGGCAAAAACAGAAGAGGAAGAATTTAAACAAATTTATAAATTAAAAGTTATACAAGTTCCAACGAATAAACCTGTAATAAGAAAAGATTTACCAGATGTTATTTATATGACTGAAAAAGCAAAATATAAAGCAATTTCAAATAAAATTAAAGAATTATATGACAAAGGACAACCTGTTTTAGTTGGTACAGCTTCAATAGAGCAATCTGAAAAAATATCGCAATTATTAAAAAAACAAGGTATTCCACACAATAAATTGAATGCAAAACATCATGGAAGAGAAGCTGAAATAATTGCACAAGCTGGAAGATTTAAGTCAGTTACAATCGCTACAAATATGGCAGGACGTGGAACTGATATAAAATTAGGTGGAGAACCTGAAGCGTTAGCAGAAAAAGAAGCTGAAAAAGGAACACCTGAATATGAAATAGCTTTAGCTAAATATGAAAAAGATTGTGAAGAAAATAGAAATAAAGTTTTAGAAGCAGGTGGATTATTTGTATTAGGAACTGAAAGACATGAAAGTAGAAGGATTGATAATCAGTTAAGAGGAAGATCTGGAAGACAAGGTGATCCGGGAGTTTCGGAATTTTATTTAGCATTAGATGATCATTTAATGATTATGTTTGGTGGAGATAAATTACAATCTATGATGAGAGTATTAAAAATGGATGAAGATGAAGAAATTAGACATAGACAAGTAACAAAAGGAGTAGAAAATGCTCAAAAAAGAATTGAAAGTAGAAATTTCTCATCAAGAAAAAGTTTATTAGAATACGATGATGTAAATAACAATCAAAGAGAAGTAATTTATAAACAAAGGGATTTAATTTTAGGAGAAGATGACTTAAAACCGTTAGTTTATGATATGTTAGCAGATACTGTTTCAGATATAGCAGACATGGCTTTAACTGGTGAAAAAAATGATTGGAATTTAGAGTTGTTTGCAGATAAATTGAAAGAAGTGTTTGAATATGAACTTCCGGAAATTGATGAAAGTAAAGATAGAGATGAAATTGTAGATACTATTTCAAAAGATTTAATTGCTAGTTATAATGAAAAAAGAGAATTGATAGGAGAAGAACAATTCAAAGCGATAGAAAAATATATTATGTTAGAAGTGTTAGATAATAAATGGAGACAACATTTAGCTGACTTAAATGAGCTAAGAGAAGGAATAGGTCTTAGAGGATATGCACAAAGAAGTCCGGCACATGATTATAAAATTGTAGGTTATGAAATTTATAATGAAATGATTGATGCAATTAAAAGAGAAACTACTGGATTTTTATCAAAACTTAGAATTCAAACACCAGAAGAAACAACAAATTTAAAACATGAAGAAATGACAAATGTTAGTTATCAACACGAAGATATAACTGAATTTGAAGAACAAGGTGAAGAACAATTTATAGAAGAAAGTAACGGAAGACCATTGTCTAGAAGAGAAAAAAGAGAGTTAGCAAGAAGAAATAAAAAATAAAATAAATAAGAATTAAAAGAAAACAAGAATATCTGGTAGATACTCTTGTTTTTCTAATTGATAAAAATTTTTAAGGAGAGAATGTATGTCAAAAGAAAGAAATAATTTAGGAGAGGGATCTGTAGGAAAACTGCTCTATAAATTAGCAGTTCCTGCGATTGTGGCAAATATAGTAAATGCGTTATATAATATAGTGGATCAAATATTTATTGGACAGGGAGTTGGATATTTAGGTAATGCGGCAACAAATATAGCGTTTCCATTAGTTACACTTTGTTTGGCGATAGGACTTATGATTGGAATTGGTTCTGCTGCAAATTTGAATTTAGAATTAGGGCGAAAAAATTATGAAAAAGCTAAAAAAATAGTAGGAACATCGGCAAATTTATTAGTAATAATAGGAACAATTATATGGATAATAGTTATATTGTTTTTAAAACAATTAATGATAATGTTTGGAGCGACTGAACAAATTTTATCTTATGCAATGCAGTATACAGGAATAACATCGTTTGGAGTACCGTTTTTACTTATAGCTATTGGTATAAATCCGTTAGTTAGAGCAGATGGAAGTCCAAAATATTCAATGTATGCAATTATAACCGGTGCAATTTTAAACACAATATTAGATCCTATATTTATATTTGTATTTAAGATGGGAATATCTGGAGCTGCAATTGCTACTGTTATAAGCCAAATTGTGTCAGCGACAATATTAATGTTTTATTTTACAAAATTCAAATCAGTAAAATTGGAGAAAAAAGATTTTAAATTAAATTTAAGTATAGCAAAAAGTATATTTAGTCTTGGATTGGCCTCATTTATATTTCAATTTTCTACGATGATAGTCCAAGTTGTGACAAATAATATGTTAAAAATATACGGTGCTACCACAAAATATGGAAGCGATATTCCTATAGCTTCTGCAGGAGTTGTAATGAAAGTTAATATTATTTATTTTGCAGTAGTAATTGGACTTGTTCAAGGAGCACAACCTATTTTAGGATTTAATTATGGAGCTAAAATTTATAAAAGAGTTAGAGAAACAACAAAAATATTAATAGGATCTGCAGTAATAACAGCAACAATAATGACTTTAATTTTTCAAATATTCCCACGACAAATCGTTTCATTATTTGGGGCAGGAAATGAAGAATATATGAATTTCGCGGTAAGATTTATGAGAATGTACTTATCAATGTTAGTTTTAGGTAGTATTTTTACGGTATCACTGACATTTTTCTCAGCAATAGGAAAAGCTAAAAAAGGAACAATAATTTCATTATCAAAACAAGTAATGTTTTTATTACCTTTAACTATTATTTTACCAATATTTTTTGGAGTTACTGGAGTAATAATAGCAGGTCCAGTATCTGATATATTAGCTTTTACTTTATGTATATTTTTAGTTAAAGATGAATTTAAGAAAATGCCTAAAAGTTAAAAATTTAGAGAGTGAAAGATAAATAAATATAGAAAAGACAAGTAATTAGGAAAATGTATAAATGAATATTGACGAAAATTATTTAATGGAAAAAGCTCAAATGAAATATATGAAAAAATAAAAAATATATTTCATAAAAGTATGACACTTTAAGTTGTAATTTACATTTTAATCTTAAAAGAATAAAAACAGTTGAAAAAAAAAGTTTTTTTTGATACAATATTCATGTGTAAAACTAGATATATAATTAACTTATATATTCTTTGGATAAGGCGAAGAGTTTCTACAAGCAACCGTAAATTGCTGACTATAAGTTGAGATTTTTATTTATAACTTCTTAACTTTTGTTATGCAATAATAATATCTTATGGAGGATTAATATGAATGTATTGATTACTATTTCAAGAATATTATCTATTGGACAAACGAAGTTATTGTCAACTTTTTCGTGGACTTTGTCTATCTTAAGAGAAGTTATAGCTTATAATTTAAAATTAAACAAAATAAATATAAATATGATAAATCTAAGTAAAATTTAATTTACTTAGATTTTTTTGTTTATTTAATTATAATTTTTATAAATTTAATTGGAGGGAAAAAATGAATTTTAGACTTTATGTTGAAAAAAAAGAGAAATTTAGAGTTGAAGCTCAAAATTTGTTAAATGATTTAAAGGAAAATACAGAAATAAAAAATTTAAAAAATATAAGAATATTAAATATATATGATATTTTTAATATAAATAAAGAGGATTTAGAGAAAACTAAAACAACTGTATTTTCTGAAATAAATGTTGATAAAGTTTATAGCAATTTAGATGAAGTATTTGAAGCAGAAAATAAAGAATTAGAAAAAAGAAGTTTTGCCGTAGAATTTTTGCCGGGACAATATGATCAAAGAGCTGATTCTGCTGAACAATGTATTTCTCTTTTAATTGAAAATAATAAAAATTTATCGGTGAGAAGTGGAAAATTTATAATTTTATATGGAAATATTAATGATAATGATTTAAAAAGAATTAAAAAATATTATATAAATGAAGTGGAAATGAGAGAAAAAAATATTGATGTTTTAGTAGAGCAAAAAGAAGAAATGAATAAAGATAAAGTGCCTATATATGAGGGATTTATTGAAAAAACAGAAAATGAAATATCAAAATTAAGAAATGAATTAGAATTAGCAATGACAGTAAATGATTTACTATTTATTCAAAAATATTTTAAAAATGAAGAAAAAAGAAATCCTACTGAAACAGAAATTAGAGTACTTGATACTTATTGGTCAGATCATTGTAGACATACAACTTTTGAAACAATTATTGATAGCATAACAGTTGAAAATGAAATTTATAAAAATATAATTGAAAAAACAATAACAGAATATTTAGCGAGTAGAGAATATGTACACGGAGAAAAATTAAGTAAAAAGCCGATGACTTTAATGGATTTAGCTACAATATTTGGAAAAGAACAAAGAAAAAATGGATCACTTTCAGATTTAGAAGTGTCTGATGAGATAAATGCTTGTTCAATTTATATTGATGTGCCAATAAATGGAAAAGTAGAAAAATGGATTTTACAATTTAAAAATGAAACTCATAATCATCCAACGGAAATAGAGCCGTTTGGAGGGGCAAGTACATGTATCGGGGGAGCTATAAGAGATCCTTTATCAGGGAGAACATTTGTATATCAAGGAGTTAGAATAAGTGGAGCAGCAGATCCAACAGAAAAAGTGTCTGACACAATAAATGGTAAATTACCTCAAAAAGTAATTACACAAAAAGCAGCACACGGTTTTTCATCTTATGGGAATCAAATAGGAATGGCGACAACTTATGTAAATGAGATTTATGATGAAGGTTATAAAGCAAAAAGAATGGAGCTAGGACTTGTTGTTGGTGCTGCACCAGCTGAAAACATTATAAGAGAAAAGCCTAACAATGGAGATGTTGTCATTTTATTAGGTGGAAGAACAGGTAGAGATGGAATTGGTGGAGCAACAGGTTCATCTAAAGAACATACTACCGAATCATCAGAAAAATCAAGTGCTGAAGTTCAAAAAGGGAATGCAATAGTTGAAAGAAAAATTCAAAGATTATTTAGAGATAAAAATGTAACTAAATTAATTAAAAAATGTAATGACTTTGGAGCTGGAGGAGTGTCTGTTGCGATAGGAGAATTAGCTGATGGACTTGAGATTGACTTAAACAAAGTAAGAGTAAAATATGTTGGACTTAACGGAACAGAACTTGCAATTTCAGAATCACAAGAAAGAATGGCAGTAGTTATTGATAAAAAAGATGTAGAAACATTTATAAAATATGCAGAAGAAGAAAATCTTGAAGCATATCAAGTAGCAGAAATTAATGATTCTAATAGATTGGTTATGAAATATAATGATGAAATAATAGTTGATATTTCAAGAGATTTCTTGAATACAAATGGTGCAAGCCAAAATATTGATGTTAAAATTGAAAAAACGGAAAAACTTAAATATAACAGAAATATTGAAGGAAAAGATTTTAAAGAGAAAATAATAAATAATTTGAAAGACTTAAATGTTGCATCACAAAGAGGATTAATGGAAACATTTGATTCAACGATTGGAAGCACGACAGTTTTAATGCCTTATGGTGGAAAATATCAATTAACACCTGCAGAAGTGTCAGTACAAAAAGTGTCAGTTGTAAATGCTGAAACAGATGTAGCTTCAATGGTTGGATACGGATATAATCCATATATTGCGAAACAAAGTACATTCCATGCTGGAGCATTAGCGGTTATTGAATCAATGACAAAAATTGTTGCAGCTGGAGGAAATTACAAAAATATAAGATTTACATTCCAAGAATATTTTGAAAGATTAGGGAATGACTCTAAAAAATGGGGAAGACCATTGTCAGCATTGTTAGGAACGTTATATGTACAAAAATATTTTGGACTACCATCAATAGGTGGAAAAGACTCAATGAGTGGGACATTCCACGACTTAACAGTACCACCAACATTAGTATCGTTTGCAGTAAGTGTAGTTGATGCAAATAATGTGATTTCAAGCGAAATAAAAGAAGCTGGAAACAATATTTATTTAATTGAAACATCATACGATGAAAATGATTTACCAAATTTAGACGAATTGAAAAATAATTTTGATTTAATAAGTGAAAATATCTCAAATAAAAATATAATATCAGCAGTTGCGGTAAAAAATGGTGGAATAGTAGAAGCGTTATCTAAAATTACATTTGGAAACAAATTAGGAATTGATGTAACAATAGATAAAACAGAAGAGGAGTTATTGTCAGTAAATTATGGAGCGTTTATTGTGGAAGCTAAAAATGATTTAGCTGGGAATAATGTGAAATTAATAGGAAAAGTTACAGAAAATGCAATTTTAAAAATAAATGAATTAGAAATTCAAATAGATGAATTAATAGAAAATTGGGAAAAACCACTTGAAAAAATATTCCCAACAAGAAAAGTAGTTAATGACGGAATTGAAACAAAAGAAATTGCAGCTAAATGGCAGAAAAAAGAAAATAGTATAATTACGAGAAATATTGAGCCTATCGCTAAACCGAGAGTATTTATTCCTGTGTATCCGGGGACAAATTGTGAATACGATTTAGAAAGAGCGTTCAACCGAGAAGGTGCAATTAGTAAAATAGGAATTTTCAATAACTTGTCGCATACAGCGGTTGAAACTTCAATTGATAATTTTGTAAAAGAAATTGATAATTCACAAATATTAATGTTTCCGGGTGGATTTAGTGCAGGAGATGAACCAGATGGATCGGCTAAATTTATTGTGAATGTATTAAGAAACGAAAAAATTAAAGAAGCAGTAGATAGATTATTAAAAAGAGATGGATTAATTTTAGGAATTTGTAACGGATTCCAAGCATTAATTAAGTCAGGTTTAGTGCCTTACGGAGAAATACGAGAATTAAACGAAGATTCGCCAACATTGACATATAATGCGATTGACAAACATATGTCTAAAATGGTTAAAACCAAAATTATTACAAATGATTCGCCTTGGCTAGCAGGTATGGAAGTGGGAGAAATTCACACAATACCGATGTCACACGGAGAAGGTAGATTAGTTATAACAGAGGAAGAATACTTGAGATTATTAAATAATAATCAAATTGCAACAAAATATGTAGATTTAGATGGAAATTCAAGTATGAATACAGAGTATAATCCAAATGGTTCTTACTATGCGATTGAAGGTTTACTAGCTCATAATGGTAGAATTTTAGGGAAAATGGCTCACTCTGAAAGAACAGGAAGCAACTTGTATAAAAATATAGAAGGAAACACAAATCAAAATTTATTTAGAAACGGTGTAAAATTCTTTAAATAGGAGGAAAATTTAATGAAAGTAGCAATATTTTTTGGAAGTCAATCGGATACAGATAAAATGAAAGGTGCAGCAACTTGTTTAAAAGAGTTTGGAGTTGAATTTGAAGCACATGTATTATCGGCACATAGAGTACCAGAAAAATTAGAAGAAGTATTGGAAAGATTAGAAAATGAAGGGGCAGAAGTTGTAATTGCTGGAGCAGGACTTGCAGCTCATTTACCGGGAGTGATAGCTTCAAAAACTATTTTACCTGTTGTTGGAGTGCCTTTAAATGCAGCACTTTCTGGGCTTGATGCTTTATATTCAATAGTTCAAATGCCAAAATCAATTCCAGTTGCAACAGTGGGAATAGATAATTCTTACAATGCAGGAATGTTAGCGGTACAAATTTTAGCGGTAAAATATCCAGAAATAAAAGAAAAATTAGTTAAATTTAGAAAAGATATGAAATCTAAATTTATTGCAGATAATGATAAAAAAGTTGAATTGTAATTTATTAATATAAAATAAAATTATAAAAATAAAATGGAGGAAATTGTAATGGAAAAATTAAATCATATTTATGAAGGAAAAGCAAAAGCAATATACTCAACAAGTAATGAAGATGAAATAATTATGTATTTTAAAGATGATGCGACTGCATTTAATGGAGTGAAAAAAAGTCAATTAGAAGATAAAGGAATTTTAAATAATAAAATTTCTACAATATTATACGGATATTTAATTAAAAATGGTGTTAAAACTCACTGGATTGAAACTTTAAATGAGAGAGAACAATTATGTAAAAAAGTAGAAATTATACCTTTAGAAGTAATTATTAGAAATAGAGCGACAGGAAGTTTCGTTAAAAGATATGGAGCAGAAGAAGGAAAAATTTTTAAAAGACCAACATTTGAATTATCATATAAAAATGATGATTTAGGAGATCCATTATTAAATGACGATCATGCTTTAGCCTTAGAATTATTGACAGAAAGTGAATTAGCAGTAATAAAAGAACAAACATTTTTAATAAATAAATTATTATCTGAATTATTTGATAAAATGAATTTAATTTTAGTAGATTATAAAATTGAATTTGGTAGAGATAAAGATGGAAATATTTTATTAGCTGATGAAATAAGCCCAGATTCAATGAGATTATGGGATAAAGATACATTGAAAAAATTAGATAAAGATAGATTTAGACAAGATTTAGGTGATGTAATGGGAGCATATAGAGAAGTATTACATCGTTTAGAAAGTGTTTTAAGTAAATAATTCGGAGGATAAAATTAATATGTATAAAAGTTTAAACGAAGAATGTGGTATTTTTGGAGTTTTTGGACATCCGGAAGCAGCCCGTTTAACTTATTATGGACTACATAGTCTACAACATAGAGGACAGGAAGCTGCAGGCATTGTAGTTAGTGATGGAAAAAGAGTTAATGGACATAATGGTCCCGGTCTTGTATCTGAAGTATTTAACGATGATAGAGTTTTTGAGAAATTAAAAGGTACTTCAGCTATAGGACATGTTAGATATGCAACTTCTGGGAGTAGTAGTAGAAGAAATATACAGCCATTTTTATTTCAATTTCATGATGAAAATATTGCGTTAGCACATAATGGAAATTTAATAAATGCAAAGTCATTAAAAATTGAATTGGAAAAAAAAGGTGCAATTTTTCACTCAACTTCTGATACAGAAGTGTTAGTACACTTAATTCGTAGAAGTGAAAAAACAGAGTTTTTAGAACAATTAAAAGAAGCATTACAACAAATAAAAGGTGGATTTTCATTTATAATTCAAACTACAAAAAAATTGTATGGAGCAGTAGATCCGTTTGAATTTAGGCCCTTAATTTTAGGGAAAGCTAAAAATGGAGCATATGTTTTAGCAAGTGAAACTTGTGCTTTGGACATTGTGGGAGCAGAATTTGTAAGAAATATAAGATCTGGAGAAATAGTGATTATTGATGAGACAGGATTTAGAATAGAAAAATATACTGAAAATACTTCAACGGCAATAGCTGCTATGGAATATGTATATTTTGCAAGACCTGATTCTGATATATCAGGAGTGAATGTGCATAAAGCTAGAAAAAGAAGTGGTAGAAGACTTGCTAAAGAATCACCTGTTCCAAATGCAGACATTGTGATTGGAGTGCCTAACTCATCATTGTCAGCAGCTAGTGGATTTGCAGAAGAAAGTGGTAAACCTTATGAAATGGGACTTATAAAAAATCAATATGTAGCAAGGACATTTATTCAACCAACTCAAGAATTAAGAGAACAAGGTGTTAGAATGAAATTATCGGCAGTTAGAACTGTGGTAAAAGATAAAGTTGTTGTTATGGTAGATGATTCAATAGTTAGAGGTACTACTTCTAGTAGAATTGTACAATTATTGAAAGAAGCTGGAGCAAAAGAAGTTCATGTTCGTATAGCGTCACCTGAATTTAAGTTTCCTATATTTTATGGTATAGATGTTTCAAATTCGTCAGAGTTAATTTCAGCAAATAAAACGGTAGAAGAAGTATGTGAGTACATTGGAGCAGATTCGCTTGCATTTTTAAGCATTGATGGGTTAATAGATTCAATAGGACTTGATTTTGACGCACCATATACTGGTCTTTGTATGGAATGTTTTAATGGAGATTACCCAGCAGGCTTGGGAGATTATGAAGAAGAATTTATAAAATCATTAACACCAATACAAAGAGAAGCATTAGAAAAAAATAAAAATAAATAACAAGAAAGGAGATTATAATTAATATATTGTTAATGTTTAAAATATATAATTATAATGAGTAATATGTCAATTTCTTATAAAGATTCAGGAGTAGATAAAGAAGAAGGATACAGATCAGTAGAAAAAATTAAAGAAAAAGTGAAAAAAACATATAATAAAAATGTAATAAATGAGCTTGGAAGTTTTGGAGCTTTATACAAATTAGGAGAATACAAAAAACCAGTATTAGTTTCAGGAACAGATGGTGTGGGAACAAAATTAAAAGTAGCATTTGAAACAGGTATTTATAATACAGTTGGAATAGATTGTGTTGCTATGTGTGTAAATGATATTTTATGTCATGGAGCAAAACCTCTATTTTTCTTAGATTATTTAGCTTGTGGGAAGTTAGATTCAAATATTTCATCTGAAATAATAAGTGGAGTTGTAGAAGGTTGCGTTCAAGGAGATTCAGCTTTAGTAGGTGGAGAAACTGCTGAAATGCCAGGATTTTATGCTGATGGAGAATATGATATTGCTGGATTTTCTGTTGGAGTAGTTGAAGAAGAAAAAATGATAAATGGAAGTACAGTTACTGATAATGATGTAATAATTGCAATTCCATCAAGTGGTGCTCATAGTAATGGATTTTCACTTTTAAGAAAATTATTTACAGATTTTAAAGCTGAGTACAATGGAAAAACAATAGGAGAATGGTTATTGACACCAACAAAAATATATGTTAAACCAGTTCAAAAAGTGATGGAGAAAATCAATGTTCATGGAATGGCTCACATAACAGGGGGAGGAATTATAGAGAATGTTCCTAGAACAATTCCTGATGGATATTGTGCTAACATTGATAAATCAAAAATTAAAGTACATCCACTATTTAAACATGAGGCTTTTAATAAAGTGCCTGAAGATGAAATGTGGGGAACATTCAATATGGGAGTTGGATTTGTAATAATTGTAGATAAAGCTGACGGTCAAAAAGTGATAGATATTTTAGCTGAAAATGGAGAAAATGCTTACGAAATTGGGTATATAAGTAAAGGTGAAAATAAATTATGCTTGAAATAAAAAAGAAAAATATTGCAGTTCTTGTATCTGGGAGTGGTTCAAATTTACAATCAATTATTGATAATATTGAACAAGGAAATTTAAACTGTAAAATTACATATGTTATAGCTGATAGACCTTGTTATGGACTGGAAAGAGCTAAAAATCATAAAATTAAAAATATTATGTTAGATAGAAAGTTATTTAAAGAAAAATTATCGGATGAAATAAGTTCGATTTTAGAAAATAATGAAGAAAAAACAGATTATATTGTACTTGCAGGATATTTATCAATTTTATCTAATTCATTTATAGAAAAATGGACTGAAAAAATAATAAATATACATCCGTCGTTGCTTCCAAAATTTGGTGGAAAAGGAATGTACGGAATGAATGTTCATCGTGCTGTGATTGAAGCTAAAGAAAAAGAAAGTGGAGCTACAATTCATTTTGTTGATAGTGGAATAGATACCGGTAAAATAATTACACAAGTAAAAGTTCCTGTTTTGGAAAATGATAGTCCAGAAGATTTACAGAAAAGAGTATTGGAGCAAGAGCATAAATTGCTTATAAAAGGAATAAAAATATTGTTGGAGAATTAAAATAATATTTTACTTTAATATATGAAATTGTTAATAAAAGTAATTAAAGAAAGGAAAAGTTAAAGAATGAAAAAAAGAGCTTTAATTAGTGTTTTTGATAAAACTGGAATTTTGGAATTTGCAAAATTTTTAGATAAAAAAGGAGTAGAAATTATTTCAACTGGAGGAACTTATAAATATTTAAAAGAAAATGGTTTGACGGTTTTAGATGTGTCAGAAGTTACTAATTTTAAAGAAATGTTGGACGGAAGAGTAAAAACATTGCATCCAAATATTCACGGTGGAATATTAGCAATTAGAGATAATGTTGAGCATATGGAAACAATTAAAAATGAAGGCATTGAAACGATAGACTTTGTCGTTGTAAACTTATATCCTTTCTTTAAAGAAGTTCAAACTGATAAAACATTTGATGAAAAAATAGAATTTATAGATATTGGCGGTCCTACAATGTTACGTTCTGCTGCTAAATCTTTTAAAGATGTAACTGTAATTTGTAATATTGAAGATTATGAAAAAGTTATGCAAGAAATTGAAAATAATGGAGATGTAACATTTGAAACAAAAAAAAGATTAGCAGGAAAAGTATTCAATTTAACATCGGCTTATGATGCAGCAATATCAAATTTCTTATTGGAAGATGAATATCCAAACTATTTAAGTATGTCTTATGAGAAAAAATTTGATTTAAGATATGGTGAAAATCCTCATCAAAGCTCTGCTTATTATGTGTCAACAACTGAGAGTGGAAGTATGAAAGATTTTGAGCAATTAAATGGAAAAGAATTGTCATTTAACAATATAAGAGATATGGATATAGCTTGGAAAGTAGTGGGAGAATTTGAAGAGCCAGCGGCATGTGCGATAAAACATTCTACGCCATGTGGAGTAGCTGTAGCTGATAATATTTATACTGCTTATACAAAAGCTCATGATTGTGATCCTGTTTCAATTTTTGGGGGAATTGTAGCTTTAAATAGGGAAGTTGATAGTAAAACGGCTGAAGAGCTTAAAAGAATATTTTTAGAAATTGTTATAGCACCATCATTTACAGATGAAGCTCTTGAAATTTTGAAAAGTAAAAAAAATTTAAGAGTTATAAAATGTAATGTAAGACAACCACAAGATAAATTAGAATATGTAAAAGTTGATGGTGGTTTATTAGTTCAAAAAACAAATAGTAAAATGATTGATGAAATGAATGTAGTGACAGAAAAAACTCCATCAAAACAAGAAAAAGAAGATATGCTTTTAGGGATGAAAGTTGTAAAACATGTAAAATCAAATGCGATTGTTGTAGTTAAAGATGGAATGGCTATTGGTGTTGGAACAGGACAAACAAATAGAATTTGGGCTACAGCACATGCAATCGAACATGCTCAAGAAAAAATAGGTCAAAATTTAAGTGGTGCAGTGTTAGCATCTGACGCTTTTTTCCCTTTTAGAGATTGTGTTGACACGGCAAATAAAGCAGGAATTAAAGCTATTGTGCAACCAGGTGGTTCGATGAGAGATCAAGAATCGATAGATGCTTGTAATGAACACGGAATAGCAATGGTATTTACAGGTATTAGACATTTTAAACACTAAATTTATGGAAATTTTATAAAAATATGTTATAATATAAATAGTCAAATATGAAAGGAGCTATAATAAAATGAAAAAGAAAATGATTGGTTTATTTTTATTATGTAGTTTAATAGGTTTTTCATTTAATTCTGTTGATTCTATAAGAGAAAAATCACGTCAAATACCAAAAGAAAATGCTTTTAAATACCACGGAGAAAGAAATAATGAATTTTGGTATAATTGGAATTCAATAGACGCAAAAGTTACATATAAAAATAATGAAGTAAAAGAAATTTATATTAAAGGAACGTATATTTCGGAACAAAACAAAGGGAAAGTATTTGAAAAATTTCTTAGAGAACTTAATAAAATAGTAGGAATTGAAAACTTTAATACTGTTTTACAAAAATTAAATCTTAATGAAGATTATTTATATTTCGCAACAGATGAAAAACAAGTATTTACTGAAGAAACTAAACAATATAAATTAACAGTTTCAAGTAGAAGAGATTTAGGTGAATTTTTCTTTGGAGCATCATGGACTTCTAGAAGAACCAAAGATAAAAATGCATTAATAATTAGTATAAAAGCAAAATAACCAACTAATAAAGGCATAATAAAAAAGATTATTAAATTTTTTGCATGCCTTTTCTTTTATATAAAGGAGTTAAAATGAAAATCTTAATAGTAGGAGCTGGCGGAAGAGAACATGCAATCGCTTGGAAATTATTAAAAAATGATAAAATAAAAAAAATATATATAGCACCAGGTAATGCTGGTTCAGAGATATTAGAAAATACAGAAAATGTAACTTTAAAAAATGATATAAACGCTTATGTAAGATTTGCGAAAGAAAATGAAATTGATTTGACTTTTGTGGGAAGTGAAGAACTTTTAGTGAAAGGAATTGTTGACGAATTTAAAAAAAATAGATTAAAAATATTTGGACCTAATAAAAAAGCAGCAATTCTTGAAGGAAGTAAAGCTTATTCAAAAAATTTTATGAAAAAATACGGTATAAAAACGGCAATTTATGAAATATTTGATAATGTAGAAAACGCAATTAAGTTCTTAAAAGAATATAAAGAATTTCCAGTTGTAATAAAAGCTAGTGGACTTGCAGCTGGAAAAGGTGTAATTATAGCACAAAATTTAAAAGAAGCTGTAAAAGCAGTTGAAGACATAATGGTAAATGATAAATTTGGAGAAGCAGGAAATCAAGTAGTTATTGAGGAATTTTTAAATGGTGTAGAAGCATCAATCCTTTCATTTACAGATAGTAAAGTTATTGTTCCATTGCTTTCAGCTAAAGACCATAAAAAAATAGGTGAAAATGAAACTGGCTTAAATACAGGTGGAATGGGTGTAATATCTCCTAATCCTTATGTTACTGATAAAATTTTAGAAGAATTTAAAGAAAATATAATGAACCCAACATTAAAGGGTATTCAAGCTGAAGGAATGGATTTTGAAGGAGTTATTTTTTTTGGAATTATGATAACAGAAAAAGGCGTATATTTACTTGAATATAATATGAGACTTGGAGATCCAGAAACTCAAGCTGTATTGCCTTTACTTGAAAATGATTTATTAGAATTGATAGAAAGTTCTTTTGATAAAAAATTATCGGAAGTAAATGTAAGATGGAAAGAATTACATTCTTGTTGTGTTGTTGGAGTTGCAGAAGGATACCCTGAAAATTATAAAAAAGGTGATATTATAACAGGATTAGATAATTTTGATGAAAATAATAATGAGCTTTTATTTATTGCAGGAGCAAAATATGAAAATAATCAATTTTTAACAAATGGTGGAAGGGTATTGAATACTGTTGGAATTGGAACTACACCTAATGAAGCTAGAGAAAAAGCTTATAATTTACTAAATAAAATCAATTTTAATGGAAAATATTTTAGAAAAGATATTGGAGAGATTAAGTATAAATAAAAATATAAATTATAAAATAAATTAAATACTACAAAAAATATTAAAAATAAAGTATAATTATACATATAAAATAACTTTTAACGGAGGAATATTAATGACAGATATTGAAATAGCTCAAAGAGCGAAGTTAGAAAAGATAAGTGTAATTGCTGAAAAAATTGGATTAACAGAAGATGACTATGATCAATATGGAAAATATAAAGCAAAAGTTAATCTAAATGTTTTGAAAAAAAATGAAAATAAAAAAGATGGGAAATTAATATTAGTTACAGCAATAACACCTACACCTCCAGGGGAAGGAAAATCAACGGTTACAGTTGGATTGACACAAGCGTTAAATAAATTTGGCTATAACTCAATAGCAGCTTTACGAGAACCTTCTTTAGGACCAGTATTTGGTATAAAAGGTGGTGCTACAGGTGGAGGAATGTCACAAGTTGTGCCTATGGAAGATATTAACTTACATTTTACGGGAGATTTACACGCTATTTCAGCTGCACATAATTTAATTTCAGCTTGTATAGATAATCATTTGAATCATGGAAATTTATTAGATATTGATGTTAATAATATTACTTGGAAACGAGTAGTTGACATGAATGATAGAGCTTTGAGAGATATTGTAATTGGAATGGGAGGAAGATTAAACGGTATTCCAAGACAATCATCATTCCAAATAACAGTTGCATCTGAAATAATGGCAATTTTCTGTCTTGCAACTTCAATTTCTGATTTAAAAGAAAAAATAGGAGAAATAGTATTTGGATATAATAGAAGTGGTAAAATGTTAAAAGTTAAAGACTTGAGTATTGAAGGGGCAGTTACAGCTTTATTAAAAGAAGCTATAAAGCCTAATTTAGTTCAAACTTTAGAAAATACACCAGTATTTATTCACGGAGGTCCTTTTGCTAATATTGCACACGGATGTAATTCAATATTAGCTACAAAAATGGCATTAAAATTGTCTGACTATGTAGTTACAGAAGCTGGATTTGCTGCAGATTTAGGAGCAGAGAAATTTTTAGATATTAAAGCTAGAAAAGGGGCTCTTAATCCGAATGTAATTATTATTGTTGCAACAGTTAGAGCTTTAAAACATCATGGTGGAGATAAAGAGCTAACAGTTGAAAATGTAGAAAGCTTGAAAAAAGGACTTATAAATTTAGAAAAACATATTGAAAATATGAAAAAATATAATATTCCGGTTGTTGTTGCGATTAATAAATTTATTACAGATACAGAGGCAGAAATTAAAGCTATTAGAGAATTTTGTAATGAATTAGGAGCTGAAGTGGCTTTATGTGAGATTTGGGAAAAAGGTGGAGAAGGTGGAAAAGAATTAGTAGAAAAAGTAATTGAAGCTGTAGTGAAAAATGAAAAAGCTACTAAAAAATATAAACCTTTGTATAAATTAGACCTATCAGTCCAAGAAAAGATAGAAGTAATTGCAAAAGAAATTTACGGTGCAAATGGAGTGAAATTTACAACTAAAGCATTGAATGATATAAAAAAATATACAGAATTTAATTATGATAAATTACCAATTTGTGTATCAAAAACACAAAAATCATTATCAGATAATCCAAATTTGCTAGGAAGACCAGAAAACTTTGAAATAACAATAAATGAAATTAGATTATCGGCAGGGGCAGGATTTTTAGTGGCAATGGCTGGAGATATAATTGATATGCCGGGACTTCCTAAAAAACCATCAGCAGAATTGATTGATATTGATGAAAATGGAGTTATTTCGGGGTTGTTTTAAAAATGTATTATTAATTTTAATATAAATTAAAGGATACACCAAAATTTTAAGTAAAGAATCTTAAAATTTGTGGTGTATTTTTTTATGAAAATAAAGAATTAATAGATTTTTTAATATTTTCTGTAATTAATTTAATAGATAAATTAGAAGATAAAAATCAAGCATTAAATTCATTATTTGATTAAAAAATTAAGATTAAATGAAAATAGAGTAATAAATTACTCTCTTTTTTATTTTATTAATTTTTATTTTTTAATATATCTCTAATCTCAGTTAATAAAATTTCTTCTTTAGTAGGTGTTGGTTCAGAAGACTCTTCTAAATTTTCATTATCCTTGATTTTTCTTATAGTGTTTATTCCTTTAACCATAACAAAAATAACAAATGCAATAATTAGAAAATCTACAACATTTTGAATAAATAATCCATATTTGATAGAAGCTTCCGGAGTTTTTTCTGTAGCCTCCTTAATCACAAATTTTAAATTTGAAAAATCAATTCCTCCTAAAATTAATCCAATTATAGGCATAATCATATCATTAACTAATGAACTAACTATTTTCCCAAAAGCACCTCCAATAATTACACCAACTGCTAAATCCATTACATTTCCTTTAGCAATAAAATTTTTAAATTCATATATTATTTTCTTATTCATATTCCCTCCTTTTTATAAAAAATAATATTTTCCAATTTTTCAATATATATATATAAATAGTATATTATCTTTAAAAAAAAAGCAAGTATTAAAATTAAGAATCAAAAAATTTTAGAAAATTTTTTAAAAATATGATATAATAACGAGTAATAAAAATTTAAGGAGGAAATATTTAAGTATTAAATAAAATGTTTAAATATAAAATAAATGAGTAAAATAAAAAATATAGCTATAATAGCACATGTTGATCATGGTAAAACAACATTAGTCGACGCATTATTAAAACAATCGGGAACTTTTGGAGAACACGAAAAAGTTGATGAAAGAGTAATGGATAGTAATGATTTGGAGAAAGAAAGAGGAATTACAATTTTCTCAAAAAATGCTTCAATAAATTATGATGGATATAAAATAAATATAGTTGACACACCGGGACATGCTGATTTTGGTGGGGAAGTCCAAAGAATCCTAAAAATGGTTGATTCAGTATTATTATTAGTTGATGCCTTTGAAGGTGTAATGCCACAAACAAAATATGTATTAAAACAAGCTTTAGAACATGGCTTAAGACCGATAGTTGTTGTAAATAAAATTGATAGACCTAATTCTGACCCTGATGGAGTTGTAGATTCTGTATTTGATTTATTTGTAGAATTAGGAGCAAACGATGCACAATTAGATTTTCCAGTTGTATACGCATCAGCAAAAAATGGATTTGCTAAAATGGAATTAGAAGATGAAAATAAAAATATGAAACCATTATATGATCTTATTTTAAATCATGTTGATGATCCAGAGGGAGATGAAAATGAGCCGTTTCAAATGTTAGTAACTAATACAGAATACGATGAATATGTTGGTAAATTAGGGACAGGTAGAATTTATAATGGTAAAATTGTAAAAAATGGAGAAATAACTTTAATAAAAAGAGACGGAGAAATGGTAAATGGGAAAGTTACAAGAATTTACGGTTATAATGGACTTAAAAAAATAGAAATGGAAGAAGCAGTAGCTGGAGATATTGTTACAATAGCTGGGATAGAAAAAATTGATATAGGAGAAACTGTTGCAGATAAAGCAAATCCAAGACCGCTTCCATTGATTGACATTGATGAGCCAACACTTGCAATGACTTTCTTAGTAAATGACTCTCCGTTTGCAGGAAAAGATGGAAAATTTGTAACTTCAAGAAATATTTTAGAAAGATTAACGAAAGAAGTGCAACATAATGTAAGTATGAGACTTGAAATGACTGACTCACCAGATGCATTCATTGTAAAAGGTAGAGGAGAGCTTCAATTATCAATTTTATTAGAAAACATGAGAAGAGAAGGATATGAAGTGGCTGTTTCAAAACCAGAAGTAATTTATAAAGAAGAAAATGGTGTGAAGATGGAGCCAATAGAATTAGCTATAATTGATGTTGCTGACGAATTTGTAGGAGTAGTAATTGAAAAAATAGGGTTACGAAAAGGAGAAATGTTAAATATGGTTCAAGGAAGTGACGGTTACACAAGACTTGAATTTAAAGTTCCATCAAGAGGATTGATAGGATTTAGAAATGAATTTTTAACAGAAACTAGAGGAACCGGAATTTTAAATCATTCATTCTTTGAGTACGAACCTTTTAAAGGAGAAGTTACAGGAAGAAGAAGAGGAGTGTTAATTGCTATGGAGCCTGGAACTAGTTTAGGATACTCATTAAATAATTTACAACCGAGAGGAATTTTATTTATTGACCCGGGAGTAGAAGTATATGAAGGAATGATAGTTGGAGAACATTCAAGAGAAAATGATTTAGTTGTAAATGTATGTAAAGGTAAAAAATTAACAAATATGAGAGCAGCGGGAAGTGATGATGCTGTAAAATTAGCACCACCAAAAGTATTTACATTAGAATTAGCTCTTGAATACATTGAAAACGATGAGTTAGTAGAAATCACTCCAAATCATATAAGACTTAGAAAAAAATACTTAAATGAAAATGATAGAAAGAAATTTGAAAAAAATAGAAATGTCTAATTTTTAATGATAATTAAATAATATGAAATAAAAAATACTCTCTGGGAATCCAAAGAGTATTTTTATTATCTAACAAATTCAATATTATTCATTATAGCTCTAGCAACTTCAGGTTTATTCATTGCGTATAAGTGAATAGCAGGAATGTCATTAGCTAAAAGCTCGATAATTTGCTCAGTAGCATAAATAAATCCAGCTTTTTTCATTGATTCGGGGTCATGTCCATATTTATCTAAGATTTTTTCCAATTTTTTAGGAATTGAACTTTTACATAATGATGTAATTCTTTTAATTTGTGCTGCATTTGTTACAGGCATAATTCCTGCAGATAACGGAACATTAATATTAAGTTTTTGAGCTTGTTCCATAAAATTAAAAAACTTATTATTATCAAAGAAAATTTGTGAAATAAGAAAATCAACTCCTAAATCAACTTTATTTTTTAAATGAATAAGATCCTGTAAATCATTATTTTCAAAATGTGTTTCTGGATAAAAAGCTGCAGCAATTGTAATATTTTCATTTTTTATATCATTAATTAAATCAGATGCATATCTATAATCACCTTCATTATAAATACTCTCATCTCTTCCTTGAGGAATATCTCCTCTTAAGGCTAAAACATTTTTTATGTTATGCTTTTTAATTTCTTGAATATAATTTAATATATCTTGTTTTTTACTTCCTATGCAAGTTAAATGTGACATAACTTCAATATTTAAATTATTTTTTATATGAGAGGCAATTTCAATAGTACCAGATCTATTTGTACCTCCAGCACCATAAGTTACACTTATAAAATCAGGATTTAATTCAGCTAATTCACCTGTTACTTCAACGAGTTTTTCTTTTGTAAAATTTTTATTTGGTGGAAAAACTTCAAATGATATAACCGGATTTTTTTTATTAAATAACTCTTTTATTTGCATAATGTTATACTCCTTTTCTTAGAACGGTTGTTTTTACAAATATTATACAACAAAAAGAAAAAAAGGTAAATAATTAACTTATATTTTAATAATAAAAAGTTTAAAAAAATTATGAAAAACAAAAAAAATGTGTTATACTATTATTAGAAGAAATATATTTAGGAGGAATAAAGATGGCGACACCGCATATAGGAGCAAATAAAGGAGATATCGCAGAAACAATATTATTACCGGGAGATCCGTTGAGAGCAAAATATATAGCAGAAACATTTTTAGAAGATGTTGTTCAATATAACAATGTAAGAGGAATGTTAGGATTTACAGGAACTTACAAAGGGAAAAGAGTTTCAGTTCAAGGAACAGGAATGGGAGTGCCTTCAATTGGAATTTATACTCACGAATTAATTAACGAATATGGAGTAAAAAATTTAATTAGAATTGGAACAGCGGGATCAATGAAAGAAAATATTAAATTAAGAGATGTTGTAATTGCAATGTCAGCTTCAACTGATTCAGCTATAAATAAATTAAGATTTAATGGTGCGGATTATGCTCCAACAGCAAGTGCAGATTTATTTTTAAAAGCATATGAAGTAGGAGTTAAAAAAGGATTAAGTATGAAAGCTGGAAATGTATTGACAAGTGATACTTTCTATGGAGATGATCCTAAAGCGTGGAAAAAATGGGCTAAATTTGGAGTATTATGTGTTGAAATGGAAACAGCTCAATTATATACAACTGCAGCTAAATTTGGTGTAAATGCATTAACTTTACTTACAATAAGTGATTCATTAGTAACAGGTGAAGTTACTTCAGCTGAAGAAAGACAAACTACATTTAATGATATGATTGAAGTAGCATTAGAAAGTGCTTTAAATTTATAAAAACTGTAATTAACAAAATAATTTAAACTCTCTCATTCGAGAGAGTATTTATTTCTACAAAGAGGTGAATTAAATGGCAAAAATTATATTAACAGAAGATGAGATAAAAAAATATATAAAAGAAGTGAATACAGTATTAGAAAAAGCATATGTTCCTTATTCAAAATTTCCAGTTGCGGCGTTATTAATTGATGAAAATAATAATAAGCATGTTGGTGTAAATGTTGAAAATGCCTCTTATGGTTTAGGAATTTGTGCTGAAAGAAATGTTATACCAACAGCTGTAACACAAGGAATGAAAAAAATAAAATTACTCGTTGTTACTGGTGGAACGCCAGAGCCAATTAGTCCTTGTGGTGCTTGTAGACAAGTAATTTCAGAATTTTCTGATGAAGAAACCATTATAATTTTAACAAATAAAGAAGAAAAATATAACATTTGGAATATAAAAGATTTATTACCTTATTCGTTTGGTCCAAATGATTTATAAAATAAAATTAAAGGATAAGAGTTTAGAACATGTACCAATAAACTGGACAGAAAAAATGAAAACAGTTTGGAGGTACATGTTCTTACATTTTCTCTATTTTTTAGTATAATATATATGAAAGGA
>CAURVQ010000014.1:0-30463 GCA_963528625.1 uncultured Leptotrichiaceae bacterium | reverse complement strand
AAAAAAGGTAAACAAATTTATTTTGAAGCTCAAAGATCAACAAAACATAAAGTTAGACAAGATTGGCAACTTAATTTAGGAATACGATTTAATTTTAAATAAAATTTTAAAAAAGTGTAAAGAAGGGAATAAAATCCCTTTTTTATTGATTTTTATAAAAAAATGGAATATAATGTATGTAAAGAGGTATTATATGAAAAGGATAGAGAGAGAAGAGTATTTAGAATTTTTGAAAAATCATAAAGATAAATAGATAACAAAATACAAAAATAGAATATAAATAGGCTGGTAAATTCCAGTCTTTTTTGATATAATTTAATTAAGAACATAATAAAAAGGGTGAAAAAATGAGTATTAAATATTTAAAGATGATTTTATTATTAGAAACGGAATTAAAAAATTTGAGATAGAATATTTGAATTTATTTTTTCAAAAAAAACTTGAATTACATTAAAGATAATAAAATTTTGAAATAAAAGGAATAAAATAGAGAATTTTAGGAGTAAGATAATGAACGATGATAGAGAACAATGGTTGAAATGGGCAATGGAGTTACAAGCTTTGGCACAGGCAGGATTACATTATTCAAAAGAAGATTTTGATTTAGAGAGATTTGAAAGAATAAGAGAAATTTCTGCAGAGATAATGTCAATAAAAAGTGGACTTTCATTAGATGAAGTGAAAAATATTTTTTGTAATGAAATCGGATATCAAACTCCTAAAATTGATTGTCGTGGAGCTATAATTCAAAATGATAAAGTACTTTTGGTAAAAGAACGTGATGGTAAATGGTCATTACCGGGTGGATGGGTTGATGTAAATCAATCTGTAACAACAAATGTTATAAAAGAAATGTTGGAAGAAGCAGGAGTTCATGTTAAAGTCAAAAAAGTTGTAGCAATTCAAGATGGGAGAAAACATAATTTATTGAACGATAAAAGGCAATCACCGTATGGAGTTTGTAAAATTTTTCTTTTATGTGAAATTATTGAGGGGAGTAGAGATGAATTTAGTCAAAATATAGAAATATCAGAAAAAAATTATTTTGATGTAAATAATTTACCGGAATTGTCGTTTAATCGTGTGAATGAAAATCAAATAAAACTTTGTTATGAAGCTTCAAAAAGCAAAGTTTGGGAAACAATTTTTGAGTAAATAATAAAATATAAATAAATTTAAAATAGAAAGGAAATAATGTGAGTAATAAAGTATTTTTATTTGATTTGGATGGGACAATAATTGATAGTAGTAAAGGAATAACGAATGCAGTGAAATATTCTTTAAATATATTAGGATATGAAATTCCAAATCAGGAAATACTTAATAAATTTATTGGACCTCCACTTGATGACTCGTATAGTAAATATTTTGGAATGGATGAAGTAATCTGTAATAAAGCGATTAAATATTTTAAAAAATATTATGAGTCACAAGGGATGTATGAATTAAAGATTTATGATGATTTGGAAGAATTACTTTCAAAACTTTCAAAGAGACATAAACTTTATGTGGCAACTTCAAAAGATGAAAAAAATGCTAACAAAATAATTAAAAATTTGAAAATAGACAAATATTTTAATTATATAGCAGGTGCATCGTTAGAAACTGGAAGAAGTAGAAAAGAGGATGTTATAAAATATTTGTTACAAAGAGAAAAAGAAAATCTTAAAAACAATGAAATAATTATGGTTGGAGATACAAAATTTGATATAATTGGTGCGAATGCAAATCAAATGAAAAGCATTGGAGTTTTATATGGTTTTGGGACAAGAGAAGAGTTAGAAAATGAAAATGCTACATTTATTGTAGAGAAACCGTTAGATATTTTAGACTTAGAAATTTAGGAGAATCTTGTAAAAGAGATTCTCTTTTTTTGAAAGAAATAAATTTAAAAAACATAAAAAAGGGAATGGAATCCATTTTTAATTGATTTTTATAAAAAAATGGAATATAATGTATATAAAGAGGTGCTATATGGAAAGAATAGAGAGAAGAGTATTTAGAATTTTTGAAAAATCATAAAGATAAACAGATAATAAAAGTAGTAAGCGGAATAAGAAGAGCAGGTAAGTCTACTTTGTTTGAAATATATAAAGATTATTTACAAAAAAATGGAGTAGAGAAAAATCAAATAATTTTAATTAATTTTGAAGATTTAGAATATGAAGAATATACAGATTATAAAAAATTATATAAGTTTATTAAAGATAATTTGTTAGAAAATAAAAAAAATTATATATTTTTAGATGAAATACAACATGTGAATAAGTTTGAAAAAGTTGTAGATAGTTTATTTATAAAGGAAAATGTTGATTTATATATAACAGGATCAAACGCTTATTTTATGTCAGGAGAATTAGCTACATTGCTTAGTGGAAGATATGTAGAATTGGAAATTTTGCCGCTATCATTTAAAGAATATTGTGAAGGAAAGAAACAACAAGAAATAAAAAAAGAAGGTCAAGAATTGTCAAAAAGTTTGATGCAAAGATATAACGATTATATTTTTGAAAGTTCATTTCCGTATACTTTACAAATTGATAAAAAAGAAAATATAAGAGAATATTTAATGGGAATATATAATTCCGTTTTGTTAAAAGATGTGGTATCAAGACTTAAAATTAGTGATGTAACAATGCTTGAAAGTGTTGTAAAATATATGTTTGACAATATTGGAAATATAACTGCAATAAAAAAAATAGCAGATGCAATAACATCGCTTGGAAGAAAAATAGATGTAAAAACAGTTGAAAAATATTTGTCTGGTCTTATAGATAGTATGATTTTGTATAAAGTAAATAGATATAATATAAAAGGAAAGGCATATTTGCCAAATCTATCAAAATACTATATTGTAGATATTGGACTTAGAAATCAGCTTTTAGGAAATAGAAATATTGATTTTGGACATATTTTTGAAAATATAATTTATCTTGAATTACTTAGAAGAGAAAAAAATGTATATGTAGGACAATTTGGAGATAAAGAAGTTGATTTTGTAGTATTAAATGGAGAAAAAGTGGAGTATTATCAAGTTGCACTTACTGTTTTAGATGAAAATACATTAAAGCGAGAGTTAGAACCGTTGAAAAAAATAAAAGATTCTTATCCTAAATATTTGATAACTTTAGATGAGATTGGTGTAAATACAAATTATGATGGAATAAAAGTATTGAATGGTTTGGAGTGGTTGGTGAATAGGGGAGAATAAGAGGGGAATCAATAAAAGAAATAGAAGATTGGATGAACAATTATCCTAGAAAATTATTTAATGGAAAAAGCTCAAATGAGATATATGAAAAAAGTAAAAAATATATTTCATAAAAGTATGACACTTTGAGTTGCAATTTACAGATAATATAAAATTTTAAAAAAATGCTTGACAAAAATAAAAAAATAGTATAAAATACCAAAGTCAATTTATAAAGTTGATGAAAGAATTTATGAATTATAACCAAAGACAGTAGGTAGATATAATCTATAAACCCTACCGAGGTAAGATTTAACAGTATAAAAAATAGATGTATATAGTTAGATATTCAACCTCTGGGCTTATTGTTTTTGATTCAGAGGTTTTTATTATGAGGAGGTGAAGAAATTGCCAGCACAATCTAAATTGGAAGCAGTACAACAGTTGACTGCTAAATTAAAAGATGCTAAAGCAATGGTATTCGTTGATTATAGAGGAATCAGCGTTAATGAAGATACTGAATTAAGAAAAAATGCTAGAGAAGCAGGAGTAGAATACTTTGTAGCTAAAAATAGATTAATGAAAATAGCTTTAAAAGAAGTAGGTATCGAAACGAACTTTGATGATTTATTAGAAGGAACTACATCATTTGCTATTGGATATGAAGATGGAGTTGCACCTTCAAAATTAGTTTTTGATTTTGGTAAAAAATTAAAAGACAAATTAGTTATCAAAGGTGGAATGTTAGAATCTGAAAGAGTAGATGTTTCTACAGTTGAAGCGTTAGCACAATTACCTTCAAGAGACGAAATGTTAGGAATGATTGCTTACGGATTGTTATCACCAGTAAGAATGTTAGCAGTTGGATTATCTAACTTAGCTGATAAAGTTGCAACAGGTGTATCTGCAGTGGAGGAATCTCCAGCAGTTGAAGTAACAGAATAGTTACTATAAAAATTAAAAATAAAATAAAAAGAAAAAATAGGAGGATTAAGAATAATGGCATTCAATAAAGAACAATTTATAGAAGATTTAAAAGCTATGTCTGTATTAGAATTAAAAGAAGTAGTAGAAGCAATAGAAGAAACATTTGGAGTATCTGCACAACCAGTAGCAGTTGCAGGAGCAGCAGCAGGAGCAGCAGCAGTTGAAGAAAAAACTGAATTTGATGTAATCTTAGTATCAGGAGGAGCTTCTAAATTAGCAGTAATTAAAGAAGTAAGAGGAATAACTGGTTTAGGATTAAAAGAAGCTAAAGAGTTAGTTGAAGCTGGTGGAAAAGCAGTTAAAGAAGGAGTTTCTAAAGAAGAAGCAGAAGCATTGAAAGCACAATTAGAAGGTGCAGGAGCAACTGTAGAATTAAAATAATAGTTTACCTAATTATGGTGAAAGGCACTCTTTTAGAGAGAGTGTCTTTTTCCACTATTAAAAGTAATGACTGTTGTTTATGGACTTTGAAAACTAACAACAAAGAGTTTTAGAATATTTGGAACATTTCTTTGTTGTATTAATTTTTATAAAAATAGAATAAAGAATTATGTTCTTTGTATAGGAGGAATTTTTTAAATGAGTAAACTTATTGAAAGATATAGTTTTGGGAAAATAGCAGATAGAGGAGAAATGCCACATTTCTTAGAATTTCAAGTAAATTCTTATGAAGATTTCTTGCAATCAAAAATACCGCCTCAAAAAAGAGAAAATAAAGGGTTTGAAGCAATTTTTAATGAAATTTTCCCAATAGAATCAAGTAATGGACTACTAAAATTAGAATATTTATGGTATGAAATTCATGATAATGATGAACCTTTAAATGATGAATTGGAGTGTAAAAAAAGAGGGAAGACTTATTCAGGACAATTAAAAGTAAGACTTAAATTAACAAATAAAAGAACTCAAGAAATTCAAGAAACTTTAGTTCATTTTGGTGATATACCTCTAATGACTGAACAAGCTACATTCGTAATTAATGGAGCAGAAAGAGTAGTTGTATCACAATTACATAGATCTCCGGGTATTACATTTAATAAAGAGGGGAATATTCAAACAGGAAAAGATGTATTTATTGGGAAAATTATTCCGTACAAAGGAACATGGTTAGAATTTGAAACTGATAAAAATGATATTTTAAATGTAAAAATTGATAGAAGAAAGAAAGTTTTAGCTACAATATTTTTAAAAGCAGTTGATTTCTTTATGACAAATTCAGAAATTATGGAAGAATTTTTTGAACAAAAAGAAATTGATTTATCAGAAAGTTTTTCAAAATATTCAGGAGAAGAATTGTATGATATTTTAAAAGCTAAATTAGAAGGTAGCTTTTCTGTTGAAGACATTTTAGATGAAGAAACAGGAGAATATGTTGTTGAAGCGGAAGAACTAATAGACCACATTGTTGTAGAGAAAATAATTGACAATAAAGTAAATAAAATACTTATTTGGGAAGTTAAGCCTGAAGATAGAATAATAGCAAATTCATTAATACATGATACTACAAAAAATAACGATGAAGCAGTAGTAGAAGTGTTTAGAAAATTAAGACCGGGAGATTTAGTAACGGTTGAAAGTGCGAGATCGTTAGTAAAACAAATGTTCTTTAATCCACAAAGATATGATTTAGCTGATGTTGGAAGATATAAAATAAATACGCGTTTAAAACTAGATGTTCCAGCAGATGAAATTGTTTTAACTAAAGAAGATGTTATGGCAACGATTGAATATGTAAAAAGATTATTTGCAGGAGAAGGAAGTACAGATGATATAGACAGTTTATCAAACAGAAGAGTTAGAGGAGTTGGAGAGTTATTGTCTATTCAAATAAAAGGTGGAATGTTGAGAATGGCTAAAATGGTTAAAGAAAAAATGACTATTCAAGATATTACTACATTAACACCACAAAGTTTATTAAATACAAAACCTTTAAATGCTTTAATTAATGAATTTTTTGGAAGTGGACAATTATCACAATTTATGGATCAATCAAATCCATTAGCAGAATTGGCTCACAAAAGAAGAATATCAGCGTTAGGACCGGGTGGATTATCAAGAGAGAGAGCAGGATTTGAAGTGCGTGACGTACACGATTCTCATTATGGTAGAATTTGTCCTATAGAAACTCCAGAAGGACCAAACATTGGATTAATTAACTCATTGACAACTTATGGTAAAGTAAATAAATATGGATTTATAGAAACTCCATTTGTAGTAGTAAAAAATGGTAAAGCAGATGTAAATGACATTAGATATATGGCAGCTGATGAAGAATTAGGATTATTTATCGCTCAAGCTGATACGCCGATAGATGAAAAAGGGAATTTCTTAACAAATGAGGTTGTATGTAGATATAATGAAGAAATTGTGCATGTTGGGAAAGAAAAAGTTGATTTATTAGATATTTCTCCAAAACAATTAGTGTCAGTATCAGCAGGATTAATACCATTCTTAGAACATGATGATGCGAATAGGGCTTTGATGGGATCAAATATGCAGCGTCAAGCAGTACCGTTGTTAAAAACAGAGGCACCTTATGTAGGGACAGGATTGGAAAGAAAAGTTGCAATAGATTCGGGAGCAGTAGTTATATCAAAAGTTAATGGAACAGTAACTTATGTAGATGCAAGAAAAATTGTTGTAACAGATGAAGATGGAAATGAACATTCACATAGATTATTAAACTTTGAAAAATCTAACTCTTCAATGTGTTTACATCAAAAACCATTAGCAGACTTAGGACAATATGTGAAAAAAGGAGATGTTATTGCTGATGGTCCATCAACAGCTGGTGGAGATTTAGCTTTAGGAAAAAATATTTTATTAGCATTTATGCCTTGGGAAGGGTATAATTTTGAGGATGGAATTTTAATTTCTGAAAGATTAAGAAAAGACGATGTATTTACATCATTACATATTGAAGACTTTGAAATAGAAGCTAGAACTACTAAATTAGGTGATGAAGAAATTACAAGAGAAATTCCAAATGTATCTGAAGAAGCATTAAAAAATTTAGATGAAAACGGAATAATTAGAATAGGATCATACGTTACGCCTGATGATATTTTAGTAGGAAAAGTAACGCCAAAAGGTGAAAGTGAACCACCTGCAGAAGAAAAATTATTAAGAGCAATTTTTGGTGAAAAAGCTAAAGATGTAAGAGATACTTCATTAAGATTACCTCACGGGGTAAAAGGAACTGTTGTTGATGTATTGGAATTGACAAAAGAAAATGGAGATGACTTAAAAGCTGGAGTAAACAAAGTTGTAAGAATTTATATAGCAGAAAAAAGAAAAATAATGGTTGGAGATAAAATGTCAGGAAGACACGGTAATAAAGGGGTTGTATCAAGAGTATTACCGGTTGAAGATATGCCACATTTAGAAAATGGTACACCAATAGATGTATGTTTAAATCCGTTAGGAGTACCATCGCGTATGAATATAGGACAAGTATTGGAAGTACATTTAGGATTAGCAATTGGAGATATGGATAAATATATTGCAACTCCTGTATTTGATGGTGCAAAAGAACAAGATGTAAAAGAATATTTAGAACAAGCAGGATATAGTAAAACTGGAAAAGTAAAATTAATTGATGGAAGAACAGGACAACCATTTGATAATCCTGTAACTGTTGGAAGAATGTACATGTTAAAACTTCATCATTTAGTTGAAGATAAAATGCATGCTAGAGCGATTGGACCTTATTCATTAGTTACACAACAACCACTTGGAGGTAAAGCTCAATTCGGTGGTCAAAGATTAGGAGAAATGGAAGTTTGGGCACTTGAAGCATATGGAGCATCTAGTATTTTACAAGAAATGTTTACTGTTAAATCTGATGATATAAGTGGAAGAACTAAAACTTATGAAGCGATAGTTAAAGGGCAGGAAATGCCAGAAGCTGATGCACCGGAATCATTTAGAGTGTTGATAAGAGAATTCCAATCTTTAGGATTAGATGTAACACTTTATGATAAAGATGGAGCAACAATCGATTTAGATAAAAACTTAGATGCTTAATTGTGTACTAAAAATAAAAATAAAATAGAAGAGAACTAACCTTATTTATAAGGTTAGTTAAAAATTAGTATTGAGGAGGCTCTTATTAATGAGTATAAGAGATTTTGATAGTATTCAAATTAGACTGGCTTCACCAGAAAAAATTGAAGAATGGTCATTTGGAGAAATAACAAAGGCAGAAACAATAAATTATAGAACATTAAAACCTGAAATGGATGGATTATTTTGTGAAAAAATATTTGGACCATCAAAAGATTATGAATGTTCATGTGGTAAATATAAAAGAATGAGATATAAAGGTATGACTTGTGAAAAATGTGGTGTTGAAGTAACAACATCTAAAGTTAGAAGAGAAAGAATGGGTCATATCAAATTAGCAACTCCTATAGCTCATATTTGGTATTCTAAAGGTACTCCAAATAAAATGAGTTTATTATTAAATATTAGTACAAAAGAATTAGAAATGGTTTTATATTTTTCAAGATATATTGTAACTGATCCGGGAGAAACTGATTTACAAAAAGGACAAATATTGACAGACAGAGAATATAAATTATATGAAAGTCAATATAAAAATGGATTTACAGCTAAAATGGGAGCAGAAGGTGTATTAAAATTATTAGAAGAAATAGATTTAAAAGAACTTGAAGCTGAACTAGAAAATGAAATGGAAACTGTAAATTCTTCACAAAAAAGAAAAAAAACAATTAAAAGATTGAAAATAGTTAGAGATTTAATTGCTTCAAATAATAGACCAGAATGGATGATTTTGACTGTCTTACCAGTAATGCCTGCAGATTTAAGACCTATGGTTCAATTAGATGGAGGAAGATTTGCAACTTCTGACTTAAATGATCTTTATAGAAGAGTTATAAATAGAAATATTAGATTACAAAAATTGATGTCAATTAAAGCTCCGGAAATTGTAATTAAAAATGAAAAAAGAATGTTACAAGAAGCAGTAGATGCCTTAATTGATAATGGTAGAAGAGGGAAACCAGTAGTAACTCAAAATAATAGAGAATTAAAATCATTGTCAGACATGTTAAAAGGAAAACAAGGAAGATTTAGACAAAATTTATTAGGAAAAAGGGTAGATTATTCAGGAAGATCGGTTATCGTAGTAGGACCAAGTTTGAAAATGAATCAATGTGGATTACCTAAAAAAATGGCATTGGAATTATATAAACCGTTTTTAATGAGAGAATTAGTAAAAAGAGAATTAGCTTCAAATATTAAAGTTGCCAAAAAAATGGTAGAAGAAGAAGATGAAAATGTATGGGAATTAATTGAAGAAATTATTAAAAATCACCCTGTTTTACTAAATAGAGCACCAACATTACATAGATTGTCAATTCAAGCATTTGAGCCAATATTAATTGAAGGAAAAGCTATAAGATTACATCCGTTAGTATGTTCGGCATTTAATGCTGACTTTGATGGTGACCAAATGGCTGTTCACTTAGTATTATCACAAGAAGCTCAAATGGAAGCAAAATTATTAATGTTAGCAACAAATAACATAATTGCTCCTTCAAGTGGAAAACCAATAGCTGTACCTTCACAAGATATGGTTATGGGATGTTATTATATGACTAAAGATAAAAAAGGTGCTAAAGGAGAAGGAAAATTATTTTCAAGTAAAAATCAATTAATAACAGCCTATCAAACAGGGCAAATTGATACACATGCAATTGTAAAAGTTAGAATTGATGGAGAAATGATAGAAACAACTCCGGGAAGATTAGTGTTTAATACAATGCTTCCAAAAGAAGTTAGAAATTATAATGTAACTTTTGGTAAAGGACAATTAGGAAAATTAATTGCAGATTTATATAAAAAATTTGGATTTGAAAAAACTTCTAAATTAATAGATGATATTAAAGATTTTGGATTCCATCACGGGACATTAGCAGGAATTACAGTTGGAATAGAAGATTTAGAAATACCAGAAACTAAAAAAGGAATTTTAGAACAAGCTGAAAAAGATGTTGCTGAAATTGATAAATTATATAAAACTGGAGAAATCATAGATGCTGAAAGATATAGAAGAACAGTAGCTATATGGTCAGAAGCAGTAGATAAAGTAACTAAAGATATGATGAATAATCTTGATGAATTTAACCCAGTTTATATGATGGCAAATTCTGGAGCCAGAGGTTCGATTGCTCAAATGAGACAATTAGGTGGTATGAGGGGACTTATGGCAAATACACAAGGACAAATTATTGAAATGCCGATTAAAGCAAACTTTAGAGAAGGGCTTAATATTTTAGAATTCTTCATGTCATCACATGGAGCAAGAAAAGGATTAGCAGATACAGCATTAAGAACTGCCGATTCAGGTTATTTAACTCGTAGATTAGTAGATATTTCACATGAGGTAATTGTAAATCATGAAGATTGTGGTTGCGAACACGGAATTGTAGTTTCGGATTTAGTTAAATCAGGAAATGTAATTGAAAAATTAAGTGAAAGAATTTACGGTAGAACTTTAGCTAAAGATTTAATTCATAATGGAGAAGTTATTGCAACTAGAAATACTTTAATTGATGATGAATTAAATGCAAAAATTGAAGCATTAGAAATTAGAGAAGTTGAAATTAGAACACCTTTAACATGTAAATTAGAAAAAGGTGTATGTAGAAAATGTTATGGATTGGACTTGTCAAATCATAAAGAAATTTTAAAAGGAGAAGCAGTAGGAGTTATTGCAGCTCAATCAATTGGAGAGCCTGGTACACAGCTTACAATGCGTACTTTCCATACAGGAGGGGTTGCAACGGCAGCTTCAGTGCAATCAGATTATAAGGCAGATATATCTGGAAAAGTTAAATTGAAAGATATTACATTATTAACAAATGAAAAAGGTGAAGAAATAGTTGTTTCACAAACTGGTAGAATAATAATAGGGAAATATAGATATGAAGTGCCATCAGGAGCTACTTTAAAAGTTAAAGATGGAGATTCGGTTAAAAAAGGACAAGTATTGGTAGAATTTGATCCATATCAAGTTCCGATAATAACAGCAGAATCTGGAAAAATTGAATTTAGAGATATTTATGTTAAAGAAAATATTGATCCTAAATACGGTGTTACTGAAAGAATAGCAATTAGACCGGTTGAAAATAGTGAAGTAAATCCAAGAATAATTGTATATGGTAAGAAAAATGAAAAAGTGGCAGAGTATAATATTCCTTATGATGCATATTTAATGGTAAATGAAGGAGAAATAGTTAAAAAAGGTCAAATTATTACTAAAATCTTGAAAACAGGAGAAGGAAATAAAGATATTACTGGAGGGCTTCCAAGGGTACAAGAATTATTTGAAGCAAGAAATCCAAAAGGTAAAGCTACATTATCTGAAGTATCTGGTAGAGTAGTATTCTCTGATAAAAAGAAAAAAGGAATGAGATTAATTTTAATTGTTGATCCTGAAACAGGTGACATGATAAAAGAATATACAGTTCCCGTTGGAGAGCATTTAGTTGTAACAAATGAAATGTTAATTGAAAAAGGTGCAAAAATTACAGATGGACCGGTATCACCACATGATATATTAAAAATAAAAGGTTTAGTAGAAGCACAACAATTTATATTAGAATCAGTACAACAAGTGTATAGAGAGCAAGGAGTTACTGTAAATGATAAACATATTGAAGTAATAGTTAAACAAATGTTCCAAAAGATTAAAATTAAAGAAGCAGGAGATTCTTTATTCTTAGAAGATGAATTAATTGACAGAAAAGTAGTAGATAAGGAAAATGAAATTTTAATATCTAATGGTAAAAGACCAGCTACTTATGAACCGATTATTCAAGGAATAACTAAAGCAGCTGTAAATACAGAAAGCTTTATATCAGCAGCATCATTCCAAGAAACTACAAAAGTGTTGGCTAATGCAGCGATAGAAGGTAAGATAGATAGACTTGAAGGAATGAAAGAAAATGTAATTATAGGTAAGAGAATACCTGGAGGAACAGGATTTAAAGATTACAAATATATAGATATAAATTTAAAAGGTGAGGAAATAGAAGAGGAAAAAGAAAATATAGAAGTAACGGAATAAATTTAAGTAGGGGAATTTACAAAAAAGTAGATTTCCCACTTTGTTGATTAATAAGAAAGAAAAAAATTAATTTGCAAAGTTAAAATAGGAGTTTATATGAAAACTTTAAATATAGGATTTAATAATTTTGTTATAGACGAACATGTAATAAGTATAGTAGTTCCAGATAATGCACCGGCTAAAAGGTTGAGAGAAGATGCTAAAAATAGAGATGCACTAATTGATGCGACTGCTGGAAGAAAAACAAGATCAATAATAATAATGGATAATGGATATATAATTTTATCTGCAGTAAATGTAGAAACATTAATACAAAGAATAGAACAAAATGAACGATAAATTCTAAAATAAGGTGGTACCATGAAAGGTAAATTAATAATAGTTTCTGGTCCAAGCGGATCAGGTAAATCAACAATTACAAAATTAGTTAGAGATAGATTGCAAATGGAATTGTCTATTTCAGCAACAACTCGTAAACCAAGAGTTGGTGAAATTGATGGAAAAGATTATTTTTTCTTAACGGTGGAAGAGTTTGAAAATAAAATAAAAAATGATGAATTTTATGAATATGCAAATGTACACGGTAATTATTATGGGACATTAAAAAAAGTTGTGGATGATAATTTAGAAAAAGGTAAAAATGTAATGTTGGAAATTGATGTTCAAGGAGCGTTAATTGCTAAAGAAAAGAAAAAAGATGCGATATTAGTATTTTTTAAAACAGAAAATAATGAAATATTAGAAGAAAGACTTAGAAATAGAAAAACAGATTCTGAAGAAGTTATTCAAATAAGATTAAAAAATGCTTTAACAGAATTAGAATATGAAAATAAATATGATATTACTATAATAAATAAAGATATTGAAGACTCATGTAATAAACTTATTAATATTATAAATAATTAGTGGAGGACAAAATGAAAAAAGAAAAAATAACAATAGATAAATTGTTGACAAAAATACCAAATAAATATGAATTAGCGATAGTAGCAGGGAAAATTGCAAAAAAAGAATTTTTAAAAGGGAATGAAAAATATAAAATAATGGACAATGTTTTTGAGAATATAATGAAAGATGAAATTGAAATAAAAAAATAAAATTTTAAAATGTAAGAAAATTTAATAAAAAAATTTGACAAATCTTAAAAGTGAATTTATACTATAATATAGGGGAAATAGGAGTTTTAATGTATAGGGATAAAAATATTCAAAAACTTGTAGATGAATTAGACATAGTTCAAGTAATAGGAGAATATGTAGTTTTAAAAAAAGCAGGAGCAAATTATAAGGGATTATCTCCGTTTAAAGAAGAAAAAACACCATCTTTTGTTGTAAGCCCAACAAAAAATATATACACAGATTTTAGTACAGGTGATGGAGGAGATGTTATAAAATTTTATAGAAAAATAAATAATTTATCATTTTATGAAGCTGTAAATGAATTAGCAAGAAAATATAATATTTCTATAAAAACTTTTTATGAAGATAGTAGCCGAATAACTGAAAATGAAAAATATTATGAAATAATGAAACAAGCTCAAATTTATTTTTCTAAAAATATTTTTAATTCATCAGAAGCATTGAATTATATGGGTAATAGAGGATATTTAGAAACAGATTTAAGAAAATTTGGAATTGGATTTGCAGAAAATAAATGGGACGGATTATTGTTATATTTAACAAATAAAGGATATAGTACAGATGATTTATTAGAATTAGGTTTAATTATTAAAAATGAAAATGGAAATATTTTTGATTATTTTAGAAATAGGATAATATTTCCTATTTATAATGATAATATGAAAATAGTTGGATTTGGTGGAAGAACAATAAATACTGATGAAAATACACCTAAATACTTAAATTCTCCTGAATCAAAAATTTTTAAAAAAGGGAAAGAACTTTTTGGATTATTAAATCGTGGTGAACAAATACGAAAACGTGGAGTTGCCATATTGATGGAAGGATATTTGGATGTTTTAACTGCACATAAAAATGGTTTTGAATTTGCAGTGGCAAGTTTAGGAACGGCGTTTACGACCGAACAGGCAGAATATTTAAAACGATATACAACAAATGTAATAATTGCCTATGATAATGATAGTGCTGGGAAAAATGCAACTGTAAAAGCTGCAAATATATTAAAAAAATATGATTTTAATATAAGATGTTTGACAATAGATGGAGAAGTTAAAGATCCGGATGAATATTTAAAAAAATATGGTAAAAAAGCATTTTTAAATTTATTAAAAACAACGACAGTTGAAGTATTTGAATATATGTATGAAGAATATTCAAAGGATTTAGATTTAAAAAGTATCGTTGGAAAAGAAAGATTCATTAATAGAATTAAAGATTTTATGTTAAATGTAAAAAGTGAAGTAGAAAAAAGTATATATATTCAAAAAATATCAGTTGAATTGGAAATTGATAAAGAAGTATTATACAGTACATTTTCTACAAGAAAATTTTCAAATAGTAATTGGCAAAAAAAAAGAACAAATCCTATGGATCCTAAGTATACAAAAATTGTTTTAACAAAAAAAACGAAAAAGCAAAAAGATATACTCTTAATTGAAGAAACATTAAAATATTTAATTCAGTATGCTGATTTAGAAGATGAAAATATAATAAAACATCGTGATATCTTAAGTTCTATGGAAATTGAAAATAAAGAATATAAAAAATTTTTTTTGAAATTAAAAATGATTAATTTTAAAGTGGATAAAGAAGAAAATATAAATGAATTAGACTTGACTGAAAATGAAAGAAATTTAATTTTTGATTGTTTTTTAAGTAAACAAAATATGAAAGAAGTAAGAGATAATGTGGAGGAAAATCAATATAAAGCTCTTTTTGTAGGATGGTTTAAAAAAGAAATAGAACGAAAAAGATTAGAAATTGATAATGAAAATAGATATAAATTAAGTATAAAATTAAAATCAATAGAATCTGATTTAAAAGTAATGAATAAAATTGAGGATATTGAAAAATTGTATTTTGATTTTATTAGTGAGGAGTCTAAAAATGTCTGAAAATAGAATAAATTTGAAGAATAGTTTAGCTAGTTTAATGAAGCAGGCGAGAGAAGATAAAATAGTAAGTTATGAAGAAATTAATAATATGCTTTCTGAAAAAAATTTTTCAACAGATAAAATAGACCAGTTAATAACTAAATTGCAAAATGATGGAGTACAACTGGTAGATACAATAGAAGATAAACAGGCGTTATTGTCTGTTCCAGAAGATTTAGTTGATTTTGAAACTATTGAAAGTACAGATTTTGATGAAGTAGATTCAGATGATGAATTTTCAGAAAATGAAATTGATGATTCAGAAGTTGACAAACTTTTACAAACTGATTTAGCAAAAATGGCAGAAAGCATGGATGTAGATGAGCCTATAAAAATGTATTTACGGGAAATAGGTCAAATACCTTTATTAAGTTTTGATGAAGAAACAGAGTATGCCAAAAAAGTGTTAGAAGGCGATGAAGAAGCTAAACAAAAATTGATAGAAGCAAATTTAAGATTAGTAGTAAGTATTGCTAAAAAACATACAAATAGAGGATTGAAAATGTTAGACTTAATCCAAGAAGGTAATATGGGATTAATGAAAGCAGTAGAAAAATTTGAATATGAAAAAGGATTTAAGTTTTCAACATACGCAACTTGGTGGATAAGACAAGCAATTACTAGGGCAATCGCAGATCAAGGAAGAACTATAAGAATACCGGTTCATATGATAGAAACTATAAATAAAATAAAAAAAGAAAGTAGAATTATTTTGCAAGAAACTGGTAAAGAGCCAACTGCTGAAGAATTATCTAAAAAATTAGAATTACCAGTAGATAAAGTTAAAAATATACTTGAAATGAATCAAGATCCAATATCTTTAGAAACACCGGTTGGAAGTGAAGAAGATAGTGAGTTGGGAGATTTTGTAGAAGACGATAAATTTTTAAATCCATATGATGCAACAACAAGAGTTTTATTAAAAGAGCAATTAGATGAAATTTTAAAAACTTTAAATGAACGGGAAGAAATGGTACTTAGATATAGATATGGATTGGATGATGGTTCTCAAAAAACGCTAGAAGAAGTCGGGAAAATTTTTAATGTAACAAGAGAAAGAATTAGACAAATAGAAGTAAAAGCGTTAAGAAAATTAAGACATCCAAGTAGAAGAAAAAAACTTGAAGATTATAGGAGCTAAGTAAATTTATATACTAGCTCCTGTATTTATATAAGCTGAAAGGGAAAAATATAGAATGATAAAAAAATTAATAGATGAAATAAGAAAAAAAGGAAATTATAGTTTTGAAAATATAATAGAGAATTATGAATTGTCGGATGAAGATTATTTTGAATTTTTAAAATTTTTATATGTAGAAAATATTCCGGAAATTAGAACTTCTTTAGATGGGAAAGATTTTATAGTTTTGGAAGATGAAAATTTTTATGTTGAAGAAAAAGAAATTATAAAAACTTATTTTGAAGAATTAAAAGAAAAATATGAAAATATTGAAACAGAACAAGAGTTAATAGATAAATATTTAAAAGTAGCAGTAAGAGAAAGTTTAGTTTATTCAAAATACGGATTTTCATTTTTAGATCTTGTACAAGAAGCAACTTTAGGTGTTATTTCCAGTTTAAATTATTATGATAAAATGAAAACAATATCAAATGAAGCAGAATTTTTTATTAAAAATTTTGCTATTAAATATATATTAGAGTATCAAAAAGAGATGCTTAAAAATATAAAATCATCAGAATTATCATATATTTTATATTTAAAAATTCAAATGGATAGAGGAATGGGCAAAGAAACTAAACAAATTGCAAGAGAAATGAATGTAAGCATTGATTATATTGAGCAATTAGAAAAGTTATTTAATGAAGTTGAATATGAAGAAAATATAAAACTAGAAGATGTAATGGAAAAAGCTAATAAAATAACACAAATATATATTTTGGAGAATATACCTAAAAAATTAAGTTATATTGATGAACAAATATTAATAATGTGTTATGGACTTGATGATAAAAGTTATGAAGATAAAGATATTGCAAAAATATTAAATATTGCAGTTCATAATGTTCAAATTTTAAAAGAAAAAGCATTAAATAAATTATCAATAGATTTATTAAAAAATGAATTTACTAAAAATACAGAAGAAAATGAATATATATTAAATTAATAAAATAGGAGAAAAAATGAAATTAAAAGATATAATGGGAGAATTATATTCAATTTATAATCCAAAAAGTGCAGAAGAGTGGGATAATGTTGGGTTAATAATAGGAGATGAAAATAAAGAAATAAATAAAGTTTTGTTTTGTTTAGATTTAACTTTAGATGTTGTAAATGAAGCGATAAATCAAAATGTAAATTTAATAATAACACATCATCCTGTAATATTTTCTGGAGTTAAAAGAATTACGAATGAAAGTATACAAGGAGAAAAATTATTAAAAATAATTGAAAATAATATTTCAGTTTATTCAATTCATACAAATAGTGATTTTGCGATAAATGGACTTAATGATTTTATTATGGAAAAAATAGGACTTGATGGGCGAGTAGTAATTTCAGGAGAAAGAGAGTATGAAGATTATAATCCAATAAAAAAAATAGTAGAAAAACACAAAGTTGGACAAACTAGAATAAAATATCTTGAAAAAGCAATAACATTAGAGCAATTAATTGAAAAAATAAAAATAGGGTTAGGATTAGATTGTGTTCGTTATGTTGGAGATAAAAGTAAATTAGTAAGTAGAATTGGGCTTGTGACAGGTGGTGGAATTTCTTTAATTTACGACATTAAAGACGAAATAGATGTGTTTTTAACAGGTGATTTAAAGCACCATGAATCGCTAGATTTATATGAAGAAGGTAAATTATTAATAGATATTGGTCATTATGAAAGTGAGTATTTATTTGTGGAATTAATGAAGCGTGAAATGAGTAAATTTTTTGATGGAGAAATGATAGAATATTATGGGAAACCAGTATTTCAAATAAAATAATAAAAAGAGTAATGTTTTCTATTTATGAATAAATAATTTAAGAAAAAATTATAAAAATATTTGAAAAAGATAAAAAAGCGATTGACAAATAAAAAATATGTGTTATAATTATTTTACAGTTGAATATGAACTTATCAAGAGAGGTATTAGGGACAAGGCCCGATTGACTACCCAGCAACCTGTATGAAAAATTATAAGGTGCTAAATCCTGGCATATAATGCGAAGATAAGAAATTAATTTCTCTTCGTATGAAGAGTTTTTTTTTACAAAAATAAAAGAATTTAAAATTAAAAAATGGAAGGAGAAAAAATGGAAAAAAATATTTATTTTACATCTGAATTTGTATCACCTGGTCATCCAGATAAAATTTGTGATCAAATATCAGATTCAATATTAGATGCTTGTTTAGAAAAAGATCAAAATTCAAGAGTAGCGTGTGAGACATTTGTAACGACAGGGTTAGTAATTGTAGGAGGAGAAATTACGACAAAAACTTATGTAGATGTTCAAGAAATTGTAAGAGATAAAATTAGAGAAATTGGTTATAGACCGGGAATGGGATTTGATGCCGACTGTGGAGTAATGAATGTAATTCATTCACAATCGCCAGACATTTCAATGGGAGTAGATACAGGTGGAGCAGGAGATCAAGGAATTATGTTTGGAGGGGCTGTAAATGAAACGACAGAATTAATGCCTTTAGCTGTAACTCTTGCAAGAGAAATTATTAGAAAATTAACAGAATTAACGAGAAATAAAACTTTAGCTTGGGCAAGACCAGATGCTAAAGCACAAGTAACTTTAGCTTATGATGAAACAGGAACTAAGATTGAACATGTAGAAACTGTAGTTGTGTCAGTTCAACATGATGAAGATGTAACACAAGAGCAAATAGTGAATGATTTAAAAGTGTTGGTAATTAAACCAGTATTAGAAAAATATAATTTAGATTATGAAAAAGTTAAAAATTATCATATAAATCCAACAGGAAGATTTGTAATAGGAGGTCCTCACGGAGATAGTGGATTAACAGGAAGAAAAATTATAATTGATACTTATGGTGGTTATTTTAGACATGGTGGTGGAGCATTTTCAGGTAAAGATCCATCAAAAGTAGATAGATCGGCGGCGTATGCGGCAAGATGGATTGCTAAAAATATTGTTGCAGCAGGAATAGCAACAAAATGTGAAGTACAATTATCGTATGCAATAGGAGTAATAGAGCCGACATCAGTAAAAGTAGATACTTTTGGTACAAGTAAAATTCCTGAATATGAAATAGAAGCAATTGTAAATAAAATATTTGACTTAACACCGAGAGGAATTGAAAGAGATTTAGAGTTAAGACAACCTAAATTTAGATACCAAGATTTGGCTGCATTTGGTCATATTGGTAGAACTGATATTGATTTACCTTGGGAAAGACTTAATAAAGTTGAGGATATTAAAAAATATATTTTAGAGATAAAATAATTAAAATAGAATAATATTAAATTTTACTATAAAATTTAAGAAAATATAATGAGACATCATTAGGAGGAGAAATTTTTGATGAAAATATTAAATAAATTTTTAATGTTAATTATTATGATCATTCTATTTGTAATAAGTTGTGCTAAAAATGATAAGCCGATAGTTTTTAATTTAGGTAGTGACTATAATACTTTAGATCCACATTTATTTACAGAAATGATAGCAGTTCAAATTGATACAAGTATATACGAAGGTCTTTTAATTTTAGATAAAGACGGTAATTATACTGGTGGAATGGCAAAAAGTTATACTGAAAATGGTAATAAACTTACATTTAAAATAAGAGATAACGCTAAGTGGAGTGATGGAAGTAAAATAACAGCAAATGATTTTGTATTTGCATTTAAAAGAGTATTAGATCCAAAAGTGGCAGCACAATATTCCGAAATGTTATTTCCAATAAAAAATGCTGAGGCATATTATGAAGGTAAAGTGAGTGAAAAAGAATTAGGTGTAAAAGCATTAGATGATAAAACTTTGGAGATAGAGTTAGAACAGCCTACAGCATATTTTAAGTACATTTTAACATTACCGATAACAGTGCCTTTAAAAGAAGAATTTTATAAAACTAGAGGAGATAAATTTGCAATAAAACAAGAAGATTTTTTATTTAATGGGCCTTATGTCATAAAGTCATTAGGGGAAGAAGAGATTTTACTTGAAAAAAATAAAAATTATTGGAATGAAAAAAATATTAAAATCCCATCAATAAAATATATAAAATCTACAGATTTTAGAATTGTAGACAATTTAATTAAAAATAATGAAATTGATATGTCACGAGTAGAAAGTTATCATTTAGAAGAATATAAAAAAGAAAATAAAATTGATAGTTTTTTAAATGGTAGAGTTTGGTATTTGGAATATAATTTAGAAAATAAAAATTTACAAAATTTAAAAATACGTAAAGCAATATCAATGGCAATAGATAGAGAAAAATATGTAAAAGAAATAAAAAAAGATGGATCAAAAGTGGCAAAGTCATTAATTGGAAAAGATATAGATGGTTTTAATAAAAAATATAGAGAAATTTATCCGGATGATACATATATTTCAAATGATATTATAGAAGCTAAAAAATTATATAATGAAGGACTTAATGAAATTGGAGAAAAAGAACTTACATTAAATTTATTGTCAGGAAATTCAGATCCTGAAGTGTTAGAGGTTCAATTTATACAAGAAGAGCTTAGAACAAAATTAGGAATAAATGTAAATGTACAAACAGTTCCGTTTAAAGAAAGATTAAATAAAACGAGAGCTGGAGAGTACGACATAACATTGAATACATGGTCACCTAAATACAATGATGTCTTATCATATTTAGAAAGATGGCAAAATAAAAATCCAAAAGATGTTTGGAGTAAAGATAATTACAATGAATTATTGAAAGAAATATACAAATTAAATAGTAGTTCAGAAAGAGATTTAAGAGCAAATATGGCTGAGAAAATAATTATAGATGAAGTAGTTGTTGCTCCATTATATTTTGCGATAGAAAATCATTATAGAAATCCCAAAATAAAAGGAGTTGTTCGTAGACCGATAACAGGAATTACGGACTTTAGATGGGCATATATAGATTAAAAAAAACTACACCTAAAATCTTAAATAAAATTAAGAAAAAGGTGTAGTTTTTAATTATTCAGAATGTAATCCCATATCAGATAAAATTTTTATATATTTTTCAGAAGTTTTTTCATCTGTTATAAAAATCAAAATATCCGAATTATGTAAAGTTGTATTTCCATCGGGAATAAATTCAATAGAATTTCTAATAATCCCGACAATTAATAAATTTTTTGGCCATTTAATGTCTTTAATTTTTTTATTTGACAAGACAGAATCAGCAGTTATAGGAATTTTAAATGTAACAATTTTTTCATCAATTACTTCATTTTTATAATTATTTGAATGTAACATATTTTCATATAAAATTTCGTATACAGATTTTTGGTTAAGTAATTCAGATAATAAATATGTCATGGTTGCCGCTATTGCTAACGAAAATAAATTGGAGAAATTTCCACTCATTTCCAATATTAAAACAATTCCAGTTATAGGAGTTCTAACAACGGCAGTAAAATACGATGTCATTGCAATTAATACAAATAAGTTTTCATAATTAGCAGAAATATTTAGTATTGATGATAAACCCATACCATATAATTTTCCCAAAAGAGCTCCTATTACGAGCAATGGTAGGAATATTCCACCAGGAGAGCCTGTTGCATAACATATCATTGTAAATATAAATTTTCCTACAAAAAATAAAAGTAGTAACTTAAATGTTAATGTTGAATTGAATAAATGTTCAACTAACTCATGCCCACCACCTGTAATTTCTGGTAAAAAAAGTATAATTAATAGTGATAAAATTGAAACAAGACTTATTTTTATATATCCTGATATTTTAGTTTTATCGTATACCTTTTTAAATTGTACTATGAAGTAGTTAAAAAGATAAGCAAAAAATACCATAAATAAAGATAAAATTGCTATTAAAATAACATGTAGTGATGTAGTTTTAAAACTATATTGTATTGGTTTTATAAAATGAAAACTAGCAAATGATAATCTATTACCTAATAAAAATTTTGCAGTCATATTTGAAAAAAGTGTTGCCATTAAAACACAAACAAGAAGTATAGGTGTAAAAAATTTATGTAATTCTTCTACAGCAAAGATAGCTCCTGAAAGTGGAGCGTTAAAAGTAGCTGCAAGTCCTGCACTTGATCCACAAGTTATTAAATATTTTTTTTCAATTTCTTTTCTTTTAGTAACTTTGTTAATACCTTCACCGACTAAAGCTCCTAAATGAATTGAGGGACCTTCACGACCCATAGAAAAACCAAGAAATATTGCAAGTAAACCTGAGAAAAATTTAAAAATAAGTTCAGGTAACCAATTAAATTTAAATTTATTTTGGATTAATCCCATAACTTGAGGGATACCACTTCCTGAAATCATAGGGAATTTTTTTATTGTATATTGGATAAAACATACCATTAGTACAAAAAGTAAAATTATAAAAAAGATAGAAATATTACTTTTTTCAATTAAATTATTTCTAATAATAACAGCATATTTTAATAAAAAATTATAACCTGATACTACACAACCAGTAAAAATTCCAGTTAATAATGAAAAAAATATTAATCTAAGTCTATTTCTTTTTGAATGCAAGGTATTTAATGATTGCATAGTTTCGTATATACCTAATTTCATATTAAAAATCCTTTCTTATTTTTTAGTCTTCTTGAGTAATAGGTAAATAGAATGTAAAAGTTGTACCAACATTTTCTTTACTATCAACATCAATTTTAATATTGTGTCGTAAAGCAATTTGACTTGCAATGGCTAATCCTAATCCTGATCCACCTATATTATCAATATTTGTTTTATAAAATCTATCAAAAATTTTATCAATATTTTCTTTTGAAATTCCACGTCCTTCATCTCTAATAGTTAAAATAGAATATTCTTTATCATTAAAAAAATCAATATAAATATTTTTGTTTTCATTTGAAAATTTAATAGCATTATCTAAAATTATGATAATCATTTGTCTAATTCTTTGGTAATCACCAACGAATGAATTATAACGAGATTTCAATTTACTATTAAAATTAAGATGTATATTAATTTTTTTCTTATTAGCTAAATTTTTCATACTTCTAACAACATCATTTAAAAGTTCTGTAAGATAAATTGTATTTTTATGAATAGAGAACGATGAATTTTGTAATGTTGTTATGTCAATTAAATCGTTAATTAATCGTTGCAAATGAATGGCATCAGCTAATATTTGTTCATGAAATTCTTTTAATGTTTCTTCATCTGTAACAATTCCATCTGTAATAGCTTCAAGTGAACCACGAATAACTGTAATAGGTGTTCGTAATTCATGTGATATGTTTGCTAAAAAGTCATTTCTCAATTTTTCAAAATTTTCACGCTCTTTAGAACCAATGTATAATTTTTCTGCAAGTTCATCAATAGTAAAAGCTAAATGACCAATTTCATCTTTTGATTTTAATCCAGTTTTAGCTCTATAATTACCTTTGTTTAACTCTAAAGCTGTATTACGAATTATATCTAACGGCTTAGTAAATCTAAATGAAAGACTAATAGCTAATAAAAATGCTATTGAAAAAGATAAAATTGTATAGAAAAATAAACTAACAATATCGTTAAAAATTATTGCTGAAATATTTTTTAATGATGAATGTAGCAAAACAGCTCCTTTTGTTATACTTGTTCCTTTGTAATAAATAGGAACTGCAATAGTTAAAGTTTGTTGATTTAAAACATTACTAAAATCAGTAGTTTTTACTGTGTGTCCATTTAAGGCTTCTTTAATAATTTCTTTTGTTCGTTTTGATAATGCTAAATGACGATACGGTATAGCATAAGAATTTTTATTACTTCCTTGTAAAATAGTTTCACTATCTTTATCAATAATCCAAACTTCTGCAATAGCGATAGCATCAATGATTTCCATATTTTTTTGTCTATTACGGTTATTCTCTAAAGCATTTAGTGAAGAATTATTTGTAAAATCATTTAAAGAACGATTTTTATATGTAGTGTCGCTATACCACCATGTAGAGGCTAAATCTGAAATTCTTTCAGCTCTTTTAGTTAAATTATCTGTATTAAATTTTATCATATTCTCTTTATGAACATATGTGAAAACTGTTCCGGTAATAATTGCAAAAAGAGAAAGAGAAAGAGAAAAGTAAAATAAAAGTAAGTAAATAATTTTACTTTTGATCTTTTGAACAAAAAATTCAAATAAGTTCATAAAATCTCCTTAATATAATTATTTTGTATCAAATCTATAACCAACACCCCAAACAGTTTTAATATCCCATTTTGGATGTACATAATTATCTAATTTTGCTCTTAATCTTTTTATATGTGAATCAACAGTACGACTGTCACCATCATATTCAAATCCCCATAAAGCATTTAGTAAATCATCTCGAGTAAATACTTTTTTTTGATTTGTAGCTAAAGTCCATATGATTTCAATTTCTTTTTTTGTAAGTGATAAATCAATATCATTAATTTTAGCCGAATAATCATTTAAATTAACAGTTAAATTATCATACTTAAATATTTTTGCTTCAAATGAATTCGATACATTTTCGGGAGGTGAAATCCTCCTTAATACTGCTTTAATTCTTGCAAAAACTTCTCCAGGAGAAAAAGGTTTCACTATATAGTCATCTGCTCCTATTTCCAAACCTAATATTCTTTCATAATCTTCACCTTTAGATGTTATCATTATAATAGGTAAATTTGAAAAAGAACGCACTTCTTTGCATACATCGTAACCGTCTTTTTTAGGCATCATAACATCTAGTAATATTATATCGTAATTGTTACTCTTAGCTTTAATAACTGCCTCTTCACCATCAAAAGCAGTATCAACAATAAAGCTATTTTTTTTAGCGTATTCAGATAAAATTGTAACAATTTGTTTGTTGTCATCAACGATTAAAATTTTATTCATTTTGTTTCTCCATTTGTTAAATTTATTCTTTATTATATGTCATTTTATCATAGTAAACTTTAAAAATCAAAGTATTTTTTAATTTTAAAAATATAGAGTATTTATTATTTAACAAAAAATGAAAAATATATTTGGAGTTCACTTGAATATAATAAAAAAGTATGTTAAAATGGTAATAACGAAATTTTGGAGGAATTATGATAAAAAAATTATTTCTACCGATATTTTTAATATTAGTAAATTGTACAGCTTTAAATAACAATGTGACTGAAATTGAAAAAAACTTTTTGAGTAAAGAAGTATCAATTAAAATGGCAGAGTTATTAAAAACTGTAAATTCAAATGAATATAGTAAATTAGAAGAGATTTTTTTGCCTACATTGAAAAATAAAATTATATTAAATGAATTAAAAAAATATAATTTATCCGAATTAACATTTATAATTTCAGAAGCAATAATCATTTCAAAGAATAAGGCAAAGAGTATGATGATAATAAATTATGATACTACAAGTAGCCATTATGTGTTGACTTGGGAAAAAGATATAATAAATGGACAATGGAAAATTTTAGATGTAGCAGAAAAAAAGTAAGAAGGGAGAAAAAAACAAAATGTTAATAACATTATTATTAATTATTGTTTTCTCTTTACTAGCTTTTTTCATTGCTTATTTCTTAGGGACTTCAATATACAAGAAAAAGTATGGAGAACTTAGCGAATTAGACTTAAGAATAGTAGATGCGAATAGAAAGTTAGAAGCATCTAGAAAAGACGCAGAAAGAGAAATAGAAACATTTAAAAAAGAAGAAACTTTAAAATTGAAAGAAACATTACTTAATGAAAAAAAAGTAGCTGATGAAGAAATACAAAAAATGAAAGCAGAGATTGTTTCAAAAGAAGAAAGAATCATAAAAAAAGAAGAATCTATTGAAAATAAAATTGAAAGAATTGAAGAAAAAGAGTTAAAACTTGAAAAACAAAAAGAAAAATTAATAAGAAAAGAAAATGAGTTACAGGAAATAATACAAAAAGAACAAGTTGAACTTGAGAGAATTTCAGAATTAACAAGAGAAGATGCACAAAAAATAATTTTAACAAAGTTAGAAAATGAGTTGGATCATGATAAGGCGATATTGATTAGAGATTATGAATATAATTTAGATAGAGAAAAAGATAGAATTGCAAAAAGAATAATTTCAACAGCGATAGGGAAAGCAGCTTCTGATTATGTTGTGGATTCTACAATATCTGTTGTTCAATTACCGAGTGAAGAAATGAAAGGAAGAATAATAGGTAGAGAAGGACGAAATATAAGAGCGATAGAAGCAGCAACAGGAGTTGATTTAATAATAGATGATACGCCGGAAGCAGTAGTTTTATCTTCATTTGATGGAGTTAGAAGAGAAATCGCTAGGATTGCTTTAGAAAAATTGATTGGTGATGGGAGAATACATCCAACAAAAATTGAAGAAGTAGTTGAAAAAGCTCAAGAAGAAGTAGAAGAAAGTATTTTAGATGCAGCAGAACATGCCATATTAGAAGTTGGAATTCCAACATTACCTAGGGAAGTATTAAAAGTTTTAGGAAAATTAAAATTTAGAACTTCATTTGGACAAAATATTTTACAACATTCAATAGAAGTGGCACATATTGCGGCAGCATTAGCGGCTGAAGTCGGAGCAAATGTTGATGCAGCTAAAAGAGGAGCGTTATTACACGATATTGGTAAAGCTTTTTCGCATGAACAAGAAGGTTCACACGCTATAAATGGTGCTGAATTTTTAAGAAAATTCTCAAGAGAGAATGAAATAGTTATAAATGCTGTAGAAGCACACCATGATGAAGTGGAACAATTAAGTGTGGAGGCAGTTTTAGTACAAGCAGCTGATTCTATTTCGGCTTCAAGACCGGGAGCGAGAAGTGAAACATTATCAACTTACTTGAAAAGATTGGAACAATTAGAGGAAATAGCCAATAGTCATGAAGGAATTGAAACTTCTTATGCAATACAAGCAGGAAGAGAATTAAGACTTATTGTTTACCCAGATAAAGTTGATGATGATAAAGCAGCAATATTATCAAGAGAAGTTGCTAAGGATATAGAAGAAAAAATGCAATATCCAGGACAAATTAAAGTAACAGTTATTAGAGAAACAAGAGCTGTAGAGTTTGCGAAATAATAGATTATAAATTAATAAAATGTTAGTAAATAAAAAAATAAAAAAATATAAATAATTATGTAATAAAATATAATAAAATAATTATTGTGTGATATAAAAGTATATTTTATAAAAGACTTGTAAATTTATGAAAAATATGATACTATAATAACAAGAAGATAACAGACTGAGAGAGTGGGTTGTAACATCCACTCTTTCAATTTTAAATAAGAGGTGAAAAATGGAAGTTATTTTACAAAAGATTGAAGAACGTATTGAAAATCACTTAAAAGAACTTCAATTAGAATTATCTGATATTGAGTATGTTCAAGAAGGAGGCTATAATTACTTACGAGTGTATGTGGAAAAAGAAGAAGGAGTTACTAATTTAGATGATTGTGTAGAATTAAGTCAAAAAATTGACGGAATTGCAGATGAACTAATAAAAGATAAATTTTTCTTAGAAGTTTCAACACCGGGACTTGAGAGAAAGTTAAAAAAAGCTAAAGATTTTATACGATTTATTGGAGAAAATGTAAAAGTGTATTCTAAAATTCAAATTGAAAGCAAGAAAACATTTGAAGGTAAATTGGAAAATTTTGAAAATGAAACGATTTATGTTAATGATATAAAATTAAATAAAATAATAGAAATACCGTTAAATAAATTAAAAAAAGCAAATATTGTATATAAAATGCCGACTGGAGCATTGAATAGTGAGGAGGAATAATGAAAGCTAAGGATCAAAGAATCTTTTTAGAAGCTTTGGATGAGTTGGAAAGAGAAAAAGGGATAGTAAAAGAGGAATTGTTGGAAGCAGTTGAAACAGCGTTATTAGCGGCGTATAAAAAAAATTATGGTGAAAAAGATAACGCAGTAGTCACTATTAATAGAAATAATGGAGATGTAAAAGTTTTTTCAAGAAAATTAGTAGTTGAAAATGTTACAAATTCAGAAGAAGAAATTAGTTTGGAAGATGCGTTATCATTGAAAAAAAGATCAAAATTAGGAGATGTAATTGAATTAGAGATAAATGCTGAAAATTTCAAAAGAAATGCAATTCAAAATGCAAAGCAAATAGTAGTTCAAAAAGTTAGAGAGTGTGAAAAGAAAAATATTTTTAATAAATTTAAAGAAATTGAAAATTCAATTATTACAGCTAATGTGAGAAAAACTGATGAAAAAGGAAATTTATATGTTGAAATAAATGGACTTGAGTCGATTGTTCCTGAAAAAGAATTGTCAGAAGTTGATAAATTTGTTCAAGGAGATAGAATAAAACTGTTTGTTGGACAGGTAGAAGAATCAACAAAATATACAAAAAGCTTTTTATCAAGAAAAAGTCCGGAATTATTAAGACAATTATTAAAATTGGAAATCCCAGAAATTGAAGATGGAACAATAGAAATTAAAAATATTTCGAGAGAAGCAGGAAGTAGAGCAAAAGTTGCAGTTTATTCATCTGATGTAAATTTAGATGTTAAAGGAGCTTGTATCGGTAAAAATGGAATGAGAATCCAAAGTATTATAGATGAATTAAGAGGAGAAAAAATTGATATAGTATTATGGGATGAAGATATAAGATATTATGTAAAAAATGCTTTAAATCCAGCAGAAGTTACATCAGTAACAATTGTTGAAAATGATGAAAATGAACAAATTGCAAGAGTTGAAGTAGATGAAAAACAATTATCATTAGCTATTGGTAAAAAAGGACAAAATTCAAGATTAGCAGCAAGATTATGTGGAATAAAAATAGATATTCATATAGTTAAAAGCAATGAAAATTTTGAAGAAATAGTTGATGAAGTAAAAAATGAATCGCTTGAAGAAGTACAAACAAAAATAGAAGGGGAATAATAATTTATGCCTGAAAGAACATGTGTTTGTTGTAGGAAAAAAAGTGAAAAAGAAAATTTAATAAGATTATCAGAAATTGAAAATAAATATGTTTTTGATGAAAAAATGAATATTCAAAATCGTGGATTTTATATTTGTCAAAATAGTAGTTGTGTAGAAAAATTATCAAAGCATAAAAAATATAATATTGAAATAATAGAATTAATGAAAATAATGAAAAAAATTGAAAATAATAAAAAAAATATATTGGATATAATAAAACCGATGGTAAATTCAAATTTTTTTGTATTTGGAGTTGATGATAATATTGAATTGATTAAAAAAGACAAAATCAAATTAATTATATTACCGAAAGATATAAAAGAAAAATATATAGATGAATTTAAAAGAATATGCGAAAAAAATAAAATTTCAATAATATTTATTAAAAATAAAAAAAGTTTAATAGAATTATTTAATAGAGACGTAAATGTTGTAGGAATATTTGATAAAAAAGTAGTACGAGGAATATTAAATAAAGTGGAGGTGACTAATGAAGATATACGATTTAGCTAAGGAATATGAAATGAAGAGTACGGAGTTATTAAAAATAGTTAATGAAGCGGGAATTGAAAAAAAATCACATCTAAATACATTAACAGAAGAAGAAGTGTTGATTGTGAGATCAAAAGTCAATAAAAAAACAAATAATAAAGCTGAAGTGGCAGAATCTAAAGGAGAGAAAAAAGTAGTGACTGCAAAAAAAGATGAACATGTTGTAAAAGAAAAAGTTGTATTTGAAAATAAAAAGCATTCTCATGATAATAGAGGAAATAAAAACGATAATAGAAATAATGACAGAAGAGATTTTCATAAAGATAATAGAGATAAAAATGAAAATGGCGAAAGAAAAAACTTCAATAGAGATAGACAAAGAAACGATAGAAGAGATTTTAACAAAGATAGAAATGAAAACGGTGAAAGAAGAAATTTCAATAGAGACGGACAAAGAAGCGATAGAAGAGATTTTAACAAAGATAGAAATGAAAACGGCGAAAGAAGAAATTTCAATAGAGACGGACAAAGAAGCGATAGAAGAGATTTTAACA
>CAURVQ010000013.1:0-30886 GCA_963528625.1 uncultured Leptotrichiaceae bacterium | reverse complement strand
GAAAGAATATGGAATAGATATATTAGGAAAGATTATATTTGCGTATAGTCTTTTTATTATTAATTATAATTAAAAAAGTATAAAATAAAGTACGATACTTTGAGTTATGTTAAGATTATTGTTATTATGTAAGTAAAACAATAGACAAAAATATAAAAATGTAGTATAATTTTAAACAAAATATATGGAGGATTCGTAATAAAATGTCAAATTATACATCTCCTAAGCGGAAAAAAATAGGTAAAACAATAGCAATTAGTGCGATGATTATAATATTTATATTTTTATTGAGGAATAAATTAGGAATTGTGTATACATTTTCTAATAATTTAACTGAAAATATAAATTTTAGATTAGTAAAAGTGAAAAGTATGATTTATACGAAAATATTAAATTATAAATCAAAGCAACATGATATAAAGTATATAGATGAGTATGTAGAAATAAATAAAAAAAGAGATGCAGAAATGCAAAAGTTAAAAGTACAAGTAACAGAATTGAATAATTTATTATATGAAAATGAAAATTTGAGAAAGATGTTATCACTTAGGGAAAATAACCCTGCAGAATATATAGCGGCTGATGTCAGCTTAGTTGAAGGGACTGACACACCTGAGCGAATATTTATTGATAAGGGAAAAGCTCAAGGAGTAGAATTAAATCTTCCAGTTCTTTATGACGGTTATTTAATTGGAAAAATTTCAAAAATAGGAGAAAATTATTCAGAAGTAATGTTGCTTACAAGCAAAAAATCTAAAATAAGTGTGATTGTAAATAATAAAGATGCACAAATTTTAAGAGGAAATGGGAATGGAAGTTTTTCAATTCATAATTATAATGAGCCAATACAACAAAATGAAAATTTTTCTATTGTAACTTCTGGTATGAGTGACATATTTCCAAAAGGATTAAATGTCGGTATGTTTGTAATTAAAGAAATGAATGCTTATAATCAAATGAAAGAACTGAGTTTTAAACCATCATATAAAGTATTTAATATAAAAAATGTTTTAGTTTATAAATTTAATAAATTAAATAATTCGTTAATTGAAATAAAAGAACAATTAGAACATGAAATTGAAGAAGAACGAAATAAAAATAAAGGAACATCACAAAATAATTAAAATTTAGAGGTAAAGAAATGAAAAAAATAATATTATTATGTTTGATGATATTTTCTGTAATGACATTTTCTAAAAATTTTTGGGAAAAAAGTAATTTTACTGTAAATGTAATGGAAAATGCAAAAATAAATAATACGACAAAAGTTAAATCGTATGTTATGTCTTATAATGTAGGAACATTAAAATTGGTAATAACAGAGCCTAAAATTAATAAAGGGGAAGAATATACATTTAAAGGAAATAGTAAAACTGTATATTACCCTAGTTTAAAACAAACGGTAACACAAAAAATTCAAAATGGTGAAACTACAATTTTAAATATATTTAATAAATTGAGAACAATTACAGTTACAAATACACAAACTAAAAATGGAGATGTATTTACATTTCAAAATAATTTATTGACAGAAATAAAAAGTAATGGATATGTTGCGAAATTTAGTGATTATAAAAGTAATATGGGATATAATTATCCTACAAAAATAAGTATTAAAGCTGGAAGTAACACTATAAATTATAATTTAAGTAATTTTAGGTAAAAATATGGATATATTTAAAGTAGAAGGTTTAGTTTTAAATAAAAAAGATATTAATGATTCGGATATATATGTTACGCTTTTTACGCAAGAATATGGTAAAATAACTGCAGTAGCATACGGAATAAGAAAATCAAAAAAAAGAAGTATAATTTCATTGAGTCCATTGAGTTTAAGTGAAATGACAATAAGCAAAAAAGGTGAATATTATAATATAATTGAAATGGATTTAATAAAAAATTATAAAAAAATTATAAAAGATATTGAAAAATTAGAAATTTCGTTGTATATTTTAAGTAGTGTAGATAAAATTTTTGAAATTGATTTTCAAGAAAATGAATTTTATGATAAATTAATAGAAATACTTGATTATATAGAAAATATAGATAAATTAAAAATAGGATATAAATACTTTACAATAATAGCTTTTTTGAGAAGAATAATGTTTTATGAAGGAATTTATGATTTAGAAGAAATACAAAAAAAATTAGGAGAAGATTTGTATCAAAAATTAAAAAAAATATTATCTTTAAAAAATAGAGATGATTTTGATAGTTATATAAATGAATTAAAAAAAATAGTAATAGCATTTGAAAACTATATAAATGAGTATTTACAAGCAAGACTAGATGTGTCAAAATTTATAATGGAGGAATTTTAAAATGTTAAATAAAATATCAGATTATGTAAAAATAGAAACGATTGAATTAAATTTAAAGGCAAAAAATAAAAAAGATGTTATTAAAGAATTGCATCAAAATATATTGAAATCAAATTTAGTTAAAGATGAAGAATTAGCGTTAAAAGATTTATATAGTAGGGAAAATATGGGATCAACTGGTATTGGAAAAAGTGTAGCTTTACCACATGCAAAAACAGATGCTGTTGATAAGATGGTAATTACAGTTGGAATTTCAAGAGATGGAATAGAGTACGATTCGATTGATAATCAGCCCGTACATATTTTCTTTATGTTTTTATGTCCAAAAGCTGATTCAAATGAATATTTAAGAGTGCTTGCAAGAATTTCAAGATGGATTAGAGAAGATGATAATTTTAATCAGAATATTTTAAAAGCTAAAACGACTGAAGAAATAGTGGAGTTAATAAAAAAAGAAGATAATAATGAATAAAAATTATAGTTAAAATTTAGGAGAAAAGATGAAGTGTCCGTTTTGTGGTAATGAAAATACAAAAGTTGTAGATAGTCGTGTTTTTCCTGATGGAAATTCAGTGAAAAGGCGTAGAGAGTGTGAAAAATGTGAAAAAAGATTTACGACACATGAAAAAGTAGTAGATTTATCTCTTTATGTAATAAAGAAAAATGGAGTAAGAGAACAATATTCAAGAATGAAAGTATTTAAGGGAATAAATCGTGCTGTTGAAAAACGAGATGTTGATATGCAAAGAATAGAAGAAGTTATAGATAAAATTGAAAGAAAAATTTTAAGAGAGTATTCAGGAGAAATAAGTTCAAATGATTTAGGAAATATGATAATGACATCGTTGTTAGATTTAGATGAAGTGGCTTATGTTCGATTTGCTTCTGTTTATAAAAAGTTTGAAAGTTTAGACAGTTTTATAAAAGAAATAGAAAATATAAGGAATGAAAGAAGAGGATAGGTAGATATGGAGATAAGAACATTTGAACAAATTATAAAAAAAATAGTAGTTCCAGTATTAACTGTTATATTTATATTATTAATATTTATTTTAGGTCTTAATATTAGAGGGGTAATATTGGCACAAAAAGAGCTAAACGATGAAATAAAAATAACGAAGAAAAAAATAGCTGAATATACAGATAAAAAAGAAAAAATAGAAAAAGATATAAATAATTTTAATGGGAAAAAAATAGAGAAAATTGCTAGAGATAAATTGAATTTAAAAAAAGAAGGAGAAACTGTGTATAAGATAATTGATTAAAATTAAAAGATGAAAGATATATAGGAAAAATATATTTGTCATCTTTATTTTATTTATAAAATAGAAAGAAGGTAAAATGAAAAAAATAATATTAATAATTATACTACTTGGAGTAGTTTTATTTGGAGAAGACAAAAATATAAAAAAGGCATTAGTGAAAATATATGCTTCACATCAAGGACATAATTATAAGTCGCCGTGGCAAGTAGGAGAAGAATATAATTCAACATCAACAGGCTTTATAGTAGAAAATAATCAAATTATAACAAATGCACATTCTGTTTTATATGCAAAATTTTTACAAGTTAGAAAAGAAGGAGATTCTAAAAAATATAAAGCAAATGTAAAATTTATTTCTGCTGATTATGATTTAGCGATTATAGATGTTGAAGATAAAAATTTTTATAAAGATACAAAGCAATTAAGTTTAGGTAAATTACCAGAGTTACAAGAAAATGTAAATGTTTATGGATATCCTTTAGGTGGAGATAAATTAAGCACAACGAAAGGGATTGTATCAAGAATAGAACATAATTCCTATACTTTAACAAATCAAAAATATTTAATAGGTCAAACAGATGCAGCGATAAATAGTGGAAATAGTGGAGGACCTGTAATAAGTAAAGATAAAGTGGTAGGAGTTGCATTTGCTGGACTTAAGCAGGCTGATAATATAGGATATTTTATTCCTGTAAATGTATTAAAACATTTTTTAAATGATGTAAAAGATGGAAAATATGATGGCTCTCCAAGTTTAGGATTAGGATTGGTAAAATTAGAGAGTATAGCATATAGAAAAATGTTAGGATTAGATAATGATTCAAAAGGAATATTAGTAAGAGAAATATATCCAAATTCACCATTTGAAGGAGTACTTCAAAAAAATGATGTTATAACAAAATTAGATGGAAAAGATATTTATTATGATGGAACAATAAAATTTAGAAATGATGAAAAAACAGATTTATCTTATATTAATCAACAAAAAAACTATGGAGATGAAATAAGTTATGAAATTGTTAGAAATAAAGAGAAAAAAACAGGAACAGTTAAATTAAATAGTCGTAATGTAAGATATAGTGTTGTAAAAAATATTCCACTTGAAAATCTGCCAACATATTTTGTGTATGGTGGGTTAGTGTTTGAGCCATTGACAAATAATTATTTATTATTGGAGTTAGATGGAATAACTTTAACGAATGATACAGAAGATAAATATAAAAATTATGATGAAATGGTACTTTTAGTGAGAGTGTTGCCGTATGATGTAAATATTGGATATGATGAGGAAGAAAATGTTTTAATAACGAAAGTAAATGGAGAAAAATATAAAAATTTTAAAGATTTTGTAGATAAGGTAAGAAATACAAAAACAGAATTTATTATATTTGAAACAGAATATAATGAAGAAATTGTGCTTGATACGAAGGAAGTTGAAAGCCAAAAAGATGAATTAATGACAAATTACAATATAATAAATGAAGCATCTGAAGATATAAAATAAAGTAGGTGAGAGAAAATGATAGAATTTTTTATAGCATTAAGACATATAAAAGAACGTAAATTTCAAAGTATATTTTCCATTTTAGGGGTAGCGATAGCAATTACAGTTTTTATAGTTTCGTTGACAGTATCGAATGGACTTGAAAAAAATATGGTAAATTCGTTATTATCTTTAAGTCCTGAAATTAACATAAAAAGTATGAAAGATCCACAAATTGAAAATTATGGAGAAATAGTAGAAAAATTAAAGAAAGTTAAAAATGTAAAAGGAGTAATGCCTAAACTAGATACACAAGGTATTATAAGATTTGGAGGTTATGCTAAAGGAGTTTTGACAGACGGTCTTGAAGGTGATAATGTAAAAAATGATTTTAAATTAAAAATAATAGAAGGAAGTAGTGATATAAGTGAATTAAATAGTATTTTAATAGGAGAAGAATTATCTAAAGAATTGGGAATGAAAGTAGGAGATGAGATTTCTCTTGTATCTGCTGAAAATAAAGAGTTAAAACTTATTGTAAAAGGAATATTTAAAACAGGATTTTTACAATATGATGCTAATTTAGTAATAATACCACTTCAAACAATGCAAATTTTAACAGAAAGAGGAGAAGTTGTAACACAAATAGGTATAAAAACTAATAATTTACAATTATTGGAAGAAACTATAAATGAATTAAAAAAAGTATTAAATCCAAATGAATTTACTTTAATTAGTTGGAAAGAAACTAATCAAAGTTTATTAAGTGCAGCTAAGTTTGAAAAATTCGTATTGATAGCAATTTTAAGTCTTTTATTATTAATTGCATCATTTGCAGTGTCGGTAATTTTAAATATGATAGTGCGTGAAAAAATTAAAGATATAGGAATTTTAAAATCAATAGGATATACAAATAAAAATATAAGAAGAATATTTACAATAGAAGGAATGATAATCGGTATTTTAGGCATGATAGTTGCGAGTATTATATCGCCATTAATTTTAGTTACAATGAAAAAATTATTTGTAATATATATGAAAAATTCATTATATTATTTAGATGAGTTGCCGTTGTATATTTCAACAAAAGAATTAGTGTTGATTTATGGCGTTGCAATAATGGTAGTATTTATTTCAACAATATATCCAGCAGCAAAAGCAGCTAAATTAAAACCGGTGGAGGCGTTGAAATATGAATAATAAAATATTAGAATTAAAAAATATAAATAAAGTATATAAAACTAAAGCTGAAGAAATACATATTTTAAAAGATATAAATTTTGTGGCAAGAAAAGGCGATTTTATTTCAATACAAGGAAAATCAGGAAGTGGGAAGACTACACTTTTAAATATAATTGGGCTTTTAGATGAAGCAAGTAACGGTGTAATGGAAATTGATGAAAAGCAAATAAATTATAAAAATGAGAAAATAAAAAATAAAATAAGACATGAGAAAATAGGATTTGTATTTCAATTTCATTATTTGTTGAATGAATTTACAGCTTTGGAAAATGTAATGATTCCAGCTTTAATTAATAAAAAAATAAATAAAAAAGAATTAAAAGAAAAAGCAAGGCAATTATTGGAATTAGTGGAGCTTGGACATAGAATAAATCATAAGCCATTAGAGTTATCTGGAGGTGAAAAGCAAAGAGTTGCAATAGCTAGAGCTTTAATTAACGATCCGGAAATATTATTAGCTGATGAACCAACAGGGAATTTAGATAGTGATACGAGTGATATTATAAATGGATTATTTAAAAAAATAAATGAAGAAAAGGAACAAGCAATTATAATTGTTACACATAGTATAGAGTTAGCTAATATGGCAAAAAAACGGTATGTAATAAAAAATGGAGAATTTAAGTTATTATAATAAGGGAAATGAAAATGAAGGATAAAATATATTTACATTATGATATGGATGCTTTTTTTGCATCTGTTGAACAGCGGGATAATCCTAAATTACGTGGAATACCGATAGCAATAGGCTATGGTGTTGTTACAACGGCAAGTTATGAGGCTAGAAAATATGGAGTGAAGTCTGCAATGCCTGCAGTTGAAGCAAAAAAGCTTTGTCCATCATTAAAATTTGTAGAAATACGAAAAGGTTATTATAGTACTGTTGGTAAACAGATTCAAAATGCGATACAAAAAGTGTTGCCAAAATGTGAATTTACCTCAATAGATGAAGGATTTATTGATATAACAGAATTTATTTGTGATGATAATATAGAAAAATTTATTGAGAGATTTAAAAAATATATTTATAAAAATGTACGACTTACTTGTTCGGTTGGAATAGGTTTTAATAAAGTGAGTGCAAAAATAGCAAGTGATATAAATAAGCCTAATGGGTATTTTATTTTTAAAAATAGGGAACATTTTTTAGATTATATTTATGATAAAGAACTATCAATAATACCCGGAATTGGTAAAAAAACAAGAGAATTATTAGCCAAATATAGAGTATATAAAACAAAAGACTTGTATAAAATAAGTAAAAGTGAGCTTATTAAAAATTTTGGAAATTCACGTGGAGAATATTTATATAATGTCGTGAGAGGAAATCATTATTCGGAAATAGAGAAAGATAAAAAAACGCATTCTTATGGACATGAAGTAACATTTAATAGAATTATTAATGATGAGAGCGAGCTTTTAGATAGTTTGAAAGAACAAACGATAAAATTAGCAAAAAGACTTGAAGAAAAACAGGAGTACATAAAGACGGTAACATTAAAAATACGATATTCTAATTTTATGACATATACAAGATCAAAAACGATGAAAAATGCAACTCGAGATGAGAATGTAATATATGATATAGTTAAAGAAAATTTTGATTATTTTGAAAAAAGGGATGATGTAAGATTAATTGGAGTACATTTAAGTTCAATAACGAAAAAAAATATTGTTCAATTAACATTTGATGATTTTTTTAAAAGTATGGCAGATAAAAATGAATAGAAATAAAAAATTAAAAAGGAGTAAAAATGAATTTTTATAAGAAATTAATAATAAAAATATTGGAAAAGAGTACACTTGGAGAAAACAATAAATTATTGACAAAACTGAAATCAGGGCATGATTTAACTCAAAAAGAGCAAAGAGAATTAGAGGAATTATTTGATTCAATATTATAAAAATAAAATAAGATTGATTGACAAAGAGGACTAGATAGTATAAACTAAAACATATAAAAACTATTTTATAAAGATAGAGAGGGAGTATGTAGTATGAATTTAGAAAGTTTAATAAAAAATGATAAAGTATTTTATTACTTTAGTGAATTATCAAAAATTCCTAGAGGATCAAGAAAAGAAAAACAAGTAAGTGATTGGTTAGTAAAATTTGCAAAAGACAGAAAATTAGAAGTGAAACAAGATGAAAAAAATAATGTTTTAATTGTAAAACCAGCAACGGCAGGATATGAAGAATATGCTCCATTAATTTTACAAGGACATATGGATATGGTATGGGAAAAAAATAAAGAAACAGTATTTGATTTTGAAACACAAGGAATTGAGTTGTTGATAGAAAATGGTTTTTTAAAAGCTAATGGGACAACATTAGGGGCAGATAATGGAATTGCAGTAGCGTATATTTTAGCTTTATTAGATAGAAATGATTTGAAACATCCTGAAATAGAAGCGATAATTACAGCAGATGAGGAAGATGGAATGACAGGAGTTTATGGACTTGATTATAGTTGGTTTAATGGAAAAGCATTAATTAATTTAGATACAGAAGAATATGGAGAAGTGTATGTAAGTAGTGCTGGAGGAGCTAGAACTAGAACTTATTTTAACTATGAAGGAGAAAAATTAGATTCTAAATATACTCCAATTTCTATTGAAGTTAAAGGACTTTCAGGTGGACATTCTGGAGCTGAAATACATTTAGGTCTAGGAAATTCAAATAAAATATTAGGTGAAGTATTAAGACATTTATCGTTAAAATATAATTTTGTATTAAATCATATTGATGGTGGAGATAAAGTAAATGCAATTCCTAGAGAATGTATTGTAAATATTGGATTAGATTTAGATGGAGATAAATTTGAAGATGTTGAAAAATTAGTGAAATTAGCATTTGAAAATGTTATAAAAGACTTTAAAGTTATAGATAAAAATCCTTTAATTGAAGTGAAAAAAATTAGTGAAAATGATTTTGCTGGAAGTAAATTAGTAATAAATGAATTAGGAACAAAACAATTTTTAGGATTTTTAAATGAAGCTCCGAATGGTGTACTTGCAATGAGTAAAAATATTGAAGGATTAGTAGAAACATCAATAAATATTGGAGTTATAAAAACAGTTTTTGAAGGAAATAAAATAAAAATAAAAATAAAAACATTGCCTAGAAGTTCATCAAATGCAGCTTTAGATAAGTTATTGGAAGATGTGGTAGCTTTATCAGAAAAATATGGTGCAGAAGGTATTGTAGATTCTCATTATCCGTCATGGGAATATAAAGAAAATTCACCTATAAGAGATATTGTAACAAAATCTTTTGAGGAAATAACAGGAGAAAAAGCTAAAATAAAAGCAATTCATGCAGGTTTAGAGTGTGGAATATTTGCTGATAATTTAAAAAATCTTGATGTTGTATCAATTGGACCTAATATTTATGGAGCTCATACGCCTGAAGAAAGAATGGAAATTGAATCAGTTGAAAAAACTTGGAAATTATTGCTGAAAGTTTTAGAAAATTATAATGTAAAATAGTCCAAAATAGGAGAGAAAATGGGCAAAAAACAAGAAAAGTTAAAGATAAGTGAAATTATAATTGTTGAAGGAAAAGATGATATAGCAGCATTGAAAAGAGTTGTAGATGCTCATATTATTGCGTTAAATGGTTTTTCAGGAATAAGTAAAAAAACTATAGATAGATTAATTGAATTATCAAAAAATAATGAAATGATTTTATTAACAGATCCAGATTTTGTAGGAAAAACTATTAGAAAAAAAATATCTCATTATGTTCCTAAAATTAAACACGCATTTATTCCAAGAAATGAAGCTATGAAAACTTATTCCAATAAGATAAATGTTGGTGTAGAAAATGCGAATGATAGTAGTATTTTAAAAGCATTGAAAAATATTGTTACTATGAAAAGTGAAAGTGAAACGCAAGCTGAAATGTTTAATATTTTAGATTTATTAGATAATGGTCTTTCAATTGGAACAAATGCGAAAGAAAGGCGAATAATATTGGGAGATATTTTGAAAATAGGATATTATAATTCAAAACAACTTTTAAATGCGTTAAATTCTTTTAATATAAGTAGAGATGATTTTGAGGAAGCGATAAAAAAAATAAATAACATAATAAAATAATTAACTTGTAAAAATTTTTGAAATTATAAAGGTATGAGTACAGGAGGAAAAATGATAAAAAGAACGGTAGTTATGGCATTTTCTATTTTAGCTTTAGGAATTTATGCGAATAAAGTAGAGAAAAAATTGATGACGAATGAAAAAAATAGTGAAAAAGTTATTCAAGATAAAACAAAGATGGCTAAAACAGGAGAAAATGATAACTTAAATTCAAAATATTTAGTATGCCTTGATCCGGGGCATCAATTAAGAGGAAATTCAGGTTTAGAGGAACAAGCACCGGGAAGTAATGTGAGAAAAGTGAAAGTATCATCAGGAACACAAGGTATTACAACGAAAATTCCTGAATATAAATTAACTTTAGATATAGGTTTAAAAGTAGAGAAAGAGTTGTTGAGTAGAGGTTATAATGTTTATATGACTCGTCGTGTAAATGAAGTAAATATAAGTAATAAAGAAAGAGCAATAGATACAAATAATAGAGGATGTTCAGTGTATTTGAGATTGCATGCAGATGGAAGTCCTAATAAAAGTATGACAGGAGCTTCTGTTTTAACTTCATCAAAAAATAATAAATATACAGTTAAAGTACAAAAAAGTAGTGAGGAATTTTCAAGAATATTATTAGATGAGTTCGTAAAAGCGACAGGAGCTAAAAATAGAGGAATACAATATAGAGATGATTTAACGGGGACAAATTGGTCTACAGTTACAAATTCGTTGATTGAAATGGGATTCATGTCAAATAGTGAGGAAGATGTGAAAATGTCACAACCAGAGTACAAAGAGAAAATGGTACAAGGAATTGCAAATGGGATTGATAAGTATTTGAAAGGGTTGAAGTAGAAAAGATTGAAAGATAAAGAAGAGGATTAATTCCTCTTTTTTTTTGAAAATAATTTATAAATAAAAATGAAAATATGGTATAATAAAGAAAAAATAAAAATAGTAAAAAGAGAGGTAAAAAAATGAAAAAAATGATAATAGGAATGTTATTAACAGGAGTATTGTTATCGGCAAAAGATATAAAAAATCATAAAACATATAGAAATAAAATAACTAGAAATAAAACAATGCAAACAAAAAAAATTATAAAAAGAGAAGTTAAAAATATGGAAAATGTTAAAAGTGGAGATGTAGAGCTTATAGAAGGATTATCAACAGAAGTAAGACCACAAGACGATTTTTATGAGTATGTAAATGAGAAATGGTTAGAAAAAACGAAAATACCGGGAACAAAATCATCTTGGAGTAATTTTGTTGTACTATCTGAACAAAATCAAGAATTTTTAAAAAATTTAATAAGAGAATTAAAAAATAAAAAAGACATTCCGGAAGATAGTGATGAGGGGAAAATTTTAGCAATATATGAGATGTATAATAATGTAGCAAAAAGAAATAAAGAGGGAATTGAACCAATAAAATCAGCTTATAATGATATAGATAATTTGAAAAATATTGACGATTTACAAAAATATATAATAAAAGTTGGAAAAGAAGGAATAGGATTATTTTATGATTGGGGTGTAGGAGCAGATCTTAATGATTCTGTAAATAATGCCGTATATTTAGGAAATGCTAATTTAGGACTTTCAAGGGATTATTATCAAAAAGATACTCCAGAAAATAGAGAAATAATTAATGAATATAAAAAATATATTGCGAGTATGTTGACTTATTTAAACGAGAAAGATGTAAAAAATAAAGCTGAAAAGATATTTGAATTTGAGAAAATGATAGCTCAAAATTTATTAACGAATGAAGAAGAATACGATGTAAAAAAATATAATAATGTAAGAACATTGGAAGAGTTAAAAAGTATAGTAAAAAATATAGATATAAGTAAATATTTGAATGAATTAGGAGTGAAAACTGATAAAGTTATAATAACAGAAATAAAATATTATGAAAATTTAGATAAAATTTTAAATGATAAAAATATTGATGTTATAAAAGATTACTTAAAATTTCATTTGATAAATGGAACTTCAAATGTTTTGAGTGAAGATTTAGGACAAAAAAGTTTTGATTTTTATGAAAAATATTTAGAAGGAACAAAGGAAAGAGAAAATTTAGAAAAAAGAACATTATATTTTGTTGATGGAACTTTTGGAGATATGATAGGAAAAGTTTATGTTGAAAAATATTTTTCTGAACAATCTAAACAAAATGCGATAGAAATGGTAGATTATATTAAAAAAGCATTTAAAAATAGAATTGAAAATTTAGATTGGATGAGTCAAGAAACAAAAAATAAAGCATTAGAAAAATTAAGTAAATTTACTGTAAAAATAGGGTATCCAGATAAATGGGAAGATTATAGTAAAATTAAATTAAATAAAAATTTATCACTTTATGAAAATTTAAGAATAATTGGAAAAGTGAATTATGAAAAAGAGTTAAAAAAAGTAGGAAAACCGGTAGATAAAAAAGAATGGTTTATGACAGCACATGAAATAAATGCTTATTATGCACCAAATCAAAATGAAATAGTATTCCCAGCAGGAATTTTACAATATCCGTTTTATAATTATGAAAAATTAGGAGTAGGAGCAAATTTTGGAGGAATTGGGGCAGTAATTGGTCATGAGATGACACATGGTTTTGATGTTTCTGGTTCAAGTTACGATGGAGATGGAAATGTAAAAGATTGGTGGGAAAAAGAAGATAAAATGAATTTTGAAAAAGTAACAAAAAGATTAGAAGACGAATTTTCAACATATTCAGTAGCTAAAGGGATAAATGTAAACGGTAAATTTACATCAACTGAAAATACTGCAGATTTAGGAGGAGTAAATATAGCTTATGATGCTTTAGAAATGTATCTTAAAGATCATCCTGAAAAAAATGTAAAAGAAGGAGAATTTTCACAAAATCAATTATTTTTCTTAAATTATGCTAGAATTTGGAGAGAAAAAGCAACTCAGGAATCTTTAATAAATCAAGTAAAAACAGATCCACATTCGCCAACGATATTTAGAGTAAATGGAATATTAAAAAATGTTGATGCATTTCATAAAGTATTTAATACAAAACAAGGAGATAAACTGTATAAAGATGAAAAAAATAGAATAAAAATTTGGTAATTATTTAAGAGGTTAATTATACAGGAGAAAATTATGTATGAGGTAAAAAGAAAAACTAAAAAAAAAATAGGAATTGGAGAAGCACATAGTAAAATAATATTAATGGGAGAACATTCTGTAGTTTATGGATATCCTGCTATAGCAATTCCTTTAAAAAAAATTAAAACGATATGCAAAATAACTAAAAGTAATAAAAAATTAGAGTTTAATTATAATGATACACTTTCAATGGCTGTTTATAATGCTTTAAAATATATTGGAATACGAAATGCTTATATAAAATATGAAGTGGAGTCAAAAATTCCGTCTCGTCGTGGAATGGGATCGTCAGCGGCAGTAAGTATTGCTGCAATTAGAAGTGTATTTGATTATTATAATCAAAAATTAACATATAAAATATTGAGTTTTCTCGTGAATAAAGCTGAAAAAATTGCACATGGGAATCCAAGTGGACTTGATGCCAAAACTTGTATGAGTAATAAGGCAATAAAATTTATTAAAAATAGAGGGTTAAGTATGATTGACCTAAATTTGAATGCTTATCTTTTAATTGCGGATACTGGAATTTACGGACAAACAAAAGAAGCTGTAGAAAAAGTAAAAAATCTAAAAGAAAAAGGGATTTTAATACTTAAGAAATTAGGGTTTTTAACGAATGAAGTTGAAAAAAACATAAGAGAAAAAAAATTGAAATTAATTGGCGAAAATATGACAAAAGCTCATGAAGAATTGAGGAAACTTGGTGTAAGTTGTGATAAATCTAATGAATTTGTTGAGGAAGCTATAAAAAATGGAGCGTTAGGTGCTAAAATATCAGGTGGAGGACTTGGAGGTTGTGTTATTATTTTAGTAAAAACAGAAAATGAAGCACAAAAAATAGGAGAAAAAATTAAGGAATTGGGAGCAGTTAAATTATGGATAGAAAAACTGTAAAAAAAGTAAAATCGTATGCAAATATTGCGATTGTGAAATATTGGGGAAAAGAAGATGCTGAAAAAATGATACCATCAACGAGTAGTATTTCATTGACACTTGAAAATATGTTTACAGAAACAGAAATCAGTTTTTTAAGTGATGAAGAAGCGATGAAAATATTAGAAAATGTGGGAGAAAATGAAGCAGGAGACTTATTTTATTTGAATGGAGAATTACAAAATAAAGAGCAAAGAGAAAAAATTTCAAAAGTTGTAGATTTATTTAGAAAAAATAGAGATAAAAAAGTGAAAATAAGTACTGTAAATAATATGCCGACAGAAGCTGGGTTGTCTTCTAGCTCAAGTGGTTTGTCTGCAACAGTTTTAGCTTGTAATGATTTATTTGAAACAAATTACACAAAAAAAGAATTAGCTCAAATAGCAAAGTTTGCATCGGGGTCATCTTCAAGAAGCTTTTTTGGTCCATTAGCAGCTTGGGACAAAGAAACAGGGGAAGTTTATGAAGTGAAAACAGACTTGAAATTAGCGATGATAATGTTAGTTTTGAATGGAGAAAAGAAAATATTATCAAGCAGAAACGGTATGAAACTTTGCATGGAAACATCAACAAATTTTGCAGAATGGGTGGAGCAGTCAAAAAAAGATTTTGTTAATATGAAAAAATATTTACTTGAAAATAATTTTGAAAAAGTGGGAGCTTTAACAGAAGAAAATGCACTTAGAATGCACTCAACTACAAAAACAGCAAATCCTCCATTTAGTTATTTAACAGGACAGTCATTTGAAGCGATGGAATTTGTAAAAAAATTAAGAGAAAATGGAGAAAAATGTTATTTTACAATGGATGCGGGGCCTAATGTAAAGGTTATGTGTCTTGAAAAAGATTTAGAAAGATTGAGTAAAATTTTTGGAGAAAAATATAAAATTATAGTATCAAAAACGATAAAAATATAATTTAAACAAAGGAATAAAATGATTAAAAGTGATATAAAAAATGTGAAAACATGCGGAAAGCTGTATGTCGGTGGCGAGTATGCTGTTTTATTTAAGGGACAAAGTGCTATAATTAAAAATATAAATATATTTATGTATGGGGAAGTATTTTTTTCTAACGAATATAGCATAAAATCTGATATGTTTGATTATAGTGTGAGTTTGGAGTACGATAAAAATTATTCTTTGATTCAAGAAACTATTTTGATGATGAATGAATATTTGTTAAAAAAGGGACGAGAAATTCAACCATTCCATCTTAAAATAACAGGGAAAATGGAGAAAAATGGGAAAAAATATGGGATTGGTTCGAGTGGAAGTGTTGTAGTTTTAACGGTTAAAGCGATAAATGAGCTTTATAATTTGAATTTAACGAAAGATATGATTTTTAAACTTGCAACTTATGTTTTGTTAAAGCGAGGAGACAATGGATCTATGGGCGATATAGCTTGTATTTCGTATGAAAATATGATAATGTTTTGTGGATTTGATAAAGATAAAGTTTGTGAAAATATAAAAAATAAAAATATTATTGATGTTTTAAATGAAGATTGGGGCTATAAAATTGAAGAAATAAAATGTAATATTAATTGTGAATTTTTAGTTGCTTGGACGAAAGAGCCTTCAATTTCAAGCGAAATGATAAAGAAAGTAAAAGCTAAAATAGATAAAAACTTTTTAGAAAAAACGGAAAAAAATGTACTTGAATTGAAAAAAGCTTTTGAAAATGGAGATAAAAATCAAATAATTGAAAATATAAAAAATATAGGAAGTTTACTATATAATTTAGATAAAAATATTTATAGTGAAAAATTAAAACAAGTTGTATTTAGTCAAATAGATTTAGATATTATAACAAAAAGTAGTGGAGCTGGAGGAGGAGATTGCGGAATTGCGATTTCTTTTAATGAAAATCATACGAAAATAATTGAAAAACGATGGTCGGAACACGATATAGAAGTGCTTTATAAAGAAAAAATGAGAAATAATAATTAGTAAAAAATATATTTATAAAATAAAATTTTAATACAAAATTAGAGGTAAAAATGGAAGGAAATTTTTTGATAGATAGTGAAAGAAAGAACGATCATATAAAATATGCTTTAAAATATGAAAGTCCGTATAATAGTTTTGATGAAATTGAGTTAATTCATACATCAATACCAAAATATAATTTGGATGAAATTGATTTAAGTACAGAATTTGGAGGCTATAAATTTGAATACCCTTTTTTTATAAATGCAATAACGGGAGGAAGTGAAAAAGGGAAAGAAATTAATAGAAAACTTGCAAAAATAGCTAATGAAACAGGAATTTTATTTGTAACAGGGTCGTATAGTGCAAAATTAAAAAATCCAAATGACGATTCATTTGAAATTGTTAAGCGAGAAAATAAAAATCTTTTACTTGGAACGAACATTGGAATTGATAAAAGTTATGAGGCTGGAATAAAAGCAGTTGAAGATTTAAAGCCTTTATTTTTACAAATTCATGTCAATTTAATGCAGGAACTTATAATGCCTGAAGGTAGTAGGAATTTTAGCGAATGGGAAAATAATTTGAGAAATTTTGTAGTTGAAATACAAAATAAAATAAAAATACCTTTAATATTAAAAGAAGTAGGTTTTGGAATGGACGCAAAAACAATTCAAAAATCTATAGATATTGGAATAAAGATATTTGATATAAGTGGACGAGGAGGAACAAGTTTTTCTTATATTGAAAATATGAGAAATACAAGAAAAGGTCGTTTTAATTATTTGAATACTTGGGGGCAAAGTACAGTAGTTTCACTTTTTGAAGCACAAAAATATATGGATAAAGTGGAAATAATTTCAAGTGGTGGCGTAAGAAATCCGTTAGATATAGTAAAATCTTTAGTTTTAGGAGCTAAAGCTGTTGGACTATCAAGGATTATGCTTGAATTAGTTGAAAAATATGATGTTAATGAAGTTATAGAAATTATAAATGAATGGAAATTTGAATTAAAGATGATAATGTGTGCGTTGAATTGTAAACGAATAAGTGATTTACGAAAAGTTAAATATATTTCATATGGAAAAGTTAAAGATTATACGGAACAATTTTGAAAAATGTTAAATTGAAAATATTAGTGGGATTATGGTACAATTATAAATAAAAGATTGATAATTTTATGAATTTATTATATAATAATATGAAATTAAAATAAAATTTGAGGAGAAAATATATATGAAAAAAATAGGAATTTTATTATTAGCTTTAACAATATTTAATACAGGATATGCAGCAACGAACGATGCTAAAAAGGTGCCGTTTACATTTAATGGATATAGCCCAACTTCTGAAGCTATGGTAAGTCAAATTGCACAAACGAAAGTTTTAAATGGATCAACAATATCATATCCATTGTTTAGTGGAAACTCTACTGTTACAAAAGATATGAATAAAGGGATGGAAAAATTTATATCACAATATAAAGGAGATAAAAATAAAACTTATAATGTGACATATACAGTTGAAAGTAATAATGATTCATTTGTAAGTGTTTTATTTAAAATTATTGAAAATAATAGACAAAAAAATGAAATGACAACATTATATGATGCGATAACATTTAATACAAAAAATGGATTAGAATTAACAATGAAAGATCTTTTTGTACCAGGATATGATGTAGCTTTAAAATCACAAGTTATTGATAAATTTAAACAATTTGGATTTACGACTATTGATACTAAAAAATATAAGTTCGATGGTTTAGTAAAAAAACAAAAATTTTATTTAGAAAATGATGCAATTGTATTAATTTTTAATAAAGGGGAAGCAACTACATTTGGTACAGAGCAAGCATTTATTCCATTCATTATTACTGATTTAATTGGAATAATAAAGTAATAAAAAACACTTAAATTTTAAAACGAGAGTATGTTGTTAAAAAGGCATACTCTTTTATTTACTATTTTATAAAAATATGTTAAAATAAAATTAATAATTAGGAGGTGTTAATTTGTGAGAAATACAAAATGGGAGATAAGACCGATTCCAAGAGATAGAGATATTAAAATTGAAAATGTCCCGATTGATAATGATGTTTTGAAAATTCTTTATTCAAGAGGAATTAAGACAAAAAAGGAAATTTATAAATTTTTAAATTCTAAATTAGATAATTTAGGAAATCCATATGATTTAGAAGATATGGAAAAGACTATTAAGATAATAACGGAAGCAATTAAAGAAAATAAAAATATTTGGATATATGGAGATTATGATGTGGATGGAATTACCTCAACATCAATTTTGTATTTAAGTTTGAAGGAATTAGGGGCAAAAAATGTAAATTTTTATATTCCAATAAGAGATGAAGGATATGGGTTAAATAACGAAGCGTTAAAAAAAATAAAAGAGGCTGGCGGAGATTTAGTAATAACAGTTGATTGTGGAATTGTTTCATTTAATGAAATTGATTTTGCAAATAGTATAAATTTACCTATAATTATTACGGATCACCATAATTTACAGGGGAAAAATGTCCCAAATGCATTAGCAGTTATTAATCCAAAAAGAAAAGAAAATAAATTTGGAGTAGACTTTTTGGCTGGAGTTGGGACAATTTTCATGGTAATTCTGGCATTATTTGAATTTTACGAAAAAAAGGAAGAAGCATATAAATATTTGGATTTAGTGGCAATAGGAACAATAGCAGATATAGTGCCACTTTTAGAAGATAATCGTATTTTTGTGAAATATGGGCTTGATATGTTACCGTTTACAAAAAATAAAGGTCTTTCATATCTTTTATATAAATTGTTTAAAAATAATGATACACCTAAAACGGAATATTCAACATATGATGTAGGATTTATAATTGCTCCGGTTTTTAATGCGGCGGGTAGATTAACTGCAGCAAAAACGGTTGTAACTTTATTAATTTCTGATAATATGCGTGAAATTGAAGCTATTGTAGCTGAACTTATAAATAGAAATTTTGAGAGAAAAGAATTACAAAATAATATAATTGAAATGGTTGAAAAAAATATTCAAGAAAAAAAACTTAATGAAGATTTTATAATTGTAGATTATTCCCCTCGGTATCATCACGGAGTTATTGGGATTGCAGCTTCAAAAATAGTAGACAATTATTATAAACCAGTTATAATTATGGAAGAAAAAGCTGATGAAGGCGTGGCAGTTGGATCATGTAGAAGTATTGAAAATTTTAATATTTTAGAAGCACTTCAATCAATGCCGGAGTTATTTTTGAAATTTGGTGGACATTCAGGTGCAGCAGGTTTTACAATTTCTACAAAAAATATAGAAATATTTAGAAAAAAAATAAATGATTTTGCAAGAAAAAAATTAACAGAAAAAGATTTTATACGAAAAATAAATATAGATAAACAAATTCCAATACAAAAAATATCATATGAGTTTTTTAAAACGATGGAATTATTAAAGCCATTTGGTTTTGGGAATCCAAGTCCTACATTTTTAACACGAGGAGTATTACTTGAAAATGTAAGATATATCGGTGAAAATAAAAATCATATAATGTTTGATTTTGAACAAAAAGGATTTCATAATAGAAATGCTGTATGGTTTGGGTCAGGAGAATATTTTAAAGAAATAAATAATAATCTATTTTATGATATTGTATTTAAGCTGAAAGTCGAGGAATATCAAGAAAAATTATATACAAAAGTATATATTGATGATATAAAAAAATCAGATTTAAAAGATGATACATTTAACTTTTATCATTCATTATATTCTACGACATTTCCTCTTCGTTCAATTTTTCAAACGAATTTAGAAGTAGAAAAAGATATTCCTATTACGATGAAAAAAGAGTTTGATCAATTAGCATTATTTCAAGGAAGAAAATTTATAGGTAGACTTGATTATAATATTTCAAATTTACTTATATTATTAAATGAAAATTATAATTGGAATTTTAAAATAGAAATTGAGAAATTGACAAGAGTTAAAAACGGTACAAATGTAGAGATTATATTAAGAAGAAATTATGATATTGTTTGTTACGATTATACAGAAATAGGATTTTTTAATAAAATAAAACAATTTATTTTAGGAAATATGGAATATAATTCTAAAGAAAAAGAAATATTGTCTGCATTTATTAAAGAAAATAAAAATTTGTTTGTAGTAAATTATTTTAAAGAAAATTATACAAATACAAATTTAGAAAATGTATTATTAACATTAGGAATGTATTTTAAAAAAAATACAGATAAAAAGTGTGAAATTATTTTAAATAATATTAAAGATTTTCCATATAATAATCCTTTTATAAAAAATTATTTTGATATAAATACAAAATATAAAAAAAATGAAAATTATAGTTTTACAATTTTTTGGATAAATAATTTTAATGAAAAACTTTCAAATATAATAAATAAAGATTTTACAAATTCTAATAAAAAGTTTTCTATTGTGTTGAATAATAAAGAAAATACGGAATTTAATTTTAATAAATTTAGTCAAAATGTCTTAAATCTTTTTGATAATATAAAAATTATAGAAAATATAGTGAAAATACCGTCAAATGTTAGATTTTTAGAGAATTTGAGTAAAGATGAAATAAAAAAAGCAAAAAATATTTACACGAAATATTTACCGATAAAAGAAAAAATGAAATTGAAACATTTATTGAAAAATAATGAAATTATATATTCAGACAGTAATATTTATGAAATTTTATAGGAAAAGAGGCGAATGAAATGTTGTTCCCTAAAGAATTAAAAATTGGAGATAAAGTTTTTTTGTTATGTTTGTCTTCAGCGATGAATCCTGATAATGTGGAAAAGTGTGTGAAAAAAATAGAAGAATTGGGCTATATACCGATTTTGGGGGAAAGTGTGAAAAGCAACTACGGTGGCTATATGGCAGGTAGTATAGAAACGAGATTAAATGATTTACATACAGCTTTTGGTCGTGAAGATGTGAAGGCAATAATTTGTATGCGTGGAGGCTTTTCTTCGGGACAGCTTTTAGATAAAATTGATTATGAGCTAATAAGAAAAAATCCTAAAATTTTTGTTGGTTATAGCGATGTGACGAACTTACATACTGTGTTAAATCAAAAATGTAATTTAGGAACATATCACGGACCTATGGTTGAATCAAATATGATAAATGATTTTAATGAATATACAAAAAATGATTTTTTAAAAGCATTAAAAGAGAAAAAATGGAAATATGAAGCCCCTGAAAATATGCCATTAAAAATTTTGAGAAAAGGTACTAAAAATAAAATAGAAGGGATTATAACAGGAGGAAATTTATCTTTAATTGTTACAACTTTAGGAACTGAAAATGAAATTGATACAAAAAATAAAATTTTATTTTTAGAAGATATTTCAGAAGAAATTGGGCGACTTGATAGAATGCTTACACATTTGAAATTAGCAGGGAAATTTAAAGATTGTAAAGGTGTTATTTTAGGGAATTTTGATGACTGTAGCAATCGTTATGAACCAAGTTATACTTTTGAAAAAATGATAAAAGACTTTTTTAGCGATTATAATAAATGTGTTATTTATGATTTTGAGTCGGGACATAAAAAGCCTAATATGGCTACAATTCCACTTGGAGCAAAATGTTGTATTGACATTGAAAAAAAAGAAATAATGTTTGAGAAAGAAGTGATTGAGTGATGTTTTTTGATATGCATATGGATATTTGGACTAATGCAACATGGGAATACGAAAAAGGTAATAAAGATATAATTAGAAAAAAATTTAGAGATAAATTTATAGAAGGAAATATGTTAGGTGGAATTTCTGTAATTTGGCTTGATGAATATGAAAATCCTGAAGTTAGATTTCAAAAAATGTTGAGAGTTGCAAGTGAAGAAGCTTATCATAGTAGAGATTTTATAAAAATTGTAAAAGAAGTAGATGATTTTGAGAAAGCTCAAAAAGAAGATAAATTTGCAATTATTTTTGGAATTGAAGGACTTGCTGGGATTGGTAAAAATATAGATTATCTTTATCAATTAGAGCGAATGGGCGTTCGTCATATTGGACTTACATGGAATGAAACAAACGATATTGCAACTGGACAAAGTGGAGATAAAGAGAGAGGAATTACCGAACTTGGAAAAGAAGCAGTGAAAATAATGGAAGAATTAAAAATTATGATAGATGTTTCACATGCAAACGATAAAAGTTTTTGGGATATGGTAAAATACGCAAAAAAACCATTTTTTGCAAGTCATTCAAATGCTAGAAGTCTTTGTCCGAGCATGAGAAATTTAACTGACGATCAGCTTTTAGCAATTAAAGATGTAAATGGGTTGGTTGGAATGAACGCTTATCACAATTTTGTAAGTCAAAATGAAAATGAAAAAACATTAGATCATTTATTAAATCATCTTGAATATGTGGCAGAAAAAGTGGGAATAGACAAAGTTGGATTTGGATTTGATTTTGCAGATTATTATGAAAAAGAAACGCCTGAAAAAGGAGATTTAATAAATTTAAGGGATGCAAGAGATTTGAATAATATTGCAAAAGCCTTGAAAAATAGAGGTTATTCGCAAGAAGATATAGATAAAGTTACTTATAAAAACTTTATTGAATTTATGAGAAGAGTTAGAGCGTAAAAGCAGAAAAGAGGAAAATGTATGAAAAAAAAGCCGTTAATTGGAATAACATCGTCGCATGAACATAATCCAGATGTTTTAGATGCTCATAAAACGAGTGTATCTTTAGATTATAGTAAGGCAATTATTGAAGCAGGAGGGATTCCGGTTGTTTTACCTAATCATGATAATGTTGAAGTAATTAGAGAGTTAGTCGGGCATTTAGATGGATTATTGCTTTCAGGTGGAGTAGATCCAGATCCGGTACTTTATGGTGAAGATTGTTTGCAAAATATGGGAACTATGCAACCTGAAAGAGATAAATTTGAATATTTGTTGTTGGCAGAATTTGAAAAAACGAAAAAACCAATTTTAGGAATATGTCGTGGATTGCAATTAGCAAATATTTATTATGGTGGGACATTATATCAAGATATTTCTTATGTTGGAACTAAAATTCAGCATAAACAAAAATGGCAATTAGATATAGCAACACACGATGTTGACATTTTGGGGAAAGATCATATTTTTTATGAAATATTTGGAGAAAAAACGAGAGTAAATTCATTTCATCACCAAATGATAAAAGATGTTGCACCTAATATTGCTCCAATTGCAAAGTCTAAAGATGGAATTGTAGAAGCTTTTCAAATAAAAGACTATCCATTTTTTTATGCGACTCAATGGCATCCAGAGATGATGTCTGTAAGAGGAAATGAAAAAATGAAAAAAATATTTGAGAAATTTGTAGGGGAATGTAGAGGTTAAAATTTGTATATTAAAATAAAAAATAATTTATAATGAATAATTTAAAGTGAGTAAATATAGGGCTAAAAGAGTTTTTATATACAAATATATAATCGTGAAATACAATAAAAATCTTGACTATATTTAAAAATGATTGTATTATTATAGTAAGAAAAGATATAATTGTAAATACAAAAAAGGAATGAGAGAAATAATGGGCAAGATAATGAAAACAATGGATGGAAATCAGGCAGCGACACATGCAGCTTATGTATTTTCAGAGTTAGCAGGTATTTATCCAATAACGCCATCATCTGGAATGGCAGAATATACGGATGAATGGGCCTCAAAAGGGAAATTAAATTTATTTGGGGCACCAGTAAAAGTAATAGAAATGCAGTCGGAAGCTGGAGCGGCGGGAGTTGTACACGGATCGCTTCAAGCAGGGGCATTAACAACTACTTTTACAGCTTCACAAGGATTGCTTTTAAAAATACCGAATATGTATAAAATTGCTGGAGAATTATTGCCGGGAGTAATGCATGTTGCAGCGAGATCAATTTCAACTCAAGCATTATCAATATTTGGTGATCATCAAGATATATATGCAGCAAGAATGACCGGATGGGCTATGTTAGCAACAGGATCAGTTCAAGAAGTTATGGATTTAGCAGGAATAGCACATTTGGCGGCGATAAAGTCGAGAATACCATTTATGCACTTTTTTGATGGATTTAGAACATCGCATGAAATAAATAAAATTGAAGTTCTTGATTATGAAGTATTTGATAGATTATTAGATAAAAAAGCTGTTCAACGATTTAGAGAAAATGCTTTAAATCCTGAAAAGCCAACAACTAGAGGTACTGCACAAAATGATGATATTTACTTTCAAGCAAGGGAAGTTCAAAATAGATATTATGACGCAGTTCCTGATATTGTAAACTATTATATGCAAGAAATTTCAAAAGAAACAGGAAGAAACTACGCTCCATTTACATATTATGGAGATCCTGAAGCTGAAAGAGTAATAGTTGCAATGGGATCAGTTACAGAAACAATAAGAGAAACGGTAGATTTTTTAGCAAAAAAAGGAATAAAAGTAGGACTTTTATCAGTTCATTTGTATAGACCGTTTTCAGAAAAATATTTTTTTGATGTAATGCCAAAAAGTGTAAAGAAAATTGCTGTACTTGATAGAACAAAAGAACCCGGAGCTTTGGGAGAACCTCTTTATTTAGATGTGAGAGCATTGTATTATGACAAAAAAAATGCTCCGATAATAGTCGGTGGTAGGTATGGATTGTCGTCAAAAGATACGACATCAGATCAAATTATTGCAGTATTTAAAAATTTAGCACAGCCTGAGCCTAAAAATCATTTTACAATAGGAATTATAGATGATGTGACATTTACTTCACTTCCGCTTGAGGATAATGTATTTACTGGTAATGATGATGTTACAGCTTGTGTATTTTACGGAATTGGATCTGATGGAACAGTAGGTGCGAGTAAAAATGCAATAAAAATTATTGGAGATAATACAGATATGTATGCACAAGCATATTTTTCATATGATTCAAAAAAATCAGGTGGAGTAACTAGATCACATTTAAGATTTAGTAAAGATCCAATAAGATCAACATATTTAGTAACGAAGCCAACATTTGTGTCATGTGCAGTTCCAGCATATTTAGGGAAATATGATATGATTTCTGGACTTGTAAAGGGTGGAACATTTTTATTAAACACAATTTGGGATAAAGAGAAATTGATAAAAAATATACCAAATGAAATAAAAAGAGAACTAGCTATAAAAGGTGCAAAATTTTATGTAATAAATGCAACAAAATTAGCTAAAGAAATAGGGCTTGGAAATAGAATTAATACAATTATGCAATCTGCATTTTTTTACTTAACAAATATAATACCGTATGATGAGTCAAAGCAATATATGAGAGATTTTGTGGAAAAAACATATAGTAAAAAAAGTTCTGAGATTGTTGAACAAAACTGGACGGCAATCGAGAGAGCAGTTGAGGAATTAGAAGAAATATTTGTTGATCCTGAGTGGAAATATTTATCAATTAATGAAGAAATAATCAATAAAGAGAAAACGGAGTTTATGAAAAGAATTGGAGATCCAATGAATGCATTAAAAGGGGATGATTTACCAGTCTCGGCATTTATAGGATATGAAGATGGAACTTTTGACAATGGAACGACAAACTTTGAAAAAAGAGGAATTGCAACAGAAGTACCTGAGTGGGTACCTGATATGTGTATACAGTGTAATCAATGTGCTTATGTTTGCCCTCATGCTGCGATTAGACCATTTTTAATTGATGAAGAAGAAATGAAAAAAGCACCTAAAGATATGGCGACATTAAAACCTGTTGGAAGAGGTATGGACGGGCTTAGATATAAAATTCAAGTTTCTCCATTAGACTGTACAGGATGTGGATCTTGTGTTCATATTTGTCCTGCACCAAAAGGTAAAGCGATTGTTATGAAATCAATAGCGTCACAAATTGAAAAAAATGAAGTTGAAAATGCAGAATATTTATATGAAAATGTTACATATAAAGATTATATTATGGATAAAGGGACAGTAAAAGGATCACAATTTGCTAAGCCGTTATTTGAATTTTCGGGAGCTTGTGCAGGGTGCGGAGAAACGCCGTACATAAAATTGATAACACAATTATTTGGAGAGCGTATGATGATTGCAAATGCAACGGGATGTTCTACAATTTATGGAGGAACAGCACCTTCAACTCCTTATACAACGGGAGCTTGTGGGTCAGGACCTGCGTGGGCATCATCATTGTTTGAAGATAATGCAGAATATGGATATGGAATGTTCCAAGCTGAGGATACAATTCGCCATAGAATGGCAAAAATTATGGATGAAATATCGGGAGAGATTAGTTTAGAATTAGCGACAATATTTTCTGAGTGGAAAGAAAATATGAATGATGGGACAAAAACTACAGAAATTAAAGCTAAGATGATTCCGTTATTAGAAATTGAAGCAAAAAATAATGAAAAAATACAGGAAATATTAAATTTAAAACAATATATAATTAAAAAATCAAATTGGATATTTGGTGGAGATGGTTGGGCGTATGACATTGGATTTGGTGGTCTTGATCATGTATTAGCTTCTGGAGATAATGTAAATGTTTTAGTAATGGACACAGAGGTTTATTCAAATACAGGAGGACAGTCATCAAAAGCAACTCCAGCTGGATCGATTGCAAAGTTTGCAGCTTCAGGGAAAGCTGTTAAGAAAAAAGATTTAGCAAGTATAATGATGACATATGGAAATATTTATGTTGCACGAATTTGCATGGGAGCAAATTATAATCAAACTATTAAAGCGATAAAAGAGGCAGAAGAATATGAAGGACCATCGTTAATAATAGCTTATTCACCTTGTATAGCACACGGAATACAAGGAGGACTTGAAGTTTCAAAATCACAAGAAAAATTAGCAACAGAGGTTGGATATTGGCCGATACTTAGATTTGATCCAAGACTTGTGGAAAAAGGCAAAAATCCATTGCAATTAGATAGTAAAAATCCAAAATGGGAAAATTATGAAGAATTTTTGAAAACAGAAATAAGATATGCTTCGTTATTGAAAGAAAATCCAGAACATGCAAAAGAGTTATTTAATGTAAACTTAAAAAATGCAAAAGAAACATGGAATTTCTATAAAAGAATGGCAAGTTTAGATTATTCGGTAGAAGATTAAACAAGATTGAAAAAAGTTTTGAAAAGTAAGTGAATTTACTTGACAAAAATTTGAAAATAGTTTAAAATATAAGTCAATGTAAGCCTTTCCCACAAAGGACCGTTATCCAAACATAAAAAATTAGGAGGATAAAAAAGTGAAATACACTAAAATGCAAAAAAAAGAAGAAGTAGTAAGAAACTGGTATGAAATAGACGCAGAAGGAAAAATATTAGGAAAATTAGCAGCTGAAATAGCAGTTAAATTAATGGGTAAACATAAAGTTAGTTATACACCTCATGTTGATGGTGGAGATTTTGTTATTGTAACAAATGCAACGAAATTCGCAGTAACTGGAAATAAAATGTTAGATAAAAAATATCATAGACATAGTGGTTTCCCTGGTGGATTAAGAACTAGATCATTAGAAGAAATGATTGAGAAAAAACCAACTGAAGTAATTAGAAAAGCTGTAGAAAGAATGTTACCAAAAAATAAATTAGGAAGCCAAATGATTGGAAGATTAAAAATTTATGTAGGATCAGAACATAATCATTCAGCACAAAAACCAGAAAGAATAGAGTTATAGGAGGTAGAGTTTCGTGGCAGAAAAAATTCAATATTTAGGAACAGGAAGAAGAAAAACTTCAGTAGCAAGAGTTAGATTAGTACCAGGAGAAGCTGGAATTACAATAAATGGAAAAGAAATGAGAGAATATTTTGGTGGAAGAGAATTATTATCTAAAATTGTAGAGCAACCATTGGAATTAACAGAAACATTAAATAAATATGGAGTAAAAGTAAATGTTAATGGTGGTGGAACAACAGGTCAAGCAGGAGCGATTAGACATGGAGTTTCAAGAGCTTTATTAGTAGCAGATGAATCATTAAGAGCTGTATTAAAAGAAGCAGGATTCTTAACAAGAGATTCAAGAATGGTTGAAAGAAAAAAATATGGGAAAAAGAAAGCAAGAAGAAGTCCACAATTCTCAAAAAGATAATTTATATCATATATATACCCTTGGAAATTCAGTATTTTCAAGGGTTTTTGTTTAGAAAATTGTATTAAATTTTAGTATATAAAAATTTAATTTAGCAATATCATAAAAGATAAAAATTACTGAATTAAAGACTTTTAGAAAAAGAATAGAGTTATTTATAAAATATAATTATATAAATAAATTAAAGTGGAGGATATACAATGTGTTTAGCGTTTTTTGCATTTTTATTAGTTATGTCAATATTTTTCCCTGCACAATCTTTAATATTTTTAGTAATATTAATCATAATAGGAATTATGTATAAAATACAAGTCAATAATAGCATAAATGAAGCAGTTGAAAGGTATGGAGCTAGTAGAGAATTTATTAAAGAAAATAAATTTTATGAAAATATATGGCTTGGAACTGGCGGGACTAGAATTTGGAAAGAAAAACATTTACAAAATATTATAGATTTTTTTGATAATTCACCAAGAGAGATTTTTTCAAATGCTGGAGAGTATATAGTTTTATATGAAAATAAAAATATATTAATATGTCAATCTGGAATATTTTGGCAATATATTCCTTATGAAAGCATTTACGATATAAAAGTAATGAGAAAAGATATGGCAATAAAGGGAGCTATTGGTGGAAAAATAGTATTTGGAGATATTGGAGCTTATAGTGGGGCAGATAGGATAGAAATAACAGTAAACATAATTACAAATGGATTTGATACACCTAATTTTGATTTCACTTTAAAGGACCAATACAATATAAGTCATTTTTCAAATACTTTGTATTATTTATATGATAAATAAAATGTGAAGGAGTATAAAAATGTTAGAATTTTTAGTATTTGCTATAATGTTTGCACCTATACCTTTTTTTCTAATTATAATATTAATTATGACTTTGTATTTTGGTGGAAAATATGAAAATATAAAAAAATCAATGGAAATCTATGGAGTAAGTAAGGAATTCGTTAAAAAGAATAAATTTTATAGGTCGCCAATACTTGGATTGACAAGGGTGTGGAGCTTAAAACAAATGGAGAATATAATTAATCATTTTGATGATTCTCCTCGTAAAATGTTTTTAGATGAAGATAGAATAATTTTATATGAAAATGGAAGTATATTATTTTCAAATAATGATTATTTTTGGCAATATATACCATATGATGAAATTTATGATATAAGAGTTAGTAGAAAAAATACAGCGTTAAAGGGTGCGATAAGGGGTAAAATGATACTTGGAGATGTGGGAGCATATCACGGAGCAGATAGAATGGAGATAACATTGCAAGTTATCACAAAAGGATTTGACACACCAAATTACACTTTAAAAGTTAAAAGTCAAAGTAATATAGAAGAATTTTCAAATATGCTTTACTATTTATATAATAAATAAAAATATTAAATCACGGTTATTAAGTTAGCCGTGTTTTTTGTTGGAAATAAAAAATAAAAGGCGCAATGAAAGATAAAAATAAAAATAATTGATAAATAATGTGTATGAGAATAGAAGTAGTAAAAGCAGTGAAAGAAATAATAAAAAGTTATCTACAGGAAATAAAAATGATAATGATTGATAATGGGAGTGAATTTATGGATGCTTAAAGTATAAAGAAAAAAGGAATAAAGTATTTTATGCTCATAGTTATTATTGAGTTGAAAGAGGAAGTAATGAGAATAATAATAAATTGATGAGAAGATTTTTACAGAAAGAGAGGAATTTTAAGGAAGTAATAAAAAAAGAAATAAAACAATTAGAAAAATATATAAATGAATATCGACGAAAATTATTTGGTGAAAAAAATTCAAAAGAAATATTTGAAATGGAGTATTTAAAATGTGAAAATTAATATGACACTTTGAGTTGCAATTTACAAAATAAAAGTGTATATCAAGCAAATATTGAATACAATTAATATTAGTGGTATAATAAAAATAATTGTATTTAGAAAAAAAGAGGGTTAATATGGCATTAAATTATAAACCATTATGGATACAACTTGCAAAAAAAGTCTTAAAAAAGATTGATGTTATAGCAATGGCTAATCTTACTATCAATGTTATGGCAGGTATGGGAAAAAAAGCCTATAACACTTAAAAATTTAGAGAGAATATGTAAAGCACTTGATTGTACACCTAACGATGTATTCTCTTTTGATGATGAATATGTAGAAAAGAATGATAGATAAATTAGAGTAGAATAATTTAAGTATCCATGTTTATAAACAAGATAAATAGGAATTTGAAAATGTTGAGGAGGATATTTTATGCAAAGCAAACTTATTTATAACAAAGAAAATAGAGAAGAATTTTTTGCAAAGATTGATGAACTTACAGAGAAAGATAAACATACAGAATGTATCAATGCGTTAGAGAGTATTCCGGCTGAA
>CAURVQ010000012.1:0-31085 GCA_963528625.1 uncultured Leptotrichiaceae bacterium | reverse complement strand
AGATATTCATCATTGGTACAGGTAATTCTTTAGCGTTTACTCCACCTAAATATCTGTATAAAGGAATGTTTAATTGATTAGCTGCTGCTTTAGCTACTGCTAATGAAACACCTAAAATAGCGTTTGCTCCTAATCTTCCTTTATTTGCAGTTCCATCTAATTCAATCATAACTTTATCAATAGCTACTTGGTCTAAAGCGTCCATTCCAATTAAATTTTCTGCAATTTCAGTATTTACATTTTCAACTGCTTTTAAAACACCGTTTCCTAAGTATCTAGATTTATCTCCATCTCTTAATTCTACTGCTTCGTGTTCTCCTGTTGAAGCTCCTGATGGTACAGATGCTCTTCCCATTGCTCCACCTTCTAAATATACTTCAACTTCTACAGTTGGGTTTCCTCTTGAATCAAGTATCTCTCTTGCGTAGATATCTTCTATTCTAGTCATTGATATTTACCTCCAATATTTTTTATTTTCTACATTATAACATAAGTTTATATTTTTTTCAAAACAATTTTTATATTTTTTAATATTAAAATTTATAAAATAAAATACCTTGAAAACAAATAAAAAATAAGTCATATATAATTTTCTGTATTGTTTTTAATTATTAACAAAAATTAAATACAAAATTAATATGACTTAAAAAATATTAAATATTATTCTATTTTACCTCAACTTCATATAATACATTTTTTGACTGAGCTTGTCCTAACCCATCAACTTCAGCAACACCTATACTTTTTATTTTTGATTTAACAGGTATCAACATATAATTATTTAAAAACATATCAATTTTAGCTGGATCTTTTGGAGTCAATAATGTAATATGTGGATCAAAATTCATAAATACATTAGGTGATCCAAATTCTTTAAATGATTTAGCTTTAGCCGGTATATTTTTTGCCCATCCAGGAACTTCTGCATCCATTGCTCTATATTTATTTAATCTTATAGTTGCAAGATCAGCTAATTGTTGTAGTTCTATCGTATTTTTTGCATCCAACATCAACCAATTTCCACCTGTTTTACGCAATCTATAAAATTCTATTTCAATAGGTTTAGCCTCTTTTGCAAGACTATCTACAACTTCTTTAACTTGTGGTAAGCTTTCTGCTTTATATTCTGTTAAATATAAAGTATTATGAACTACATACCCTTCAGAGTAAAGTGAGTCAATCCCTACTTTTTTCAACTCTTTAGAAATTTCTTTAACAACTTTTTCAGCGTTATCATCTAATCTAACAAATACATTATAATTTACATTAGCTGCAAACATAGTCATACTTATTATGGCACTAAGACCAAGTAATAAAATCTTTTTCATTAAAATAATCTCCTTCTATAATTTTTTCATTAATAGTATACCTTTATATTTTAAAATTACAAGTAAAATTATCTATATTTTTCAAAAAATTTTATAATTTAATTATATCAAAAAATCTTTTTTATATTCCGTTTATTTAATTTTTTTCTATGCTTGTTTAGTTATTTAGTTCCAAAAATTCTATCTCCAGCATCTCCAAGTCCCGGATAAATATATGCTTTTTCATTTAATCCTTCATCAATTGAAGCAATATACAAATCAACATCTGGATATTTTTCAACAACTTTTTCAATTCCTTCAGGTGCTCCAATTATACATAACATAGTTATGTTTTTTACTCCTAATTTTTTTAAATAATCTATCGTATAAATCATAGACCCTCCCGTTGCTAACATTGGATCTGTAATAAATACATGACTTTCTGTTATATTAGAAGGCATTTTAGCGTAATAGTAAGTCGGCTCCAATGTTTCTTCATTTCTATATACTCCCAAATGACCTACTTTTGCCATAGGTAATAATTGTAATATACCATCAATCATTCCAAGTCCTGCTCTTAATATAGGTACTAATGTTATTGGATCTGTCAATACTTTTGTCTTAGCTTTTTGGATTGGAGTTTCAGTTTCTACTTCCGTTAATTTCAAATTTTTTGTAGCTTCATACACCATAAGCCCCGCTATTTCATTTAAACTTTCTCTAAATAATTTTGTATCTGTATTTTTATTTCTCAAATTTGTTAATTTATGCTCTATTAATGGATGTTTTAATTCATAAACTGCCATTTTTATCATCCTTTCTTTTTTAACTTATCTTTCTTATTTTATACTAATTTTTCTTTTTTTTCAATATTTTTCTTGATTATTATATCAAAATTTTAAATCACAACTTAAAGTATCATATTTTTATAAAATATATTTTTTAATTTTATTTTAATTGTTTTAAAAATATTAAAAAAAAACAGAGAATACTATTTTAAAAACAGTAACTCTGTTATAATTATAAGTTGTATTTTTGTTTGAATTTCTCAACTCTTCCTGTTTCATCAACAAATTTAGATTTCCCTGTATAGAATGGATGTGATGTTGAACTTGTTGCAACTTTGATTACAGGATATTCTTGTCCTTCAAAAGTTGTTGTTTCTTTTGAAGTTTTAGTAGATTTTCCTAAGAATTTATCTCCATTACTTGTATCTTCAAACACAACAAAATTATATTTTGGATGTAAATCTTTTTTCATGGTGACTCCTTTCTATATAATAGTAAATTTTAATTTTTAAGCGTTTATACTTATAATATCATATTTCTTTCTTTTTTTCAAGTATTTATTTCTTAATTATACTCTATTTTATAATTTCTTCACCATATTTTCTTGCTTCTTCAATTTTTTCGTCATCATCTACTGCTAGCTGAATTTTAAGACCTTCTCCTACAACTTCTACACCTTTATCTTCCATATCTTTTATCCAATATTCCATCCATTCGCCACCACCCCAGTCGTACGAACCAAATAAACCTACTCTTTTCCCTCTTATTTTTTCAATATTATCTTCAATAAATTCGACCATTTCTGCTCCAACTTCTTCTGCCCCTGTAGCTGAGGATCCGAAAGCTAAATAATCTGCATCTAATAAAGAATCATCTGCCGAATCTACAGAAATCATTTCAACTTCAGCTCCTAAACTTACTGCTCCTTCTCCTATATAATGTGCTATTCCTTCCGTATTTCCAGTTGTACTAAAATATATTATATTTAATTTCAAAACTATCCTCTCCTTTGTATATACAATATATATTTTTTAGAAAAATCAAATACCAATTTTTGATATTTGATCTTTCATACTATTTAACTAATCTATATGTATCTCTTGCAATAACTAACTCTTCTGCTGTTTCTATTTTATAAACTTTAACTTTTGAATTTTCTTTAGTCAACTCTACATTCCCTGAAGGTCTTGAAGCATTTAATTCCTCGTCAAATTCAACACCTAAATATTCTAAATTTTTACAAATCATCTTTCTCATAGTAGTAGCATTTTCACCTATTCCACCTGTAAATACAATAGCATCAATTCCACCCATTGCTGCTGTATACGCTCCGATGTAAGTTCTTACTCTATATTCAAACATTTCATATGCTAATTTTGCTCTTTCATCTCCAGCTCTCATCGCTATTTCCAAATCTCTAAAATCTGAACTTTTACCAAATACTCCTAAAATACCTGATTGTTTATTCAATCTCATATCAATTCCTTTTAAGTCCAGTCCTCTTTTTTCCATTACATAAAATGCTGCCGCAGGATCTATATCTCCTGTTCTTGTCCCCATCATAACTCCTGGAAGTGGTGTTAATCCCATTGATGTGTCAACAACTTTTCCATTTTTAACAGCAGATAAACTAGCACCATTACCTAAATGACAAACTATAATTTTACTTTCTTCTTTACCTAACATTTCTCTTGCAACTCCACTAACATATTTATGAGAAGTCCCATGGAATCCATATTTTCTAACTTTTAATTCAGTATAATCTTCGTATGGTAATGGGTATGTAAATACTTTTGGTTCCATTGTTTGATGGAATGCTGTATCAAATACTGCTACATTTTTTTTACTTGGTAACAATTCTCTCATTACTTTTACACCCATTATATTTGCTGGATTATGTAAAGGAGCTAACGCTGATAATTCTTCAAATATTTCAATAGATTTATCGTCAATTAAAGTAGAATCCGCATAGTATTCCCCACCATGAGCCACTCTATGCCCAATAGCATCAATTTCATCTACATTTTCAATTACTCCATTTTCTTTATCTTGCAACGCTTCTAATACAACATTGATTGCTTTTTTATGATCAGTCATTGGTTCTGGTCTATCTTTGATTACAACATCTTTCACTAAATTTTTAAATGTGAAAATTGGATCTGCAATCCCTACTCTCTCACAAATTCCTTTAGCTATAGTTTTTTCATTTGTCATATCTATTAATTCAAATTTTAACGATGAACTCCCACTGTTAATTACTAATATTTTCATTTTTCCTCCTAAAAAGTGTTTTTCTAATTTTTTAATGTTCTGATTCAACTGCTGTCAATGCAACAACTTCAACTATATCATCAACGCTACATCCTCTTGATAAGTCATGTACTGGTTTTGCCAATCCTTGAATCAATGGACCTAAAGCTTTTGCTCCAGCCAATCTTTGAGTTATTTTATAAGCAATATTTCCAGCACTTAAATCTGGGAATATTAATACATTTGCTTGCCCTGCAACTTTTGAATTTGGTGCTTTTAATTTACCAACTTCTGGCACTATTGCCGCATCTAATTGCATTTCTCCATCAAATTCAAAGTCAACATCTCTCGTTTTCAATATTTCTATCGCTTCTCTAACTTTAGTTACAGATTCTCCATCTGCGCTTCCCATTGTTGAAAACGATAAAAATGCCACTTTTGGCTCTTTTATTCCTGCTGTTAATCTTGCTTTTTCAGCACTTGAAACTGCAATATCTGCTAATTGTAATGCCGTAGGATTAGGAATAACTCCACAATCTGAATAAACAAATACTCCATCATCTCCAAATTCTGGCGTTTTTGTGACCATTATAAATGAACTTGATACAGTTTTTAGTCCTTCTTTTGGTCCAATCACTAAAATTGCTGCTCTTAAAACATGTGCAGTCGGCGAATTTGATCCAGCTACCATTCCATCAGCTCTACCATCTTGAACTAACATCGCTGCAAAAAATCTCGGATCTGATAATAATGTCGCTTTTGCTGTTTCAAAAGTCATACCTTTTTTTTCTCTTCTTTTTCTTAGAACTTCTGCCATTATATCTATCGTTTTACAGTTATTTGGGTCATAAAAAACTGCTCCTTCTACTGAAACTCCGATTTTAGCTGCATTTTTTCTAATTTCTTCTTCATTTCCAACTAAAGCTATTTTTGCTATTCCTTCTTTTATTATTATTTCTGTTGCTTTTAAGACTCTTTCATCCTCTGTTTCAGGCAAAATAATAGTCTTATTCAATGTTTTAGCTTTACTTTTTAGTTGTTCTACTAAATTCGCTGACATTTTTTTCACTCCATTTCTTATTTCAATTATAAAATTTCTATGTCTAACATTAATTATACCTTGTTTTTTTTAGATTTCAACCTTTTTCAGCAAGTGATTTATTTAACTTGATAAAAATACTCCCTTTCATTTTTTATTCAAACATCGCTTGTACAAACTCATCAACATTAAACTCTCGTAAATCTTCAATCCCTTCACCAACACCTATTAATTTTATTGGCTTTTTCAATTCTTCCGTTACAGGAAAAATTATTCCACCTTTTGCTGTTCCATCAAATTTTGTTAAAATTATTCCAGATAAGTCTACAATTTCATTAAATACTTTTGCTTGTTCTAATCCATTTTGCCCTGTTGTACTGTCAATTACAAGTAATGTTTCAAATTCATCTTGTCCTGATTGTTGTCTTATTATTTTATTTATTTTTTGCAATTCATTCATCAAATCTCGTTTATTATGAAGTCTTCCCGCCGTGTCAATTATCGCAATATCAAATCCCCTATTTTTTGCAGTACTAACTGTATCAAAAATTACTGCCGACGGATCACTTCCATGCGATTGTTTAACGACTTCAACTCCTGTCTTTTTCCCCCATTCTTCTATTTGTTCTATGGCAGCCGCTCTAAATGTATCTCCAGCTCCAATTATTACTTTTTTCCCTTGTTTTTTATATTTATTTGCCATTTTACCTATTGAAGTTGTTTTTCCTACTCCGTTCACTCCAACAATTAAAATTATATTTAATTTCCCATCTTTTATAGAAATTTCAGTATTATTTGTATGATTTTCAATCAATTTTTCTTTTAATAAATTTTTTAATTCCTCATAAACTTCTTCTGACGACTTTAATCTTTTTTTCGTTACTTGTTTTTCCAATTCCTCAACTAATTTCATAGTCATATTCATCCCAATATCTGATTGAATAAGCAATTCTTCTAATTCCTCATACAATTCATCGTCTATCGCTTTACCTAATAAAAGCTCTTTTAATTTACCAAAAAATCCTTTCTTAGGTGCAGCAAGTCTATCTTTAAGAGGTTTTGGTTTCACTTCTTCTTTTTTCTCTTCTTCTACTTTTACAATTTCTTCTTTTAGTTCTTCTTTTTCTGCAAAATTTTCTACATTACTCTCGACTGCAATATTTTCCAAACTTTTTTCAACTTTTTCAATTTCTTCTTTTTCAACTTCATCTTCTTTTTTCTTTCCAAATTTAAAAAAATTTTTAAATGCCATTTTCCTTATCCCTTTCTGCTTGTGATTTTTCCAAATAATCTGGTTTTAATATAAACAAATCTACCTTTTTCAAAACATTTAACTTATACATTTCATAAAATGTACTAGCATTTATCTTCATATCTTTTTCTTCTAAAAATTTAACTTTATTTCCTAAATCTCTAGTTATTTTCTCATTATAATTTAATCCCGCATCTCCAACAATATAATTTTTAAAATTATTTTCATTTTTTATCGCTTCAATTAAATTATCTAATTTTTCAACTTTTTGTTCTCCAACCAATTCAAGCTTATTTTCTTTTATTTTTCTATATTTTCCATAATAAATTTTTTCTTTCCCTGAATCAATCATTGAATAGATTATATCACTTTCTTTAATTTCATAATTTTTAAAATTTACAGCCTGATAAGCTAAAGCTTCTAATTCATTTACTTCAAAAATTTCTACATTTTTTCCATAAAATAATCCTTTTACTACAGAAATTGATATTCTTACACCTGTAAAAGATCCAGGCCCTATTGAAATAATAACATTTGTTATATCTTTCAATTTTTTACTACTTTTTTCAAGTAATTCATTTATTTGTGCTAAAATTGTTATAGAATGTGTTTTTGCAACTTCTTCTGTTATCTCGCAAAGCAATTTATCATTTTCGTGTAATGATAATGAAGCTCTTTTAGTTGAAGTTGTTATCCCAAATGTCAACATATTTTCTCTCTCCATTTTCTATTTTATATATTGATACTAATCTTGTATTTTCATCATTATGTCTTATCTCCAAAAACAATGTATTTTCAGGCATTTCATCTATTATATTATTTGCCCATTCAACAATTACTATAGCATCTACTTCTGAAACATAATCACTAAATCCTATTTCATACACTTCTTCGGAATTTAAAATTCTATATACATCAAAATGATAAATAGTTTTATCTCCTGAAATATACTCAATAACATATGTAAATGTTGGACTTTTAACATTTTCAGTCACATTATAATATTTACATATTTTTTTTGTTAATGTCGTTTTACCTGTACCCAAATCACCGATAAGCCCTAAAACTCCTCCATTCTCAAGACTTTTCGCTATTTTCAATGCAAGCTCATCTATTTCTCCAAATGTCATTTTTTTATTTTTCATTCATTTTTGCTCCAATAAAATAATTTTCTTAATGTTATTATATCAAAAAAACAAAAAAATAACTAATCGTTTTTATACAATTAGCTATTTTCTTTAATTATTCTACATCAATATTGTATTGTTCTTTTATTCTTTTTTTGTACAATGCTTTTAAGAACGCTTGTACATCTTCTTTCGGCTCTAAATATCTTCTTCTTATTTCTTCTCTTTTTTGAGGTCTTGTATATTTAGCATATTTTGTATACTCTTCATTTGAAAAAACCTTTTTATTTGAATTATCTTGATTTTTTTCTATCGTTTTTTCATATACATATTTATTTTCAGTATTTACTGCATAATAATCGATTTCATCTACTTCTATTTCTGACCCTTCTACTCTCGATCCCGGAGTATCCAATCTACAAATTCTTTCATATTCTTTTGTTACTGGATCTATCTTAATAATTGGATGACCATCTTTACCTAAACAATGTCTTGCTGGAGCATCATCAATTTTTGAATAAACAATAATTTCATTACTTTTATCCATTTCATTTATAAATTTTTCTTTATATTCTTTTCCATTTTCATCTATTCTAGTATACGCTTTTGTTTCTCTTGAAAACGGCACAACATATGTTTTCCCGTTTACAGTTCTAACATCACCTATTACCCCTGTCGAACAAGAAACAGCTAAAACACTTATTAACACTGCTAATATTCCTATTTTTTTCATTATACCTCCTAAATATATCTACATATATCTACCTTTCATTTTTTTTATAACTTTACAACTTATTCTACTATACTTAATTTAAAAAATCAAGTAATTTTTATATTTTCTTTTAAAAATCTTTGTTTTTATTTAGATTGCTTGCATTTTAGATAAATTCACTGCTTCATTTTCATCAAATGGGATTACTTCAATTTCCATTTTATCATAACTTGCTCCAGTTACAATGACTTTAAGCGTATTTCCCATTGTAAAACTTTCATTCGTTTTAGTGTTCGTTATTTTAAAGTTTTCTTCATCGTAAATAAAATTATCTTGGCTTGAAATAATATTGTAGACAACTTCAATATGATTTTCTAATTCCATAAATATTTTATTTTTATTCATTCCACTAAGTCGTGCAATAAATACTTGTCCTATTTTGTCTTGCATATATTCAATTAATTTAATTTTTACACTATCTTCCTCTAATTTGTCTGCCACTCTTTCAGTTTTAGAAATTATAGAAGAAACAATATCAAGATTAGCTCCATATTTACTTTTTTCTTTGTCATTCATATATTTTTCAATACTTCGCCCTAACATTCTATGCACAACTAAATCTGCGTATCTTCTTATTGGAGATGTGAAATGTAAATAAAATTTTGAAGCTAAACCAAAATGTCCTAAATTTTTATTAGCATATCTTGCTCTTTGCATTGCTCTTAAAATTAATTTATGTATCAAATATCCTTCTGGAAGCCCCGTAGTTTTATCAATTATTTGCTGGAATTTCCCTGGATGAATATCGTCAAGCCCTTTCAAAAAATATCCAAATTTCATTAACGATTCGTTTAATACTTGAATTTTAGCTTTATCTGGATCTTCGTGAACTCTATAAATCGCCGGAATTTCCTCCCAGTGTAATTTTTCTGCTACTACTTCATTTGCTGCCACCATAAAATCTTCTATTAATCTTTCGGCTTCCCCACGAGAACGAAGCTCTATATCTTTTACCATTTTATTGCTATCAAGTATAACTTTTATTTCTGGAAGTTCAAAATCTATACTTCCTCGTCGCTTTTTCGCTTCTCTAATTAAATGCGACAATTCTAACATTTGATGTAACATCGGTACAATCCCAGAATATTTATCAATTAACTCAATATTACTTTCAAAAATTTCATTCACATCATTATATGTCATTCTATATTTTGATTTTATTACAGATTTATAAAAGTCATTTCCTATAATTTTACCGTTATTGTCAAAATCAATTTCAACCGTAAATGTCAATTTATCTTCATTTGGATTTAAGGAACACAAATTATTTGATAATTTTTTTGGAAGCATTGGAATAACTCTATCTACCAAATATATTGAATTTCCACGCTTTAACGCTTCGCCATCTAACTCTGTATTTTCTTTAACATAATAAGAAACATCGGCAATACTTACTAACAATTTATATCCATTTTCACTTTTTTCCACATAAACTGCATCGTCTAAGTCTTTTGCATCTTTCCCATCTATTGTAATTATGTTTAAGTGCCTTAAATCTCGTCGTTTTTCTATTTCATCAAAAATATTTTCACTTATTTTCTCAACTTCACTAATTACTTCTCTTGGAAATTTCTCATTAATTCCCTGATTAATTAAAAGTCCTGAAATTAAAGCTTCTGTATCTTCCGGATCTCCTAAAATACTAACAATTTTTCCTTCTGGTTTTCTTTTTTCATCTCCCCAAAAATCAACTTTTACTGCTACTAAATCCCCTGTTTTAGCTCCATTTATTAATTTTTTAGGAATATAAATATCTTTTGGACTATTTCTAGGCTTCACAAATCCAAAACTTATATTATGTTCAAAAATTCCAACAATAATATCTTTATTTCTATTTACGACTTTATAAACTTCACCTTCACGCTTTTTACCATTATTTCCAATATTCTCTTTTAAAATTCTAACTAAGACAGTATCTCCATCCATTGCAGTATTCAAATGAGGTCTTGGTATAAATACACTATCTTCTCCGGGAATGTCTAAAAATCCAAAACTTCCGGTTGAAATAGAAATTTCTCCTTTTAAAAGCCCTGCCTTTTCTGGTAAAGTATATCTTCCATTTCTAAGTCTATAAATTTCTCCTTGCTCTTCCCAAGCGTCTACCACTTGTCTATAAAGCTTTCTCTTTTTATTTCCCCAATCCATTAACTGTAATATTTCTTGAAAAGTAAAGTTATATTCTGCTAATACTTGTTTTAAATAACTTAAATCATCCATTCTTTCTTTTTTATCTCTCATTTTTTCTCCCTCAATCTTTTATTTTTTTGAAATTAAAGAGTTTCTAAATAAGATAATATTTGGATGTATAACAGTGTCCTTTGATATTAAATATTTTAATTTTGTATCTATTTCAAATTTTATTGCTTCATCTAAATTAGTTTTAGCTAACTCTCTTGCTATATCTACTCCTTCCCACATTCTTGCAGCTTCAATAGCATCAGCTAAGTATACAATTTTTGACAATGTCGTCATATTTTCTTTACCGATTGTGTGATATTTCACTCCATCTAAAATTTCTTCATCTTCTATGCCAAATAGCTCAAAATTTTCTCTTATAAATTCTGCTCCTGCAAATCCGTGTAAAATTGCAGTTGATTTTGATTGTTCGTTTTGAACTTCTGGATATTTATCTTTTATTAATCTCAACATTTTGTCTAATTCAAAAAATTTTGCCACATCATGCAACCACGCACTTGCAACTACTCTTTCCACTTCTTTAGGCAAATGTCTTTCAGCCAGTTCCTTTGCACAATTTGCAACTCTTTCTACATGATTATATCTTTTTTCATCTAAATATGGTCTTATATTTTCCCTGATCTTTTCTATATTTATATTCATCTTTATCTTTTTTCTCCTATTGTACAACTGCATCTCCATCTATTTGAATTTGTACATTTTGCACACTTCTATCATATAATTTTACTGTATCAACTATACTTTTTACAAATCCCTCATAAAACTCTTTTTTATTTTTTATTTCCAGAAACTCTGAATTTAATTTAATAATTGTTGTTTTTTGACCTTCTATGTTTAAAGTATACGCACTTAAAAATTTCATTTTTTCATCTAACCCCATTGTTTTCTTTATTATTTCAGAAATATAATCTCCTTCTAATAAAGTTTTTTTCTTTGGAATTTCCACTTCATTTTCTTCAATCGCATTTGTTTGAGAATTATAAACGAAAATTTTAATTTTTTCCTTTTTTTCTTCTGAAATAACATTTTTTGATAAACTAGGATCAACGACTACTTCTATTTTACTAGAATTATTTTTATCATGAATATTTATTCCTATAAGTATTAAAGACACACCTGCTAAAAGTATAATCCATCTATTTTTTTCAAAAAAACTTTTTTTTATTTTTGTATTTTTTTCGTTATTTTCCATTTTTTAACTCCTATTATTCAAAGTTTTTCCTTATTGCATCTGCTATTCCTTTTACTAATTTATCTTGCCCTGATTCTGAAATATAATTTGATACATCTGCATAATTTGAAATAAATCCTATTTCTACTAAAACTGCAGCTGATTGTGTTCTACGAAGAACTGCAAAATTTGCTCCTAAAACTCCTCTATTTCTAAGCCCAAAATTATTTACAATACTATTCAAAATATCTTTAGCAACAGTTGCACTTTGTCTTTGATTTATTTGATAAATTATATCATTAAGCACATAATCAGAATACGCTGTATTTATTCCTCTATCTACACTATTTTCAAACTTTGCTACTTCCTCAGCATATGCTGATGGATTTTTAGAATAATAAAATACCTCAACTCCACTTGCCGTCACATTCGGTCCTGAATTTAAGTGTATACTTATAAAAAAATCAGAATTATTTTTATTTGCGATTTCTGCTCTCTCTTGAAGTGGAATAAATACATCTGTTGATCTTGTCATAATCACCTTAAAATCATCTCTCAAATTTTCTGCTAACTTTTTGGAAACAGCCAATGCGATATCTTTTTCTCTATATCCATTTCCAATAGCTCCTGTATCTTTTCCTCCGTGTCCCGGATCTATAACTATTGTATATTTTTTCTTAGGTGGTGTCTGAATCACAACTACTGGAGCTTTCTTTTTGAGAAAAACGATTTGTGTTTCTTTATTTTGATTTAATACTTTATATTCAACTCCATCTTTCATATAAAAAGATATATTTGTAAATCCTGCAATTTGAGTTATGCTTACCTTTTCTAAATACTCATCATTTAAACTTAAATTTTTAGGAACTTCCTTTTTTATTTTTAAATTTTGATAACTTAATTCTACAATTTTTTGATTATTATCATAAGTTACTGTAGGTATTATTTTTTTATTTTCTTTGAATACTGCACGAAATTCTCCGTTTCTATATGTTACATTCTCTAATGTTTCTGAAAATAATAAATTTCCTAAAAATATAAAAAGAAAGACTAATAATCTTTTCATTTTTCCTCCTAATTTTTTAACTTTCTCTTATTTTATAATTTCAGAAATTGCCGTTTTTAGAACTGTTAATCTCACTGATTTATCTACTTTTATTTCAACTGAATCTGTTAAAACATTAACAATTTCTCCTTTAATACCTCCAATTGTTACAACTTTAACTCCTGCTTTAAAAGAATTTATCATTTCCTCTTGTTTTTTCTTTCTTTTTTTATTTGATAAAACTGTCGGAACTATCATAATCCCTATAATTACTACATAAAATATTATTAATTGAATTCCATTCATTTTTTCATCTCCTTTTATTTTACATTTTCTTTATATTATATCATATTTTTATTATTTTTACAAAAAAAGGAGAAAATTTTATACTATTTTTTCTCCCATTTTTACTAATTTAATCTTTATCTTTTAATTAAATTTTTAATATAAATTTAATTGACCTTTAGCTACTGTTCCTTTTACTTTATAATCTTCATTAAAGAATGTCAAATCTGCCACATATCCTTCTTTTATGTATCCATATCTGTCCTCAACTGAAATTGCTTTTGCCGGAAGTGAAGTTGCCATTTTTAATGCTTCCTCTATTGTTAAATGAACTTTTTTTACTAAATTTTCTATTCCTTCAATCATAACAAGTGCCGATCCTCCTAATGTTCCTTCGGCTGATTGACATTTTTTGTCTTTATAAAACACACGATTTCCTTCAAACATAAATTCTGTCATCGTATCTATTCCAGCTGGCGATACTGCATCTGTCACTAAATAAAGTCTATCTTTCATTATTTTTTTTGCAATTTCCACTGCAGAAAATGTCATATGATACCCATCAACAATTATTCCTGCCATAACTTTATCGTCATTCATCACAAATCCTACTGCTCCGGGATTTCTTGATTGTAATTGGCTCATCGCATTATACAAATGTGTCGCTCCATCAAAATATTCTTTTTTCTCAACACATTCATCATAATTTGCATTTGTATGCCCCATATTAAGTTTTATTCCACTTTGTCTTAATTTTTTCAAATGTTCAACTTTCCCTTTTTCTGGTGCAATAGTCATAATTTTTGTTACATCATATCCTGCATCTGCAATTTTATCTATAATTTCATCTGATAAAACTCTAACATATTCTGGTCTGTGTATTCCTTTTTTTTCTAAACTAATATAAGGTCCTTCTATATGTAATCCCAACACTCCAATATTTTCTTTATCTTTCATATTTTTTATTAAATTTAGTGCTTCTTCTATTTTTTCATCTGGTGATGTTATAAGCGTTGGTAAAAACGAAGTACATCCATATTTTTTATTTGTTTCATTCATAATTTCTAAAGTTTCACGAGTTATCGCATCATTAAATAACACTCCACCACAACCATTTAATTGTAAATCAATAAATCCAGGAGATAAAATTTTACCTTCTAAATCTAAAACTTTTTCATCTTTTAAAATTTCATCTGTTAATTCATTTTCACATAATATTTTTTTTATTTTATCATTTTCTAAAACAACAACTGTTTCTTTTATAAATTTTTCTCCATCAAAAATTTTACCATTTTTTAAAATCATTTTAATTACCTCTTATTTTATCAAATTTAACATTTCTTTTTTGTATTCATCTAAATTTAATTTTTTATACTCTATTTCTTTGAAATATTTATATGTTTTCACTTTTAAATCTGATGCCGCTTTTTCATCAATAACAATTATCGTTTTTCGGTGTAATTGCAATGCTGATATTGTCCAAAGATGGTTAATTCCACCCTCTATACCATGATATACTGCTCTCGCTTTTTTATATCCATCTGCAAGAATCATTATTTCCTCAGAATCCATCAAAGTTCCAACTCCAACAGTTAAAGCCAATTTAGGAACTTTCTCAACATCATTATCAAAAAATCTTGAATTTGCTAAAATTGTATCGTAAGTAAGCTCTTTATCTCTCGTACGAGATGAAAGCGAAGATCCCGGTTCATTAAATGCGATATGTCCGTCCTCTCCAACTCCTCCCATAAACAAGTGTATTCCTCCATACGATTTTATTTTATCTTCATATCTTTGACATTCTGCTTCCAAATCTTTAGTCATTCCATCTAAAATATTTATATTTTCTTTTTTTATATCAATATGATTAAAGAAATTTTCATACATAAAATAATGATAACTTTGCTCATGTTCAGGACTTAACCCAACATATTCATCCATATTAAAAGTTACAACATTCTCAAATGATATAATTCCTTCTTTATTCAAATTAATTAATTCTTTATATGTTCCAAGTGGAGTCGACCCTGTTGGAAGCCCTAAAACTAAAGGCTTTTCACTTGTCGGATTAAATTTCAATATCTTCTTCGCTATTTTATATGCACTCCACTTTGCTATTTCTTCTTTATTTTTCAAAATGATTACCCTCATTTTTAATCTCCTTTTCTAAAATCTTAAAAAACTGAGAATATTAAAATTCTCAGTTTCTATTTTCATAACTAATTTTTATTTAATATTTTATCATTTTTTAAAATATTAATTTAATTTTTTCAATTCTGTCGCTACAAATTCTACATAAGGTCCAATTATAACTTGAACATCTGTTTTTGAAGGTTTTATTATCCCTGGTGCTACAGTTCTTATAACTTTATCATTTACTAATGTAGAATCTTTCACTTCTAATCTTAATCTTGTTGCACAATTATCAATTGAAACAATATTTTCTTTTCCACCTAAAGCTTCAAAAATTACTTTTGCAACTTCAGCATGATTATTATTTGATGATACAATTTCTTTTTCTACCTCTTCTGTATCTTCTTCTCTTCCAGGTGTCATTAAGTTAAATTTAGTTATCAATGTTTTGAATACTACATAGTATAATGCTGCAAATACTAATCCTTGTACAATTAATAAATATGGTTTGTTAGCTAAAGGTAATCTTGAACTTAATACAAAGTCAACAAGTCCTGCACTAAATCCAAATCCTGCTGTTGCGTGTATTGTTGATGCAATAAATAAACTTAAAGCTGTTAAAGCCGCATGAATTACATATAATAATGGTGCAACAAACATAAATGCAAATTCTAATGGTTCAGTTACTCCTGTAAAGAATGAAGCAAATCCTGCTGCTAACATTAATGAAGCTATTTGTACTTTTTTCTCAGGTCTAGCTGTTTGATAAATAGCAAATCCTGCTGCTGGCAATCCAAACATCATAACTGGGAAGAATCCTGCTTGATACATTCCTGTTACACCTTTGATACCTGTTCCTGCCCAGAAGTTTCCAATATCGTTAATTCCTGCTAAATCAAACCAGAATACTGCATTTAATGCGTGGTGTAATCCAACTGGAATTAATAATCTATTAAAGAATCCGTAAACTGCTGCTCCAAAAGCTCCCATTTTAGTCATTACTATTCCAAATCCAACTAATCCTGCAAATATTGCTGGCCAAACAAAGAATAAAACAACTGAAACTAAAAGCATAGCAATTGATGTCATAATTGGTACTAAACGTTTACCACTAAAGAACGCTAATGCTTGAGGCAATTCTGTTCTATGGAATTTATTAAACATTGTTGCAGCTACTAATCCAGATAAAATTCCTATAAATTGGTTAGAAATTTTTGAAAATGCCAATGGAACTTCTTCAGGTGCTACTTTTGTTAATGCTGCAATTGATCCCGGTGATAGTAAAGTTGTAACAACTAAAAATGCAACTAATCCACTTAATGCTGCTGACCCATCTTTTTCTTTTGTCATTCCATAAGCTATTGCTACAGCGAATAAAATTGACATATTATCAATTATAGCAGCTCCTGCTTTAATTAAAAATGCTGCAACTGGGCTATTAGCTCCCCATCCTGCTGGGTCAATCCAATACCCAATTCCCATTAATACTGCTGCTGCTGGCAATACTGCAACTGGCAACATCAATGATTTTCCAATTTTTTGCAAATACTTCATCATATTTACCACTCTCTTTCTTATTTTTGATAATCATAGTATACCACGAATTTACAAAAATAAAAGACCCATTCACAAAAAAAATTGTCTTTTTTATTTCATAATGTATTTTTCCCTTAATTTTATTGACATTGTTTCTAATAAAATTGTCACAAAAAAAACTAAATATGTGAAAAATCCTATTTCTTTTATATCAAAGTACATTGTTCCTGCCATAAACATTTCGTAGCCTAATCCTCCAGCTCCTGAAGCTGCTCCTACTACAACTGCATTAGTAAAGTTTATTTCAAAACGCACAAAAGTCCACGATAATATTGAATTAAAACAAGTTGGAATTACACCTTGAAATATTATTTGCCACCACGATGCTCCAGTTGCTCTTAAACTTTCTATAATTCCGTTATCAATTTCTTCTATACTTTCAGAATAAGCCTTCGTTAAATATGACACACTATGAAATGTCATTCCAATTACTGCCGCCTCAATTCCAATACTTGCAACTACGGAAAATATCATAACCCACAAGATTGTTGGAATTGCACGAATAAACGACATTACAATTTTTATAATTTTTGATACTCGTTCTGATGATAAATTTTTTGAAGCAAAAAATGATAAAAACAATGCAACTGTTGCTCCAATTATCGTTGTTAAAATTGCTATTGATATTGTAATAACTAAACTTTTCAATATTTGAAAAATAGTATACCGTTCAGATAATTTTGCTTCTAAAAACATCCATTTTAAGTTTTTTCCTAAATCAATTAATGCTAATCTAAAATTTACCTCATTAAAATTTATTGTAAATAATGTGCATAAAGTGATTACGCATAAAATCGTCCAAACACAATATAAATATACTCTTCTTTTCGTAATTTTTTTTATTTTTATTTTCCCACTTTTTGTTTTTTCTACATTTGATAAAGTTTCTAAACCTTTCATTTTTACTCCTATAACAATTCTTTTCTCACTTTATTTGATACTAGCTCAATTCCTATTACAAAAATTACTACAATTAAAATTATTAATCCAACAACATCGTACTTAAAATCACGATAATACATATTAAACAAAAATCCTATTCCCGTTCCTGTCAACATTCCTATTAAAGTCATTTCTCTTATACTATTTTCAATGTAGTAAAGAACCCAAGATACAAGTTGTCCCGATACACTCGGTATAACTCCTTGAAATATTATTTGAAAATAATTCGCTCCGGTCACTTCCAAAGCTTCACGGACATTAGCTCCAACTTCATCAATCGTTTCCATAAAAGTTCTAATCATATAGCCAAAAAGTATTACAACTAAAGCTATCAATCCTGTCATTTTACTTTGTTTAAATGAAAACAGTAATAAAATAGACCACGCAACTATTGGAGTATTTCTAAACATTGAAGCAATAACTTTTATTATTATTTTTGAAAATTTATTTATTCCTGTTGTTTCAGATCCAATTATTGCTAAAAATATTGCAAATATTGCTGAAATTACCGTTGCTGTTATACCAATCATTACAGATTCTAACATCGTACTCATTATTTTAGGAAAATATTTCAATGCTGAAGCTGTTGGCACAAAATTTTTAAACAACCAAATTATTCCGTTTGGAATTGATAAAAACGCTATTCCATTTTGAAATCCAGAAATTAAAGCTGAAAGTCCATAAAGTAAAACGAATAAAATTAAAAAATTTATTTTAGATTGTTTTCTCATTTTAAAAATATCTTTTTCATTATTTAGCATTTTCTATCTCCACTTTCTTATCGCTTGAATATATTTTTTTTATCATATTTTCGTTTAATTCATCAACAATATCATCAAATATTTTTTCTCCATTATTTAAAGCAATTATTCTATTAGAATACTTTTTTGCAATATCTACTTGATGTAAATTTACAATGCAAGTTATATTCATTTCATCTACAATTTTTTTTATGTAATCCATTACAATTTCTGAAGTTTTAGGATCAAGCGAGGCAATCGGTTCATCACAAAGTAAAAGTCTTGGTTTTTGCATTAATGCCCTTGCAATTCCAACTCTTTGCTTCTGTCCCCCTGAAAGTTCACTACATTTAGTATACGCATATTTTGCCATATCTACTCGTTCTAATAACTCAAATGCTTCTCGTTTCTCATCTTCATTATATATCCCCAAAATACCCTTTAATGTTGATTTATATCCAAGCCTCCCATGTAAAACATTTTCTATTACAGTCAATTTTTCTACTAAATTATAATTTTGAAATATCATTCCAATTTGTCGTCTTACTTTGTTTATCTCCCCTTTTTTTAATTTTGATATTTCAACAATTTTTTCATTTTTACTATCATCTTCTGTAAGAAATTTTATTTCCCCATTTGTTATATCAATCATTCTATTTATCGTTCGTAAAAGCGTCGATTTCCCTGAGCCAGACGATCCAATTACAGAGATAAATTCTCCCTTATTTATAGTAAAACTCACATTTTTCAAAGCTTTTGTCCCATTATTATAAATTTTTTCTACATTTTTCAGTTCTAATAACATTGGATTTTCTCCTTTTTGTTTTAAGTTATAACTATTATAATACAATTTTTACAAAAAGAAAAGGAGACTTGAAAATATATTTTTAAAATTATATATTCACAAAAATCTCCTTTATTTATTATACTAAAATTATTTAACTTCTCTTAATTTTTCATACCATTTATTGTTTGTTTCTATCAATCCAACTTTATCGTTTTCTTTTAAGAACATTCCTCTTACTTTACTTTCTTTTCCTGAGAAAATATGAGGATTATTCGTAGTTTTTTCAGACATTAACGCTTTTTTGATTTTTTCTTGATCATCTTTAGATAATGTTTTTGTATTAAAGGTAATTGCTCCATTTAAAACCGGTATTGATTTTATAACTGTAAATGCTTTTCCTGCAACTTCACCAAACGGTGCAACAGCTCCTTGTTTTACTTTATAAGTCGCTCCTTTTTGATTTTCTTGCCCATCTACTAAATCGTAAATTGTAAACGATTTTGGTATCGCAAATGTTGCAACATCAGCATCTTTTTTCATTAAATTTACTTGCGTTCCCGGATGTGAATTTCCAAAAATTACTTTTGAAAATACTTTTCCTGGCTCTAATAAATCTTCATAATTTTCAATTCCTAATTCTTTTGCGATTACTTTCCCTGGAACTTTAAATCCTGACGTCGAACTATTTGTTACAAATGCCATTGTTTTTCCTTTAATTTTTTTCAAATCAAAGTCCCCATTTGTTTTATACTGATCCGCATCTTCTGCTCTTACTGCAATAAAGCTGTAATAAAGCGAATCTTCAATTGTTCCACTTTTTCCCGCATTTGTCAATACTGCTTGAACATCTTTACTTCTATCTGCAGCACTCAATATAGCTTCTCCTCCTAAATAAGCAATTTGTGCTTTTCCTGATACAATATTTTCTATTGCAATATTATAATCTGTTGTTGTAACTATTTCAGCTTTTTTCCCCGTTGCTTCTGCTATAACTTTAGCAAATTCTTCTCTTGACTGTTTTAATGATTCGTTTGATTCATTCGGTAAAAATACTATTTTTATTGTATCATTTTTACCACAAGATAATACCATTACAAATATACTTAATATTAAAAATACTTTTAAAAAAATTTTTTTCACGTTTTTGAAACCTCCTATATAATTTCTTCGTTATTATAGTATATTTTATCATTTTTGTCTATAAATTTTGAAATTTTAACTATCTTTATAGTTTTTTGATTTTTCCTCTAGTAAAATAAAATTTACCGTGTCTTTTAAATATGATGGATTTTTCAATTTTTGTTTATATAAGTTTTCTGCTCTTTTTATAATCATTTTTTCTTTTTTTCTTATAAAAACTAACTGTTCTTGTATCAAATTTTTATATTTTTTATCTTTTTCAGCTTTCACATCATATTTTTTTATAACCTTTGTATTATAAATTGGAATCATACAATTAAGTTTTATCGTTCCAAGTAATCTTTCTTTATCTTTTTGTATCTTTTTTATTCTAATTATTATTTTTGTAGATTTTTTGATTTTTTTATCTAAATCATAATCTTTATTCTTGGGTGACGACAATGGTGCGATATATACAAATCCATTTATTTTCAATAAAATTCCCAAATATTTTCTATTAACTTTGTACTTTTCACCACTATAATTTAACACTTTTTCATCATATTTTTTCAAATAATCTATATAATTGTTATCAACCTCATACAATTTTAATATCATTTTTCCCCCTAATATTTTTTGAAAAAAGGCTACTTTTAAGTTAAGTAGCCTTGACTTTATAATTCCTTCTTTTAAAGTAATTTCTTACTAGGCAGTGGAACACCCGACTTTATAATTCCTTCTTTTAAAGTAATTTTCATTACTAGGCAGTGGATCGCCCGACTTTATAATTCCTTCTTTTAAAGTAATTTTCATTACTAGGCAGTGGATCGCCCGACTTTATTCTAATAATCTTATACCATATTTCTTTTCTAAAGTCAATCATTTTTAATTTTAATTTAATGTAAAAAAACAAGAACCCTTAGATTCTTATTTCCAACTTTTTAGTTTTCCATATTCTTTCTAAAAATTCTTGTCTTTTTTATTTTTCTTCAACTTTTAAAAAATTTGATTATTTATAGATTTTCAATTTATTTTTTACTTTTTCCATCTCTTTATTAATTTGATTAATTTTAAGTTGGTTAAGTGAATCTATTTTTTCAACTTTTTGATTAATTCTTTCTTCTAATTGATTCATCTTCATTTGATTTAATTTATCTATATTATCTGTTTTTTTATCAATTGCAATTATAGCTTCTTGCATTCTATTATGAGTAGCTTTGATTGCTTCTTGCTCTTCTCTCATTCTTTGTTGCTCTCTTTCAAGTTTTTCAAATTTTCTAGTTGAATCTGTTTGTAATAATGCCATTTGAGCTTTAAATCTATCTAACTCACTTGCTTCAATATCTCTCTTACCAAATTGATATCCTAATCCAAGTCCCGCAGTTACTTTATTTTGACTATCTAACGCCGCACTAGCTTTATAAACTACTCTACCATCATCAGATACTCCAGAAATTCCTAATGCATAAGCAGTTTCTCCTCTATGTTTCCCAATACCTACTGAAATATTGTATTTATTACTTCCAGCATCGTTTATTTGAGGAATATTTGCCATTGCTGCTACTCCTGCAATTCCTGCTCTACTTTCTGTACTTAATTCTGTAATTCTAGTAGTATTATTATTGATTCTTGTTCTAACATCTCCTAATTGATCGTCAACATATCCAGCATTAACTGCTTGAGTTCTATCTATTGCAACTCTATTTCCATCAACTTCAAGATAATCAACATCTTTCAATCCACTAATTGTTCCTTTTCCTATTTGTTTGTAAATTGGTTGAACTTTTCCGTTTTCATCTTTATATGTTACGATTTTTCCATCATTATTAGCATAAACAATAGGTTTTCCATCTTTTCCTGTTTCTATAGTTTTATTAAATTCTAACGAACCTTTTTCACCATCTAATGTTGCTTTAGTGTCTCCTTTTCCTACTGTTACTGCTGCAAACTCTGGTCTTTCTGACATTGCCACAGATATAGTTCCTGTTTTATTTGCTGTGTCATAGTTATAAGAAGTTATTAGATTATTTCCTCTATAATTTACAGTTACATTTTTATCAGTTCCATCTTGATCTTTATACTTGATTTCATTTCCTTGATAATCTTTAGCATTTGCAGTAATTGTTTCTGTAGCTGCTTTAACTTTAAGTGTAGTTCCAAGTTCTTGAGCTTGATTATTACCATTATCTGCTCCAAACGTTATTCCAGAACCTATCTTACTGTTTACATACTCAACAGTCGCTACTGATGTTTTATCATCAGGTTTTGCTACTACTCCAGTAATAGTTCCATCTGTTCCTAATTTTAGGTTAGTCGCAGGAGTTCCAGTAGTTGCTTTTGTTGTCAATGAAATTCCATCTTTATCAATAGTAACTTTTTTACCATTTTCTTCTTTAGTTTCAAATCCAGTCATACCAGTCAATTTATCAGCAAGTTTAACAACTAATCCTGTTGTTCCTGCCGTTGTATCTTTTTCAACTGTAATATTATTAGCTGCAGTACCAATTCCTGTTGCTATTGTACCTTCTCCTTTTATGCTTACAATTCCATCTAACTTAGCATTAACAACTTTAGTAGGATCATTTCCAACAAAATTTAAACCTTTATCCATTTTGTTAGCTACATCATTAATTTTATTTGTAACATTAGTAATTTGGTTTGTTACATAATTTACAGTAGTTGCTGCTGTTTTATCTTTTGGTGTCCCATCAACATTTAGTTCAGGATCTTTAAGACCAGTTATAGAACCTGTTCCTGTTCCATCATTTTTCTTCTCAAAAGTAACAGTTGCTCCATCTGTTCCGTTTCCACCTTTAATAGTCACTCCGTCTTTTCCATCCTTACCATTAACAGCTATTGATGATCCGTTTGTTCCATCTCCACCATTAATTGCTACAGTACTATTTCCATCTTTACCATTAACAACAACTTTTCCTCCATCTGTTCCATCTACTTTAACAACACCATTATTTTTATCTAATGTAATCTTAGTATCTCCGTTAGAAATTGTTTCAATGTTTTTCAAGTCTTTATTAAGTTTAATTTCAAGTGTGCTTGTAGCATTACTTCCAACAACTGCTATATTTCCAGTTGCAGAACCTGTTCCAGTATAATTACCTTCACCTTTTATATTTACCGCTTCATTTAACTTAACTTTAACTTCATCTCCAGAATTTCCTTTATACTTCATACCACCATCAACAAGATTATTAATCTTATTAGTAATTTCTGTTTTAGCACCTTCAATTTGATTTGTTACATAATTTACAGTAGTTGCTGCTGTTTTATCTTTTGGTGTCCCATCAACATTTAGTTCAGGATCTTTAAGACCAGTTATAGAACCTGTTCCTGTTCCATCATTTTTCTTCTCAAAAGTAACAGTTGCTCCATCTGTTCCGTTTCCACCTTTAATAGTCACTCCGTCTTTTCCGTCCTTACCATTAACTGTCACTGATGATCCATTCGTTCCATCGCCACCTTTAATAGTTACTGAATCTTTTCCAGCTACACCATCTTTTCCATTTACTACTATTGACGATCCATCTGTTCCGTTTGTTCCTGTAATAGTTACTCCATCTGTTCCATCTTTTCCATTAACGATAACTTTTCCACCGTCTTTTCCATCTACTTTAACACCATTATCTTTATCTAAAGTAATCTTAGTATCTCCGTTTTGGATAGATTTAATTCCTTTCAATGCTTCAGCTAATTGAATTTCAAGTTTCGCTATTTTATTAGCTGTAGTTGTATCTTCAGAGGCTTCAACTTTAATATTTCCACTAGCTCCTGCAAAGTCTGCTGCTGGTGTTCCTTGTCCTGCAACATTTACTGTTGTACTTAGTGGAGCGTGTGCATTTCCACTATTTCCTGTAAAGTTTAACCCTGCTTGTGCTAATGCTTGTAAATCTCCAACATTTACAGCTTTATTCAATCCATCTGTTTGAGTTAATAGATTTTTAACAACTTCTCCTGCTGTTTCTTTTGTTACTGCAGCAGTCCCATTTGTTAATCCTTTAAGTCCATTCGCTAAGTTATTCAATGTCGTTACTTTAGTTGTTTCTCCATTTGCATTTACTACTCTTAATTCTGGATTTGTTATTCCTGTATTTTCATCTACTCCTTGAACTAGATTTCCATCTGCTCCTACTGATGCTACTGGATAATATTTTCCATTATTTGCTTTTACTAATCTATTTCCATTTTCATCTGTAAATACTACTGTTCCAGCTTCTCCGTTTCTCAACGCATTTACTTTAGTTGTCAAGTCTTTTCCGTTAAGTCCGTCTTTTCCTGTCAATCCGTGAGTTCCATTAGTTCCATTAGTACCATTAGCCGGATCTGTTGCATCTTTTCCATCTTTTCCATCTGATACTGCTGTAATATTTTTCAATTTATCTGTTGTATCTTTATCAAGACCTAATGTTACAGATTTTCCTGCAATATTAACTGTTACTCCATCTGTTCCAATTACTTCTAATTTTTCTCCAGCCGACAAGTTTACTTTATCTGTTGCTCCACCTACTGTTGTTTCTGTAGCATCTGCTTTTACTGTTTTACCAGTCAATCCTAACTCAATATTTCCAGCAGTTATTATTTTATCTCCAACTTTTAAGTTTCCATTATTATCTGCTGTCAACACTGTATCTTTTCCAGCTGTACCGTCTGCCCCGGCTTTACCTTTAATTACTACTGTTGGTGCTTCTACTTGTGTATTTGCTTTCAAGTTATCTGCTGTAACATCTTTAAATGTTGGACTTTCTTTCAATCCAATTTCTAATTTACCATTTCCTGTTGCAGTGTCTAATGTGTACTTAGTAATTAAATTATCTCCAACATAATTTACTGTAGGCTCAGCAACTTTATTTAAGTTTCCTGTCGCTGCATTTACACTAAATGTACTTCCTAGTTGTTGTGTAGCTTCTGTTCCTAAATCTCCATTGTATTTAATTCCAGAATTTACAGTTTTAATAACTTCATTCAATCCAGCTACTACTGATGTTTTAGCTTCTCCATCTTTTCCATCTTTTCCTTTTATAGCTGTAATTGTTGGTGCTACTACATTTCCATCAGCATCTGTTGTAACTCCAATTTTATCAAGTACATTTTTGATTTGGCTTCCATTAATTGCATCTTTTGAACCTGCTCCTATTTTACCATCAGCAATATTACTTAATTTAATTGAAGTCGTTGCAGTTTCTCCTTTTGAGTTTACTACTCTCAATTCAATATCTGCTTCTGCTACTGCTATTGGAGTTCCTATTAAAACTCCTTTTTCGTCTACTTCATTTGCTTTATAGTACTTACCATCATTTGCTTTTACAAGTCTGTTCCCTTGGGTATCTGTAAATACTACCGTTCCAGCTTCTCCGTTTCTCAACGCATTTACTTTAGTTGTTAAGTCTTTTCCGTTAAGTCCGTCTTTTCCTGTCAATCCGTGAGAACCATTTAATCCGTCAGTTCCATTTGTAGCATCTTTTCCATCTCTTCCATCTGCCACTGCTGTAATATTTTTCAATTTATCTGTTGTATCTTTATCAAGACCAAATGTAATATTTTTCCCAGTCGCTGCTACTGTTATTCCATCTGTTCCTATCGTTTTGAAGTTTTCAGTTCCATCAAGTTTAACAGTTGCTTTACCATTATCTGTTTCAGTTGCTCCTGTTTCTGTCCCTAATGTTGCTGCATCTATAGATAACGTTCCTGTTCCTGTTACTACATTTTCAAGTCCTAATGCTGTTTTCCATTTAGTTGCCTCATCTTTTGTAATATTACTTGCATCTTTTTGAGCATATTTATTATTCGCATTAACATCTAAGTTATCTAATTTAGCTTTTGTAGTTGCATCTAACTTAACAGTCACATCAGTTCCATTAGCAGTTGTTGTTATTCCATCTGCTCCCTTAATTCCAAATGAAATTCCATTTGCTGTATTCAGTTCTTTAGCATCAGTTTTATCATTTGTTGTCGCTCCACCTGTTGTCACACCATCTGCAGTTAATCTAATTGTATTTGTTGATAATTTATGGAATTGACTTCCGTTAATTGCATCTTTTGATGTTGCACTTACTTCTCCTTCTCCTACATTTGTTAACACACTATTTGTTGTTACATCTGTTCCTCCAGGAACATATCCATTTAAGGCATGTCTTAGTTTAACATTTGGTTGAGTTGGGTCTACTATTGCTACATCTACTTTATTTTTTCCTGCTAATGGTTCTGTTTTATCTGCATTTAAATCAGCATCATTATAGAATCCAGTTTTAGTTTGATCCACATTTCCTGTCGCATCTTTTACTTCTACATAAGTTTTTCCAGCTAAATCTTCAGCTTTATGTAATTTCCCATCTGCTCCTAATTCCACTGCTTTATTATCTGAAGTTACGTAAACTACTGTCCTTGCATCTTCAGCAAGTTTAGCTGATGTTACTGCTTTATCTTTAACATTTACTGTATCAACTTTCCCTTTAGAGATTGATAATTCTAATCCATCTCCAGTTTTATTTTTAGTTACTTTTATTCCATTACCAGTTATGTTTAATGTTTCTCCTAATTTTCTAGAAACCGTGTCAGTTGCTGTATCTCCTTTAAATGTAATTGTACTATCTTTCACTTCTTTTAATTGTTTCATATTTACAGCATCATTATTATTTTTTCCATCAGCTACATTTGTTAATCTCTTAGCTCCTGTTCCTGCTAATGGCGATAATTTATGTAATACTTCATCATTATACTCTTTAGATGTTAAATCTTTTGGAGTTGCATTAGCTTTTAGAACTTTATTTCCTTCAGCATCTTTTTTAATTACACCATTTTCTACTTCAAATTGATCATCAGCATAATATCCACCTGTTATTGCAGGTTTATAATCAGCTGCTCCAACTGTTCCTGATTCCGGTCTAGATTTAACATAAGTTAGATTTTTAATATCTTCTGGTTTATAAATCTTACCATCTTGACCTTTTTCAACTCTCTCTCCAGCTGTATTCGTATAAATTACCGGAGCTGACTCTGCTGTTGGCACTGCCACACCGTTAATATAAAGATTTCCATCTTTTCCAGTTACTAATGTTAAGTTATTTCCAGATCCATCTTTAAACTCTATCTCTTTAGTAATGATTTTCTCAGTAACTTTTAAGTTTTCAAATTTACCATCTTTTCCTGTTATATTTCCTGTCGCTGTAACATCTTTAAATGTTGGACTTTCTTTAAATCCTATTTCTAACTTACCATTACCGTCTGTTCCTTTAGTATACTTAGTAATTACATTATCTCCAACATAATTAATAACTTTCCCAGATACTGTTTCTGTCAATGGTGTAGGATTTGTTGCTGTTGATAATCCAGCCCTATTTACACTAAATGTACTTCCTAGTTGTTGTGTAGCTTCTGTTCCTAAATCTCCATTGTATTTAATTCCAGAATTTACAGTTTTAATAACTTCATTCAATCCAGCTACTACTGATGTTTTAGCTTCTCCATCTTTTCCATCTTTTCCTTTTATAGCTGTAATTGTTGGTGCTACTACATTTCCATCAGCATCTGTTGTAACTCCAATTTTATCAAGTACATTTTTGATTTGGCTTCCATTAATTGCATCTTTTGAACCTGCTCCTATTTTACCATCAGCAATATTAGATAATTTGTTTGGTGCTGTCGTACTTCCATCTGCATTTACTACTCTTAATTCTGGATTGTACTCTACTGGCGTTGCATTTGGATCTGTTAATGTTCCTGTTGCATCAACTTTATCAGCTGCATAATATTTACCATCATTTGCTTTCTTAATCGCATCTGCTGGATTATTTAATTTCCCTGTTTCCAAGTTCACTTTATCTTTTGCATAATAATTTCCATCATTTGCTTTTACTAGTCTATTTCCTTGAGCATCTGTAAATACTACCGTTCCTGCTTCACCATTTCTCAACGCATTTACTTTAGTTGTCAAGTCTTTTCCGTTAAGTCCATCTTTTCCTGTCAATCCGTGAGAACCATTTGATCCGTCAGTTCCGTTTGTAGCGTCTTTTCCATCTCTTCCGTCAGATACTGATTTTCCGATGTTTTTGATTGCCGCTTTTGTTGTATCATCAAGCCCAAATGTTAATGTTTTGTTAGTTCCAGTAGTTGATCCTTTTACAGTAATTCCATCTGTTCCTAACAATTTAAAGTTTTCAGTTCCATCAAGTTTAACAGTTGCTTTACCATTATCTCTTTCAGTTGCTCCTGTTTCTGTCCCTAATGTTGCTGCATCTATAGATAACGTTCCTGTTCCTGATACTGCATTTCCTAAACCTATTGCATTTCTCCATGCTTGTTTGTCTGTATCAGATAAGTTAGCTAAATTACTTGCATCTTTATTTGCATATTTAGTACTTGCATTTGCATCTAAGTTTGCTAATTTATCTCTAGTAGCGTCATCTAACCCTACTGTTATTTTATTATTTGCAATTTCTACTGCAACATTGTTTCCATTTGCTACATGTAATTTTTGTTTTGCTAAATCTACTTTTCCATCTGCTGTTGTTCCATCTTTAGACAATATTAGCTCTGTAGATATTTCCTTTCCACCTACTTGTAATTTACCATCTGATGTTGGTCCTAATGATAATTTATGACCTGCTCCATCGTCAAACACTATTGATCCTGTTGTTACATTATCAGCTTTTACATTTTTAAATTCTGGACTTTCAGCAAATCCTATTTCTAGTTTTCCATTTCCAGTAATAGCATCTTTAGTGTATTGTGTAATTATATTTTTACCTACATATTTTCTATCTATCTCTTCTGTTCCTATAGTAGGTAATGTACCTTCAGCTGATCCTGCTGGTGCTGGCACTATTTTTGAAATAGTTTGTTTTGTTCCATCTTTTAACTCAACGTTAGTTCCAGCTCTATTTACATTAAATACTGTTCCTAATTGTTGAGTTCCTTCATTTCCTAGGTCTCCTTTGTATTTAATTCCTTCATTAACTTTATCTGTTACTGCATTTAGTCCTCCAACTAATGTTCTCGGTGCAGTTGTATCAGTCCCTTTTGTATCTTTCAACGCTGTAATTGCCGGTAATGTTAATGTTTTATTATCAGTTTCTACAGTCAACCCAACTTTATCTGCTACATCTTTTAATTGTTTACCATTGATTGCATCTGTTGATGTTGCACTTACTTCTCCAGCTCCTACATTTGTTAAGACTCTTGCTGCTGTATCTCCTTTTTTAATTGGCGATAATCTATGAACTACTGTTCCTGTATAATCTTTACCATCTAAATTAGTTGGTTGTGCATCATCATTTAAGATTCTATTACCATTCTCATCTTTTACAAAAGCTCCTGTAGTATCTTTCTTAAATTGATTTTCTGCATAGTATGCTCCTACTGCTGGTGTATAGCCAGCTGTTCCTGGCGTACCTACTGCTGGTCTAGTTACCACATAAGTCAATCCATCTAATTCTTTAGGTTTATATACTTTTCCATCTTGTCCTAATTCTACTCTTTCCCCATTTGTATTTGTATAGATTACCGGTGCATTCGCTGCTGATGGTACTGCTACTCCATTAATGTATAAGTTTCCATCTTTTCCACTTACTAATGTTAAGTTATTTCCTGTTCCATCTTTAAATTCTATTTCTTTAGTTACTATTTTTTCTGTAACTTTTAATGTTTCAAACTTACCATCTTTTCCAGTTATTGTTCCACCTGCAGTAATATTTCCTGTTGTAGAAACAGTATCAGCTGTTACATTTTTAAATGTTGGACTTTCTTTGAATCCTATTTCTAGTTTTCCACTTCCATCTGTATTCTTACTATACTTAGTTATTACGTTATCTCCAACATAATTTATTGTATTTGTTCCTACAGTTTCTGTTAATGGTGTTTCTCCTGTTTCAGTTGTTCTTCCAGCTCTAACTACATTAAATACTGTTCCTAGTTGTTGTTTTCCTTCATTTCCTAGGTCTCCTTTATATTTAATTCCTTCATTAACTTTTCCTATTACTGCATTTAATCCATCTTTTAATGTTGTTGGTGCTGTATCAGATGTACCATCTGCTTTAGTTAGTCCTGTTATTACTGGTGCTACTATATTTCCATCAGCATCTGTTGTAACTCCAATTTTATCAAGTACATTTTTGATTTGGCTTCCATTGATTGCATCTTTTGATGTTGAACTTATTTTCCCATCTGCTATATTTGTTAATTTATTAGGTGTAGTTGTACTTCCATCTGCATTTACTACTCTTAACTCTGGACTATATTCTTGTGGTGTTGGTTTTGCTCCTACTGCTGGAGTTATCACATTACCATCTGCTCCTACTTGACTTGCTAAATAATAGTTTCCATCATTTGCTTTCTTAATTGCATCTGCTGTATTTACTAGACTTCCATCTGCATTTACTTTAGATTTTTCATAATAATATCCATCATTTGCTTTTACTAATCTATTCCCATCCTTATCTGTAAATACTACTGTTCCCGCTTCTCCGTTTCTCAACGCATTTACTTTATCTGTTAAATCTTTTCCATTTAATCCATCTGCTGCTGTTA